>DIUY01000016.1 GCA_002422395.1 Methylococcaceae bacterium UBA6146 | reverse complement strand
CTGTGCGACATGGCGGCGCAGGACGGGCGCCTGCTCGGCATCACCCCCGCCATGCGCGAGGGTTCGGGGCTGGTCAAGTTCTCGCAGCGCTTCCCCGACCGCTACTTCGACGTCGCCATCGCCGAGCAGCACGCCGTCACCCTGGCCGCCGGCCAGGCCTGCCAAGGCGCCAAGCCCGTCGTCGCGATCTATTCCACCTTCCTGCAGCGCGGCTACGACCAGCTCATCCACGATGTCGCCCTGCAAAACCTCGACGTCCTGTTCGCCCTCGACCGTGCCGGCCTGGTCGGCCCCGACGGCCCGACCCACGCCGGCAGCTTCGATTACAGCTTTTTGCGCTGCATCCCCAACCTGGTCGTCATGGCGCCCGCCGACGAGGACGAATGTCGGCGGATGCTCAGCACCGGCTTCAACCACCCCGGCCCCGCGAGCGTGCGCTACCCGCGCGGCAAAGGCCCGGGCGTGGCCGTGCGGCCGGGCCTCGACGGCCTGGCCATCGGCAAGGGCGAGGTGCGCCACCGGGGCGGGCGCATCGCCATACTCGCCTGGGGCAGCATGGTCGCGCCCGCGCTGGCGGCCGGCAAACAGCTGGGCGCCACCGTCGCCAACATGCGCTTCGTCAAGCCGCTGGACGGCGAACTTATCCTGGAACTGGCCAAATCCCATGACAGCTTTGTCACCGTCGAGGAAAACGTCATCGCGGGCGGGGCGGGCAGCGCCGTCAACGAATTCTTGCAGGCGCAAAAAATCCTGGTGCCGGTGCTCAACATCGGCCTGCCCGACTGCTTCGTCGAGCAGGGCACGCGCGAGGAGCTGTTGGCCCTGTGCGGCCTCGACGTGCAGGGGATTTTGGCTTCGGTTGAATCTTTTTGTGCCTGATTTAGTCTTTGTATAATGTACAAAAAAATTATTGTTGAACATTAATATGACCTTACCTTTTCAAGATTACGCCTTACTCGATGATGACGAATGCGACACCCGCATTATTGCCGCAAAAGCCAAACTTGGCAGACGGTGCGTGATACTCGGCCACCATTACCAGCGAGATGAAGTCTTCAAACATGCCGATTTTTCCGGCGATTCACTCAAACTCTCCAGAGATGCCGCGCAATCCGATGCCGAATATATCGTCTTTTGCGGCGTACATTTTATGGCGGAAGTGGCCGACATATTGTCCCGCCCCGAACAGATTGCCATTTTGCCGGATTTAGCGGCAGGCTGTTCAATGGCGGACATGGCGAATCTGGTGAAAGTGCAGCAATGCTGGGCGCAACTGGCGCAAGTCATTGATGTTGAAAACACCGTGACGCCGGTGACTTACATCAATTCTGCGGCTGACCTAAAGGCCTTTTGCGGCGAACAGGGGGGGATTGTCTGCACCTCGTCAAACGCCCGGAAAATACTGGACTGGAGCTTTGCCCAACGGCCAAAGGTGTTGTTCTTCCCCGATCAGCACTTAGGCCGGAACACGGGTTACCGGATGGGTATCCCCTTGACTGAAATGGTCACTTGGGATTTCAACAAACCCTTAGGCGGCCTGACCGAAGAACAGATTCATGATGCCAAGATGATACTCTGGAACGGGCATTGTTCAGTCCATCAGGCGTTCAAACCGGAACAAATAGATGATTTTCTGGCGCGTTATCCAGAAACCAAGGTCATCGCCCACCCTGAAGCGTGTTTTGAAGTTTGCCAAAAAGCCGATTATGTCGGTTCCACCGAATACATTCTGAAAACAGTCCGCGAAGCACAGGCCAATACCCGCTGGCTGGTGGCCACCGAACTGAACCTGGTCAACCGCTTACATGATGAATGCAAAGCGCAAGGCAAAAATGTCCATTTTATGTCGCCCACACTGTGCATGTGCTCAACCATGTTCAGGACTGACCCGCAACATTTGGCGTGGATATTGGAAAACTTGGCGGCAGGCAACGTGATCAATCAGATTTCTGTGCCAGCGGAAGAATCCAGATTGGCTAAACTGGCGTTGGGCCGTATGCTGGAAGTGTCTTAATCAAGTGTATTAATCAGCGGCTTTACAACGGCATCATTTTTTCTTGATATAAAAAATTTGTGTTGCCGATAGCTTGGTCAGCTCGATGAGTTCATGCCCTGCCTGATCGATATAAACACCAAAATCCAGATGGGCGGCGGGGTCAGTTGCAATGACTTTGACAACATCCCCGCTCTCCATAACCATCAAGGCTTTTTTAAGGCGCAATAAAGGTAAAGGGCACAGCAATCCGCTCGCGTCGACTTCTATAGTAAATTCAATCATGGTTCGCTTTTAAGTTTTATCAACAGGCTTTGAAGTGCTTATAATACCATCCCCCATCAAATCCACGAATTATCGTAACAATGGATTATTTCCCAATTTTTGTAAAACTTAGCGGGCAAAACTGCCTTGTTGTTGGCGGCGGCGAAATAGCGGCCCGAAAAATTGACTTGCTAGCCCGTGCGGGTGCGAAAATTACCGTAATCGCCAAACAGGTCAGTCCGCACGTCAGGGCGATGGAAGCCAAACACGGCTTGGCTATTGTGCAAAAACCGTTTGCAGCGCTTGATTTGCAAGGTTTCAGGCTGGTGGTGTCAGCCACCGATAATAACGAAACTAACCAATTGGTCGCCAAAACAGCCAACGGGCTGGGTGTGCTGGTGAATGTAGTTGATAATCCCGCCTTGTGCAGTTTTATCTTTCCGGCGATTATTGACCGCTCGCCGATTATCGCCGCCGTTTCTTCCGGCGGTGCTGCGCCGGTTTTGGCGCGGCTGCTAAGGGCCAAGATAGAAACCACGATTCCACCCGCTTATGGCAAATTAGCGCAACTTGCCGAAAAATTTAGAGGGCAAGTCAAACAACATTTTAATGACCCGGCACAACGCAGGATTTTTTGGGAGAACTGTTTTCAGGGGCAAGTTGCCGAACAGGTGTTCGTGGGCAACGAAAAGCAAGCCGAACAGGCGTTACTCGAAGCGCTGGCTGGGCAAACGCAGGCAGCCACCCATGGCGAAGTGTACTTGATTGGCGCCGGCCCGGGTGCGGCCGATTTGTTGACATTTCGGGCACTGCGGCTGATGCAGCAGGCGGATGTGGTGGTTTATGACCATTTGGTTTCACCGGAAATCATCGATTTGGCGCGGCGTGATTCAGAAAAAATTTATGTCGGCAAACAACGGCAAAAACACACCTTAGCGCAAGAAAGCATCAACACATTATTGGCGGACTTGGCCAGGTCAGGCAAACGGGTGGCGCGGTTAAAAGGCGGTGACCCGTTTATTTTTGGCCGTGGCGGTGAAGAAATCGAGACCCTGATGCAGCAAGGCATCCATTTTCAAGTGGTGCCCGGCGTTACCGCCGCATCAGGTTGCGCGGCTTATGCGGGCATTCCCTTAACGCACCGGGACCACGCGCAATCCGTCACGTTTGTGACGGGGCATCTAAAAGACGATTCCATCAACTTAAATTGGACGCAACTGGCCGCGCCAAACCAGACTATCGTTGTTTATATGGGCTTGGTAGGATTGGAAAAAATCTGCCAGTCATTAATTGCCCACGGTAGTCCGGAAAATTTGCCGGTCGCGTTAATACAGCAAGGGACAACAACAACCCAGCGGGTAATCACCGCCACGTTGGCAACTTTACCGGAGATTATCGCCAAGCAGGCGATTATGCCGCCGACGTTAATCATCATTGGTACGGTGGTGGCCTTGCATAACAAGTTACAGTGGTTTAATGGCGGTGAAGGCCAGGGGCGATAGGGATAGAAGTGCAATTGGCTGTGGTGCAGATGCAAAAAAATTTTATTCGGCGCGTCCGGCCATTAATCTATAATGCCGACACCAATTTTTAAGTACACCGAAGTGGAGAAAACCGTGCAGGATGATGTATTAGCCACCCTTTTAAGAGGGACGGATGAAATTTTAGTTGAACAGGAATTAGTAAAAAAACTAGCCGAGGGGCGGCCACTACGGATTAAGGCGGGCTTTGACCCGACCGCCCCCGATTTGCATCTTGGCCATACAGTGCTTATCAACAAGCTGAAGCAATTTCAGGACGCAGGGCACGAAATCCTGTTTTTAATCGGTGATTTCACCGGCATGATAGGCGATCCGACCGGTAAAAATGTGACGCGCAAGCCCTTGACGCGTGATGAGGTCATGGCCAATGCAGAGACTTATCAGGCGCAGGTTTTCAAAATTCTGGATCCTGCCAAAACCCAGGTCATGTTCAATTCAACTTGGATGAACGCGATGTCGCCGGCGGATTTCATCCAACTGGCCGGAAAACATACGGTTGCCAGAATGCTGGAGCGCGACGACTTCAGCAAACGCTATAAAAGCGGCCAGTCGATTGCGATACACGAATTCCTTTACCCGATGATCCAGGGCTATGATTCGGTCGCCATGAAAGCCGATGTCGAATTAGGCGGCACCGACCAAAAATTCAACCTGCTGGTGGGTAGGCATTTGCAGGAAGTCTACGGTCAAAAACCGCAAATCGTCATGACGATGCCGATTCTGGAAGGCTTGGACGGCGTACAAAAAATGTCCAAGTCCCTTAACAATTACATCGGCATAGCCGACTCGCCGGATGACATGTTCGGCAAGCTGATGTCGATTTCTGATGAATTGATGTGGCGTTATTTTGAATTGCTAAGCTTCCGCCCGATGACTGAAATCAAAGCATGGGCGCTGGAGTGTGAACAAGGCGCCAATCCGCGCAATTACAAAGTCAAACTGGCGCAAGAGCTTATCGGACGCTTCCATAATGCCGACGTGGCAGTCAAAGCGCTGGAGAGTTTTGAAGCCCGGTTCCAGCGTGGCGCAATGCCTGAGGATATGCCCGAAGTTGAATTAAGCATTGAAGGTGGCGGCTACGGCATTGCCAAGCTATTAAAAGACGCGGGCTTGACTGACAGCACTTCGGCGGCTATCCGCATGATTAACCAAGGTGCGGTAAAAATTGACGGTGAAAAAATAACTGACAGCAAACTGGAAATTGCGGCGAACACCGAGCAAGTTTATCAAGTCGGCAAACGTAAATTTGCGCGGATAAAAATAACAGGCTGACATTGAAACCAGGCCATTCCGGCATTTTTCTTGCTGCCCGCAAAAAAAAGGGGGCATGAACAAAGACGGACATTAGCCGTTCGTGGCGGCCTTTTCGGCAGCGTTCAGGAGAGCCTTGTCGAACCATGAACGGCTTGACCCGCCCCATTTCAAGCTTCCCCCCCAGTCCCCATCGCCAACGCCGCCTGATACAACAGTTTTTTCCGCCCTCCGGTGATCTCTGCCGCCATAGCCACGGCGCTTTTAATTGAACATTCCTTTAAGAGGACACCGAGTATCCTTTCCTGTTCCGCACTGATATCCTGCTCTTTTTTATCAATTTGCGCACCATCAACAATCACGACAAATTCGCCTTTTCTCATGTTTTCATCCTGAGAAACCCGCTCCAGCGCATCGGCCAAATTGGTTTTTACGATAGTTTCATGGAGCTTGGTCAACTCCCTAGCAATGACAATCTCACGGTCTAACGGCACAATCTCGGCCATATCCTGCAATGAAGCGAGGATGCGGTGGCTGGATTCATAAAACACCCAAGTGTAAGGGCCGGCCACTTTTTCGGCAAAAAACGTTTTACGCGCCGATGATGTGCGGGGTGTAAAGCCCTCAAAAGTAAACTTGTTGACTGGCAAGCCAGCCGCCGACAACGCCGCAATCAACGCGCAAGCACCAGGTATCGGCACCACGTCAAGCCCCGCCTCTTTAACCAACTTGACCAGCGGCATCCCCGGATCACTCAATAGCGGTGTCCCGGCATCAGACACCAACGCAATTGACTGCCCTGCCCGCAATTTTTCCAGCAACCCCAGCGCCGCCTTCTCTTCATTATGCTGATGCAATGACACCAGCCGGTTAGTGATGCCATAATGCTGCAACAACATTCTGACATGGCGGGTGTCTTCTGCGGCGATCAAGTCAACCTGCTTTAAGGTTTCAACAGCCCTAAAACTTATATCGGCCAAATTACCGATGGGCGTGGCGACAACGTATAATTTGCCGTATAGAGTTGGCATTCGGGATTCTCCGCTAACATAAAGGTGCGGTCATGGGCCGCCGTGTTTCTGTGGCCTGCCCGGTTGGGCAGGCCGAAAATTATAACAGCAAGCGGGGCACACCGCTTTTTAGGTAACCACCACAATGCCATTCACTGATATCAAAGCCAAAGCAGCCCATCTGCTACGCGGCGAGAATGCCGAACAGCAGGCGCACGACTTTCTCGTCAAACAAGGCTTAAAACCCGTTAGCCGCAATTTTCGCTGCAAACAAGGCGAGCTGGACTTAATCATGACAGACAAGCAAACGCTGGTCATTGTTGAGGTCAGATTCCGCAAATCCGACCGGTTTGGCAGCGCCGCCGAGAGCGTAACGCCCGCCAAACAATCGCGTATAATAGCGGCGACGCAGTTTTACTTGTCCACCCAAAAAACCGATTGGCCCATACGCTTTGATGTCATTGCCATGTCCGGCAAGGACAGCATAAACTGGATAAAGAACGCTTTTTAAACCTATAATCACGCCATGAGTTTACAAGACAGCATCATCAATCATTTTACCGATAGCATCCAAACCCAGCAGGATGCCTTGGCGAACCTTTGCGAACTAATCGAATACGCCGCCCAACGGCTGGTCAACTGTCTGTTAAATGACAAGAAAATACTGACTTGTGGCAATGGGCGTTCGGCTACCAGCGCACAATTATTGTCATCGGCAATGCTCAATCAATTTGAACGCGACCGCCCGTCATTACCGGCCTTCTCCTTATGCGCCGATATTGCCACGCTGACGGCGATTGGCAATGAATACCATTTTGATGAGGTGTTTGCCAAACAACTGCGGGCATTAGGACAAAGCGGTGACATTATCGTAGCCTATAGCGACGGCCTGCATTCGGCCAATATCGCCAAAACCATTGCCACCGCACACGACAAAGACATTTCAGTGATTGCCCTAACCGGTAATGATGGCGGCATGATAGCGCCGCTACTGCGGGAAACCGACATAGAAATCCGGGTGCCTTCCAATTCCGGCGCCCGCATTCAGGAAACCCATGTCCTAATTACGCATTGTTTCTGCGACCTGATCGATCAGCAATTATTTGGTGGCTAACTCATGAAAAAACCTTTATGGCCCCTAATGGCCCTGTTACTGTCCGCTTGCGGCACACCGCAACCGGATCACCAGCGTTTTGAACCAGCCTCATTATATGAGCGCCGTGATGCCGATGCCGTTGCCGACGATAGGGACATTGAAGCCGATATCTATGAAGAGCTGAATGACGACGAGACATTACAAGGACAGGCTCACGTTAACGTCAATGCTTACAACGGCGCCGTGCTGGTCACTGGCGAAGCGGCTACCATTGAAGTCAGAAATAAAATCATTGGGCTTATCCGGGTCGTCGATAATGTCAAACGGGTCAACAACAACATCGCAGTCGCCTACCCAAGCGATGCGGCCAGCCGCGCCCATGACGTCCAAATCAACAGAAGAATAACCGCCGCGCTGGAGCAAATCCGCACCCTGCCCGACTTTAATTCGTCCCAAGTCAAAGTCGTCACGGAAAACGCCGTTGTCTACTTGATGGGCTTAGTCCATAGGGCGGAAGGTGCCGTGGTTGTCAATGTGGTTAGACACCAACCTGACGTCAAAAAAATTATCACGGTTTTCGAATACCTTGACTAATACCTTGACTAATACCTTGACCTTACCCGCTGGATTTTCTGCAGTGCCAAAAAGAACCCTTGCCGCGCCTGAACATTGTTTGGTTTACGACTATGCGCATCATTAGAGGGCTAACCCATCTAGAAACCTTCAAAAACGGTTGTGTGCTGACTATCGGCAATTTTGACGGCTTGCACTTAGGCCATAGGGCGGTGATAAAAAAACTGGCGGAACGCGGCAAAACGTTGGGTTTGCCGGTTGTCGTGATGATTTTTGAGCCGCAACCGCTGGAATATTTCCTCAAAGACAATGAACCGCCGCGTTTGATGCGCTTGCGTGAAAAAGTCATTGAATTCAACTCGCTACCCATCGACGATTTGTTGGTGGTCCGTTTTAACCGGCATTTTGCCAACTATGAAGCCGAACAATTCATTGATGAAATCCTGATAAAAAAGCTCAACGTCAAACATCTGGTGATCGGCGACGACTTTCATTTTGGTAAGGCGAGGCGCGGCAATTTTGCCTTGCTTAAGGCCAAAGGCGACGCACACGGCTTCCAAATTGAAGACACCGGCTCGTACCAATCGGCAGGGCTTCGGGTCAGCAGCACGTTAATCAGGGACGCCCTCGGTGCAGGCGACCTCGCTCAGGCGGGACGCTTGCTAGGCCATGGCTATTCGGTGTGCGGACGCGTGGCGCATGGTGACAAACGGGGCCGGACAATTGGTTTCCCGACCGCCAATATCAAGATGTTCAGGAAGAACGCGCCAGTCAACGGCGTCTTTGCCGTCACCTTGACCGGCATTGATAATCGGGAGCTTGAAGGCGTTGCTAATGTCGGCACACGGCCTACTGTTGATGGCGGCTCCAAAGTGATATTGGAAGCCCATTTATTTGATTTTGACAAGGAAATCTACGGCCATTACGTTGAGGTGCATTTCAAGCAAAAAATCAGGGACGAACTGTGTTTTAATTCGTTGGACGACCTTAAGGCGCAAATCGTGCTGGACGTGGCGGAGGCTAAAGCCATTTTTGCAGGACGTAAAAATACGCTATCAGAGGCTGAACTAAATTATGCCTCGGAACATTACTCAACAGGCAGTGTGTAGATATTTTACCGCCTTCATTAGACAATGTCCTTTAAAAACAGGATGCTAAAAACTGCTGCTGCCCTTTCAATCATAACCATAATAACCGCCATCGCCTTTCCAATGTTTATTTTAAAAAACATTGGCGATGTGCTTGATGACTATAACGGCATAAAAGTTTATTACAATGGAATCGACTTTGTGCAGAATTATGGAAGCCATTACAGTAGCGATGGTTTTTATTATGGCAAAAAATAGCAATGTGTAGAATTTGTAAAACGCTATTACCATGATTACATGCTTCACCAAATGCCTAACGGAATGGGTCACGCCAAAGATTTTTTTGATAAAAAACTAAATTCGGGGGCGTTAAATGAAAAAAGAGGCCTTATTCAATATACAAACGGCAGTAATGTAAAACCTGCCATAAATGATATTCTGGTTTTTGACGGCAAATATGGTCATGTTTGCATAATCAGTGAAGTAAATGAAAATGACATTGAAGCGGTTCAGCAAAATATTCTGGGTAAACCCCGTGAACATCATCAATTGCTTCATAAAAATGACAGCTTCACTATAGTCTCATCTAAAAAACCATTAGGCTGGCTGCATAAACCATAACAAAAACTTTAAGACAAGAGCTTATAAAAATGGATTATAAAAAAACCCTGAACCTACCGAACACTGCGTTCCCGATGAAAGGCAACCTGGCGCAGCGTGAACCTGAACGCCTAAAAAAATGGCAGCAAGCGGACTTGTACAAAAAAATCCGCGAAAACTGCGCCGGTCGGCATAGTTTTGTCCTGCATGACGGCCCGCCATATGCCAACGGCGAAATCCATATCGGCCATGCCGTCAATAAAGTGCTGAAGGACTTTATCATCAAAGCCAAGACGCTAAGCGGTTTCGATGCGCCTTATGTGCCAGGCTGGGATTGCCACGGCCTGCCCATTGAGTTGCAAGTTGAAAAAAAAGTCGGCAAAGCGGGTTTTAAAGTGTCGCCTGCCGATTTCCGCAAAGCCTGCCGCGACTATGCCGCAAAACAGGTCAACCTACAAAAAGAGGCGTTTGTCCGTTTGGGCGTGTTTGGCGATTGGGAACAGCCTTATTTGACGATGGACTATGCGTTTGAAGCTGACATCGTGCGGGCGCTTGGAAAAATCGTGCAAAACAACCATATCAGCAAAGGCGCAAAACCGGTGCATTGGTGCACCGATTGTGGCTCGGCCTTGGCGGAAGCGGAAGTGGAATATGAAGACAAACACTCGCCTGCGATTGACGTGCGCTTTCAAGTGGTTGACGAAGCGGGCTTCATGGCCTGTTGCCATCATGCGCCGGAACATGAAGGGCTTGGCCCTTTGTCGGTGGTCATCTGGACGACCACGCCATGGACGCTGCCAGCCAATCAAGGCGTCGCACTGAACACCGACATTGAATATGCCGTCGTACAATGTGAAAAAGACGGCGTACACGAACGCTTGGTGGTTGCCGAAGACTTGTTGAAAGACGCGATGTTGCGCTATGACATCCAAAACCACCATGTCGTGGGTTATTGCAAAGGCGCGGCGTGGGAACACCAACTATTGCACCATCCGTTTTACGACCGGCAAGTGCCGATTGTGCTGGGCAACCATGTCACGGTTGAGGCTGGTACCGGCGCGGTGCACACTGCACCCGGACACGGCCAGGACGACTATATCGTTGGCCGCAAATATGGCTTGCCCATTGACAATCCGGTCGGTAGCGATGGCGTGTTTCTGCCCGGCACGGAATTGTTCGCCGGTGAACATGTCTTCAACGCGAACGCGCATGTCATTGACGTGTTGACAGAAAAAGGCAAGCTGTTGCATCACCATGCGCTACTGCACAGTTACCCGCATTGCTGGCGACACCATACGCCGATCATTTTCCGCGCCACGCCGCAATGGTTTATCGCGATGGACAAGAACAACCTGCGTAGCCAAGCCTTGGATGAAATCAAGCGCGTGGACTGGATTCCGGACTGGGGTCAGGCGCGTATCGAAAGCATGATTGTCGGCCGTCCTGACTGGTGCATTTCCAGGCAGCGCACGTGGGGCGTCCCGATCACCTTGTTTGTCCATAAAGAAACCGGCGAACTGCACCCGCGCACCGCTGAATTGATTGAACAAATCGCCCTGCTTATCGAACAGCAAGGCATAGAGGCATGGTTTGCGCTTAACGCCGAAGACTTTTTGGGTGACGAGGCGGCTGACTACGACAAAACAACTGACACGCTGGATGTCTGGTTTGATTCAGGTGTGACCCATGCCGCCGTGTTGGAACGCCGTGAAGGCCTGCATTTTCCGGCAGATTTGTATCTGGAAGGCTCCGACCAGCACCGTGGCTGGTTCCAATCGTCATTGCTCTCGTCGGTCGCAATGAATGCGATAGCGCCGTATAAAGCCGTATTGACACACGGCTTTACTGTCGACGCCAAGGGCGAAAAAATGTCCAAGTCCAAAGGCAATGTCATCCCCCCGCAATCGGTCATGAAAAACTTGGGGGCTGACGTGTTGCGCCTGTGGGTTGCTGCCACCGATTATCGCGGCGAAATGCGCGTGTCGGATGAGATTCTTGAACGCACCTCCGACGGCTACCGACGCCTTAGAAACACCGCCCGCTTCTTGCTATCCAATTTGGATGATTTTGATCCGGCATTGCACAAAGTCCCGACCGCCGATTTGCTGGCGTTAGACCGCTGGATAATTGACCGTGCTTACTTGTTGCAAGAAGAGGTCAAAGCCGCTTATGACGCGTACCAATTTCAGACAATTTACCAAAAAGTGCATCATTTTTGTGTGATTGATTTGGGTGGCTTTTATCTGGACATTATCAAAGACCGCCAATACACGGCAAAAGCCGACGGTTTGGCACGCCGTTCCGCGCAAACGGCGATGTACCACGTCCTGGAAGCCTTGACGCGCTGGCTAGCGCCAATTATTAGCTATACCGCCGATGAAATCTGGCAATACCTGCCGGGCGCACGTAGCGAATCGGTGTTCCTCGAAACGTGGTATCAAGACCTAAGCACACTAGATGCGGATTCCCCGCTAAACCGTGAATTTTGGCAAAAAATCATGGCGGTGCGGACTGAAGTCAGCAAAGAACTTGAAAAAAGCCGCGCTAAAGGCGTTATAGGCGCGTCACTGAATGCCGAAATCGAGCTGTATTGCAATAGCGATTATTTTACCGTCCTAAACCAACTGGCGGGCGAACTGCATTTCATTTTTATAAGCTCCGATGCAACGCTCATTGCCGACCAATTTTGCCCAGACGATGCAGTGGCAACTGAAATAGTCGGCCTTAAATTGAAAGTGACTGCCTCGGCACATAAAAAATGTGTCCGCTGCTGGCACCAACGCAATGACATTGGCAGCGATACCGAACATCCTGAGCTATGCGGACGTTGTGTTGAAAATGTCGCGGGTGACGGTGAAGCGAGGCGTTATGCTTAAATGGTTATGGTTGTCGCTATTAACCTTGGTGCTGGATCAGGGCAGCAAATTGTATATAGACGGCTCGATGCAGCTTTACCAGTCCATTCCTTTAATGCCGCACTTTAGCCTGACTTATGTACACAACACTGGCGCCGCGTTCAGTTTTTTAAGTGAGGCCGGGGGCTGGCAACGCTGGTTTTTTGCTGGCTTGGCGTTGGTGATGAGCATTGGCATCACTTTCTGGTTAGCACGTTTGCAAAAGCATGAGACTTTACTGGCAGTGGCCTTGTCGCTGGTGCTGGGCGGCGCTATCGGCAACTTGATTGACCGGCTGGCTTATGGCTATGTGATTGACTTTTTGGATGTTTATTACGGCACATGGCACTGGCCCGCATTCAATATCGCCGATTCTGCCATTACGGTGGGAGTTATGCTGATGCTGGCGGAGTCGTTTGGTTTGGGGAACTCAACACCTAAAGATTAAGCAAGCTGGTAATGCGGCGCGAGGTTGTTGCTTCCGTTCGTGACGGGCTTATCGAACCATGAACGGAAGCAACAGCGTCCCTGATCCGCCAAACCGACTTTTAACGCAAAAACCGCCCGCCGCTAATGTCAATCAACGCCCCATTAATATGTGATGACATATCACTGGCCAAAAACAACACCGAACTGGCGACCTCTTCGGCAAACGTGTTACGGCCTAGCGGGGTTTGTTTGCGGTAATTTTCCATCATCTCCGCCGTCGAATGGATCTCGTGATGCTGGGTTTCCACCGTGCCGGGCATGACTGAGTTGGTACGCACTGCGGGGGCCAGTTCCTTTGCCAGGGTATGGGTAAACACCATCAACCCGCCTTTAGCCGCCGCATAAGCACCACCGCCATTCGCCCCGCCGGTTTGCACTGACAGCGACAAGATATTGACAATGCGCCCACTGCCTGTGGCGCGTAAATGCGGGATAGCACGTTTGACCAATAAAAACGCGCTGGTCAGGTTAATGTCAAGGGACTTATTCCAATCTTCAAGCAAGCAATCTTCAATCTTGGCGCGTTTGACCAAGCCCCCGCTGTTATTGACCAAAATGTCCAGCCCCCCTGTTTCGGCAACCAACTTATCAACCATGGCGTTAGTTTCAGCTTCGTCAGTCAGGTCGGCAGGCAACAATATCGCTTTGATATTCAACGCCGTCAGTTCAGCCAGCAGCGTTTCGGCAGCGGCTTTACTGGAATAATAGTTGATCCCTACCGTCGCGCCCGCCTTGCCTAAAGCAAGCGCCACCGCCCGTCCGATACCCACAGCCCCGCCGCTGACCAAGGCCACTTTGCCTGTTAAATTTAATGTTTGTTCGGGCACCATAACGGAACTCCTCTGGTTGTTTGCGATAGGTGACGCACAAAATGTGCATCAACGATTGTATAAAGCCAACACCTGTTTGACGTAGTGTTGTGTTTCGGGATATGGCGGGATGCTATTGTGGTATTTCATGACGGCATTTTCGCCGGCATTGTAGGCGGCCACTGCCAGCTGCAAATTCGGTTCAAACAAATTAATCAAGTGCTTAAGGTAACGGGTGCCGCCCTCCACGTTCTGGTCAGGATCATTGCGGTCCATAACCCCAAAACGCCTTGCCGTATCAGGCATGAGCTGCATCAGACCGACTGCGCCCGCTGAAGAAATGGCGCTAGGGTTATAAGCGGATTCGGTCTGGATAACGGCATGCACCAGTTTGGGGTCAATCTGATATTTAGACGCTGTCTGCTCAATCAAATCAGTGAACCGTTTTTTGTTCCCTGACTTGTAACCCACGCTTCGTGGGATAAAATTTTTAAACGTATAGGTCTGTGGCTTGGATTTGATAATTCGCTTAAACAGACCGTTTCTAGGCTCATCGGTATAGTAGGTACGGCCATCACGGTCAACGTATTTATAAATATCGGCGCTTGCGTGGCTACAAAGCAATGAGATAAATAAAGTAAGCACGATTTTCAGCATAGCTGTTCCTATCATTCGGGTTTAATTACTATCAAGTTTGCGGCGATTGCCGCTTTTATTCTGGCTTCGTCGGCGGTTGCGGCGGTTGCCAAGGCAACTCCCATGCGCCGGTTGACGAAAGCTTGGGGCTTGCCAAACAGGCGGATTTCACTGCCGGGGACGGCAAGAGCCTGCGCCAACCCCCCATAAACCACGCTGTTGCCGTCAATACCGCTTAAAATAACGGCGCTGGCCCCACTTTCGTGTAAACGTGTGTCGACCGGCAACCCTAAAATGGCGCGGGCGTGAAGATCGAATTCATTTTGCTTTTGGGTGACCATTGTCACCATGCCGGTGTCATGCGGCCTAGGACTGACTTCGCTAAACCAGACGTCATCACCTTTGATAAATAACTCAACACCGAACAATCCCAAACCGCCAATAGCGCTGGTAATTTTCTCGGCAATCACCTGAGATGCCTTAATGGCGGCAGGTGTCATGGTCTGTGGTTGCCAACTTTCGCGGTAATCGCCGTGTTCTTGCCGATGCCCTATCGGATCACAAAAATAGGTTTGCGCCTCACCTTGGTTATTCAGCGCCCGCACCGTCAATAAGGTGATTTCGAAATCGAAATTGATCGCGGCTTCAACAATGACTTTGCCGGTATCGACGCGGCCTGACGCTTTAGCGTAATCCCATGCGGCCTGTAGCTGGTCGGGGAATTCAACCTTCGACTGCCCTTTACCCGACGATGACATGGTCGGCTTAACAAAGCACGGGTAACCAATGCCTTTATCAACCGCCGCCCGCAATTCGCCAAATGATTCGGCAAAAGCATAGGCAGAGGTCGGGATATTTAACTGCTGCGCGGCCAGGTCTCTAATGCCTTCGCGGTTCATAGTCAAGGTAATGGCGCGGGCGGTGGGCACCACGGTGCAACCGCCTTTGGCCTCAATCTCGGCGAGTGCGGCGGTGGCAATCGCTTCGATTTCCGGAATGATAAAATCAGGCTGTTCGAGCGCAAGCAAATTTTTCACCGCTTCGCCATCAGTCATGTCGATGACATGGCTACGGTGCGCCACATGCTGGGCAGGGGCGTTTTGGTATCGGTCCACAGCAATCACTTCAACGCCATAACGTTGCAGGGCTATGGCCAGTTCCTTGCCTAATTCGCCACTACCTAGCAACAAGGCTTTAGTCGCACTTTTGGTCAGAGCCGTGCCTATGTTCATTTTGAGTCCGCCAAATAATGGTCTATATCTTCTTTGGAAAAGCCGATTTTTTTTGCGACCCGGTCAGCGTGGCTAACCCTAGAAATGCCAGGGATGACGCGGTAGGTCGGCGCGTCATTCGCGAACTCAACCTGTTTGGGCACACCGACACGCTGACCGGCAAACAAATCGACCAGCTGGTGGTTATGGGTGATTAAGATTGTGCTGTTGCCTTTGCGATAAAAACCGTTCAGCACATTGCTTGATGATTCCATCTTTTCTTCAAAAGTGGTGCCTTCAGATAATTCGTCGAGCACCACCAAACTTTTCGCAGTGGTTGCCAAGAAAATATCTTTAGTGCGTTTAAGTTCCGTGCCAAAGCGGCCTTCGCCATCGTTTAAATGGCTGATTTCCGGCACTTGATAGAAAATTTTATCGGCAACTGTGAGCGTGGCGGCTTCCGCCGGGACAAAACAACCAATCTGCGCCAATAGCTGGATCTGGGTGATGGTTTTGCAAAACGCCGTCTTGCCGCCACTGTTAGGCCCGGTCACTAAAACCAGCTTGTCATCGTCCAGCACAAAATCATTACCGACATAAGCGTCATTATGTTTGCCCAGCACGGGGTTTCTGGCAGCCGTTAAATTGATGCGATGATGGGGGGCGGCAACCAATGTAGGCAACACGGTGGGATGCCCAAAGGCTTCGGCAAATTTGATGAATGCCAGCAGTTCGTCCAATTGCCCTAAAGCATCGAGGGTTTCACCGACAGCGGCCGACGCCTTGAATTCAGCGCGTAACGGATTGATGCAATGGTCGCGGTCAAAGCCACCGACCACCGGAAAATACAGCAATAACAGTGGCGCAAAGAAAACTGCCGCATTGGGGATGGCGGCTATCACATCGGGGGCAAACTGTTTTAATGCCCAGAATGCCGCAAACGCCAAAACAAACAGGGCCGGCTTGAATATGCGCGGCTTGAAAATAAGCGCGGGCAACCATGAGTTGCGCCTTTCCTCTTTGCATTGAATGCCGTTCTCGGTGATATAAGCCGGCCCCACCATCAATGAATAAGTCCGGGTATCGGCAAACGCTTTGATCCGGTCAAACAACGACTGCAAATACGGGCTTTGCGGCTGATCCGCCACCTGCACTTGCGCCACTAAGTCCCGTATAAAACGGACACCGCGTATGTAGCGCACATAGCCATAGCCTTCGATTTCATTGTCTTCGCGGACAGGCTCAAACGCACTCAGGAATTTACCGAACAATAAGCGGTAAAAATCAGGCTCCTGGCCTGCCGCGTGGGTGACAATATTTTCAAGCGCGGACTTTAACGTGGGGTTGTTTTGTAGCTCAGTGACTGCATCCTGCTTAGCTTGAATGGCTTCTTGACTATCCAAAGGTTGCGCCAAAGAACGGTATAACACCGCCTGCCCTATGGTCGTGTCGGCATAATTGACCGCCTCAAACACGTCATCGACTTCAATTGTGTTAAAAGCCGTCTCGTCAATCACGCCTCCACCTAGAGGCAATGGTTTAGTGGCTTTAACAATCGGCCAAGCATCCTGCCAACTTTGTAATAGAGTTTGTTTCATCGCCTTAACCTATTTGGTTATTTTTTAATGACCATAAAATCGAAAGCGATATAAAGAATTGTGTAATTTTATAGCCATTTGATTTTAGATAATTTATTTTTTATCCGCATATAACTTCAATTACTAACTATAGTCGATTAAACGTTTTGTTCAAGCAGCTCGACCAAGGCATTAACTTGTGCGTCAGAATCATTTAACGCAGGGATATAACGGTAATCAGTGCCACCGGCTTCGATAAACAAGCTCTTGTTTTCCATGGCGATTTCTTCCAATGTCTCCAGACAATCGACGGCAAAGCCAGGGCAGACCATGTCAACAGTTTTAACGCCTTGCGCCGGTAACGCCTGCAAGGTATCGACGCAGTACGGTTTTAACCATTCCGCCTTACCAAAACGTGACTGGAAAACTAGCTGCCACTGCGTTCCTTTAAGCCCTAACTGTCCGGCAATTAATGCGGCGGTTTTCTGGCAATGATGGAAATAAGGGTCGCCCCACGCAGTCAACTGCTCTGGCAAACCATGAAATGACATCATTAACAATTCATTTTTGCCGTGTTCGCGCCACGCCTGTTCGATAGAATTAGCCACCGCAGCAATATAACCATTGTCTTGATGATAATCACTGATGAACGTAAAACTGGGCAAATGCCGCCACTTGTTTAATTCACAGACCAAATCATCGTAAATGGAGGCAGTGGTTGTTGAGGAATACTGTGGGTATAACGGCAAGACAACAATATGATTAACGCCTTGCTCCTTAAACCGCCGTAATTGATTGGCGATGGACGGCTCGCCGTAACGCATGGCGTAATCGACCAAGACGCCTTGGCCGGCAAACCGTGCGGCGAGTTTTTCAGTGAGTTGGCGGGTAAAAAAAGCCAGCGGCGAACCTTTTTCATCATCCCAAATTTTGCGGTAGGCTTTCGCCGATTTTCCAGGCCGAAAAGGTAATATCACGCCATGCAATATCGGCAACCACAAAAAACGCGGCAGATTGACCACCCGTGGATCGCCCAAAAAAGCTCTTAGAAAACGCCGGACTGCGACCGTAGTCGGTGCCGTCGGCGAGCCTAAATTTGCCAATAGTACGCCAGTTTTTTTTGCGTTCATAAGAACCTTATCGGTTAATTAGATTTAAAAATTCCGAACGGGTGCTGATATGTTTACGGAAAATGCCGGTCATCACGGAAGTTGTCATCACCGAATTTTGCTTTTCAACACCACGCATCATCATGCACAAATGCTTGGCTTCGATAACAACCGCAACACCGCGTGCGTCTATCGCCAATTCAATCGCATCGGCAATTTGCTTGGTCAATTTTTCCTGGATCTGCAAACGCCGCGCATACATATCCACAATCCGCGCGACTTTAGATAGCCCCAACACCCTGCCCTGCGGCAAATAGCCAACATGGCATTTGCCGATAAACGGCAATAAATGATGCTCGCATAACGAATACAGCTCGATGTCCTTGACAATCACCATATCCTCTGTTTCAGCAGTGAAAATAGCCCCGTTCAGCACCTCTTCCAAGGTTTTCTCATAGCCATTGTTTAAAAATTTGAATGCCTTAGCCGCCCGTTTAGGCGTATCGACTAAACCTTCACGGGTCAGGTCTTCACCAACCGCTTCAATAATTTTGGCAAAATGCGCTTCCATGTTTTGTAATCTCAATTATAAATAAACGGGTCAGTATACATCATGCGCCGTGAATGTTAATGCCTGTAAAATGACCGATTCATCAGCATCGGACTTACAGGCATGTTCACTAATATGGCGGCGCCAAAGCCTGCCGCCGTACTCACCATGAAACAATCCTAAGATGTGGCGTGCGATGCTATTTAAGCGCACACCGGCGTTAAGTTGTTCGCGGATATAAGGGATAAGCTGGTGGACGATGTGTTCGCGTGATATCGTTTCATCCGCTACCCCAAACAAACGCCGGTCAACCCCAGCCAGAAAATAAGGGTTTTGGTAAGCTTCGCGCCCAACCATCACCCCATCAACGTGTTGCAATATAGCTTCCGCTTGGCCTAGCGAAGCGACACCGCCATTTAATATAATTTCCAACAGGGGAAAGTCAATTTTCAGTTGATACACCATGTCATAACGCAATGGCGGCACTTCACGGTTTTGCTTAGGCGACAACCCGCTCAACCAGGCCTTTCTGGCATGAACAATAAAAGTCCTGCAACCGGCATCGGCAACCGTTGCCACAAACTGTACCAGCTCCTGATAAGAATCCTGCTCATCAATACCAATACGTGATTTGACCGTGACGGGAATCGACACCGCCTGCACCATCGCCGCCACGCACTCTGCAACCAGCGCTGGCTCAGCCATCAGGCACGCGCCAAAGCGGCCATTTTGCACCCTATCGCTAGGGCAACCGACGTTTAAATTGACTTCATCATACCCATAGTCTTCCGCCATTTTGGCGCAGATTGCCAACTCGCGCGGGTTGCTCCCGCCCAGCTGCAAGGCCAGCGGATGTTCTGCGGCATTAAACTGTAAAAAGCGGCGCTGATCACCATGGATCAACGCCCCCGTTGTCACCATCTCGGTGTACAACAGGGCATGGCGGGACATCAGCCGATGAAAATAACGGCAATGCCGGTCCGTCCAGTCGAGCATGGGGGCTACGCAAAACCTCGATGCCTTATATTTCGTAGAACCATTCCCGTATTTATTGCTTTCAATCATTTTTAACTTAGCAGAATTAACCACGCTCATTTTTTCGTCAACTGCTGTAGCACTTTAAGCAACGCGGCGGCCTTATCAAAACATTCTTGATATTCTTCATCCACCACCGAATCATTGACTATACCGCCGCCCACCCAAAAACGTATCGTATGGTTGGAGTGCACCAAGGTTCGAATGGCAATATTGGTGTCCATATTGCCGTTAAAGCCGATATATCCGACCGAACCGCAATACACGCCGCGCCGGTTCGGTTCCAGCTCTTCGATGACTTCCATGGCGCGGATTTTTGGCGCACCGGTGATTGATCCGCCGGGAAAGCAGCTTTTTAATAGATCCAGCGCGTGCTGGTTATCGGCCAGCACGCCGGTTACCGTGCTAACCAGATGATGCACGGTCGCATAAGTTTCCACGGCAAACAGTTTGGGCACTTTGACCGTGCCTATCTTGCAGGTTTTGCCGATGTCATTGCGCAGCAAATCGACAATCATTAGGTTTTCGGCACGGTCTTTTTTGCTGTTTTCCAGCAGGCTAATTTGTTGCTGGTCTTGCGCGTAATCGGCTTTGCGGGGGCGGGTGCCTTTGATGGGTTTTGTCTCGACAATGCCATTTTCCAGCTTTAAAAAACGCTCCGGCGATGAGCTTAAAATTTGCGCTTCGGGCAAATTAAGGTAGCAACTGAACGGCGCCGGATTTAATTGCCGTAATAACTGATACGCCGCCCAAGGGTCGCCCTCGCAGGTGGCGGCAAAGCGCTGGGTCAAATTGACCTGATAGCAGTCGCCTTCCTTTAGATAGTGTTTGATCCTGTCAAATGCTTTGGCGTAGCCCTCCCTGTCCATGTTCGCCTTAATGTCGCTGAGGACATTAAACACCGGCGACGCTTGCTGGTCGGGCAACTGGCTAAATTGGGCGATTAAGGTGTCACGCGTTTGCCTGTCAAGCCCCCGTCCGACCAGCACGCTTTGGTGCTGATGGTGGTCAACAATCACCGCCCAGTGATAAATGCCCACAGCCATTTCACCGATGTGTTCGGCATCTTCGGCAATAACCGGCAAATGCTCCAGACGACGCGCCAGATCGTAGGCGAAATAACCAATAGCGCCGCCATTAAACGGCAAATCGTCGGTAACTTGTTGATAACGGGTGACTTGCTGCTTGACCAAGGTAAACGGGTCAGCGCTGGATTGCGTCACCACGCCGTTATCGGTGACTGTTGTTGTCCCACCATGGGTGACCAATGTGCACACAGGATCAGCGGCGATAATGTCATAGCGCCCCTGCTTGCTGTGCGGATGAGCGCTATCGAGGAAAACGGCCCAGGGTTGGCCGGCTATTGAAGAGAAATGTGCTGCGCTGTCAGCAAAATAAGGCAATGGGAAAATAAGTTGTTTGAACACCGAAAATTAACAGCTAGTTGAAATTGCGAGGGATGGGATTAACGCGAATGTCGGCAACAAAATTGCGTAAAAATACTGCCGGTATTTTGTAGGGACTGCGTTTTAAAGGAGCTATTGTAGCATCAATTCCAGCGAATCCAGACTGCAGGGCAATCCGATAAGGCAATTTCTTATCAACTGGGTCCTATCTTAATCCCATCATATTATATTGTCGCGGTAAGACAAACACAGCCCCTCCCTTGGCAAAATCATCAGGACAGGGCGTCTGACCAGACTTCAATCATAACCGTTGGCACAACGCCGCCTGCTTTGATGTTGCCAATTAAACATACGTATGACATTTCATTAATATTTCCCAGAACCGTAATAATCGTTCACATATAGCCCCGATACACTGCGAGGGTTTTTCGCATGTTTCACTCTTGGTAACAGAAAACATGCGCTAAACCTTGCTTTTTTATCAAAAATTAACTTTAAATTGGAAAAATTATGACCGAGAATTTTTTATTTTCACGGCGGCCATTGGCTGTAGCCGTGTTGTCAAACCTTCGCCCTCTTTTATTTTGCGGTATTGCCACGTTAGGGTTGCCAGGTCAAGCGGGGGCATTCACACAAGCACCCGCCACCGTCTTTATCAATGAAATCCACTACGACAACGCCAGTTCCGATATCGATGAAGCGCTTGAAGTAGCGGGCCCTGCGGGCACTGATTTATCAGGCTGGACGCTTGTTTTGTACAACGGTAGCGGCGGGGCGGTTTATGCCACCACTGCTCTCAGTGGCGTTATTCCCGACCAGCAAAACGGCTTTGGCACTGTCAGCGTCAGCTATCCATCTAACGGCATACAAAACGGTTCGCCGGACGGTATCGCTTTGGTTGACAATAATGGCACTGTCGTTCAATTCCTCAGCTACGAAGGTGTTTTTACTGCGGTTGGCGGCGCTGCCGATGGCATCGTCAGCACCGATATTGGGGTCAGTGAAGATGGCTCTGAAACAGTGGGCCTGTCATTACAATTGACTGGGTCAGGCAATAGCTATCAGGATTTTGCTTGGAACGCCCCTGTCGTTAATAGCATGGGAGCAGTGAATGCAGCCCAAACTTTTGCGGGCGGCACTAACAACAATCCCAAGATTGATTTATCAGTCAGCAGCAACGTCGGCACGGAGGCAGATCAGACCGTCATAACCGTCACTGCCACCGCTTCTGAGAATGTCAGCAGTGACCAAACGGTTGATTTGGCGGTGACTGGCACAGGTATCACGTCTGACGATTACAGCTTAAGCGCACCCAGCATCACCATTTTGGACGGGACAACTACGGGTTCAGTCACTTTTACTGTGACCAATGATAGCGAAGTTGAGGGGCCTGAAACGGCTATTTTGACACTCAGCAACCCATCAACCGGAATCAGCTTAGGTTCAACCATCAGCCAAAACATCGTCATCACCAGTAATGATTCAGCTTGTGGCACAACTGCAACACAAATTTCTGCGGTACAAGGCAACGGTGCAAGCACGCCTTTAAATGGAGTTGCCGGTGTCAGCATTGAAGGCATTGTAGTTGGTGATTACCAAGGTGCCAGCAATAATTCTTTGCGCGGTTTCTTTATGCAAGAAGAAGATGCCGATAGCGATGGCAATCCGTCAACTTCAGAAGGTATTTTTGTTTTCGACGGTAACTTTACGCCGTTGCCGAATGTTGACGTGAAAGTAGGTGACCACGTCCGTGTCACTGGAAAACCTAGCGAATATTTTGGCATGACCCAAATGGGTACGCTTACTAATGTGGAAGTTTGTGCCAGCAACCAAGCCATCCCAACACCTGCCGCGTTAACCCTACCCGTCCCTAATGTGCCAAATGGTGATTTATTAATCGCTACGGCTGCCATCAACGGCTATTACGAAGCCTTTGAAGGGATGCTGGTCAAATTTCCTCTCAATTTAAAAGTGTCTGAGTATTTTCAATTGGAGCGTTACGGGCAATTGGTTTTGAGCCAAGGCAACCGTATTCCAAGCTTCACCAATTATAAGACACCAAGCGTCCAAGGCTATATTGACCATCAAATCAAACTTGCCAAAAGCCGGATTATTTTGGATGACAAGAACAACGTCCAAAATTATGCGCTCAGCAGCGGCGAGCCTATCCCTTTCCCAACTGGCGGTCTTAGCATTACCAACCGATTCCGTGGCAATGACGCCATCAGAAACTTGACCGGTGTGTTGCATTGGTCTTTTGCCGGACAATCCGGTACAGATGCCTGGCGCATCCGCCCAGTTGAAGAATTGTACAAATACACCTTTAGAAGCACTAACCCACGCCAAGACACGCCGCCTGCTGTGGGCGGCTCTTTAAAAGTTGCCGGTTTTAACGTGCTGAACTATTTCACCACCATCGACGACACCTCCAGCAACTCTAGCGGCACATGTGGCCCAGATGGGAACCTCGACTGCCGTGGCGCTGACTCTGACGCAGAATTAGTGCGCCAATCGGATAAAATGGCGGCGGCTTTATGTAAAATAGACGCTGACATTTTTGGTTTGACTGAACTTGAAAACAACAGCTCAGGGTCATTGGCTGCGGTCGTCTCTGCGGCTAATGGGGTGGCTGGCTGCGGGCCTTATGATTTTATCAATACCGGCATAATTGGCGGGGACGCGATTAAAGTTGGCTTGATCTATAAAACGGCAACAATCGCACCAACAGGTGCTTATAAAATATTGGACGGCGCAGTAGACGGGCGTTTCTTAGACAATAAAAACCGGCCAAGCTTGGCGCAAACTTTTAGCCAAATAGCCACCGGTGAAAAATTGACTGTTGCGGTTAACCACTTGAAATCAAAGGGTTCTAATTGTAATGATGTGAATGATTTTGATGCAAACGATGGCCAAGGCAACTGTAACTTGACCCGTTTAAAAG
Source organism: Methylococcaceae bacterium UBA6146 (assembly GCA_002422395.1). Classification (GTDB taxonomy): domain Bacteria; phylum Pseudomonadota; class Gammaproteobacteria; order Methylococcales; family Methylomonadaceae; genus Methylovulum. The sequence continues at coordinate 15,603 of DIUY01000016.1, read as the reverse complement.
CAGCCAGAGCCTTAGTTAATTGGCTTACCACTGATCCAACCCAAAGTGGCGATCCGGATTTCTTGATTATCGGCGACCTGAACAGCTACGCCAAAGAATCCCCAATCCGCGCCATAAAAAATGGTGCTGACAACAAGCTTAAAACAGCTGACGATTACGTTAACTTAATTAGCCTGTTCGGAGGCAATAAAGCCTATTCTTACGTCTTTGACGGGCAAACGGGTTATCTTGACCATGCTTTAGCCAACCAACCACTAGCCAATCAAGTCACCGGTACAGCTGAATGGCACATTAACGCTGACGAGCTACCTTCATTTGATTATAACGATACCATTGTGGATTCTGGTGAATCTAGTTTTGAAGCCAAGCCATCTGCTTTACCGTTGTATGAACTAAACCAATACCGGACATCAGATCATGATCCGATCATTATCGGCATTAATTTAGGCAACCGATAAGATAAAAAAGCCGCAATAAGACAACATTTAAGGCCTTATTGCGGCTGTTTTCCTGATTTACTCCCAACTTACTCAAAAAAATCGTATACTTTTAAGTTAGCGAAACAGTAAAGCGAAGAAGGGCGCAATGATCGGCAGAATACACCTTTAACGTCTAATGCCCAAAGACCAGGGCGCTTGGCAAAAATAGTATCATAGGCATCAAAACCATTGGCAACACAAACCGCTTTTAACGCTCAAGGCGGCTTGGGATCGCCAGAGCTGGGCGAAGGGGAGGTGTGCCGTCAGCCGAAAGTCCGCTGTCAAAGTGGGTTGTTCGCGCTTGTACCACCTGTTCGACCGATGGGATAGCGAAGCCCCAGTTGATCGCCTGCAAAGCACACCTTACATACATTACGCTTGGGTCGAAAAAAACACCAAACCCAAAATCTGGAGCGACGAAAGCCACCGGCAAAAACTCAATGGTTTTTGACCCTTGGCGGGGATCCGTCGTACTGACGACCCTAGTTTACCTGCAACGAGGCTTCAGAGACCTGACCTTTTGCTCGACAATACCAGAACCCACGGCAAAAAAATGGAGATGAGATACAACAGTGGCAGGCCGACAGGGTTCCAGATAACCCTCTTAAACTCTTTGGTAGTGGCTAAATTTTAAATGATAGCTTAGAGTAAAGGTTTTGGTTCACGGATGATTAGAGAAACAGTCACCCACCGATGCCGGGATTGCCAAAGCGAAAACATCGTCAAGAACGGACGCAACGCCTGCGGCAAACAACAATACCGTTGCAAGGACTGCGGGGCCAGCAAGGTGCTGGAACCCACAACCCGGTACAGCGAGGCCCGCAAAGAAGAAATCCTGAAGGCTTACCAGGAACGGCCCAGCTTACGGGGCATTGTGCGGATATTTGGCGTGTCACGCCCGACCCTCAGTGCCTGGTTAAAAAAAACTCCAGCATTTGCCCGAAGTGAAGGACAGCCTGGCCGATGCCCGCCCCGACGATATCCTGGAGCTGGACGAGGTCTGCGGCTACGTCGGGAAGCGGCGCAACAAGGTCTGGACATGGACGGCCTTATGCCGCAGGACCCGGCAGATCGTCGCCTTTGTCAACGGTGACCGCAGCGAACAAACCTGCAGGACACTCTGGGACAGGATCCCCGGGCCCTATCGGGCTTGCCGGACGTTCAGCGACTTTTGGCGGGCGTATGCCAGCGTCTTTTCCGGCGAGACCCATCAAAGTGTCGGCAAGGAGTCGGGGCAAACCGCCCACATGGAACGCTGGAACAACACCTTGCGCCAACGGCTTGGACGGATGACACGGAAAACGCTCTCTTTTTCCAAAAAGGCCACCTGGCATGATGGGGTGATCCATTGGTTCATCATCTCGTACAATTCGTCACTATCATTTAAAACTTAGCCACTACCAATTCTTTTTTTCAAGCTAAATTGTATCAAATGCCTTACCTGATTTTAATACAGCAACACTAAGATGGATAAGCTTACGCATAGCGTCACAGACCACGGCTTTTCCGTTCTTGCCATTGGCTTTTAGGCGTTGACAGAACTCACGGACAATAGGGTTGAAATTCATATAAAACCAAAACATTAGACATAAAAAAAAACCGGTTAAAACCGGCTTTTTTAAAAATCGTGCAGAATGATCTTTATTCAGGCCTTTCAACCAATTCAACATAAGCCATAGGTGCATCGTCACCAGGTCTAAATCCGCATTTCATAATCCTCAAATAACCACCCGCTCTATTTTTATATCTCGGGCCTAATTCATTAAAAAGCTTAGTGACAACTTCCCGATCACGTAATCTTGCAAATGCAAGGCGTCTTTTAGCAACACTATCTTCTTTAGATAAAGTAATTAAGGGTTCAGCAAAGCTTCTCAATTCTTTAGCTTTTGGCAAAGTAGTTTTGATTAGCTCATGTCTAAATAGTGAGCTTGCCATATTACTAAATAGCGCCTTACGATGACTGCTATTTATATTAAATTTTCTACCGGATTTACGATGTCTCATTATAAGAAGACCTAATGTTATTAGTTAATTAACTGTGTTTGTTTGATCAGCGAGGCTTTCTGGGGGCCAATTTTCTAAACGCATACCTAATGACAAACCTTTCAAAGCAAGAATATCTTTTATTTCAGTTAAAGACTTTTTGCCAAGATTTGGCGTTTTTAACAATTCAACCTCAGTACGCTGGATTAAATCGCCAATATAAAAAATATTTTCGGCTTTTAAACAATTTGCTGAACGAACTGTCAGCTCAAGATCATCAACAGGACGAAGAAGTATTGGATCAAATTCATTCTCAATTACAACTCTTTCTTCTTCAAGCTGTTCATTAACTTTCTCGAAATCAACAAACACTGAAAGTTGGTCGTGAAGTATAGTGGCTGCTAACTTAATTGTTTCTTCTGGATCAACAGTTCCATTTGTTTCTAGTTCTATAATTAACTTATCTAAATTTGTTCTCTGTTCAACGCGTGTACTTTCAACTTGATAAGCAACCTTAACGATAGGGCTATAAGATGCATCTAGTTGCAAAACACCCATAGTCGAACTATATTCAAAATTTGATTTACGGACACTAACAGGCTCATAACCTCTTCCACGACGGACTCTTATTTTCATATTTAAAACGCCAGCTTGAGTTAAGTTGGCTATTATTAAATCAGGATTGACAATTTCAACATCATGTGGAACAGAAATATCGGCCGCCGTTATGCAACCTATTCCGTTTTTTGAAAGAGATAACTCAACTTCATCCTTGGAGTGCAAAATAACCGCCAATTTTTTTAAATTGAGCATGATGTCTATGACATCTTCTTGAACACCCTCTATTGTTGTGTATTCATGAAGCACACCTTCAATCTCAACATCTGTAACTGCACAACCAGGTATTGTAGATAACAAAACTCGCCTTAAAGCATTACCTAGAGAATGACCAAACCCTCTCTCTAAAGGCTCAATTACAATACGGGAATGATTAGGCGATTTATTTACCACTTCGACTAATCTAGGTTTTAGTAAACCTGAAATAGAACTCTGCATTTATATCCCTCAGAACTGCAATTATTTAGAGTAAAGCTCCACAACCAACTGCTCATTGATATCAGCACCTAAATCCGATCTGTCAGGCAAGGAATTGAAAACCCCCGTCATAGCCTTTGAATTGACATCAACCCAATTAGGAAACCCATATTGCTCAGCAACTGTTAGAGCATCAACAATACGCTGTTGTTTTTTAGCTTTTTCTCTAACGGACAGAACATCACCGGGAGAAACCTGATAGGAAGGGACGTTGATTAACACACCATTAACTTGAACAGACTTATGCGACACTAATTGACGAGCCTCAGACCTAGTAGAGGCAAAACCCATACGATAAACCACATTATCTAGCCTAGACTCTAGGAGATTTAGCAAATTTTCGCCTGTCGCGCCTTTTTTCATATCGGCAATTTTATAATAATTCCTAAACTGCTTTTCTAAGACACCATAAATACGCCGCAACCGCTGCTTTGCTCTCAACTGCAAAGCATAGTCAGAATTACGTGTACGCTTAGCACCATGCTGTCCTGGCCTTTGATCTAATTTGCACTTATTTTCTAAAGACTTTCCTCTACTTTTTAAAAAAAGGTCAGTCCCTTCTCTTCGGCTTAATTTACATGTAGGCCCAAGGTATCTTGCCATAATACAACTCCAATTTTTCTATACGCGGCGTTTTTTTGGTGGACGACATCCGTTATGTGGAATAGGCGTGACATCAACGATATTATTAATCTTAAATCCCAAATTATTCAAAGAACGAACAGCAGACTCCCTACCTGGCCCGGGACCTTTGATCATAACATCCAGATTTTTCATTCCAAACTCTTGTGCAACAACACCTGCTTTTTCAGCAGCAACTTGAGCTGCAAAAGGGGTGCTTTTTCTTGAGCCGCGAAAACCTGACCCTCCAGACGTAGCCCAAGATAAAGCATTTCCTTTTCTATCTGTGATTGTTATGATGGTATTGTTAAAGGATGCATGCACATGTGCAACTCCATCCGCGACTTCTTTTTTTATACGTTTTCTTGAACGATTGGGACTAGCCATTACTTTGATCTCTTTAAAGAAATATCTTATTTTCTAATCGGTTTACGAGGGCCTTTTCGCGTACGGGCATTTGTTCTTGTTCTTTGCCCTCTTAGCGGCAAACCTCTGCGATGCCTAATTCCACGATAACAACCAAGATCCATCAAGCGTTTTATACTCATAGAAACCTCACGCCGAAGATCGCCTTCAACCGTCATCTTTGAGACAACACTACGAATAGAATCAAGTTGCTCCTCATCCAATTCTTTTATTTTAACAGATGGATCTATACCCACCTCGGCACAAATCACACTTGCTTTTTGACGACCAATGCCATAAATAGCAGTCAATGCTACTATTGCATGCTTATGATCTGGTACATTTATCCCGGCAATACGTGCCATTCAAATACTCCCCTGAGTAACTTTATAAAGTTAAGCCGATAATTATAGCACAATTAAAAATATAATGCCAAAAGTTCAACCTTGACGCTGCTTGTGCCTTCCATCCGAACAGATGACCCGCACAACACCATTTCTTTTTACAATTTTGCAATTTCTACAAATCACCTTAACAGATGCACGAACTTTCACAATTAACTCCTTAACGTTTGCGCAACAATAATCGCTATTTAAACCTTATTTTTTTAAATTTGACTTTTTCATTAAGCCTTCATACTGCTGCGACATTATATGGGTTTGCATTTGAGAAATAAAATCCATTACAACAACAACAATAATCAACAATGATGTGCCACCAAAATAAAATGGGACATTCCAATAAACAATCAAAAATTCTGGCAACAGGCACACCAGTGTTATATAAAAAGCTCCAATTAAAGTCAGACGGGTCATTACCTTATCAATATAAGCCGTGGTTTGTATACCAGGTCTTATTCCAGGCAAAAAAGCCCCTGATTTTTTTAAATTTTCTGCAGTTTCTTTAGAATTGAAAACTAATGCTGTATAAAAAAAACAGAAAAATATTATTGCGGCGGCATAAAACATTACATATACCGGCTGCCCAGGCGATAATATAGTTGCAATATCTTGTAACCAAGAAAACCCTTCGCTATTCCCAAACCAACCAGCAATGGTCGCTGGAAACAAGATAATACTTGATGCAAATATTGGCGGTATAACACCAGCCATATTGAGCTTCAATGGCAAAAAGCTACTTTGTGCAGCATAAAGTTTACGGCCTTGCTGTCTTTTTGGATAATTAATCAGAATTCTTCTTTGACCCCGCTCTACAAAAACGACAAGAGCTGTGACAGAAACTGACAAAAGAAACAATAAAAGAATGAATGCGCCATTCATCTCGCCAGTTCTGGCTAGCTCCAAAGTACCACCTATGGCTTTAGGTAATCCAGAAACAATACCGGCAAAAATTATCATTGATATACCATTACCAATACCTCTTTCTGTAACCTGTTCACCAAGCCACATAAGAAAAACAGTTCCGGTAACAAGCGTTATAGTTGTAATTACTACGAACCCTAAACTAGGGTTCAATACAACCGAAAGACCACCCGCAGTCTGATTTTGTAGGGCGAGAGAAATACCAATAGCCTGAAAAGTTGCCAAAACCACAGTACCATAACGTGTGTATTGAGAGATTTTACGCCGCCCCGATTCACCTTCTTTTTTCATTTGCTCCATTGCCGGTATAACAACTGTCATCAATTGCATAATGATTGATGCGGATATATAAGGCATTATCCCAAGGGCAAAGAGACTTAAACGCATCAAAGCCCCACCTGAAAACATGTTAAACATGTCCAAAATAGAGCCACTTTGCTGTTCAAACATCACAGCAAGAGCCTTTGGATCTATTCCGGGAACAGGAATATGAGAACCAATCCTATATACAAAAAGAGCACCCAAAACAAAAAGTAAGCGTGCTTTAAGTTCTGAGTAATCACCTGTTTTGCTTGCCATCTGAGTCCTAGAAGTACTCACTTATACCTCGACTTTGCCGCCAGCAGCTTCTATCGACTCTCTAGCTCCAACAGTCACTTTAATTCCTTTTAAACTAATAGCCCTAGTTAACTGTCCTGATTTAATAACTTTAGCAACTTTTGTGAATGCCGGAACAATATTTGCCAATTTCAAAATGTTTAGATCAATTACATCATTAGGCAAAACATCTAGCTCACTTAGCCGTACTTCTGCTGAAAACTTACCTGATCTTGAGGTGAAACCGACTTTAGGCAACCGCCTTTGCAAAGGCATCTGACCGCCTTCAAAACCGACTTTATGAAAACCACCGCTACGCGCTTTCTGGCCTTTATGACCTTTACCGCAAGTTTTCCCTAAAGTACAACCTATTCCTCGCCCCACGCGCCTTGCTTTTTTACGCGACCCATCACTTGCCTGGATAGTATTTAAATACATTACACTTCCTCAACTTTTAGCATGTACAAGATTTTATTTATCATGCCTCTATTTTCGGCTGTATTAAGAACTTCGACAGTTTGGTTAATTTTGCGTAACCCCAACCCCTTCAAACACGCTTGGTGTCTTGGCAAACGACCGAACTTACTTTTCACCATGGTTACACTTAACTTTTTATCAGACATGACAATTACCCAATAATTTGATCAACTGACAATCCACGCTTTGCCGCTATTTGATTAGCATCATGCATTTGCGTAAGCCCATTAATTGTCGCCCTAACAACGTTAATAGGATTATTAGTGCCAATACACTTTGCCAATACATTATGCACACCAACAACCTCGAACACAGCCCTCATTGCACCACCGGCAATAATACCCGTGCCTTCAGAAGCGGGCTGCATATAAACCTTTGCAGCTCCTGTGGAGTTCATAATGGCATATTGTAGCGTATCACCCTTTAACGCAACCTTACGCATATTTTTACGTGCTTGCTCTAGCGATTTTTGTATTGCAATAGGGACTTCACGGGCTTTACTAACCCCATAACCAACACGCCCTTGACCGTCACCCACAACTGTTAATGCTGCAAAACCGAAGACTCTACCACCTTTTACCACTTTCGCAACGCGTCTTACATTAACTAATTTTTCTTGCAATCCGTCTGTGCTGCCTTGCGCTGGTGCTGTAGCCATATCACTCTCCTAAAATTTCAAACCGGCATCACGCGCGGCATCGGCCAATGCTTTAACACGACCATGATATTTAAACCCCGAACGATCAAAAGCAACCTCTGTTATACCAGCGGCAATAGCTTTCTGAGCTATTTGCTTTCCGACTTCTTCAGCCGCTTTTACATTACCTGTGTTTTTCACAACGGATTTCACTTCCGCTTGAGTGGTTGAGACACTGGCCAGCGTTTGGACACCATCACCGCTAATCACTTGGGCATATATATGTTGTGACGTCTTATGAACTGATAATCGTGTGGCATTTAGTTTTTTAATTTTACAACGCAACTTTATTGCGCGCTTCATTCGAGCTTTTTTCTTATCCATAACGTCACCTTACTTCTTTTTAGCTTCTTTTCTAGCAACATGCTCATCGGCATACCTTACACCCTTGCCTTTGTAAGGTTCAGGTGGACGATAAGCTCTAATTTTTGCTGCAACCTGACCAACTTGCTGCTTATCACTTCCCCTTACAACAATTTCAGTCTGTGTGGGCGTCTCAACTGAAATACCTGAAGGAACTTCAAAATCAACCGGATGAGAAAAACCAAGGGTCAAACTTAAAATATTCCCTTTAGCTTGAGCCCTATAACCGACACCAATAAGAGCCAGCTTTTTCTCAAAGCCAGCGGAAACACCAGTAACCATGTTATTCACAATAGCTCTTGCGGTACCCGCTTGCGCTGTTGCGCTTTTATCGTCTTTTTTCCACTCTATTGATATCACATTATCATTAATATCAATATTAATAGCTGGGTTAAAATTAAAAGATAACTGACCTTTACCGCCTTTTACAGTCACGTTATTTCCATCTAGTTTTATATCAACACCTTTAGGTATACTAATTGGTGATTTTGCAATTCTTGACATATGACACGCCTACACTAACAAACAGTACAAATAATTTCACCGCCATGCCCAATCGCACGCGCTGCCCTATCGGTCATGACACCATTTGATGTTGATACAATGGCAATCCCTAAGCCGCCAAGAACTTTTGGCAATTCGTCTTTAGATTTGTATATGCGCAAACCCGGTCTACTAATTCTTTTTATACTTTCAATAACCGGAGCGCCCTTATAGTATTTAAGCTCAACGGTCATTTCACTGTGACTAGCATTCGTTTCAACATTGAAATCTTTTATATATCCTTCTTCTTTTAATACTTTTGCAATAGATATTTTTAATTTTGACGAAGGTTGTTTAATATATTTTTTTCCTGCAGATTGACCATTTCTAATGCGGGTCAGCATATCTGCCACAGGGTCTGTCATACTCATTTTATTTTCTCCAAACTTGATCCAGCAGATTACCAACTAGCCTTTACCACACCAGGAACATCACCCCGCATAGTAGCTTCTCTCAATTTATTCCGGCTAAGACCAAATTTTCGATAATATCCATGTGGACGCCCAGTCAAGTTACACCTATTACGGATTCTAGATAAGCTAGAATCTCTTGGTAATTTTTGAAGTTTCAAATGAGCAGTTTCTTTATCTTCGAATGTAGCGTCCGGATCCCTTATAATCTCTTTAAGAGACTTGCGCTTAGCATCATATTTTTGGACAAGTTTTATGCGCTTAGTTTCTCGCGCGATCATCGATTTTTTTGCCATGTTTGAATCGCCTTTTAGTTCTTAAATGGAAAATTAAAAAGCTTCAACAAAGCCAACCCTTCTTCATTAGTTTTAGCTGTTGTCGTAATAGTAATATCCATCCCACGCAAAACATCGATCTTATCATAATCAATTTCTGGGAAGATGATTTGCTCTTTAACGCCCATTGAATAATTTCCTCGTCCATCAAAACTTTTAGGACTTAACCCTCTAAAATCACGAATTCGAGGGATCGATATACTAATCAAACGATCCAAAAATTCATACATCCTATCGCTACGCAGAGTAACTTTACAGCCAATAGGCATATCATCACGAATTTTAAACCCAGCAATGGATTTTCTTGCCAAAGTAACAACAGGTTTTTGACCGGAAATCTTTTCCATGTCATTAACAGCAGATTGTAAAACTTTTTTATCCGCTACAGCACCACCGACACCCATATTAAGGGTTATTTTAGTAATTCTCGGCGCTTGCATTACAGACTTATAAGCAAATTGCTCAACTAAAGCGGGGAGAATTGTTTCTTTATAAATGGATTCTAGTCTAGCCATGATTCAATATGCCCCTTACGCATCAACAACTTCGTTTGTTGACTTAAAGTATCTGACTTTTCTTCCATCTTCCAGAAACTTAAAACCAATACGATCTGCTTTTTTTGTTATCGGGTTGTATAAGCCAATATTAGATATATCAATAGGCATATCTTTTTCGATAATTCCACCAGAAACACCAGTATTTGGATTTGCTTTTTGGGTTTTTTTAACTTGATTTATCCCCTCAACAAGAACTTTATTTTCCTTAAGGACTTGAGTCACCCTGCCGCTTTTGCCCTTATCCTTACCAACTCGAACAATAACATCATCGCCTTTTTTTATTTTTTGCATATTTAAACCCTACCTTATAATACTTCAGGAGCTAATGAGATGATTTTCATGAACTTGTCACCTCTTAATTCGCGTGTCACTGGGCCAAATATGCGCGTGCCTAAAGGCTGTAAATTATTATTAAGGATTACTGCAGCATTACCGTCAAAACGAATTAAAGAACCATCAGGCCTACGAACACCTTTTCTAGTTCTTACCACCAAAGCGTTATAAACTTCGCCTTTTTTTACTCTTCCACGGGGTATCGCATCTTTAATACTGACTTTAATAATATCGCCAATACCTGCATACCGCCTATGCGAACCACCTAGGACTTTGATACACATGACCTTTTTTGCGCCGCTATTATCAGCAACGTCAAGGTTAGTTTGCATCTGAATCATGATTTATTCCTACACTCTATTTTAAGTTTGTGCTATTTTCTTTCATTTTCTAAGACTTGAACCAATTTAAAGGTTTTATGCTTAGACATTGGCCTACATGAAGTAATGGCAACCATATCACCTTCCTGACAGACATTTTGTTCGTCATGAGCCATCATTTTAGTCGAACGCTTTATGTATTTTCCATAAACGGGATGCTTTACCATTCGTTCAACTAAAACAGTAATAGTTTTATCCATTTTATTGCTAACTACACGACCGGTGATCGTCCTTAGTTTAGTTAAATTTTCGCTCATTTTATGCGCTCACCATTTCTTTTAATACAGTGCGTATACGTGCAACATCACGCCTTACTTTTTTCACTTGATCAGGCTTCGATAATTGCCCTGTTCCTTTTTGCATTTTAAGATTAAAGCGTTCACGCGATAAATTGAGCAACATGGCATCCAATTCATCTTTTGATTTTTGTCGTAATTCACTTGCTTTCATCACATTATTGTCCGAGTGGTAAACAGTGTTTTTAAAGGTAACTTAGCAGCCGCCAGCGTGAAAGCTTCACGTGCCAATTCTTCAGAAACCCCTTGTATCTCATACAACATGGTTCCAGGCCTAATTTGAGCAACCCAGTATTCTACACTACCTTTTCCTTTTCCCATACGAACTTCTAAAGGTTTTTTAGTTATGGGCTTATCTGGAAAAATCCTAATCCATATTTTTCCACCACGCTTAACATGACGGCTAATAGTTCTACGTCCAGACTCTATCTGCCGTGCAGTAAGTCTGCCGCGGCTAACTGATTTAAGGCCGTACTCACCAAAACTTACCGATGAACCGCGAACGGCTATGCCGTTGTTTCTACCTTTGTGCTGCTTGCGAAATTTAGTTCTTTTAGGTTGAAGCATGTCTTTTTCCCTTCAACTATTTTTTAGATTCAGAATTAATAGATGCTATATGAGCATCCATATCAAATACTTCACCCTTGAATATCCACACTTTGATGCCGATAATCCCATAGGTTGTATTCGCCTCTGCTGTTGCGTAGTCTATATCCGCCCTAAGTGTATGGAGCGGCACACGACCTTCCCTATACCATTCACTTCGAGCTATTTCTGCGCCATTTAGACGACCACCTATGTTAATTTTTATGCCTTCAGCACCTAATCGCATAGTATTAGTAACGGCTCGCTTCATTGCCCGGCGGTACATAATTCTTTTTTCAAGCTGTTGCGCAACGCCTTCTGCGACCAACTGAGCGTCTAACTCTGGCTTTCTAATTTCCTCAACATTAAGCTGCACTGGAATACCCATCATTTTAGATATTTCCTGCCTTAACACATCAATATCTTCGCCTTTTTTTCCGATAACTATACCTGGCCTTGCCGTATGTACAGTGATATGTGCATTATTTGCAGGACGGTTGATTTGTATGCGGCTAACAGACGCATGAGCTAGCTTTTTTTTAATATAATCCCTAACCAGCAAATCTTGATGCAAGAAAATAGGATAATCTTGGCTGCTTGCGTACCACCGAGAATTCCAATCTTTGACAATGCCTAGCCGTATACCTGTTGGATGTACCTTCTGACCCATATTATTTATACCCCTACTCGTATTCTGCGACTTTAATTGTGATATGGCAGGTTCTTTTCAGGATATGGTTTGCACGTCCTTTAGCTCTTGCCTTAAACCTCTTCATGGTCGCCCCTTCATTGACATACACGGTGGATACCCGTAATTCATCAATATCGGCGTTCTCATTATGTTCTGCGTTGGCTATGGCAGATTCGAGAATTTTTTTAATAATTGCAGCCGCTTTTTTCGAACTGAATTTTAAAGTATTCAATGCTTTTTCAACTGGCATACCACGAATTTGATCGCCTACTAAGCGTGCTTTTTGTGCCGATAAAGGGGCATTATTTAGTTTTGCTGAAATTTCCATCACTCAAAAACCCTACCTTGATTTTTTATCAGCCACATGGCCTTTATATGTTCGCGTGGGTGCAAATTCGCCTAACTTATGACCGACCATATTCTCAGAAATAAGAACCGGAATATGCAGTCGGCCATTATGAATAGCAATTGTTAAACCTAGCATATCTGGAATAATCATTGATCGTCTTGACCATGTTTTAATCGGTTTCCGATTATTGCTACTTACAGCATCCTCAACTTTTTTAAGGAGATGATGATCAATAAAAGGACCTTTTTTAATTGAACGCGGCACGCTATTTCCTCTCTATTTCTGCTTACGGCGTCTGATAATCATATTATCAGTACGTTTGTTTTTTCGTGTTTTATAACCTTTTGTCGGCATTCCCCAAGGCGATACAGGATGCCTACCACCAGAAGTTCGACCTTCACCACCACCGTGAGGGTGATCTACTGGGTTCATAACTACACCACGAACAGTCGGTCGAATGCCCCGCCATCTTGAAGCACCAGCCTTACCCAAAGAAGACAAATTGTGTTCAGAGTTTGACACCTCGCCTATCACTGCGCGACAGTCAGCCATTACTTTACGCATTTCGCCAGAACGCAACCTGATTGTTGCGTGAGCACCATCTCTAGCCACCAACTGGGCTGACGTGCCAGCACTTCTAGCTATCTGCGCTCCTTTTCCAGGCCTTAATTCAACACAGTGAACCGTAGTACCCATAGGTATATTCCTCAAAGGCATACAATTCCCTGGCTTAACAGGAACACTTTCAGATGAAAATATCTCTTGACCTATCTCCAACCCCTTAGGGGCGATAATATATCTGCGTTCGCCATCCTTAAACAAGATTAAAGCTATATTGGCGGTTCTGTTAGGATCGTATTCCAATCGTTCAACAACGGCAGGAATATCTGTCTTATTCCTTTTAAAATCAATAATGCGATAATGCTGTTTATGTCCGCCACCGACATGACGTGTTGTTATACGCCCCATATTATTTCGGCCACCAGTTTTGCTTTTTTTATCTAACAAAGGTGCATAGGGCTTTCCTTTATGCAGATCGTCATTTTTTATGCGTATTACAAACCTCGATCCTGGTGATGTCGGTTTAGACTTTACAATCGCCATGGTTTTTACCGTTTCCTATTGACCTTTCACTTTAAAAAAATTAAGCAGCGGAGAATTCTATATCGTGACCAGGCTTAAGTTTTACATACGCCTTTTTCCAATCGGATCTTCGACCCAATGAACGACCAAATCTTTTTTGTTTTCCTTTAATGTTTAAAATATTCACCGAATCAACTTCGACATTAAACATAACTTCCACTGCACTTTTAACTTGTTTTTTAGTTGCTTTTTTTTGCACTTTGAAAACAAATTGTCTATTTTTTTCCCCAACTATAGTGCTTTTTTCAGAGATAATGGGGGACTCAAGCACTGCTGCCAACTCATAATTACTTAAACTCATGCCAAGTGCTCCTCTATTTTTTTCAGTGCATCTGGTGTAGCAATAACTTTATCGGCTGAAACAAGCAGAACAGGACTCAAATTCATAGCTTCTATCACTTCCACATAAGGTATATTCCTAGAAGCTAATGCCAAATTCTCATCAACACTATCAACAATAATCAAAATTCGTTTTGCATCAATTGTTTTTAACCTTTCGCTCAAAACCTTAGTTTTTGGCGATGAAGGTGAAATATCGCTGCAAAGAACAAGCCGACCTTGTCTAAGTAATTCAGACAATATAGACCTGATACCAACACGAAACATTTTTTTATTTAATTTTTGCTCATAACACCGTGGCCTAGCAGCAAAAGCAACGCCACCTGTGCGCCATATTGGGCTACGCGTGGTACCAGATCTTGCTCGACCAGTCCCTTTTTGCCGCCAAGGCTTGGCACCACCGCCACTTACATCAGATCGGGTTTTTTGAGCCTTTGTGCCGGCACGCGAACCCGCTAGATGCCGGGTAACTAACTGATGAACTAATGTTTCATTATAGGAGCAACCAAAAATAGCTTCCGCAACCTCTAGCCCTCCATTAGAATCTTGCTCATTTAAAGCTGGTATTTGCAAACCCATGGCTTAACCTTTCCTTTTTGTTTTCATTGCGGGAATAATAACCACATCGCCGCCTTTAGCTCCCGGTACGGCACCCTTTACTAAAATCAAGCTCCTTTCAAAATCAATTCTATGGACAGTCAAATTCTGTACTGTAGTTGTCACAGCACCTAAATGGCCTTCCATTTTCTTTCCCTTGAAAACTCGACCAGGCGTTTGGTTCATACCAATAGAGCCTAAAACCCGATGCGAGCGTGAATTACCATGAGTTGCATCCTGCATACTGAAATTATGCCTTTTAATACCGCCCGCAAAACCTTTACCAATACTTTTCCCTTGAACATCGACAACTTGACCTTCAGAAAAAATATCGAGCGACAGTTCAGACCCAACCGACAACTCATTACCCTCGCCTTCTTCAAGGCGAAATTCCCAAAGACCTCGCCCAGCGGTCAGATTAGCCGCAGCATAGTGACCCGCCATTGGTTTATTGACTCTTGAAGACTTTTTATCGCCTACCGCCACTTGTATTGCACGATACCCATCGACTTCAATACCTTTAACTTGAGCAACCCTGTTCGAATCAATCTGGAGCACAGTAACCGGCACTGACGAACCATCTTCACAAAAAACTCTGGTCATACCACACTTACGACCAATCAGACCTATTGACATCTGCCGATTCCTCTATTCTTATCTTAATTCAACTTTATCTGGACATCGACACCAGCTGCAAGATCCAACTTCATTAGCGCGTCGACCGTTTTTTCAGTCGGCTCTACGATATCCAACAATCTCTTATATGTTCTTAATTCATATTGATCCCTAGCATCTTTATTGACATGGGGAGAAATCAATATCGTAAAACGTTCTTTTTTTGTAGGCAACGGAATAGGCCCTTTAACTTGGGCACCTGTTCTCCTTGCTGTTTCTACTATCTCGCCAGCCGATTGATCAATTAACTTGTGATCAAAGGACTTCAGACGGATTCTGATAGTTTGGTTTGACATATTTTTTTACTCAATAATTGATGCAACGACACCCG
>DIUY01000001.1 GCA_002422395.1 Methylococcaceae bacterium UBA6146 | reverse complement strand
TTTACACAAAATTCTGGACACCCTCCAAAAAACAGCGAAAGTTTATCTATTACCCATTATTTTATTCATTTGGTGTTTTTGTTTCGTGCGGTTGAAGCTCTGCGGTCAGGTTCCAATCCGAGAAAGGGAAAGGCAGGGTTTCCGTGTTGAAAGTCATAAATAACAGGATATGGTAGGTGTAAACTGAAAGGCTGCGCCCGAAATCAAGAATATTTTGATTGGGTTTTCCTGACAGTAATGCCGATATGATTTGCAGAATAATGACCGCCCATAACAGCAATCTAATTAAGGTGCCAATAGCGGCATAAATCAGCATAAAGAAAATTCTTTTCCATGTGCTAAGCTGCGTAAGGTTAAAGTTTATTTGTTCATCCATAATCATTACCCCCTGTTCATAATGTCACGCAAATCAAGGGCAGCGGCATTTGCCCTCGCTATGTAATTTGCCATTGTTAGAGAATAGTTGGCAAATAGGCCGTAGCCATCGCCATTTAAAATCATTGGGCTTAGTATTGGTTCCAAAGAGTTTTCTAATGCTTTGATCATAATGTCAACGGTACGCATCGCCCGTTTGTCAAGCAAGATGTCTTCGAAATCATGTTTAATGGCTCTAAGGATATGCAGCAATGCCCAGCTTGCGCCGCGAGCCTCGTAGAAAACATCGTCAATTTCCATCCATGTGACTCTAGCAACGGGTGTGCCTTGTTTGTCGGCCTGTTCTTTTTCCAGATCTGTCAAACCTGGCCCATAGTTAGAGCCGGAACTGTTGGCCGTAAGACGGGTGGAAAGGCCGCCCAACCGTTTGATGACAACTTCTGTGTATTGCCAGAGGTTGTCAGCCCGCGAATAAAACTGTGCTTGCTTTACATTGCCGCCGTAGTGCTGGAGGCGGGTCATGTATTTATGGAGCGCCTCAATGCCTTTTTGGTATTCGGCTTCTGTGGACGGCAATGCCCATGAGTCGTTTTCAAAGTAGAAATAGGGTTCGGCAACTGCCAAATCGGGATCTTCGGCGGATTGTGACTGGTCTCTTGCAAAGTGATTCCTTAGCGCGGATGACGCGTCACGCAACATAACCAAAGCGCCATATTCCCAGTTAGGGACGTTGTCAAGGAACACCCCAGGCGGCCCTACGTCATTAGTGATATAGCCGCCAGGTTTGTGTAGCAGGACTTCTGCGATATGGGCGAGGGTGTTGGTATAAACATACCCGACCGGCAAGTTTTCAGTTTCATGGGTTTCTTTGGCGCGTTTCTGCGCTTCATCCATGATGTTAAACTGCCCCGGTTCACTACCCCACCACGCCCCTAAAACAATCAGGATGATTAGCACAATGGCGATAAAAACTCCGAAGCCCCAGAGTATCCCTTTGGATTTAATATCTTGAATTTCGTCTACCGCCATTTCCGGTACCTTTTAATAAAGATGAAGTGTGTGTATGAGAAGCAGATTGCTTTTTGCATTAATACATTAAAAAATGATGACATGGTAGCAGGTTTTTTGCTTTTTTGCTTCTGAAGCAATTGCTTATTCGGTTTTTTTTTTGGCTCGTGGATGCGCTTTGTCATATATATCAGCCAGATGCTGGAAATCCAGATGGGTATAGATTTGGGTTGTGCTGATATTGCTGTGGCCTAGAAGTTCTTGTACGGCCCGCAAGTCCTGGCTAGACTCAAGTAAATGGCTGGCAAAAGAATGTCTTAACATGTGTGGGTGTATATGTTCGGCAATACCTTTTTTTTTACACCATTGCGCAAGCCTTAACTCCACGCTACGTTGGCTAAGCCGAGTCCCCCGCGTTGAGATAAAGACGGCGGATTCGGAGGTGGCCACTATTGTGGCACGCCGCAATAACCAGTTTTCAAGCGCAGTGATTGCTTTGCTGCCGACCGGCAACAGCCTTGACTTCCCCCCTTTGCCTGAACGCACCATGAGGGATTGGTCGGGCAAATCCATATCTGACAAATCAAGTGCAGTGAGTTCGCTAAGCCGTAGCCCCGATGAATAGAACAGCTCAAACATGGCCACATCGCGAATTTCCAGGATTGAATTGGCCCCTGCTTCCAGCAAGCCTGTCATCTGGTCTACGTCCAAGGTTTTTGGTAGCTTTCTTGCCTGCTTGGGGGCTTTTATATGTTGGGCGGGGTTGGTCTGGGCAAGATGGTTTTTTAGCAGATAATTGTAGAAGCTGCGGATGGCGGATAGCTGGCGTTGTAGGCTCTTGCTGCTGATGCCTTGACGATGGCGATGGGCGATATAAGCGCGTATATCGGTTTGCTGCACGCATTGCCAGTCATTGATAAGCTTGGCGGTGCAATAGTCGGCTAGTTGCTTAAGGTCGCGCTGATAGCTTTTGACTGTGTGTCCTGATGCCCGCTGCTCGATTGTGAGTTGGCCTAAAAAATTGTTCAGTAACTGCGCCGCGTTAGCGTGCATGTTGTGCCTGTTGTAATAAGGAAATTAGGCGGGTGCCAATAAGCTCACTCATTTGCGTTAAAAACAAAGTGCCCATGCTGTAGTGGAACCGCCCTTCTTCCCTGCTGCCGATAGCTATAAGGCCTTCCAGCTCGGTGAATGCCATTGGCACAATGGCGCAGGATTTCACTTCGGTCGCCGCATCGCCAAACAACACTCTGGCTTGCTCCAGTGTAGGGCGCCCGCAGCTGGGCCGGTTGTCGGTAAGTTCCTTAATGAAGGGTTTGAGCAAGTCGCTGCTTGGTTCGATAAATAAATTGGCAACAGTGGGCTCTGGTTGGTCTTTAATAATGCGGACAGCCACAAAGTCGGTGAAAAAATAGCCGGACAAGACGACATCCAGGTTGGCAATGGCTTCTTGTAGTGTGGAAGCATCCAATAGCGCAAGGGTTAATTTGTGCATCCGCAGCAAAGCGGTGTCATTGTCCCTGGCTATTTCTATCAACGTAGTGAGCTGGTTTTCCATGTCCTGATGCCTGTCCCTGAAAATTTCCAGTTGTTTTGAAATTAGGGAAACGGCATTGCCGCTAGGATGGGGGATGCTGATGTGTTCCAGTAAGTCCAAGTGTTCGTTGAAAAATTCGGGGTTTTTACGCAGATAATATTCCACTTCTAAGGATGACAATCCGGTGGTTTCCGATGTGCCGTTGAGGCTTATCCGGCCATCAAAGACGGTGACTGCAGGTCCGGTCATAAATACGGGCGTGTCACGCCCTGACCAGTGTATTTTTAGTTCGCCGCCTGGTAGCTGAACAACAACGTCATGATCGAGCAGGTTCTGCTCAATGCCAATGACCACAGCGGCGCAAGCCCCGCTACCGCAAGCTAGTGTTTCGGCAGCGCCCCGCTCATAAACGCGCAGTTTGATGTGCTGGCGGTCAATAATTTGCATAAAACCGATATTGGCGCGTTCTGGGAAAATCGGGTGGCTTTCCAGAGCTGGGCCCAATTCATGGACAGGGGCGCTTCTAATGTCATTGACCTGAATAACGGCGTGAGGATTGCCCATGGAAACTGCGCCAAATGCTTTTTCAGAATTATTGACCGCCACGCTATAGAATTTTGATTCCTGCTCGGCAAGGAGCGGGATTTCATCAGGCGAGTGCTTGGGTATCCCCATGTTGACAGTAATCAGGTCTTGTCCATCAAAACGGAGCGTCAATTGGCATGAACCGGTGTCGACACAGATTTCATTGTTACCGGACAAGTTTTTATCGCGCACGAAGCGGGCAAAACAACGTGCGCCATTGCCGCACTGAGTGACTTCACTGCCGTCGGCATTGAAAATGCGGTATTTGAAATCGGCATTGTGGCTTACGGGTGGCTCGACCAATAATAATTGGTCAAAACCTATGCCAAAGTGACGGTCGGCCATGAAGCGGATTTGTTCTGGAGTTAATTCAATGGTTTGATTAATGGCGTCAATGACAACAAAATCATTGCCGAGACCGTGCATTTTAGTAAAGTTGATCATTTATCCGGCTGTCGTAATAAGTAGGGGGCTGTTGGGTGGGCAATTTTGTCTGGTCTGGCATAAAAAAGCAATTTATACACCCGTTTGCCGTATTGCTTATTGCCTCAGGTCTTTGACTGCCCGGACGATTTCATTATTGCCCGCCACTGTTTCAATGCTGAAGCCGAGCTTTTTAACCAATCCTAGCATAGCGGTGTTGGCGCTTAGAATTTCCGCTTCAAAAAAAGTGATACCTTTATCTTTTGCGGTTTGCATTAAGGTCTTCATCAGCCGGGAACCGATGCCCAAACATTGGCAATCATCGGCGACGACCAACGCGAATTCAGCCGAAAGGCCATCGGGATTTCTCATGTATCGGCCCACACCCAATTCATTCGGCATGTCCTTGTCATCGCTTATCGCAACAAATGCCATTTCACGGTCATAATCGATTTGCGTAAAACGCACGAGCATTTCTGGCGTCAATTCATACAGCTCCTGCATAAAGCGGAAATATTTAGTACGTTCGGATAAGCGGTGGACAAAGTCCTTTTCTAAAATGGCATCTTCAGGGCGTATGGGGCGGATTGTGATATTGGTGCCATTGGTCAATTGATGGTATTGGACTAACTCATGAGGGTAAGGATGGATTGCCATGTGCGCATAAGGCCTAAGTTGATGCGACTGTTGCGCTTTAATCCGTGCATCCACGGCTATGGCCCCATGTTCGTCAACGATGAGCGGGTTAATGTCCAGCTCTAAAATTTCCGGCAATTCGCTGACCATGGCGGAGACATTGAGCAACACCTCGACCAGCGCTTTTTTATTGGCTGGCGGCAGTTGCCGGAAGGCCTGCAAATATTTGGCGGCCTTAGTTTTGGCAATCATTTGCTCGGCCATGTAGGCATTTAGGGGGGGCAGTGCAACGGCGCTGTCTTTGAGTATCTCCACCATCGTACCGCCCAAGCCAAAGCTAATGGCCGGGCCAAACACCGGATCCCTAATGACGCCAAGCATCAGTTCCCGGCCGCTTGCTGATCTGAACATCGGCTCTACGGTCATGCCCACCTCGGTGACTTCGGGGTGTTTTTGTTTAATCGCCGTTTCCATTTCGATGAAATTATGGGCAATATCTTGGACGCTGTTGATGTTTAACCGGACACCGCCAATGTCAGATTTATGGCTAAATTCCGCCATATTGACCTTTAAGACCACTGGGAAGCCCAACGTTTCAGCGGCAATCATCGCATCTTTGGCGTTGGCGACTTTAATGGTTTGGGTTACGGGGATATGGAAGGCGGCAAGGATGGCTTTAGACTCTTGGGTTGTCAGCACTTGCCGGCCTTCGGCAAGCACCCGTTCGATGATTAAGCGGGCGCCAGTGACGTCGGGGATGACCAGTTTATTGCTAGGTGAAGGGATTTGTTTGAGCAGGATTTGGTTTTGCGCATAGTGGGTCAGGAACGAAAACGCATCAACGGCGACTTCTGGCGTGCTGAAATGCGCGACATTGCTGTTCGCAAACAACTCGCGGCCTTCCTGAACTTTTGCGCCGCCGGTCCACGAGGCCAGCACAGGTTTTTTGCTGGTTTTAGCGCCTTCGATGATACATTCGGCAACCTGCGTCGGATTGGTCATTGCTTGCGGGGTCAAAATCACTAGCACACCGTCAATATGGTCGTCATTAAGGCAGATTTTCAAGGCGTTTTGATAGCGTTCGGACGTGGCGTCCCCCAAAATGTCAATGGGATTGGCATGTGACCAATGCGGCGGCAAGACGGCGTTCAACTCAGCTAAGCTGCTTGGGTCAAGGTCGGCCATGGTCACCCCGACATCTTCGGCGCGGTCGGTGCTCATCACACCGGGGCCACCGGCGTTGGTGATAATCGCCAAACGGTTGTCGTTGACGACATAATTGTTTGCCAATACCCGTGCCGCCGAAAATAACTCGGTGATGCTGTAAGCCCGCACGACGCCTGCGCGGGCAATCGCCGCATCGAACACGCTGTCGCCGCCGACCATTGCGCCGGTATGCGACATGGCGGCTTTGCAGCCAGCTTCATGGCGTCCGGATTTAATCAAAATAACAGGTTTTAATCGAGCGGCGGCTTTTAGTCCGCTTAAAAAACGGCGGGCATCGCGTATGCCTTCCACATACATTAAGATGCCCGTCGTTTGGCCGTCGGTTGCTAGATAGTCCAACACTTCGCCAAAATCAATATCAGCGGCGGCGCCCATGGACACGACCGTTGAAAAACCAATGTCCTGCGCTTTCGCCCAATCTAAAATGGCCGTGCACACCGCGCCCGATTGCGACAATAAGGCCAGGTTGCCGTCTTTAACCGTGCCATCGCCAAACGTGGCGTTGAGCTGTCCGCTAGGCCGCACCACGCCCAGACAATTCGGGCCGATAATGCGGATGTTATAACGATGGGCAATATCCAGCACTTCTTGCTGCAAGCGTTTGCCTTCATCGCCTAGCTCGCCAAACCCAGCGGTAATGATAATCACTGAAGTCACGCCTTTCTCGCCACATTGGCGGACTATGCCGGGTACGGTTGCAGCGGGCGTGGCAATGACCACCAGATCCAGATCTTCAGGGACGGTATTCAAGTCAGGATAGGCTTTTAAGCCTAGCAACTCTTCACGCTTATTGTTGACAGGGTATAGGCCGCCAGCAAACCCCGCTTCTTGCATGTTCAGCAGCAATCGGTGGCCGACACTTTCAGGACGTTCGGACGCGCCGACAATGGCAACTGACTTGGGGGTAAAAAAACGGTTTAAGTAATGAGGGCCCATAGATACTCCGATAAAATATAAAAATTACTTAAGAGGTTAGCATTTTTGACAGATTGGCTGGATTAAATTTTAATGAATTTTTCCGTCGGCCTGACATGAAAAATAAGGTGGTCGAACCGTTTGTCCCACTGGAGCGGTGCGGCTGCGTGCCTTTGTAAGATGCGCAGCCGCCAATAAACAGTCACAATGACCGCTACCAAAAATAATGCCTCATATGGCTAATAGTTGGCTCAAGGCTGTCTTTTAAGCAAGTTAACCCGCGTGTTGGGCAATCGTTGCGCCCGGCTTTGCGGTATACTGCCATGAAACATTTTCGCCAACGGTGGCCAGGCTTTAAGCCCGTTGTACTTCGCCCATTTTATAGGATAACCCCCATGTGTTTGGCTATACCCGGACAAATAATCAGTTTGTCAGATGACAGCGACCCGTTAATGCGCACTGGCCGCATTAATTTTTCCGGTATCAGTAAAGACATCAGCCTGGCTTATGTGCCGGAAGCCGGTATTGGCGATTATGTGATTGTGCATGCGGGTTTTGCTTTGTCGGTATTGGATGCGGCAGAGGCGCAGGCAAGCCTTCAAGCTTTTCGGGAATTGGCTGATTTTGAGCAGACGCCATGAATTATTTGGAAGCCTACCGCGACCCTGAAACTGCAAAAAAACTCGCCGCCGCTATCAGGGCTGTCACCACCCGGCCTTGGAACATTATGGAAGTGTGTGGCGGGCAGACCCATAGCATTATCAAATATGGCATAGACCAGCTCCTGCCCGCTGCCATTAACCTGATCCACGGCCCCGGTTGTCCGGTATGCGTCACGCCGCTGGCGTATATTGATAAAGCATTAGCGATTGCCGCGCAGCCGGACGTTATTTTTTGCTCGTTTGGCGACATGCTACGGGTGCCAGGCTCACAGGGCGATTTGCTCAGCCTAAAAGCCCAAGGTGCGGACATCCGTATTGTTTACACGCCGCTGGATGCACTTGCGCTTGCCCAACAAAACCCCAGCCGACAGGTTGTTTTTTTTGGTGTGGGCTTTGAAACCACCGCCCCGACCACCGCCTTGGCAGCCTATCAGGCGAAGCGCAGCGGACTAAAAAATTTCTCCTTGCTGATTTGCCATGTGCGGGTGCCGCCGGTTATGCAGGCGTTGTTAAACTCCCCCAATAATCAGGTGCAGGGCTTTCTTGGCGCCGGCCATGTGTGCTCGATTATGGGCTACCATGAATACCTGCCTATTGCAGCACAACATAAAATCCCTATCGTCATTACCGGTTTTGAGCCGGTTGACATCCTCCACGGGCTTTATTTGTGCATCAAACAACTTGAAGAGCGGCGCTGTCAGGTTGAAAACGAATATGGCCGCGTGGTCAAACAGCAAGGCAACCTCGCCGCGCAGCAACTCATGGCGCAGGTGTTCACTATTGTCGATAGGAGTTGGCGCGGCTTAGGTGCAATCCCCGCTAGCGGCTTGGCGTTAAGTGGTGGCTACGATCAGTGGAATGCCGAACAGCGTTTTGCGCTGGACGATATTAACACGCAAGAACCGGCCGCCTGCCGTAGTGGCGAGGTGCTGCAAGGCCTTATCAAACCCGCGCAATGTCCTGAGTTTGGCAATAGCTGCACACCTGAACACCCATTGGGCGCGACGATGGTTTCATCTGAGGGGGCATGTGCGGCTTATTATCGGTATCGGCGTGGCTAGTTAGCGGTGCGGCCTTAAGATGAACGCAAAAAAACGGCTGGAAATTTTCGAGCGGCTCGCCGTCGCTATCCCCGAACCGACCACTGAATTAAATTACCGCACCACGTTCGAGCTGCTGATTGCCGTTGTCTTATCCGCCCAAGCGACGGATAAAGGTGTCAATAAAGCTACCGCCCGCTTGTTTGCCATTGCCAACACGCCATCAGCAATATTGGCGCTAGGGCTTGAAGACTTAAAGGGATATATCAAAACTATCGGCCTGTTTAATGGTAAGGCGGCCAATATCATCACGCTTTGCAGACAATTGCTCGACAACCATGCCGGGCAAGTGCCAGAAACCCGTGCCGAATTGGAGGCGTTGGCAGGGGTTGGCAGAAAAACCGCCAATGTGATTTTGAACACGGCGTTCGGCCAACCGACGATAGCGGTGGACACGCATATTTTCAGGGTGGCCAACCGCACTGGCATAGCGCCCGGTAAAAATGTCCTGCAAGTCGAGCAAAAGCTTGATAAATGGGTGCCTAAGCGGCATAAAAAGGACGCCCACCATTTGCTGATACTGCATGGCCGCTATGTCTGCACGGCCAGACAGCCGAAATGCCGGAGCTGTGTCATTAAAGATTTGTGTGAATTTAAGGAAAAAACAGTTTAATACTGCGGGCAAAGCCAGCTTTTATTACCTTGTAGAACAACAAGAGCTTTTGCCTTTTGCGGCGTCATAGAAGTTGTAATTTTCTTGAACGCCGGTATATTTACCTTTCATTCAGACGGGTCTGGTAACATAACCCCTTGTCCAATCACGCCTCACCGATTGGGCTTTTACAACTACTAAAATCTTAGGAAATCACCATGAAAAAAATTAACAGAACGCCTTTAGCGGCTGCCGTAGGCGTCGCCTTTATTTCCACTTTTGCAAACACTGCGGTTAATGCCGAAGTTAATCCATTTGGTATGACTGAGCTGTCCAGCGGTTATATGCAGTTGGCTGAAGCCGACAAAGCCGCTGAAATGGCCTGTGGCGCGTCTATGGATATGGGCAAACCCGCAAAAACAGCGGAAGGCGCATGTGCGGGCAATAAAACTCCCGCAGCAGCCGCTAAAACGACTGAAGGCAAATGCGGCGATATGATGACCGGCGATAAAATGAAAAAAGGCATGGAATCAGCCTGTGGCGCCATGATGAAAGGCAAAGAGGGCGCTTGTGGCGAGATGATGAAAGGCGAAAGCATGAAAGGTAAAGAAGGCGCTTGTGGCGCGGGCATGAAAATGCCTGAAGGCAAATGTGGCGACCAATGTGGCGAGCAAATGAAAAATTGCGCTGACGTAAAAGCTAAAGAAGGCAATTGCGGCGCACAAATGAAAGGTTGCGGTGAAGGCATGCAAGGGTGCGGCGAAATGATGAAAGGCAAAGAAGGCGCATGTGCCGCTAATAAAGCCGCTCCTGCGACGTCAGTTAAACCTGCTGTGCCTGCCGTCCCAGCCGTTCCGGCCAAAAAATAAGCGGTAACTGCTTACTACGCTAAAGATATAGCTAAAAATATAAGGGAGCATGGGTTCCATGCTCCCTTTTACCTCCCCCTGATTAACTATTCACAGGTGTTCTTATGGGCACAACCCAAAATCTTGTCCACGGTGCCGGTTTAGGTTTGCGGCGGTCATTTTTAAGCGCCTATTTAGAGCGGATTGTTGAGGCGCCACCTACGGTTGGCTTTTATGAAGTCGCGCCGGAAAACTGGATCACCATCGGCGGCAAATTAGGCAAACAATTTAGGGCGATGACAGAACGGTTCGATTTTGTCTGTCATGGCTTGTCGCTATCAATAGGCAGCACCGATCCGCTCGATGAAGATTTTGTCCGTGCGGTCAAGCAGTTCATGCGTGACCATCAGATCAAGTTTTACAGTGAACATCTCAGTTATTGCAGCAAAGAGGGGCATTTATATGACCTGATGCCAATCCCGTTCACCGCCGAGGCAGTTAGTCATGTCGCCGCCCGTATCCAGCGTGTGCAGGATATTCTTGAGCAAAAAATCGCCATCGAAAACGTTTCCTATTACGCGGCGCCCGGCCAAGAAATGGCGGAAATCGATTTTTTCAATGCCGTTGTTGCTGAAGCTGATTGTGATGTTTTAATCGACATTAACAATATTTACGTCAACAGCGTCAATCACGGTTACGATGCCGAAACTTTTTTAAAAGCGATGCCGGCGCACCGTATCGCTTACGCCCATATCGCCGGGCATTATGTGGAAGCCGAGGATTTTCTGGTCGATACGCACGGCGCCGAGATTGTTGATCCGGTCTGGAAATTGTTAGGTAAGGCTTATGAACTTTACGGTGTGTTCCCCACCTTGCTGGAGCGGGATTTTAATATTCCGGCAATTGATGAGCTATTACGCGAAGTCAGCACCATCAAGGCGATACAGCAGGCTTGGTATCAGCATCATGCCCAACAATCCGCCTAAGGCCATGAAAATTGACTTTAGCGCCAAACAGCGCGAATTTGCAGCCTATATCAGGGACCCTTATCACAATCCGGCGCCAACCGATGTCAAGGAGCAGCGCGTGGCAATGTATCGGGAGCTTTTTTTTAATAATATCAACACGTTTTTGTCCAGCAATTTCCCTATCTTGCACAAAATCCTTGACGGCCAACCGTGGCTTGAACTGGCCCAGGATTTTTTTGCCAGACATCAGTGCAAATCACCGTATTTTTCCGAAATTCCCGAAGAGTTTCTGGATTATTTGCAAAATGAGCGAGATAACCCTGATGACTTGCCGTTTATGCTGGAGCTCGCCCATTATGAATGGGTGGAGATGGCTCTATCTATTGCTAAGGAAGAGCCGGTTGCCAACAGGCAAATCGCGGATAACCTGCTGGAACAGCGCATCCGGCTATCGCCGTTGGCTTGGCTCTTGGCCTATCAATACCCTGTCCATAAAATAGCCCCGACCTTCCTGCCTATGCTGCCCCCTGCACAGCCGACGTTCCTGATTGTTTACCGCGACCTGCAGGATGAGGTGAATTTTCTGGAAATCACGCCGATGACGTATCGGTTGTTAGAAATCCTTCAAGATAACGAAGGCCTTTTGACCGCAACCTGCCTAGAGCAAGTCGCGGCGGAAATGCGGCATCCTAACCCAGATGCGGTTATTACCGGTGGATTAAGCATACTAAAAGGTTTGGTGGAAAAAACGATTATTAGCCCATGTTAATTGGGGATAAGATTGTTATGCACTGCCATGGCGCTACGGCGGACATAAAAAAGCCCTGATGTGATTTCAGGGCTTTTTTTATCGGGCCGAAAGCAAATATCAAATCTTGCCGTCCAACCCCATTTGAAAATATTTATGGGTGATTTTGTCTTGGTTTTCCAATAGCCAGTCAATGTCCGGTTCATTGTTCATTGCTTTATGAATCGCCAAGGCCGTGGCTTTACGGTGAATATCAAACAAAATTTGGTGATCCAAATTGTCATCGGTGATAACGCTTGGATTTAACCAGACCGAGCAAATAATGCCTAAGTCATTGGCTTTTTCTTTAGGGATGTCGCCCGCCCGCACCGCATCCAAGACGCCGTTGGCGATTGCCGCTTGTACCGTGCCCATGAGGATGTTGGTGTAACGCGCATTGTTGACCGTCACTTTACTGACCATTAAGGTCACGGGGCGGACTTGAATGTCGGTGTTTAAAATGGCGAAAACTTTAGAATGCCCTTTGGTTTGGCTTCCTGTCAAGGTTGCCAATGCGATGCCGACCGGGCCATCCAGTTCACCGATAATGATTTCAGGCTCAGCCGCAGTCCCAGGCGGGCCGCCAGCCACTAATGCTTCGCCGGTGCGTAAAATGATTCGTTCACTCATTTTTATCTCCAAAGTGGTTATACAAAAAACAATAAAACAAGTTGTTGAAATCGGCGCCAATCTATCTGGGTGCAGTAAAAGCTTACAGGCCTTATCCGCTCAAAAACACGGTGATTTTTTAGCAATGACATTCCAGGCAATCAGCCAGGTTTGTGATTGGTAGGCGTTGGCATTTTTATCCAGCGAGCCGGATAGAACCATCCCCAAGGTGGTGTTGATGATGCCGAAAAAATAGCCGTAAGCGAGCAGGGGATCAATATTGCGGATTTCTCCGGCCTTAATGCCTGACTGGATAATTTTGATGATTTTTGAAAATGGCGGGGTTTCGAGCAGAGGCTTTTGTGTGGGGAGAAACTCATTGATATTGGCGGTCAATAAAAACTGCATGATGTAAGGGGCGTCGTCAGTCAGTTTGAAAAGCAAATCGACAATGCCGTGCAGTTGTTCCGATGATTTTTGGTTTCTGCGTCTTATGTCGTCGACTGAAATGTTGAGGCTATCGAGAATGTTTTCGTAAACCCTAGATGCAATTGCCTGTTTGTTGGGAAAATGCGGGTAAAGGGAAGCGAGGGTTGTCAGGTGGGCGGCATTGGCAATATCGGTTAGCGAGGTGTTGAAATAGCCTTTTTGGGCAAATAGCTTAAGCGCCGCAAGTAATATTTCATCGGGCGCATCAGATTTTATCTGAATAATTTCTTTTTCTTGTTCCATTTTATTTTTCACAGCCAATTCACTGGGCTGTATCTCATAATGTTAGTTAAATCAAGGGATTGTTGGTAAGCCTTAATTTTTGTAGAGTGTGTTTACTTACATCAAAATCGGGCATTGTATCTCCAGTCCCGTTAATAGAAGGCTAAAAACGGCAATCTTTGATGGGCGAAATTTATAGTTAATTTATAGTTATTTTTCTGTGATAACGGCTAAAGCGGCGTTTAAATAATTGATCATTGACCATAGCGTTAATATTGCTGCAATGTACAGCAACCCATAACCGATTGCGTTTACAGGGATGCCAAACAAATCGTCACGGAATAACAACATGCCGATTGATACCATTTGGGCGCTGGTTTTCCATTTGGCCAGCTGGGACACTTTAACAGTCGCCCGTTGGCCGAGTTCCGCCATCCATTCCCTTAATGAGGCAATCGTTATTTCCCGGCCGATAATAACAGCGGCGGGAATGGCAAGATACGGCGACGCTTGTTGCTGGACGACTAAAACCAATACACAGGCAACCATCAGTTTGTCGGCAACAGGATCTAAAAATGCCCCAAATGGGGTTTCCATCTGCAATTTTCTGGCAAGATAACCATCCAGCCAGTCGGTAAAGCCGGCCAGGATAAAAATCAGTGTGCATACCAAGTTCGAGTATTCCCAAGGCAAGTAAAAAACCGCGGTCAATAAAGGTATTAACGCGATTCTTAATAATGTGATGTTGGTAGGTAAATTAAATTCAATTGTCATCTTGGTGATGAAAGTGTTCGTAAATTCGTTGTGCCAATTGTTTGCTTATGCCGTCTATGCTGCAAAGCGCGTCCACACCTGCCTGTGTTATGCCTTGTAAGCCGCCAAACTGTTTTAATAAAACCTGTCGGCGTTTAGCGCCTAGCCCTGAAATGCCTTCTAAAACTGATTGTTTTTTTGCTTTGCTGCGGCGCTGCCGGTGTCCTGTTATTGCAAACCGGTGCGCTTCATCGCGGATATGCTGGATCAATAGCAAACCGCTGGCGCTGGGGCTGATATCAAGCGGTTGCTGCTGGCCTACCAGTATCAGTTTTTCCATTCCGGGCTTCCGGTCAGGCCCTTTGGAAACGCCCACTATCATAACATTGTTTACGGCTAATTCCGCTAGTGCCTTTTGTGCGGCATGAACCTGGCCTTTACCACCGTCGATAAACAAAATATCCGGCGCTTCATGTTCGCCTTGTTGCAGGCGCTTAAAGCGCCGGAAAACCGCTTGATGTATCGCGGCATAATCGTCGCCGCCGGTTATCCCTTCGATGTTAAAACGGCGGTATGCCGATTTGACTGGGCCTTCGCGGTCAAACACCACGCACGAGGCAACGGCCTGTTCGCCTTGGGTGTGGCTAATATCAAAGCATTCCAGGCGCTTTGGTAACGTTGGACACTGTAATTCTTCCTGTAAATTCAGGAAGCGGGCATATATCCCTTGTTTGTCAGACAATTTGCTGAGCAATGAGTTTTCCGCATTGGTGAGCGCCATTTGCAGCCATTTTAACCGCTCGCTACGCACCCGCTGGGTAATGGTGACGGTATGTTGGGCCTGGCGGCTTAAGACTTCGCTCAACAATGCGGCTTCTTCCAACTCATGGCTAACGATCAATTCATGCGGCACTTGTTTGTCGAGATAATACTGGGCGATAAACGCTTGCAAGATAGCAGCCGGGTCTTGCTCATCAGGCAGCGTCGGGAAAAAGGCCTTGTTGCCTAAATGTTGGCCGTTGCGGATAAAGAAAACCTGAATGCAGGCCGCATTAAGTTTGGTGGCGCAGGCAATAATATCAACATCACCTTTTTCGCCTTGTACAAAATGCTTTTCAAGCACCGAGCGCAAACGGGTGATCTGATCCCTGAAAGCCGCCGCTTGCTCATAGTCCAGGTTTGCCGCCGCCTGCTCCATTTGGGCAATCAGCTGGTCGATAAGGATGCCGCCTTTACCTTGCAAAAAAAGGACTGTGTTCTTTACGTCATCGGCATAGTGTTGCTTGTCGATAAGCCCCACACAGGGCGCAGTGCAACGGCCTATCTGATGTTGTAGGCAGGGGCGGGTGCGGTGGTTATAAATGGTGTCGTCGCATTGCCGGACGGGAAACAGCTTTTGCAGCAGTTTTAGGCTTTCTTTAGCGGCATTGGAGCTGGGATAAGGGCCGAAATATGCCCCGCGCTTTTTTTTTGCGCCACGGTGTAGCGCAATTTGAGGAAAGTCGTGGTCTGTCGAGAGGTATATATAAGGGAATGATTTGTCGTCCCTAAGGCAAATGTTGTAGCGCGGCTTATGGCGCTTGATTTGTTGGCATTCCAGCAACAACGCCTCGCCTTCGGTATGGGTGACCGTCACTTCAATGTGTGTCACTTTAGTCATCATGACTTGTTGCTTAGGTGATGCCGACTGCGATTTGTAATAACTGGACACACGGTTTTTAAGGTTTTTCGCCTTGCCCACATAAATAATGTCACCTTGGCTATTGAACATTTTGTAGATGCCAGGGCGCGTGGTCAGGGATTGTAAAAAGGCGGCGCTATCGAAAGAGGGCGTGGTTTCGGTGTTCACGGGTTAGGTTTGGGTAGGATTTACGTGTGGGTTTTATAATAGCTAAGTGGGTTGTTGGTTAGAATGTGCCAATAACTGTCCGATACTGGCAAAAACGTCCGCAAACATGGCTTTGGTCAGCCGCTTGGTTTGTATGTTGTAGCGGCTGGTATGGTAAGAATCAACCAACGTGCGGCCATCGGGCAAAGTGTGCAAGGCATTGTGCCCAAACGCCGCGAAACCCGATTTCAATGGGTAGGCCTTTAACACGGCCTGATGGGCAATAGTTCCCAGCGCGAGGATAACGGATTGTTCCGGCAGGGCTTTTAATTCGACCGCCAGATACGGGTTACAGGTGTTGATTTCTGTGGTGGTCGGTTTGTTTTGCGGTGGCAAGCACTTGACCGCGTTGGTGATCCGGCAATCCTTAAGCATTAGGCCGTCCGCTAAGGATTCGGACGTCGGGCGGTTGCTGTAGCCAAAGTCATAGAGTGTTTCATACAGCAGCAAGCCTGCAAAGTCGCCGGTAAAAGGCCGTCCTGAGGCATTGGCGCCGTGCATGCCAGGTGCTAGGCCAACAACTAATAAGCGGGCTTGGGTATCGCCAAAAGGCGCAACGGGTTGGGCATGGTAATCAGGATATTGTTGTTTGACGGTGCACAAAAAATTCGCCAGCCTTGGACATTGTTTGCATTGCAGGTTGAAGGGTGTTTTGGTACCAGTGTTGGCCATATTTTAATGAGGTTTAGGGTTGGGCGACATGGTGCCAAATCGGTGCAATGCCTTTGCTGGCGCTGTCTGCGGCGCTAGAGGGGCGCTAAATCGCTTGCAATAAAAATCGACAACGGTTACAGTTTTCGTCACTATCATTGGATGGTGGCATTGAATTTCCTGCCTGTGCATAGCAAAGCGGAAATTATTTTTAAAAATCAGCTTTAGAGATTGGTAAGAGAATGTACAGCGTCCATTTGTGTGGATAAGTATGAGAAACTCTAAATAAAGCGGTAATAACGGTTTAAGGCTGATGATGACATTTTTACAGTCAAGATACAATTTTCAAATCACGCTTTCGCCGAAAGAATTACTTGAAATCAGCGATGAAGTCAGTCGAGGGTTCGCCCCTGTTTTTTCAACCCATATCCCGGGTTCTGAGTCGGCAATTAAGCTTTCTTCTCAGGAAATGCTTGACATCAGCGAGGTTATTAGCCGGGAATTTGCGCCGCGTGTTTTAAACACACCTGAGCTTATGCTACTGCCTATCGACCCTGATCATGTGTACGCCTACTGGAATCTAGGCGAGAATAATGCAGGTGCGCCAGCCAATGAGGAGGTAAGACAGCCTCTGACCTTACGGATTTATTCACAACCCAGCATTAGCGCCGCTATTAGCCCCACACCAGAGCGTGATATAGCTATTCAGAATCAAGGCTCAATGGCATGGTTCGATATTGAAATTCATAGTCCTCGCGCCCAACAAACCGTCTCTTTGCCCGTGCATACGGATGAAACCCGTTTTTCAGCCGTCATTGGCAAGCGTAATCCCGATAACAGTTTGGTCGCATCGACTTATTCCAACATCATCCATGTTCCCCGTGGCGGTATTGCCATGCGGCTATATGACGATGAAGGCGCGGTATTCAATACACTACCGCCGCCTATGATGGTAGGGCAAGAAGCCAAGTATTTCCTGCGTAAAAATGCCTCAGGGCAAGGCAACTCCATTAATTAGCCGTAATGAAAAAAAAAGTCCACCCCATTGTGCATGCATCTAGCCAAAACCCAGATAAGCAAGGGTTTCTCAGCATTATCCTGCATGCCCATCTTCCGTATGTGCGGCATCCCGAACACGAAAGTTTTTTTGAAGAAAACTGGCTGTTTGAAGCCCTGACGGAATGCTATATCCCCTTAATTGGTGTGCTTGACCGGTTGGCGCAAGACAACGTGGCGTACCGGCTGACCTTGTCGCTGTCGCCGCCGCTTATCACCATGTTGCGTGATGACTTGTTGCAAGCGAGATACTTAAAGTATCTGCAACAACGCATTGAATTGGCTGAAAAAGAAATTGCCAGAACTGTTGGGCAAGCCGATTATCAAAAATTGGCGCGGCTATACCGCCAATTTTTTCAGAACGCCTTGCATACCTATCAGGAGCAATACCAGTGTGATTTAATCACGGCGTTCAAAAAACATCATGATACCGGCCATCTCGAATTGATAACCTGCGCCGCTACGCACGGTTTTTTGCCGTTGCTCAATGTCAGCGAAACTGCCGTCCGTAACCAGATCAACATTGGCATCGCCACTTTTAAGGCGGCGCTGGGGTTTGCCCCGACTGGTTTTTGGTTGCCCGAATGCGCGTATTATCCTGGCTTGGAAAAGTTGCTGGCTGATGCTGGGATCAACTATTTTTTTGTCGATACCCACGGCCTTATGGATGCTAGCGAGCCACCCCGCAATGGCGTTTATGCGCCGCTGGACTGCGGCAACGGTGTCGCCGCTTTTGCCCGTGACCCGGAATCATCAAAACAAGTCTGGAGCGCCCAAGAAGGTTATCCCGGCGATTTTGATTACCGCGATTATTACCGTGACATCGGCTTTGACTGTGAACTGGACTATATTGCGCCGTATATCCTCGACGGCGAAACCCGCATCAACACCGGCATCAAATATCACCGCGTGACGGGCGGCGACCAAGCCAAAGCGGTTTACCAGCCGGAGCAAGCACAGGCCAAAGCCTACGCCCATGCCCAGGACTTTATCCGCAAACGCCAGCGGCATATTAATGGCTTGGCTGCGGGCATGGATAGGACACCCATTATAGTGGCCCCTTATGATGCCGAGCTATTTGGCCATTGGTGGTTTGAAGGCCCGCACTGGCTGGAGTCCGTGCTTAGGCTGGCAGACGAAACTGGCAATAGCATCCAAACGGTCAGTTGCAGCGACTATTTAACCCAAATCACAACGCATCAGATAGCCACGCCGTCAGCCTCAAGTTGGGGGGCGGAAGGCTATTCCGGTTATTGGCTTAATGAAACGAACGACTGGATCTATCCGGTGCTACACAAAGCCGAAGCAGAAATGGAAAAGCTGGCGACCGACCTTAAAGGCTTAGCCGTCACTCCGCTGCAAGAACGGGCCTTAAACCAAGCCGCCCGCTCCATTTTACTGGCCCAAGCGTCCGATTGGCCGTTTATCATGAAATCCGGCACAACCATCGACTATGCCAAAAAACGCATCACCGACCATCTTGCCCGGTTTAACTATTTGCACGATTGCATTCGTAAGAACAGAATTAACGAACGTTACTTGACCGCCTTGGAGATCATGGACACTATTTTTCCCGACATTGATTTTAGGGATTACCAGCCAGCCAAAAAATGATTGGCTGGCATCCGGCAGGCTCTAGGGGCTTTTTTAGCTGGCCTCATGGCCAACAATATTGCTAGGCCGGAAAATTTTGCGGCCGTAGAACAACCGGAAATTCCTATGACCCCACCAAAAAATAAATTATGTCATTGAAATCTATAGAAATATGCGCGGGTGCCGGCGGTCAGGCGCTTGGGCTGGAGCGGGCGGGGTTTGAGCATGTCAGCCTTGTTGAAATTGAGTCCCCCGCCTGCCAAACCCTGCGGATCAACCGGAAACATTGGCACGTCACAGAAGGTGACATTTGCCATTATTCAGCGGAACAATGGCAAGGTGTTGAGCTGCTAGCGGGTGGAGTGCCTTGTCCGCCTTTTTCAAAGGCGGGTAAACAGCTGGGCAGCCAAGATGAACGTGACCTTTTTCCAGAAGCCCTTAGGTTGGTTTCGGAGTGTAAGCCGCAAGCGGTCATGCTGGAAAATGTGCGGGGTCTGCTTGATGCCATTTTTGATGAATACCGCACAAAAATAATCGCCGAGTTAAAAAAAATGGGTTATGCCGCTGAGTGGCGGTTGTTGAATGCCAGTGATTTTGGTGTCCCCCAATTGCGGCCACGGGTTGTTTTCGTGGCGTTAAAAAAGGAGGCGGCCGGGTACTTTGTGTGGCCGTCACCGCTTATCGCCAAACCGCCAACAGTAGGCGAGGCCTTATTTGACCTGATGGCCGAAAAGGGCTGGCTTGGCGCAAGGCATTGGCAAGAACGGGCGTGTGATATAGCGCCTACCTTAGTGGGCGGAAGTAAAAAACACGGTGGCCCTGATCTTGGGCCAACTAAGGCCAAAAAGGCTTGGGCTACCTTGGGCGTTGATGGTATGGGCATAGCTGACGAACCGCCAACAAAGGATTTCATGGGTATGCCGCGCCTCACTGTCCGTATGGCGGCACGCATCCAGGGGTTTCCTGATGACTGGCAATTCAGCGGTAAAAAAACCTCAGCATACCGGCAAATTGGCAATGCGTTTCCTCCCCCCGTTGCCTGCGCTGTCGGCACTCAGATTCGGGCCGCACTGGACACCGCCGCAAAACCGAAGCTTAAACGGGCGTAATGATGGGGCAGAGTCGTGCTGTTTCCCAATGATGTGGGCTATTCAAAAACTGTTCAGGTTTTAACCACTACCGATTGCCAAACAACTGGCGGTTAGGCGCATATCCCGGAGCCGTTATTATTATGGGGGAGATAGACCATGGCTGAAATCCAGCTGCTCTATGTAGAAAACATCATCACCCGCAAAAAAAGAGGCTTGCAACAGCAACTGACTTTTTTTATGGCGGTGGAAAATATCGGCTATGACAAACAGGTCGATGTCATTTGGGCGGATGAGGATGGTGTATGGCAGACGTTGCCCGCAGTTTTCCATAGCAAATTAGGGGAGGGCAAAGAATATTGGCAGGCTCAGGCGACCTTTCATCCAGGCGCCGACAAATCCTTGCCCGGCAATGTCCAGTTTGGTTTGCGCTACCGGACGCGGGGGGCTGAATATTGGGATAACAAACTTGGCCTGAATTATTTCAGCCAGGCCGATTCGGGCGTTAAGGTGGTCCATGCACGGCCAGTGCAGAACATCGGCTTTGCTGGCCAGCTCAAGAATGGCCAGAAATATGTGCCTATCACGGTGGCGGTGGCCAAAGGCCTAGACGCCAAAAAAGTCGTTATCCACTGGACGACGGACAACTGGCAACATACCCATAAAACGCCTTGCCATTTCAAAAGGAACTATTGGGACGCCACAGCGCGAAGCTATGCCAGAAACCCCAACCAATACGGGTATCAGATTTGGCAGGGTTCGCTAAAAATCAATAACGCCTTCCGGTTACAGTACACGATTGGCTGTGAAAACCGCGAACAGACGGTCTGGGACAACAACTACGGCAACAATTACACAGCCTCCCACAAGCCGTTAAATGTCATGATCCTCAACCTGCATTGCTACCAGGAAGACAACCAAGATTATAAGTTTTCGCAAATCGCCAAAGCGATTGATGAGTTGGAAGTCGATGTCGTTTGTTTTCAGGAAGTGGCGGAAAACTGGAACAACGGCATGGGCGACTGGAACTCCAATGCCGTCAAAATAATCAACGACCGGCTTGCCAAACCCTACCATATCCACACCGACTGGGCGCATCTGGGCTTTGACCGCTACCGCGAAGGCGTCGCCATTTTAAGCCGCTACCCGTTGTCCCGCCATGATGCCCGTTACGTCTCAGACAGCCATGACGCCTACAACATCCACTCCAGAAAAGCCGTCATGGCGCAAATCCATATCCCTTACATGGGCGCAGTCAATGTTTTCTCCACGCATTTAAGCTGGTGGGAAAACGGTTTTTCCATACAATTCAACCGCTTGCGGGACTGGGCGGCGTCTAAACAGACCGCAAATGTCCGCGCCACGCTGCTCTGCGGTGATTTTAATGTGACAGCCGGTTCCAGCGGCTATCATTTGGTGCTTGAGACCAACGAATACACCGACCAGTATGTGGACGCCAAAACAGGCGGACAGACAGAAAAAAACTACCGCGTCGATGACCCTTATTGGCAACAATACGCCGGTAATGATTACCGCATCGATTATGTGTTCATGAACAAAAACTCAGACCTGCGTGCCACGTCAGCAAGAATGCTGTTTACGGAACAGGATTACGGCAGGGTTTCCGACCACTGCGGTTATTTGATGGTTTTTGAGCCTAAATAGGCGGTTTTGCGGAGTTTCTGATAGGACGCTTTATGCGCTAAACAAACACAAACGTATTGGGGTTCGCCCCCCAATCTACAACATCTTACAACCAACCCTTACGCTTAAATATCCAATACGGCGCAATCCCTGCCAGCAACATGATTGCCAGTGCGCCGGGATAGCCTAGCCGCATGTTGAGTTCAGGCATGTGTTGGAAATTCATGCCATAAATACTGGCGACCAGCGTGGGCGGCAGAAACACCACGGCGGCGATGGAGAAAATCTTGATGATCTTATTTTGGGCAATATTGATGAAGCCTTGGGTCGAGTCCATCAAAAAATTGATCTTGTCGAACAGAAACGTCGTGTGGGTCATCAGCGTGTCCACGTCACGCATGATTTCACGGGCGATTTCCTGAAGTTCGGGATATTCACGCAAATGCCGTTGCAAAAAGGCAATCGAGCGCTGGGTGTCCATCAGGCATAAACGGATTTTGCCGTTGCTGTCCTCCAGTTTGGCAAGCTGGTCGATGGCGTCTTCAAGGTCGGAATCAATTTCTTCCAGCACCAGATAACTGACGTCTTCAAGCTTACGGTGGATGTCTTCCAGATTGTCCGCCAGATTTTCGACTTTTTGGTCAAATATCGTGACCAGCAACTCCTGTGGGGAATGCACTTCGATTTGCCCGCGTCGGGCCCGCATCCGTAGCAGGCGAAAATCCGCCAAATCGCCTTCACGCAAGGTAAGCAAACGTTCATCCTGCAAAAAAAACGCCACGGTTGCGGTATGGTGCCGCCCTTCGCTTTGGGAAAGGAACAGCGAGCGCACATGAATGCCGGTGTTGTCGGCAAAATAACGGGCGGATGATTCGATTTCTTCAACGTCATCCGATTCCGGCAAATTAGTGTGTAAAAATGCCTGCAATTGCGCACGTTCTTCATCGCTAGGGTCGTGGGCATCAATCCAGGCGGCCTCAATCGGCTGGTCAAACAGGTTTTCGGGCAGGATTTGCTCCTTCAGCATTCCATCGTCGTTGATATTAAATAATCTCAGCATGAGCATATCTCCATTAGGTTATGATTTTGGGTGGCGGCACATTACTGTCCTCCATGAACGCCTCACAATGGTAGGCCGGAATAAGCGGGTTGTGGCGCTAGCGAAAACCCGTGTTTCCGGCGTTCGTGCAGAGGGGGTATTGCCAATAATCTGGCTATGATAACGTACAAATTTAAACGCTTGCTAATGACAAGTGCGGCCGGCCTGTGCTAAAAGCAGGCTTAAACCCAATCACCGGCTATTTCCCCTAAAATGTAGCAAGCCGTTATCCTGCTAAAAACGCTACGGCTACGCGTCCTTCACCCTCTGGGGCGCAAGTAAGGGCGGGCAGTCGTCAATGAATAGTCAGTAATTAACCATTACCCCCTAAAACTTAATTGGAACAGACCATGGAAACCAAACCACCCCTCCCGCCTTTCACCATTGAGACCGCCAGGCAAAAAGTGCGGATGGCCGAAGATGCTTGGAATAGCCGCGATCCTGACCGTGTTGTGCAGGTTTATACCGCCGACACCTGTTGGCGCAACCGGGCCGAATTTCCGCAAGGCCGTGATGGAGTGCATGCCTTTTTGCAAAATAAATGGGCGAAGGAGTTGGATTATCGGCTAATCAAGGAATTGTGGGCGTTTACCGGCAACCGGATTGCTGTGCGTTTTGCGTATGAATGGCATGATGATGGCGGTCGGTGGTTCCGCAGTTACGGCAACGAAAACTGGGAATTTAACGATGCCGGCCTGATGCGGCGGCGCTTTGCCAGCATCAACGATTTGCCGATCAGTGCGGAGGAGCGCCTGTTCCATTGGCCGCTAGGGCGGCGTCCTGACGACCATTTGGGCTTGAGCGGATTGGGGCTTTAATCCCCTAGACCTTCCATGTTTTAAAAACCTGGAAGGTCTTCCTTAAAATGCACGAAGCCATTTCCCGAACATTCCTAAGCAACTAAGCCAAATGAACACCCTTCCTTTCGACCCCGTACAAACCCAACTCCGCTTAGGCGTAAACCTGATTGAAGCCAGCGCCGGCACTGGCAAAACTTACGCCATTGCCATGCTGGTGCTGCGCTTTGTGGGCGAATTGGGCATGAGCATTGATGAATTGTTGGTGGTCACGTTCACCAAAGCGGCAACCGAAGAGCTTAAGGAGCGGGTGCGGGCCAGATTGGCAGAAGCCAGAAGGGCATTGGCCGGGCATTCTGAGGGTATTGATAGCAACGTCATCCGCTGGCTGGCCGGATTGTCCATTGACCTCGAACTGGTTAAACAGCGGGTTGAACGGGTGTTGTTGGATATTGACCAAGCCAGTGTTTTTACCATACACGGCTTTTGCCAACGCGTGTTAAGGGAACACGCACTGGAAAGCGGGCACTTGTTTGATGCCGAATTGACAGGCGATCTGGCCTCAATCAAACAGGCCTGCGCCGATGATTTTTGGCGGCGGCAGATTTACCCGCGCACGGCTTGGGAAGTGGCGGTGCTGACAGCCGACTACAAAACCCCCGATGCCTTGCTGGCGAGCGTCGATTTTATTGCCGCCCATATCACTGTCTACCCTGAACACGATGATCTTGACAACTGTCTGGCGATGTTAAAAAACGCCGCCGATGCCGCACAGCCAGCGTTAGCGCAGGCCATAACTGAGCTGTCCGCCCGGTTTGACGAAGGCAAATTTAAACCCAGATATGTCGAGACATTCACACGTTTGGCGCCCGCGCTAAGCCGCTGGTTGCGGGGCGACACGCCACAACTTCCTGATGCCGAGTGCTTGGTGCTGTTGACGGGCGGCGGATTATTGGATGGCCTTGATGGCCGCAAACTCAAAGGCGATAAAAAAACCGGCTACCTCAACACCTTGACGGTCAATACCGCCGCGTTCGATGTGTTGGCCGAGGTTTTCAGACAGCTGTCCCTAATGTTGCGCCGTGCCTTGTTGGAATCTTTGCGCACCGAATTGGACAAACGGTTGCAACAGCTTAATGTGTTGTCGTTTGATGATTTGATCAGCCGCTTGTCTGAAACCTTGCAGGGGGAAAAAAGCGCGTTACTGGTCGCCCAACTGCAACAGCGTTTTAAGGCCGCTTTAATTGATGAGTTTCAGGACACCGACCAAAGCCAGTGGTTTATCTTTTCCTCACTATTTGCCGCGCCCAGCCAATATTTGTACTTAATTGGCGATCCTAAGCAAGCCATTTACAAATTTCGTGGCGCCGATATTTATTCGTATCTGGAGGCACAAAAACAGGCCGAACATCAATACACGCTAGGCAAAAATTGGCGTTCGCATCCGCACTTGGTCAGTGCTGTCAATGCGCTGTTTAAACGGCGGCAGGCTTTTTTGCTCAATGACTTGGAGTTTAAAGACGTAAAGCCCGCCTTATCGGTTGAAGACGGCGTGTTGCAGCAAGCAGGCCGTGCGTTAGCGCCGATGATGCTCTGGCAATTGCCGCCGGGTGACGGTAGCAAAGGTTATTGGACGGCAGGCAAGGCCGCCGAAGAAATCAGGGTTGCCGTTATTAATGAGGTGGTGAAGTTGCTCAACGGCAATTTCACGTTGGCAAGCAAGCAAGACAGCCTCGAAGTTACGCGCAAACTACAGCCGCAAGACATTGCCATTCTGGTCAGGACCAACCAACAAGCACAGGAATACCACGCAGGGCTGCGGGCGGTTGGTGTGCCGTCGGTGTTAAACAACACCACCTCCGTGTTCACCGCTCAGGAAGCCGCCGACTTATACGCCGTATTGCAGGCTGTGGCGCATCCGGGCAATATCGGGCTGCTTAAAGAAATGCTGGCGCTTAACTGGTTTGGGCTGGATGGGCAGGCACTGTATCAAACCATTAATAACGAAACCGAACTCGATGCCTGGATGTCCCGTTTTTTAGGCTATTTTCAGGAGTGGCAGAGTGCGGGGCTGATGGCGATGATGCACCATTTGCTAGCACAAGAAAACGTCAGGGCGCATGTGGCGGCAACTGGGCTGGCGGAACGGCGCTTGACCAATCTGCACCATGTCATTGAGCTGGTGCAGCAGGCGGCGGTGGACGGGCATCTGGGCATCAATAAAACCTTGGACTGGCTACATGGCGCAATCACCAAAGCGATGCGCCATAAAACCAACGCCGAAGAACAGTTGTTGCGCTTGGAAACTGACGAAGACGCCGTCAATATCGTCACCATGCACCGCGCCAAAGGCTTGGAATATCCGCTCGTGTTCTGCCCTTATCTATGGCAGCGCAATCCGCACCTAAACAGTGAGCAACAGCTGATTACCTGCCATCACCAAGGACGCATGATTGCCGATTTAGGTTCTGAAGCCTTTGAGCAACATCGCAGCCAGGCGTTAATGGAAGAGCTGGCAGAGGATTTGCGCGTGTTTTATGTGGCGGTGACCCGTACCAAATACCGTTGCTATCTCGTCTGGGCCGACGTGCGTTCAGCTGATAAAGCCAATGATTCGGCAATGGCCTATTTGCTGGAATTTGCCGACGCCGACTTTGCCGCGCAACAAGTAAAGCTAAAAGGTTTCAGCGAACAATCCGATGCCGCCTTTGCCTATCAGTTGCTGACAGTGCCAGGACAAACCGCAGGTCATTATCAACCCCAGTCCACCGTTCAGGACTTACAAGCCAGAACCCAGAAAAGGCCGTTATACACGCGCTGGCAGATGAGCAGCTACACCGCCTTATCGGCATTAAGCCTGACGGATGCGCCGGAATTGCCTGAGGACAAGGCGCGGGAAGAACCGGTGCCGCCCGAAAAATTGCTGGCCGAATTGCCGCGCGGCGCACACACCGGCAATGTCGTGCATGATTTATTAGAAAACACAAATTTCCTGGATTTGGCTCAGCGCAAAGATATAACCGCACAGCGGGGAAAAGCCTGTCTGCGTTACGGCCTAAAACTGGAACAGCCCAGCCTTTTGGATGATCTTCTACAAGCCGCCGTGACCACGCCGCTGTCAGCAACCGATACGGATTTTTGCCTGATGAACCTGCCCGACAGCCAATGTTTGAAAGAAATGCCGTTTTATCTGGCAATGCAGACGATGGATGCCCGCCAAATTAACGCCATTTTAGAAAACTCCCCCGCTTATCAACCGTTAAGTAGCAAAGTCATGTGCGGATTCCTGACTGGTTTTATCGACTTGGTCTGCGCCTATCAAGGCCGGTACTATGTCATGGACTATAAAACCAACAGCCTGCCGGACTACGCGCCGGAAACCCTCACCCACGCCATGCGCGAACACAACTACGGCCTGCAATACTGGCTGTACACCGTCGTCCTGCACCGTTATCTGCAAAACCGCCTGCCCGATTACGATTATGAAACGCATTTTGGCGGCGTGCGTTATTTGTTCGTACGCGGGATGCAACCGAGTGTGGCGATGAGCGGGGTGTATCAGGACAGACCGCAGTTGACGTTAGTTGAGGAATTGGCAGGTTTGTTTAATGGTGATGAATGCCGTAGCCGTTGGGGTAAGTGAGGAACGAACCCCAACACATCGAAACATCGTAGGGCGGTTTCGCGTTAGCAAACCGCCATGCCTAACGAAACGCCGGAGCTTTAAAAGGGGGATTGCTGACGCGAATCCACCCTATGGCACTATGGGGCGGCGTATTGCCGAAAATAGGCAAGCAATTCATTCGGTCGTAGCAATTGAAGGATTTCCGATGGAATCAACCCTCAGCATATTAACAGCCTAGCTGAAATTTAGCAGTGGAGGGCTGGAACGGTTTTGATTGATTGTCGGCACTTAGAAACGTTAGATTTTCATGGTTATCTACTTTAATGGGTTTTGTATTTGCAAACGATTGTATACATACAAGCCGTCTTGCATATCTTCTGAAAGCAAAATATGGCAATCAGCCCGCAATGCACTGGCAATTATCAAGCTATCCCAATAGGAAACATGATAATCAGCGCGAATCGTTGACGCAGTGATTAAATCCTCTGTTATCTGCGCTACAGTTTGATAAGCCGCCGTAAATTCTGAAATAAATTGCGCGATATAAGGCATATCTTTTCTGCCTTTACGCAATAAATTCACACACACTTCATTAACTACTTGCGTGCTGATAATGATGTTTTCCATATTAGCAATACGCTGTTTTGCTTTGTGATGTTTTTCAAAGCCGTCATCTTCTATCAGTGCGTACAACCAGATATTGCTATCAATAAAGATGTTATCGCTCATAAATATCATCACGACTTAACGGCACAAATTGCTTGAGTTTGATCGGGTCATTAATGTAATGCTCAAAGAAGCGGTTTTTCGGGTCTAAATTGGCCGTTGTTTTTTGAGGTTGTGGTGCTTGCGACAAACCAAGCCGAAAATAATGGATTAAATCGTAAATTTCAGCGAGTTTGTCACTTGGAATTTGTTTGATTTCTTCAATCAGTTGGGCTTGTAATTCAATTGCTTGCATAAAATACCTCGCATTGTAAGTTTTATTTTAAATCATTCGGCGGAATACGCTCCGCTATTCCGCCTTACGAGTTATTCAACCCGCCCATGACGTTATACCTTACTGTCGAGTATTGTTAAAACAATTGGAACGGGATAGCAAATCCCGTCCCGCTCAAGTAGGGCGGTTTCGCGTTAGCAAACCGCCATGCCCAACGAAACGCCGGCGCTTTAAAAGGGTGGATTGCTGACGCGAATCCACCCTACGGCATTCGAAGCTAAAGCTTCTAAGACTTGGCTTACCAAGCTCCAACTTGGTAACCAGCAAAAAACTCCCACAGTTCTCCCATTACACCCACCGTTTTTTAGCCGATACTACACACCATGTTGTGAAGGGCGGGTCAAGCGCGGTAAGTCTGTATTCACAAACCCATAATTGCCCAGAATTTAAAAATCATGGCGTCCAGCGATTTGCGCTTGCCATTAACCCAACGTGACACATGGAGAACAAAAACATGACCCGATTGCCAGAAA
The DNA here is from genome assembly GCA_002422395.1 of Methylococcaceae bacterium UBA6146. Lineage (GTDB taxonomy): Bacteria > Pseudomonadota > Gammaproteobacteria > Methylococcales > Methylomonadaceae > Methylovulum. The sequence continues at coordinate 231,119 of DIUY01000001.1, read as the reverse complement.
CCGTCACCAGCAAATTCACCGATTTGTTCGCCGCGCTGCACTACGCCGCCGATGATTTGAAAATTGTCGGGCAGGAAGCCATGTTTAGCGGCGATTTTTCGCAAGTGACCGACAGCATGGAAGCTTGCAAAAAACTGCAAGCGTTAGAAGCCGACATCAAAACCGCAGTGACTAACTTCCACACCAAATATCCGCCACACCCTATTGAAAAAACCAGCTCGTACAAGCGCGACAAAAAAATCACCCGCAAGCATGACGGCAAACATTTACGGGTTTCGGTGGCAGGCCAGATCATTGAAGAATCCACCATCAAGGATACGTTTGTTAAAACCCTGAAAGTGCTTGGTCTGGAGCGGGTGGCGGAATTGAATAAAATCGTTGCCAAGACTCCGCTGGTTAGTAGGACAAAAGCCAACGGCTATCAATCACAACGGCAGTGCGACGGTTGGTATATCACCACGCACATTAACAAAATCACTGCCAAAATGATGTTGGAAGACATCGCCAAGGCGTTGAATGAGCGGATAAAGATTGAATGTATGGAACGGTGATGGGCAACAAGGATTAAAACCACAACACAAAAACTCAGGACAATAAGCCTGTTTAGGCTTAAGCAAAACACCGCATCAAAACAACAAAAACCAAAGGTAAAAACCATGACCGAACAAAACACCTTGGCAATTTCTAAGCTACAACAAAAAGCTAAAAGCCGTATCTGGAGGAAATCCGCAAGGCGTTAAATATCGCTATTCGAGTAGATGTGGTGTAATTCGCGCCATTGTTTTGTGTGAATGAGAATAAATGTGTGCGATGTGTGGTCGCGTGTGATGGAGAACAGGAAATGGTAAGTTTAGAAGAACAATCGGTAAATAAACAGCTAGAAGAAAACACTAAAGATGCTAAAGAGTTGTTTAACAGAGGAATTGAATATTTTGATAGAAAAGAATTCGATGAAGCTATTAGTTTTTTTACACAAGCTATTCAAATTGACCATTTATTTAGCGAGGCCTATTTTAGGCTTGGCGAATGTTACAAGGAAAAAGAATTTTATGATTTTGCAAGAAATAATTTTGATTTAGCCATAAATTATTATATTGATGCTGATAGTGAATTAGCAGATAAATATTGTGAGTCTTATATTGAAATAGGGCGTCATTATGAAAAAACAGAAGAATACAACTTAGCTATAGAGTGTTACACCAAAATAATTAATTTTTCTGATTATGAGCCTAGTGGTTTTTTTATTGGGGCTTATTTTTCTCGTTCTCGTTGTTATGCTAAAAATAATCTATATGACTTGGCTATAAAAGATTTAGATGAGGCAATGTCTTATGAATCTCCTTGTGCAGAAAGCTATCTCATTCGCTTCAAATACAATATAAATATAAAGCCAATAAATTATAAATCAGCTTTAGATGATTTAGATAAAGCTATCGAATATTCTAATTATCCTGAAGATAAGAATGAAATAGCGCGTAAAGCCTTCATAATATGTTTGGCAGCTCTTAGAGATACTGAAAAGGCTAAAAGTTATTTAGCGTTTATTAATGAAAAAGATAAAAATATTTATTTATTACTGATTTCTGAAATAAAAAAGTCTAAAGAAAAGGATAAGCAGATTGAAGAAAAAGAAAAGGAAATGCTGTCGTTCTTTACCCACACCATGCGTAACGCTCTCGCTACCGCCCCAGAATCACTCAGACAAGCCATCCGCTTATTAGGCAGTGAAGACTACGAAAGCAACCAAAAACACTACGAAGCCATTAACGAAATTACCGCGTTGTTCTCAACCCTCACGTTAACCGATTGTTTAATAGACACCTTTAAACAATCCATTTACGACACCGAAGAATTTAAACGCGCTTGGCAACATGACAACACGGGCGATGCAAGTCCCGAATGGTTTATCGCCGCCGCGTTGCGCCAATCACTCAACCGTATCATCTTTATGGAAGATGCCACAGGATTACGCAAACTGATAAACAATCAAGGCGAATTAATCAAACCCACCCGCAAAGCCTTTATTGAACAGGTTTTGCCGTTGGACGTAAATCAACGCGATGTCGAAAAATTCTACCACTGGCTTCAATCCATCACTGCGGTTGAAGTCACTATCGAAAAAAGCACCGTGCAATTTGGCGCAAATCAAATTAAATTCTCGCTAATGTTTGCCATCAGCTCAGAATTAATCCTCAATGCTTTAAAATACTGGAGCGGTACAGGAAAAATTCAAATTAATTGGCGCATGGAACCAGAACACTATATTTTCAGCGTTAAAAATGCCTGCAAAGCTAACGCCAGCAGCCAATTAGCCGGCACACATAAAGGACTCGCCTTTATTAATCGCCTGATTGAATTATTAGGCGAACAGGCGCAATTTAATTGCTCTGCAAATGAACACACATTTAGCGCAGAATTAAAACTGCATAAAACCTTATTAGAAGGCTAATAACATGAATATACTTTGGATTGAAGACTTTGGTGGCTTGCAAGCAGGAAAAAATATTTTAAATCAAATGTTTGGCGAGTTACTAGGTTTTGATACGTGGGATAATGATTTATTTAGCCTGAAAACTAAACCATCCGATTTAAACGAATTTTGCACACAACAAAAAAGCCTGCATACCCTTTATTTATGTCGGAATTATTTTGATTATGCCGAATTTAAAGAAAATCATGCCATTCTCAATGAAATTGATGCCGTTATTATTGATGTGCGTTTAGACAATGGTGAGCATGTCGATTTAGAAAAAGACATACCCGCACCTTACACAGATAAAAGCAAGTTTCACGAAAACGGCGGTTTTTATATTTTTAATGATTTAATTCATTTAGGTGTCCCCGCTGAATTAATGTGTTTTATGACGGGTGAAAAAAATTCAATTGATGATTTTAAGGAAAAATGTAGCGCAATTTATATTCCAGAAGTGAAGGCGTTTGAGAAAAAAGACGCTGAATATGAAAACTTAAGAATATGGATTAAAAAGCAAGCGTCAGATTACCTTAAATTACGGCGGGGGATTATTGAGGGCTGTAGGCAATTAAAGGAATTAAAAGAAAAATTACGTTTTGATAAATTCAGTGCTGATGAAAAAAAGCCAGCTTTTTTAGATATAGATGATTATTTGAAAGTATTAGAAAACTTTTTACCTCTGCGTGAACCTAGTGATAAAGCTACATTGTATAAACTCTTTATCAGAATATTAGCGCATGAATGGGAAGAATCAGTTGAACCTAAAAAAATAGATAATGACCAAACGACATTGGCATTTTCATGGATTATGAAAATGACCCGTAATTGGATGGCGCATAATTCCACAGCTATTTTCAATAATTTGACTGAACAAGACGTTGCTTATTTGTTCATTTGTAATATGCGGGCAATTTTCGATTTAGGCGTTGATGTAAAGAATTATGAAAAAAATCTGTTTTTGTTGTTCAACAAAAGCGAGGAAAGCGAAGCGTTTAAAGCGTCTGAATTAATCGTTAAAGAAAAACGGATTCCTTTGGTAAAGCAGTATGTTTCATACTTTAATGAGAGAACCAAGAGGATTCAGGTTCATAACATACTGCATGACTTACAAAACGATAAAACTAAATTAAAAGCAAAAGGCGATGATTTTTTTATAACTGGTCTTTATCATTCGTTTTGGTTTTTGACTTCTGAACACGATGATAAAAAAGATAAAGCTGTAGAGAATAATCGTAATCCCAATCAAGTTTACATATCAAGGCATTACACATTTTATTGCTTTGATTATGCCCAGTCTGAGTTTTTACTAAAGTTCTCCAGTCATATTTACAGCCGCAGTTTTCCATAACGAAAAAAGCCATGAACAGAGCCGAAATAGAACAAGCCGTATTAACAGAAATACACACGTTGCCGCTGGATAAAGTGGAAGCCACGCTAAATTTTGTGTTGTCTTTAAAAAACCAAACCGTTAAAAAAAGGCCGTTAGGGTTGTTAAAAGGCAAAGTGGAATTTGCCATTGGGTACGATTTTAAAATGACGGATGAAAAGTTTCTGAATTCATGAACTGGCATGTAAAAAAACAATTAAGGACACCATTATGCACACTCATATTGTATTAGATGATGAATTAGTCAATGAAGCACTTAGCTTGACGGGTATCAGCAGCAAGCGGGAATTAATCAATCTGGCCCTTAAAGAATTAGTACAGAATCGGCAAAAAAAGGATTTATTCCAATTGGCAGGGCAATTGGAATTAGATAAAGATTATGACCACAAAGCGGCACGGGCGATGCGTCATGATTTTGATTGATACCTCAATCTGGATTCATGTTTTCAGGGATAAACAAGGTATAGAATCACAGCGGATTCAAGAATGGATCAATGGGCGAAAAGTTGTCTTGACCCGATTTATTCAATTGGAATTACTCCAAGGTTGTCGTGATGAAAAAGAATGGCGCACACTGAGTGGCTATCTTGAAGGGCAATTCTATATTGAACCAAAACCCAGTACCTGGCAGGCGGCAGCACGGCTGTATTTTGATTTACGCCGTCAGGGCTTGACAGTGCGTAGCCCCATTGATTGTTGTATTGCCCAAATTGCATTAGAAAATGGCTTGATATTGCTCCATGACGATAATGATTTTTTGGTGATTGCTAAAATTCGCCCATTGATGATGCAGCATTGGCACAGTAGAGCTTAAAAATATGAACATTTTCCCGATAAAAATGACAGTGATTATCAAGCCGCCTTGGCTGTTGTGATGAGTCTGATGGATGCCGAACTCAACACGCCCGAAGGTGACGCACTGGATATTTGGGTGACTTTGGTTGAAAGCTACGAAGCCAAACAATTCCCCATTTCTGCCCCCGATTCAATCAGCACGTAGGTTGGAGTCCGTTACCTCACCACAGCCTACGCATTACACTGTTTTTGTGTTAATCAGACGTCCGGTTTAAGAAATTTAACAGCCATGCCGGATGATTTTTACCGACATTAGCGCGGCATATTTACAGCCGTAGTTTTCCTTAAAAAATACCGAGGTATAAAAAATGCAATGGTCAGACGTGTTAAACGACAAAAGCTTAAGCGATTTACCTTACAAAATCGAACTCAATGAATACGGACAAATCGTGATGTCACCCGCTTCCAATCAACACGGATTTTTACAGGCTGAAATCGCTTTTTTTTTACGCGGCAACAAAATAGGTAAAGTCATCACCGCATGTTCAATTGATACACCTAAAGGGGTAAAAGTCGCCGATGTGGCTTGGGGAACAAATGATTTTTTCTCAAAAAACGGCTTGGCAACACCTTATCAATCTGCACCTGAATTATGCGTGGAAATTTTATCGCCCGCCAATTCAAAACAAGAAATCAATGAAAAAATAAACCTTTATCTGCAACAAGGCGCGAAAGAAGTGTGGACTTGCAATCACAATGGCAATGTAGAAATTTATAACCTGTCGGGAAAAATGCCAAACTCGACTCTTTTTGATAATTTGCCGAAAAAGTTTGAGTAGCACTTAGGTTGCAATAACACACACTAGAGACAGACTATGTACGCCTATAAAGAAATACTCACGCTGGAAAATCCGCAGCAACTTAACTTAAGCCAACCGTTGCCTTTTTTAAAAGGTAAAAAAGTGGAGGTGCTGATTATTGTTGAAGATGATACCGATGAAATCAAAGCCGATGAAACCGAATACGTTTTGCAAAACCAAGACTTAATGCAACAAATCGCCTTGTCCATAGAAACCCACCAGCACCACACGGGTTATCAACCCACGACTGAGCAATTAGATGCGATCCTTGGTATTTGAGGGTAAAACTTGGGAAGTGTATGAGGAATTACGGCAAAAAGACAAAAAACAACATGAACAACTGTGCCGTATTTTAAAAGAAATGCTTAGAAATGACCCGCGTACTGGTTTAGGTAAGCCCGAACCGCTTAAGTATAATTTAACGGGTTTATGGTCACGCCGATTATCTCAAAAGGATAGATTGATTTATCGCTTTGATGACCAAGCTATTTTTATTTTTGCCATTGGCGGGCATTACGATGACTGAGTTTTTCTTGTTCCTGCACACTGTAGAGAGATGGTAAAAGACTGGGCTTACTTTTTTTACTGTAGAGGCAAGCACGTAGGTTGGGGTGAGTGTGCGAACCCTTTATGCCCTAGAGGGTACAACATTTACCGCCCCAATGCGTTGCACCCTTTGGGGCATAAAGGGTTCGCACACTCACCCCAACCTACGCATTGCACTGTTTTTGTGTTAATCAGAAGTCCGGTTTAAGAAATTTAACAGCCATGCCGGATGATTTTTATCGACATTGGCACGGCACATTCACAACCGCAGTTTTAACAAAAGGCTAGTTATGTCTATTCAAATACATACCCAAATCCCCGACCAACTCTGGCAACAGGCACAAAGCATGGTTGAGCAAGGTTGGATTAACACTATGGATGCGTTGGTCACAGAAGCCATCCGCCGATATGTTGAATCCCATCAACAAGAACTTAGCGAACACTTTATCAAGGAAGATATTGAATGGGGCTTGCATGGCTCAGATTAAGGCGGTTGTTATTGCCGATGCCGGGCCAATTATTCATTTGGATGAATTGCACTGCCTTGATATTCTCAACGACTATGGAAGGATCATTGTGCCTGAAACCGTTTGGCTCGAAGTCGCATATCATCGCCCGCAAGCCTTATGTGCCCAGGTTAATCTTATCCGCCAGCGGGCAGTGGATTTTTCGCCACAAGTTAACGCATTGACGCCACTGTATACGCTACACGCTGGGGAGCAAGAAGCCTTGCATTTGTGTGTTGCGTTTAAAGATAGCCTGCTTTTAACGGATGATACCGCCGCACGCTTGGCGGCAAAAAATTTAGGCGTTACTGCACATGGTACATTGGGTGTTTTGGTGCGTGCTGTGCGCCGTGCAAGCCTTTCAAAATCAGAAGTCTTGGAATTGTTACGAGCCATTCCTAGCCAAACCAGTTTGCATGTCCGCGCTTCGTTATTGTCGGAAGTGATTAACGATGTAGAACGGTTTACAAAGTAGCACGTAAGTTGGGGTGAGTGTGCGAACCCTATGCCCTAGAGCATAAGTATCTACACAACTCATAATGCCGTCATTCCGGCAGGGATTGCCGGAATCCAGAAGCCAAGGATGGCAATGTTTGAAATTTCTAACCGTTTTTAAATGAAAAAATGTTGTGTTTCGGACGTATTTCACATCCATGTGATCTGGATTCCGGCAATCCCTGCCGGAATGACGTGCTATAAAACTTGTGTAGATACTTATGGCCCTAGAGGGCACAACATTTACCGCCCCAATGCGTTGCACCCTCTGGGGCATAAAGGGTTCGTTACCTCACCTCAAGCTACGCATTGCACTGTTTTTGTGTTAACCAGACGTCCGGTTTAAGAAATTTAACAGCCACGTCGGATGATTTTTACCGACATTGGCACGACATATTTACAACCGAAGTTTTTCTTAATATGCGAATCATCGCTCAAAAAAACCTGCGTGATTTTTTGGGCAACCTCTTTTTTATTAAAGGAAAAGCCATCATGCAAGCCATCGAGTTAGCCGCTGAAATTGACCACAATCAACAAATCCATTTGCAATTACCTAAAACAATTAACGCACATAAAGCCAAAGTTATTGTGATGTATGAGGAAGAAGCGCCACAGCCGTTAAAACCACTGACCTTAGGATTGTTTAAAGGCAAAATACAGATGAGCGATGATTTTAATGAGCCGTTGCCCGATAGCCTTTGGCTGGAAGGGGAGCTATGAAATTATTGCTTGATACGCATGCTTTTCTTTGGCTTAACGCCGATGTTGAACGGCTTTCGGAAAACGTTAAAGGCTTATGCTGTTCTGGTGCGCATGAGTTTTATTTAAGCATGGCTTCGCCTTGGGAAATGCAGATAAAAAGCCAATTAGGTAAGTTATCGTTAGCGGTGCCGATTGAGGAAATGATAAACAAAAACAAGCAAGAAAATAACATCAAATTATTACCGATAGATTTATCCCACATCAGCTACTTAGAACAATTGCCCGCGCATCATAAAGACCCGTTTGACCGCATTATCATTGCTCAGGCTATTATGGAAAATATGTCAATTATCTCCGTTGACCATGCGTTTACTGATTATCCCGTGCAGATTGTATGGTAGATAATAGTAAAAACGTCATAAGGGCTGGCCTAATTAAAACTCTCATCCAACACCTCCCCCGTTACGCCGAAGAAGAAGGCGATTTTTACCCCGTCCCCCGCGCCGCCTTGGTTGACGCGCTATGCCAACATCAGCCGCTAGACCGTGCAGTTGCCGAAAATACCGTGGCGTTAATAGAAGCCTTGCTCGACACGTTTGCCGTGTTAAATACGGATTATTTGCAAAAGGGCGAATGGTGTTTTGTGTCGTTTCCGGCGCAGTTGTTGGCACTGTCGTTGTTGACGGCGTGGGGCGATCAGGATTCGCGGTTTTTTGCCGCTAATTTTTGGAACACGCAAGGCATTGCCAATGCCAAGAAAGAGGAGCTACGCAAAGTATTGCACTTTGTGGAAACCACGCGTGATGAACATCATGCAAGCCAAGCCGCCAAGCCTATCCGGTACATTTATGTGGCATGGGGCATCATCAAAATCGACGGCGAAATTTTGTTTTACCAGCGCGAAGACACGCGAAAGCGCCACGATAAACAGGCGGGGGATTATGGTTTAATCGGCGGGCGGTTGAATCAGCATGATGTGCCGGGCAATTGGGACAAGCGTGATTTGCTCACGGCCTTGCAATCTGAAAATTCCGCGTTGATTAAAGCGGCCTTGCCGGAAACGCTAAAGCGGGAGTTACGCGAAGAGGCCGGCCTAAATTTTGGGGAACATTATCATTTTAAGCCTTGGCGTTGCTTAAAGCCTTACCAGCAAGTGCAGGGTTCAGCGCCTAACCACGCGCTGACGGGCTACCATTTGGAAATTTTTCAGATTGACTTGACCTTGGAAGGCTATTTGCTTTTGCAGCAGCAGATAAAACGCGATGAACGGCTGGTGTGGTTTACGCGGGATGAAATGGTAAAGGGCGAAACCTCAGACGGCAAGATTGCCTACCTGAAAGCCTTGTTTGACGATTTTGGCAATGACCGTTTGGCGTTGGCAAAAGAATTGGCGGCTTTGCCGGACAGTTTTACGCCAAGATATGTGTTCCAGGCGCAAAAATACGGTTTAACGTTACTGGTTGATGCTGAAAAACCCGTGTTGGCGGGTGTGTTAGGCAAGGAAAAGCCGCTGGATGTGGTGTTGACGCCCAAGCAATCAGCCTTGTTGTTGGGTTTGGCGGCGCATGGGCGCGGGTTTGAATTTGCGGCAGTTGTAGAAAATATCGGTTTCCATCCCTTTGGCTGGGTTGATGTGGGCAATAATCCGGTGTTGCGGGTGGGATTAATGGAGTTGTCCTCTGTGTTTAAAGGCACGGATGTCATCATCGAAAATCATCAGGATGAGTTGTTCCGGTTATCAATTGATCCTTCGATGGTTTATTTTGATGAAACGTTGTTTGTTTTTTCGGTGCAAGACGCCGATTTAACCAGTACCCAAGTGAGAATCCCTGCCACTTTGGGCAGAAAAGCATTTGTGACGGCTTTCGGAGTGGTTAAACCCCAAACAGAGACGTTTAAAATCAGGTTGGAATTTGCAGACAAGTTACGCACAATCGCCGGACAGCGGGTTGTTGCAGATAATGACGAAGCGGTTAAAACCGAAGATGTTTGCAACAAAGGTCTGCATAAAGACCCCAGTTTTTTGGCCTTTGGGTTGAGGAAGTTGTTGCGCAGGGAAGACGGGTTTATCAAATTTTGTTGTCAATTTGATAAATTGGGCTAATTTTACGAAGCTAAGTAGGGCGGGCAACGCTTTTTTGCCCACCGTTTCCATTTCAATAATAAACCCTAAAAGACCGTTGTATTTGCTCAAACTCATACAGATACGGTTGGGCAACACCGCGATTGGCGGCGATGACTAACAGGTCGTGGGAGAACACTGAGGTGTTGTACCAGTTGAAGCTGCCTTCTATAACAATGGTGTCGTCGATAACACAGTATTTTGAATGGATTGGGGAGTAGGGTATGGGATGGTCATCCTGCCCGTACACCAGCCCGACCGCAATGCCCGCAGACTTTAAGCGTTGCACGGCGGGCAATAAGGGCCGCTTGATTTCTTCCGCCATGGGGCGCTCCACGCCAATTTTGCCTTCTCTGGCCAGATGGCCGTTAAACAGGACATGCACCGCCACGCCACGATGTTGCGCCTGAATGAGTGCGTTGACCACGCTGTCATTATAATCGCCCAGCAAATCGCCCAGCAGGAATAGGCACAGTTTAATGGAGTGCCGGGCACGGTGGATTTCTGCCAGAATGGCGTGGTGAGGGCGGTAAACCCGCCCGTTCGCCATGGTATGGCGGCCAAAGGTGTATAGCAGGTTGAAATGGCTAAGCGGGTCGATGCCGTATTTTTGGATCACGCCGCCGCGCTGGCTCTGGAAAATATTGTCCAGCAAACGGCAGACGCCTTTGGAATGGAAGGTCATGCCCGATTCCCAATTTGCCCACCATCTGTCAAAGGTGATGTTAAACGAGCCGAGTATGCAGTCCTCATCGTTAAAGATGACAAATTTGGTGTGCATGTCCGGCTCGACTTCAATCAGATGATGTTTGGGTGTGCAAAAAACGCCTATCAATTCAACCCTGGCACGCTTCAGGCGGGCGTAATGTGGGCTGTTTGTCAGCGTCATTTTGCGCCAATCGACAATGCACTGCACCAGCACATTATGGTGGCTGGCATGGATCAGGTGGTTGATGAAATCGCCGTCATCAATGCAATCGACGCTGACTTTAATGGTGCAAAGCCGACTAGGATTTTCCCATTTGCTGCGGATAACCTTGTCAATATGGTCGTGAAGGTAGCGTTTGGGATGGAACGGATGGTAAAGCTGGCCCTTGGTGAATTTGGGTGTCAGTTGCAGGGATTCAAAATGCTGGTTGCACCAGTCCACATCGCCCTGTAATTCGCCCGCATTGAGTTGATAGGTGCGGTAGCTGTTGTAGGTCGCCCATTGTTGGCTGATAGCCCGGTGTTGCGGGGCGTCATCGCGTAGTTGTTGTTCCTCCATGAAAATATAGTCATGCTCGGACGGTATCGACTGCTCGCCCAGATGGACAATAAAGGAGAATTTGACGCAGCGGGCGTCACCAAAATGGCTGGAATAGGGCTGGAGATAAAAATCGCGGGTGTAACGTTTATGGTGGTTCCATTGGATATTGCCGGCGTCGGTGTCGACAATATATTTCTCGCAGATAGCGTTGTCGCGGTAGACCTTTAAGACGACTTTAACGTTGGCCTGAACGCCAAAAAACACATCAAATTCTATTTTCCCCCAGCGGATATTGAATTTATGGCCATAGTCATTAACGCGCGAAAAGAAGCCGCCCAGGTTGCCATGAACGGGTTTGGCAAATTGCTCTGCATACATTTCATTATCTCCTTTGAAATTTGACAGTTATTATTGTTTTGGACAGGACGCCTAATAGTGTGCAGGAGTTCAAACATTGCTGGTTTTCATTCAACTGTTTGGGAACAGGCGTGAAATAATTTCGCTGGCATAACGTCTGCCCGTCCTTCAAGGACTCGCAGTCGTAGGATCTGCCCCTTGTAAAAACGCACTTGACCAAGTTGTTTTGCACACGTTCCTTAGGGAAGTGCTGAATAAAGCGGTAGTGGGTTAAGTGGCGGTTGGCGTACAAGCCTTTTGGCTTGTGCTGAGGCAAACCAAGGTTTGCACTCCCGCTTATCAACGTGCAGCTACAGATTTAACCCACCACCATATTTTGGAATCAAAAAAACATGTTTTTTGGCTCCGCTGCCACTTTAGCATCTGAATGTTTACCCGCCACCAAAACGTCTACGTCCTATATTCGGCGTTAATTTTGACATAATCGTAAGAAAAGTCGCAGGTCAACACTTCTTGTTCGGCATTGCCCCGCCCCAGTTTAACCGTGACAGTGATCTCCTCTTGAGCCATCACCTGTTGTCCGGCTTCTTCGGTGTAATCGTCCGCACGGCCGCCGTTTCTGACAATACACACGGCATCCAGATAAATCTGCACGTCTTCCAACACCATATTTTCCACGCCTGCGCGGCCCACGGCGGCGAGTATGCGCCCCCAGTTCGGGTCGCTGGCGAAAAACGCCGTTTTCACCAATGGGGAATGGGCGATGGTTTTGGCGACGCGGACGGCTTCATCATCATTTGAGGCTTCGCTGACGACAATCCGTATCAGTTTGGTCGCGCCTTCGCCGTCACGGATAATCAGTTCCGCCAAGCGTTTGCAGACGGCCAAAACGGCATCGGCAAAAATCCGGTAATGCCCGCTGCCCGCCAAAATTTCCGGAGCAAGTGACGCGCCACTGGCAATCAACACACAAGCGTCGTTGGTTGACGTGTCGCCATCGACGGTGATGCGGTTAAATGATTGTTCGACGGCAAGCGCGAGGCAGTTTTGCAGCAAGGTTTGGTCGATTTTAGCGTCGGTGGCGATAAACCCTAGCATGGTTGCCATATTAGGTTGGATCATGCCCGCGCCTTTGGAAATGCCGGTAAGGGTCACGGTCTGCCCGTCGAGTGTCAGCATTTGGGACACGCCTTTAGGGAAGGTGTCGGTGGTCATGATTGCGCGGGCGGCTTTATCCCAGTTGGCTTGAACCAAGTTGCCCACTGCCGTTGGCAAGGCAGCTTTGATCTTGTCCACGGGTAACGGCTGGCCAATGACGCCGGTGGAAAACGGTAACACCTGCTGGGCTTTACCGCCAACCACATCGGCAAGGTTGGCGCACGAGCTTAATGCATCCTGCATGCCTTGTTCGCCGGTGCCTGCATTGGCGTTACCGGAATTGACCAACAACCAGCGCGGCGACTGTGCCAAATGGGCTTTGGCGACATGCACGGGCGCGGCGCAAAAAGCGTTTTGGGTAAAGACGGCTGCACAGCTTGCATCTCCAGCCATTGCGATGACCAGAATATCGTCTTTGACGGTTTGTTTTATGCCGGCACACGCAGTGCCCAAGCTGATTCCCATTACCTCGTGCATCTTCGGAAAATCGCACTGTCCAACGGCCATGGTTTGCTCCTTACTTAATAATTAACGGGTTAAATTTTAAAAAATAGCCATACATTGTCAATTCGTTTGACTTCTGTTTTCAGCAACTGGCATTGGGTTTTTAGTGCCGCCAGTTGTTCGGGCTGTTCGCTGAGGGCAAACGGCAAGATGACTTCGACTTCAACCCGCCCGTCGAGGTAATGGATGCGAAAATCCTCGATGTGGGTTTTTGCGTCTTGCAGATAAGCGGCAAGCAAGTTTTGGATAGCGGTGCGGGCAATGGGCTTGCCGCAATCGGGGAAGTCTTGGTCGTCTTCAGGATCGACATGCACCAGCACATCCATCACATCATCAAAACGGCTGATGAGTTCATCCCTGACCGCATCACCAATGCAATGGCCCTCGGAAACGGTGATGCGCGAGTCAACGACAATATGGGCGTCAATATAGGCATCTTCACCCATTTGCCGGGTACGCAACAAATGAATGTCTTCGACGCCATCAATGCCCATAATGACGGCCCGGATGTCCGCCACCAAGGCGGGTGGCAGCGAGGTGTCGACGAGTTCGCGGATGCTGTCCAGCACCAGCCCCACCCCCATCTTGGCGACCATCAAGGCAACCACTGCCGCAGCAAGCGCGTCGGCAAGCGGATAACCCAGCAACACGCCGGCAATCCCGCATAACACCACTAGTGATGACAGTGCATCGCTACGCTGGTGCCAGGCGTTTGCCAACAGCAGTTTGGAGCGGGTAAGTTTGGCGATACGCTTCGTGTAATGATAAAGCCATTCGTTCAATAGGATAGAGATAGCCGCTATGCCTAGCGTGGCCACGTCGGGCACGGGCAGGCTGCCGGGCGTATTAATCCGTTCCAGCACATGCCAGATAATAGCGGCGCTGATGCCAATCAGGCTGCCACCGAGCATGACAGTGGCGATGGTCTCAAAACGCCGGTGCCCGTAGGGATGGTCGCGGTCCGCCTCGCGGCTACCCAGCCGCACTGCTATGATAACCAATAAATCACTGAGCAAATCCGATAGGGAGTGGATGCCATCGGCGATTAACGCGGCGGATTGCCCTAAAATCCCAAAAGTTATTTTGATTGCCGTCTGCAAGACATTAATGGCGGCCCCGACCAGGCTGGCACGTCTTTTTAGCTTGTCGGCACTTGCCGTGTCCGGTTGTCCAGCCATTAGCCACCCACTTCAAAAACAATAATATATTCATGATCGCCGGATGCTGTATCCAGCACCTTATGGCCATTGATGCGGCACCATGCGGGGATGTCTTGCATAATGCCCGGGTCAGTGCCAATCACTTCCAGGACATCGCCGGGCTGTAGCTGTTTGACTTTATCTTGGGTGCGGATGACGGGCAAGGGGCAAAGCAGGCGGCGGGTGTTTAAGGTTTCTTTGGTCATGTTTGGGGTTTTGGCGGGTGTGTTTCGACGAAGCGGATTGCTATAAATTAATGCCCTGTTTTACTGGCGCATTTGACGCACATGCTGGAGTAGGGCACTGCTTTTAGGCGCTCGGCCCGTATGGGTTCGCCGCAAACTTGGCAAATGCCGTAATTACCTGAATCTATTCTTACAAGCGCTTGCTTTATAAGTGATATTTCAGTCCTTGCCGCATTGCCCAGTTGGTCCAGCACTTCATTGTTTTCGTTTTGTGTCGCTTGTTCGGCAAAATCTTTTTCTGCGGGTTGGTCAGTATGCCGGACATCATCAGCAATATGGGCGAGCCGCTCGGTCAGTTCTTCCAGCATGGCGGTTAAGGTTTGTTTTGCGTCGTCATAATTGTTCATAATTAACCCCTGATATTAAATCTTACTTTATACTTTGTGCTTTATAGCACTGTGCGTATTTAATCCAGCATCCTATCATCACCCATGCAAAATGTAATCAAACAAGTATTAGATTCCGCCAATCTGATTATTCTTGGCAAAGACCATAAAATTCGGCTGGCACTTTGTTGTTTGCTGGCGCGTGGCCACTTGCTGATAGAAGATATTCCGGGGGTAGGCAAAACCACATTGGCGCATACTTTGGCAAAGCTCTTGGGGCTAAATTACCAGCGTATTCAATTTACCAGCGACATTTTGCCCGCCGATATATTGGGCGCATCGGTTTTTGACAGTAAAAACCATACGTTTGAGTTCCATCCGGGCCCAGTGTTTAATCAGATGGTGCTGGCCGATGAAATTAACCGTGCCACACCTAAAGCGCAAAGTGCGCTGCTGGAAGCCATGGAAGAGTCCCAAGTTACGGTGGAAGGCAAAACCTATCCGTTGCCGCAGCCTTTTTTTGTGATTGCCACCCAAAACCCATCACATCAAATCGGTACGTTTCCGCTGCCGGAGTCACAGCTGGACCGTTTTTTAATGTGTATTGAGCTGGGTTATCCTGATTACCAGGCGGAAAGGGAGCTGCTTGCCGGGCAAAGCCGGGCGGAGTTGATTGGCTCGTTACCGGCGCTGTTGCCGCCGGGGCAACTTCAGAAAATGCAGCTTGCGGTGGCGGGGGTGTATGCGTCGGATGCGTTGCTGGATTACTGCCAAGCGCTTATCAACTTTACCCGTGAGTCGCCCGATTATCCTTGTGGCTTGTCACCGCGCGGCGGGCTGGCGTTACTGCGGGCGGCTAAGGCCTGGGCGTTTATGGCGCAGCGTGATGCGGTCATCCCTGAAGACGTGCAGGCGGTGTTGGCGGCTGTTGCAGGCCACCGTATAAGGACTGGCGGCGCCAATTCGGAGGCCGTCGTCGCGCCTTTGCTGAATAAGGTTGCCATCCCTTGAGTCAGGGTAGGCTAAAAGCGCGGATTAAGGCGTTGCGGTTTTTTGCGGGCGAGCCACCTACCGACGCACCCGTGCGGTTAACACAGCGGCGGGTTTTTATTTTGCCCACTCAGCGTGGTTTAGGATTTGGTGTGCTTATCCTTTTGGTTTTGTTGATAGCGTTCGTTTACAACAATAACTTAGCCTATTTATTAGGCTTTTTATTGGCCAGTGTCTTTTTTATTGCGATTTTGCATAGCTTTAAATCGCTATCGGGTTTGGTCGTGCAAAAAGGCCAGAGCAAGCCCGTTTTTGCCGGTGAGTCGGCGGCATTTACATTCCATATCACCAATCCGAGCGATGCTGAGCGTTATCAGCTGCAAATCACGCTGGAAGAAACGGAAAGCATCATTATCCCGGCGCAGAGTAAAGCGCAAGTCACGCTCTATGCCAGCACACAAAAAAGGGGCTGGCACACGGTCGATAAAATCACTTTGTCAAGCACCTATCCCCTAGGCTTTTTTCGGGCCTGGTCGCCGCTTCGTTTTGATTTTAAGGTGCTGGTTTATCCTAAGCCTACGGCGCTGGAAAGCCCGTTTCCCGAAACGGCGGCAAGCCAGTCTGAGCGGGGCATCAGCAACAAAGGCGCAGACGATTTTTACGGGTTACAAACCTATCAGGTGGGTGATCCTGTCAAACATATACATTGGAAGTCTTTTGCCAAAGGTTTAGGGGTGTTCAGCAAACAATACGCTGGCGGTACGGCGGCGGATATTTGGTTGGATTATGATTATGCCAATGGCCATAACACCGAAGAGCGTTTAAGCCAGCTGTGCCGATGGTTGCTTGATGCCGAACAAGCGGGCATCCGCTATGGTTTTGTGTTGCCCGGCCTAAAGTTGCAGCCCGCCAATGGTTTGCAGCATTACCAAAAATGTTTGGAGGCGTTGGCGTTGTTTTAGTAGGTTGGCGCATGCGCATCATTAAAATGCGTTTTAAGGCGGGTAGTTCTGATGGACGGTGCTTAAATATCGGTATTAACTACTGTCTATTCAATAGGGGCGCTAAGTTTAGTGCTTAGGTGGGTTTTTGGATTTTGTAGGGAGAAAAGCTTGTTTAGAAGTCAGCCATATAAAATGGCGTCCCCAAGGGGGTTCGAACCCCTGTTACCGCCGTGAAAGGGCAGTGTCCTAGGCCGCTAGACGATGGGGACTAAACAGATTTAGCCGAGCCTAAATTATTAAACAAAAAAATTATAAAACCATTATAAAAATGGCGTCCCCAAGGGGGTTCGAACCCCTGTTACCGCCGTGAAAGGGCAGTGTCCTAGGCCGCTAGACGATGGGGACTAGCAATTCAGTCGACTTTTACTGAGTTGGTGGAGCCAAGCGGGATCGAACCGCTGACCTCTTGCATGCCATGCAAGCGTTCTCCCAGCTGAGCTATACCCCCGAAGTAAAGAACGGGCATTTTACAGGATTTATCGGGCAAGTCCAGCACTAATTTAGCTTTGAATGTAATTTATAGCCCGTTTTATTCTGTTTAAAGTCTTTTCTTTGCCCAATAAGGCTAAGGTCACATCAATAGCCGGTGAAACAGCAGAGCCACACACGGCAACGCGTAAGGGCTGGGCAACCTTGCCTAAATTAAGCCCTAGTGTTTCGGCAAGTTGGATTACGATTTGATGCAGCCTGTCGCTTTGCCAGCCAGTGACGGTGGCAAATTCATCATGTAAATGCGCCAATACCGTGTCCGAACCTGTGGTGAAGTTCTTTTTGGCGGCCTTTTCGTCATAGCTGTCAAATTCCTTATAGAAATAAAGGCTAGCTGCGGCCATGTCCACTAAAGTTTTGCTGCGTTCCCTTTGTGCGATGACCACATCAATCAATTCGGGGCCATCAGTGGGGTCAATCCCCAGTTCGCCGATATGCCAGCTTAAATGCCGTGCGACATGCGCCGGATCGCTATTCATAATGTATTGGTGGTTTAGCCACAATAGCTTTTCCATGTTGAACGCGGATGCCGAACCATTCACGGCATCCAAATCAAAGAACCCGACCATTTCGTCAAGTGAGAAAATTTCCTGATCGCCGTGTGACCAACCTAGGCGCACCAGATAATTCAGTAAAGCTTCCGGTAAATAGCCGTCGTCACGAAACTGCATGACGCTGACAGCACCGTGACGTTTTGATAACCGCGCACCATCCGCGCCTAAGATCATCGGTAAATGCGCATAGTAAGGCAAATTGGCGTCTAAGGCTTTGAGGATGTTTATCTGCCGCGGGGTGTTGTTGATGTGGTCATCGCCGCGGATGACGTGCGTGACGCCCATATCCATATCATCGACGACGACGGTGAGGTTGTAGGTGGGCGTGCCATCGGCGCGGGCGATGATCAAATCATCCAGTTCTTTATTGGCGACGGTAATATCGCCTTTAACCAAATCGGGGATGGTGACGACGCCATCAACCGGATTTTTAAAGCGGATGACTGGCTCCCTGCCGTCAACAGCTGCTGCGTCATGCCGACATTTGCCGTTATAGCGCGGTTTTTCTTTGTTCGCCATTTGTTCGGTGCGCAGTTGTTCCAGCTCTTCTTTGCTGCAATAACAATAATAGGCGTCGCCTTGCGCCACCAATTGCTGGATGATCTCTTTGTAACGGTCAAAACGGTGTGTTTGGTAAAACGGCCCTTCATCATAATCCAGCCCCAGCCAAGCCATGCCTTGCAAAATGGCATCGACGGATTCTTGGGTTGAGCGCTCCAGGTCAGTGTCTTCAATGCGTAAGATAAATTTGCCGCCGTGTTTGCGTGCATACAGCCAGGAAAACAGGGCGGTGCGTGCGCCGCCGACATGCAAATAGCCGGTAGGGCTGGGGGCGAAACGTGTGGTTATAGTCATGGCGTATTATTTTGTCAGGAGAATTTTTTTGGCATATTCAGTTGGGATTTGTTTGGCGGCACTTAAGCGCATGGCCTGATAATTAAAAGCGATACCGCCTTTAGCCACCGGATTCCTGCCTAAAATGGCCAATGCGGACGTATTGCCTTGTGCGGCGGCTTTTTCATACCATTGGGTGGCTGTTTTGACATCGTTTTTTACGCCTAAACCGCGATCAAATAGTGCCGCCATAATCATTTGTGCTTCAACATGCCCTTGGTTGGCCGCTTTTAACAACCATTCCGCCGCTTTTTGTTCGTCTTTTGCTACGCCGTTGCCCAATAAATACATGGCGCCGAACTTGGCTTGCGCTTTGGCATCGCCTTGTTCGGCGCTTTGTTGCATAGCGCTCTGCGGTGCGGGCTCTTCCGCTTGCACAGGCGCACCTAGCGCCAGCAAAGCCGATAAAACTAATAATCTGTGTATTTTAAACATCAATCTAGCCCCCTTTTGTCGCGATTGAAAGCCCGGCAATTTAGGCCGGGCATGAAAGACGGTGCTAACTAAATAATATCCAAACCGCCCATATAAGGTTGTAGCGCGGCTGGGATACGGATGCGCCCTTCGGCATCCTGATAATTTTCCATCACGGCAATCAATGTCCTGCCCGCAGCCAAACCTGAGCCGTTTAAGGTATGCACCAATTCCGGTTTGCCGGTTTCAGGGTTGCGCCAACGCGCTTGCAGGCGCCGGGCCTGGAAGTCCTTGAAATTGCTGCACGACGATATTTCCCGATACGCGCCTTGGCCTGGCAGCCAAACTTCAAGGTCGTAGGTTTTTGCGGATGAAAAGCCGGTGTCGCCCGCGCATAGCAACATTTTGCGGTAAGGCAGGTTCAGTTTTTGCAGAATGGTTTCGGCATGTTGTGTCAGTTCTTCGTGTGCTTTAGCGGACTCTTCGGGTTTGACGATCTGCACGATCTCGACTTTTTCAAATTGGTGCTGGCGTATCATGCCGCGCACATCCCGCCCATAAGCCCCCGCTTCGCTGCGGAAACACGGGCTATGGCAGACAAATTTAAGCGGCAGGTCTTTGGCTTCGACAATCACATCCCTGACGATATTGGTGACCGGCACTTCGGCAGTTGGGATCAGATAAAGCGCCGGCTCATCGCTGGCCTTGAACAAATCGGCTTCAAACTTGGGCAATTGGCCAGTGCCGCGCAAGCTGTCGGCATTCACCAAAAACGGGACGTAGGTTTCGCTGTAACCGTGTTCGGCGGTGTGCGTGTCGAGCATCAGTTGGATTATGGCGCGTTGCAAGCGTGCCAGCGCACCGTTTAGGACGACAAAGCGGCTGCCGGTGATTTTTGCGCCCAGTTCAAAGTCCATGCCTTTGTTTGCGCCTAGATCAACGTGGTCTTTAGGCGTAAAGCTAAATTCCGGTATCTCGCCCCAACGGCTTATTTCAACATTCGCTTCTTCATCTTTGCCATCCGGCACAGCGGCATCGAGAATATTGGGTATGCCTTCCATTAATGCAGCCATGCTGGTTTGTATTTCAGCCAACGTTGTTTCGGCGGCTTTCAGCTCATCACCCAAATGTTGCACTTGGTCTAATAGTGGCTGCACGTCTTCGCCCTTGGCTTTCGCCTGGCCTATTGCTTTGGAACGGCTGTTGCGCTCATTTTGCAGGTCTTGGGTTTTGACTTGGATGTCTTTACGCCGAGTTTCCAGTTCGAGATACGCAGCGGGGTTAAAGTTGAATGAACGTCTGGTTAATTGTTCGGTGACAAAATCAAGTTCAGTCCTAAATAAGCGGGGGTCTAGCATGACGGTGGTTTACCTTGTAAATATGAAGGGGTGTTAAGAACAAAAAAATGCTACTCGTGTGGATCAATATAGCTGGTCGCAGGCCAGCTGACGATATGTTTCAGCTTGATTCTGGCGTTAAGCGTCCGGATGGCTTTGTCTATTTTGGCAGGCTCATCATAAAATTCTATGATTAAATGACCATAATCACCGCCCGATATTCCATCGGCATCGTCACTTTAGCCAATAAAGCCGCCGCTACGATGCCGATTAAAAACGCTGCAATTGCACTGGCAAGCATCAATGCGTAAGAGATGCACTGGACGCCGCCGGAATAAAAAATAACGTCCTGCCGCACAGCAAGCCAAACCAAACAGCCATTAAGCAGTCAAATAGGTTCCCTGCTATATTCACCATTGTTTTCGTCACGGTATTCTAAGGCGATAGCGGCACGTTGCAACACTAGGGCTTCGGTCAATAGGCTAAGCAATAGCGAGCCGATGAGGTTGACGGCTAATGTGCCGAAGGGAAAGCCCCTGCCTAGCCATTGATAAACGCCGGCCGATACCAAAAAGCGTGCAACTGCGCCAGAATCGCCGCCCAGTGCGATAGCGATTAACTGGTTCATAGAGTAATGGGGCAGCCCTTATCGTTTGGCTTTATCGGTATTCCGGTGCAATAAAGTGTTCGCGGTAATAACGCAGCTCTTCAATTGAGTCGATAATGTCATCCAACGCCTGGTGTTTGGATTCTTTGGCAAAGCCTTCTTTGACGGCGGGCGCCCAGCGTGCCGCCAGTTCTTTAAGCGTTGACACATCCAGGTTGCGGTAATGGAAATAGGCCTCTAATTTGGGCATGTGGCGGTACAGGAAGCGCCGGTCCTGACCGATGCTGTTGCCGCAAATGGGGGAGGTGTTTTCCGGCACCCAACGTTGTAAAAACTCAATCGTCAGCTGTTCGGCTTTCGTTTCAGTGATTGTGGATGCCTTGACGCGTTCAATCAACCCCGATTGGCCATGATGGGTTTGGTTCCACTCATCCATTGCCGCCAATGCCTCGTCCGACTGATGCACGGCGAATACTGGGCCTTGCGCCAAAATATTAAGGTCTTTGTCAGTCACAATGGTTGCTATTTCAATAATTAAATCCGTGTCTGGATTTAAACCGGTCATTTCCAAGTCTATCCAAATAAGATGCGAAGAATCCTGTGCCATGTCTTGATTCCGTTGTATTAAAGGTGGGGGTTAGTGTAGCATTGGCTAATTTGTACGTCTAACTCTTACAATTTCATGAATACTTTCACAGTTATTTTTTTAAGCGTCGTCCTGCTTTCTTTTGCGGTCGAATTTTGGTTGGCTAAGCGCCAAGCAAGCTATGTCGCAGCGCATCGTGGTGCCGTGCCGGAGGCGTTCAAAACGGCGGTGTCGCTGAAAGCCCACCAAAAAGCCGCCGATTACACGCTCGCCAAAGGTAAGCTCGGCGATATAGACCGGATTGTCAGTGTGGCGGCTTTGCTTGTGTTGACATTAGGCGGTGTCATCAATACGGTGTTCCAATACTGGAACGGCTGGGTCAGCTCGCCTTTATGGGCGGGCGTCTGGGCAACCGCCACTGTTTTTCTCATCATGACACTGGTTGAAATCCCTGCCAGTGTTTACCAAACCTTTGTGATCGAAGAACAATTCGGTTTCAACAAAACCACTGTCCGGCAATTTATCAAAGACCAAGCCATGCAGCTGGCCTTAGGCGCGGCCATTGGCCTGCCGTTGTTGGCGTTGATTTTATGGGTTATGGACAGCATCGGCGCGTCGTGGTGGGTTTGGGCGTGGGCAATTTTGATAAGTTTTTCGTTGTTGATGAGCTGGTTGTTCCCGACCGTGATCGCCCCGTTGTTCAATAAATTTACGCCGATGGAAGAAGGATCGTTAAAAGACCGCATCCAAGATTTGTTGTCGCGGTGTGGTTTTAACAGCCAAGGGATATTTATCATGGACGGGTCCAAACGTTCAGGCCATGGCAATGCCTACTTCACCGGTTTGGGCAACAACAAACGCATCGTGTTTTTCGACAATCTCGTCAACTCGTTGGATGAGGAGGAGTTGGAAGCGGTTTTGGCGCATGAGCTGGGACATTTTAAACGCAAGCACGTCATCAAAATGTTGGTTGCGACTTCCGTCATGAGCCTAATAGGCTTCGGCGTCTTAGGTTGGATAATCGACCAAGATTGGTTTTACACAGGTTTAGGGGTTGCGGTGGAACAAAAATCCAATGCGGCGGCGCTGTTGTTGTTTATGTTGGCGTCGTCAACATTCACCTTTTTTATGCAGCCGGTCAGCGCGTATTTTCAACGCAAATTTGAATTTGAAGCGGATGATTTTGCCGCAAGCAACGCCAAAGCCGAAAAAATGATTAGCGGCCTAGTCAAGCTTTATGAAGAAAATGCCAGCACATTAACGCCAGACCCGTTGTATTCCGCATTCCATTACAGCCATCCGCCCGCCGCTATCCGTATTGCCCATTTACAAGCCAAAGCCTAATGACGCCGTTATTGGAAGGCTTGGTGATTGCCCATTTAGGCCAAGGCATAGCGGTTGAGCATAACGGCAAAATCACCCTCTGCCAAACGCGGCGGCGTCTGGAAATGGTCGCCGCCGGTGACCGGGTGTTATGGACACAATCTGCGCCCGACCAAGGGCGTATAGAAGAGATTTTGCCGCGCCGCTCCGTGTTGTTGCGCCCTTCACGGGGTGACAAGCCCAGGCCGGTGGCGGCAAACATCGACCGGATTTTTGTGGTTTTTGCGGTGGAGCCCTCGTGTGATTTTTTGCTGGTCGACCAATATCTGGCCATTTGTGAAACGCGCAACATAGACGCGACTTTGGTGCTAAATAAAACTGATTTGCCGCAATCGGCGGCTATTGAAAAAGAACTGCTGGACTATCAGCATTTGGGGTATCCGCTATATCGTGCCAGCGCGACAACAGCCACCGGCCTGGATGGGCTAAAAAACGCGCTAAAAAACCAGGTCAGTATTCTTGCCGGGCAATCGGGCGTTGGCAAATCATCACTGACGAACGCGCTTATTCCTGATAAGGAACTAAAAACCAACACGGTTTCTGCCATCACCAAGCATGGACGTCATACCACCACCGCAGCAACACTCTACCATTTGCCTGAGGGCGGTGATCTGATTGATAGCCCAGGCGTTGCCATATTTGGCTTGGCAGGCCTTTCCGATCAGCAACTCGCTTATGGCTACCGCGAATTCCAGCCGTTGCTCGATAACTGCCAGTTTAACGATTGTAGCCATTTGCATGACAAAGGTTGTGCGGTGCGGGTGGCCGCCGAACAGGGCGACATTTCCATGATGCGGTACATGCGTTTTTTGAAGCTTAGGGGGAAAATGTAGGGCATCCTCTTTTTTGTAGGCATCCCAAGCTTCGTGCCGTTATGATAAATCAGGAGGGTGGACGGTTAAGCCCCTTTTCCCGTAGCCAATCGTTGCGGATAATCAGCAATTTGTCGTTACGGGTAAGTTCTGGTTTGCCCCACACTACTTGCCAGTTAATTTCGTGGGCAATTTTTTGTTGTAGAAAGGCTATAACCTCGGCCTCGGTGAATTTAAAGCCTATGTCTTTGTCAAGACGGGCGATGACAATATTGGCATCGGTTTGGATGAATTGATATTGACGCAAACCATCCAGCCAGCGCATTACCAAAGTTAATCCTGGCATAGCAATGCTTCGCCCCGAAGGCAAATAGATGACATCGCCAGTTCGCCCATCAACCGGCCCGATGCGGGGCCAGCCAATCCCAGAAGGTGCTGGTTCTTTGCTTTGCCAATGCACCATGTCGCCAGTTTCATAGCGGACAAAAGGCGTGGCGTAATTGCTGATGCAGGTCGCTACCGCTCTCCCGGACTGCTTTAGCACATGGATTTGGCGGTTGTCATTGTCGAGTATTTCCAAAATGCCACGATGAAAGAACACATGCAGGCCATCATGCTCCGCGCCTTCAACGGCTAGCAGGCCACCATCGTTTAAGCCATATTGATCAAACACATTGTCAACACCTAGTGTTTCGATAATGCGTTGCCTCACTTCCAAACGCATCACTTCTGCCGTACATGCGACACCTTGGAGCTTTGGGAATCGGGCGTCTAGTTGCATCAACAATTCGCCCAATTCACGAATAGCATTGGGATAACCGTAAATAAAGCGGATTTGTTGGAAGTGGGGCGCTTTGACTAAAGCCTTTACCCTGTCCAGCGTTAAATTTGAACCGCTGAATGACCAACGGTTCATGATTTTGTCTTTAACACTGCGCTGGTCTGTGAGGCCGGTGCCTAATGATTCGCCGCCAACCGCCAAGAAAGGCTCCCCCACCCGATAACCCGCCCAATGCCAGCCAACATATATTTGCCCCCACATTGTTTCTTGATCTTCTTTAGTCATACGAAAAATAGTGGGTTTGCCTGTGCTGCCACCAGACCTCGCTTCTTCGCTTTTAATCCATGGCGCGGTGGTGGTCAAGCCGGAAAGTTCTGTGCGCAGTTCTTCTTTCGTGAGAATAGGAAGGTTTTGTAGATCGCCCAAGTGTTGGATGTCATTGGGGCTGTCAATGTAGCCTTGCCAACGTGACCGGTAAAATGGCACGTAGTCCCAACAATATTGGATTAGTTTTCTAAGGTGGTTTTCTTGGTATGACACGATACCATTTTCTTGCCAATGTTGCCGCTCCATGACGGTTCGCATTACTTTGATCCTTTTGGGGGCTAAGGCACAAATTAAGGCTTTATGGATTAGGTTTTGCATGGTTTGCATAGTCTGCTGAAAAAAAGGGGGTGTTGTTGCCGGAATTTTTATAAGTGGCTTGGGCTGACAGGGAGTTGCGGCATTTAACATGGCCTCATGCCAGTTTGCATGGTGATTAATTTGCCCTAGTTGCCATGAAACTTACAATTAAAGCTACATTGCATAAAAATTATATCATCACTGATTATGTGGTGTGCTTTAAAAACCGGTTCAATCTCTTGGAGGATTGAGTAGGTGGCAACCGACCTATACAGGCGGGGCGGGACATGGCAATTGGCAGCCATTTTTTTGCATGTTGGCGGTAAATGTAAAACTTAATGAGCGGAATACAAACAAACTTCGGCTTAAGCACCGGGCAAAATGAGGCCGGCTTCAAAGTTACGGATGTGTTTTTTTAATTGCTATAATTGGGCATGACCGCGAAGCTAGCCCTGATACGGGGGATTTCCTCAGCAAATTTCAGAAACGGCTAGCTAATCGGCGGTTCCGCCTACGGACGCTGTTTATGTGCTTTCCCGTCGCCGCCTTATCCATCGTTAGGCGTCCTGTGGTCTGCCCTAGATAGCTGAAGAACTTTTTTCAATCAGGTGCATTTATGACAACACAACTTTCGAAATTAATTCAATTACCTCTCAGATATAAACCTTGGCGACCGGCACATATGGCGATTGTGCTTGATGATTTGACAGGGTTGTCAAAACAACCCGTCCAAGCCGATGAAGTTCATCTCAAAGCTGCAATTGACTGGCTGTGCCGTGCCCAAGACCAGCGCTTGGGTCAAAAGGATCAGGGTGGAATATCGGCGGGTTGGAGTTTTGAAGACGGATGGTTGCCTGCTTATCCTGAAACGAGTGGCTATATCATTGAAACTTTTCTTGCTGCTGGGACGGTTCTGAATAATCCGGAGTTAAAAGGGCGTGCCCAACAAATTGTCGATTGGGAGCTTTCTATCCAAAATCCCGACGGTTCGTTTCCTGGGCATTTTGGCGAGGCTGGCAGTAAACCGGTCATTTTTAATACTGGGCAAATCATGCATGGCATGATTGCCGGATATTTGGCGTTCAACCGCACCGAATGTCTTGATGCGGCTGTCAGGGCAGGAAAATGGATGCTGTCACAGCAGGATGATGATGGCTGTTGGCGGCGGTCAGTCCACAACAACACGCCCCACACGTATAATACCCGTTCGGCTTGGGCGTTGCTGCGGACAGGCCTTCTTGCCAATGAACAGGATTTGGTGGATGCTGCGGCCAAAAATATTCGCTGGGCGCTAACCCAGCAGACCTCTTCAGGCTGGTTTAAAACCAATGGTTTTAAAGAGAATGGCCTGCCGTTTACCCATAATATCGCTTATGCCATTCGGGGTGTTTTAGAAAGCGGGCTATTGCTTGATAATGAGGAAATGATCGGCGCGGCAATTAAAGCCGCCACGGCACAAGCCGCACAGCAAAGGGAAGATGGCTGGTTATCTGGAACTTATGCCGATAATTGGGCCGCCCAAGCCAATTATTGTTGTCTGACCGGACTGGCTCAGATGAGTATAATTTGGTTACGGTTGCTGCATTCTCAAGGAATAAAAGAGCTCGAACAACATGCAGTGCGGGGCATAAGTTATGTTAAATCCAACCATCGGATAACCGGCAAAAAAGATTATCAGGATGGGGCGGTTGCAGGTTCTGCACCTGTTTGGGGACGTTATTCAATGTTTGAATACCCGAACTGGGCGGCAAAATTCTTTGCTGACGCATTAATGCTTAATATGGCTCACATAAACATTCCAGAATCAAAATAAATTATGTCACAACTTTCAGTTATTATCCTTTGCGGCCAATCGCCCCGACATTTGTATTTCGCCAACCAATTAAGCAAAGCTTGCTTACCACTCGCGATAGTCCAAGAAGGCGGACATGATGCGCCAATAAAAAAAATCATTGGTTTGCTGCTTAATCCGGCAAAATTCCGCAACAAAGTCTGGCGCTGGTTACGGGACCGCAAACGCTATACGGGCAATAAAGAGGCGCAGTTCTTTTTTGGTGCGGACACTCCAACGCTTGATCGTGAAGACATTAAGGTCGTTGTTCCACATATCAACCACCCATCAGTGTCGGATATTGTTGACCAATACGCACCAGACCTTATTCTCGTCTTTGGCACCTCGTTGATTAAAGGTGATTTGCTGGCTAAAGGGCGCTTGGGCATGATCAACTTGCACGGCGGCTTGTCACCTGAGTATCGTGGCGCTGACTGCACCTTCTGGGCCTTGTACAATCAGGAGCCAGAAAAGGTCGGTTGCACTATCCATTACATAAACGCTGGCATTGATACCGGTAATATCATTGCCCATGTCTCACCAGAAATAAAAGAAACTGACGATGAGCTGACTTTGTTCTGGCGGGCGGTGCATCATAGTGTCGATACGTTTGTAGAATTGCTGGATAGATTGGAGAAAGGGGAGGTGTTTGGGGTTAAGCAAACGGATAAAGGCTCGTTATACCAAGTCAAAGACCGCAGTCTTCAACACGAGAGAAAACTGGACGGTCTGCTGTGCAATGGTTTATTGAAAAATTTGAATCTTGGCAAACGGGTTAGCTGGTTTAAACCTTAAAAGTGCATGTGTTGGTAACTTAAATCAGGTGTAAAAAGCTAGCTTGGGCGGTGCTAAAATGGCCATTCCTCACCCCTTGTGGCCTTGTCGTAGAGCAGGCAGCCCGCCAACGTCATGATCCGGTTTCAGTTCCTTGTCAGGAAAAGTTGTCCGCCAGACTTGTTGAAAACAACTGTTATAATGCCAATATTATTTATTAAAATTTGGAATAACCATGACAACACGCCCCAGCAAAGACTTAGAAACGTTCGCCAACCCACAGCTTGGCCGCGATTACACCATCCGTATCGACATTCCAGAATTCACCTGTTTGTGCCCTAAAACCGGCCAGCCGGATTTTGCCACAATTCAGATTGAATACGTGCCAGCGGCGTTGTGCGTGGAATTGAAAGCCCTCAAATTGTATATGTGGGCGTTCCGCGATCAGGGGGCATTTCACGAAGCCGTCACCAATGAAATCCTCAACGATATAGTTGCCGCCATAAATCCCAACTTCATGCGTATCCGTGCCGAATTTAATGTGCGCGGCGGCATTTACACCACGGTCGTGGTTGAACACAGAAATCCGGACTGGCAAGCCCCCGAATTGGTCAACCTGCCGTAAACCTATTATGTCCATTAAAGAAACTCTAATCGCATTGCCGCAATATTTGTTGCCGCACCACGCTTTGTCCGTTTTGATGAGCAAGTTCACGCACTCAGAAAACAAAGTTTGGAAAAATTTATTTATCAAACAAGTTATCAAACATTACGGCGTCAATATGGCTGAAGCCCTAGAGCAAGATATTGATAACTACCCAAGTTTTAACGACTTTTTTACCCGCGCGTTAAAGCCTGACGCCAGGCTGCTAACGACCGAAAACCATGCCGTTGCCTGTCCTGCCGATGGCGTTATCAGCCAGATCGGCGCGATTACTGACGGTAACTTGTTCCAAGCTAAGGGCAAGCGGTTTACCGCCACTGACTTGCTGGGTGGCAGTGGCGAACGTGCAGAACCCTTTAATGATGGCGTATTCAGTACAATTTACTTGTCACCTAAGGATTATCACCGGATGCACATGCCATTGACCGGCACATTACGCGAAATGGTGCATATCCCCGGACGTTTGTTCAGTGTCAACTCGGCGACCACCAACGCAGTCCCAGGCTTATTCGCCAGAAACGAACGCGTCGTGGCTATCTTTGACACCGAAGCGGGACCGATGGCATTAGTGCTGGTCGGGGCTATTTTTGTCTCCAGCATCGAAACCGTCTGGCACGGCGTGGTCACACCGCCCACGATAGATAAGGTGCGAAGCTGGCGTTATCAGGACAATGCACCAACGTTAAATATCGGCGATGAAATGGGGCGGTTTAACATGGGCTCGACGATTATCGTAATGTTTGGCAAAGATAAAGTGCAATGGCAACCTGAATTGGGCGCAGGGCAGGCGGTTAAGCTAGGTGAGTTGATGGGGCGGATAATCCACTCGATGCCGGACAAGCCAACTGGATGGTGGCGGATTTTTGGGTAGGTTTTCATTATGCGTCGGTTAAGAATGAATGCGTCCCAATTTACTGCGCCGAAAGCAGAAAACCACCAATAGACATTAAACTTTTTTAGGTAGTGGGTTAAATCTGTAATTTTAGTTCGTAATGTGGAGTGCAAACCTAGGTTTGCGCCTGTACAAGCCTAGGCTTGTACTCCAGCCACCAGATTTAACCCACTACCCTTTTTTACATACAAGTTGAGCCAATGAACTCATTAACTCAAGAAATAGCCATAAAAAGTGCGGCGTTGCCAGAAGATATGCAGCGGGAAGTTTTGGATTTTGTCAGTTTTATATCTGCAAAACTTGCCCGGGCAGAACATAATGAAGCGGCATTATTAAGCGAACATGTTCTGGCGACAGATTGGAATAAGGAGGAAGAGGACGAGGCATGGGAAAAATTTCAGTAAGGGATATTGTGTTTGTATCGTTTCCATTTTCAAATCTAAGTGATACAAAATTACGGCCTGCACTGGTGCTTGCTTATGCACAGAAAAATGATTGGATATTGTGCCAAATCACCAGCAAAAGCTATAGCGACATTCAAGCCGTCCGCATAGATGAGGATGATTTCACATGGGGAACCTTAGAGCGGATCAGTTATGTGCGTCTTGGTAAATTGTTTACAGCCAGCGAAGAAGTTATCGTTAAAAATAATATTGCCGCTTTGAAAGAAAAGACGCATCAGACCATTATCAGCGCAATTACGGACATGCTGAATAACAGGGAATGAACTGCCAACTATGTACGCGCATTACGTACTTTTTGAACGAACAATAGCATGATGATTTCTCCCCTCCTTACCATAGAAAACCTAACCGTCACTTTCAATCACCAGCAAAAAGTGGTTGATGGCATCAGTTTCGCCATTTATCCGGGCGAAACGTTTGCGCTAGTGGGCGAGTCCGGTTCAGGAAAATCCATCACTGCGTTGTCGGTGTTGCGGCTATTGCCCAATAATGCCGCGCTTGATGCCCGCGCAATCACGTTAAACGGCGACAACTTGCTGCATCATTCCGAAGCAGAGCTATGCACAATCCGTGGCCGCCGTATCGGTTTGATTTTCCAAGACCCCATGTCGTCATTGAATCCGGTCATGACGCTAGGCAAACAGATTGCCGAAGTCATTAACCTACATTTCAGTTTGCCTAAACAAGCCGTCAGGCAACGGGTGTTGGAATTGTTGCGGCAGGTTGAGATACCTAATCCTGAGCGGCGCATCAACGATTACCCGCATCAGCTGTCCGGCGGTCAGCGCCAGCGCGTGATGATAGCGATTGCTTTGGCGGCAAAGCCGGATTTGCTGATTGCCGATGAGCCGACCACGGCGCTGGATGTGACGATACAGGCGCAAATATTGGCGTTGTTGAAAAACCTACAACAACAGAGCGGCATGGCCTTGTGGCTTATCAGCCATGATTTGGCGCTGGTTTCGACTATCGCCGACCGCGTTGCCGTGATGCAGCAAGGCAAGCTGGTTGAAACGGGCTTAACTGCCGAATTTTTCAGCCACCCTAAACACCCTTATACGCGTCAGTTGCTCAATGCCTTGCCTTCCATGCAAAGCTGTCTGACACGCCAGCACCAAGAAAAACCGCCGTTATTGAAAGTCACTGATTTTTCTTGTTATTACCCTATACGCAAAGGGCTTTTTAAGCGGGTGGTCGATTATGTGCGGGCCGTCGATGGCGTCAGTTTTGAGATTCAGCAGGGCAAAACCTTGGCTTTGGTCGGTGAATCAGGCTGTGGTAAAACGACTTTGGGCAAAAGCCTGTTAAATCTAATCCCACACAGTGGTGGCCAAGTCACCATTAATGGGATTGAACTGACGCAGTTAAGTGGCGCAGCCTTGCGGCGACAACGCGCGGTGCTCCAGATTGTTTTTCAAGACCCGTTTTCCGCAATGAATCCTCGAATGCTGGTCGGTGACATTGTTGCCGAAGGCATTGATGCTTTACGTCCTGATGTCAGTCCGTCGGCGCGGCAAACACGGGTCAGGCAACTGTTGCAGCAAGTCGGTTTGCCTGAAGATTCAGCCCTACGCTATCCCCATGAGTTTTCCGGTGGGCAGCGGCAACGGGTTTGTATCGCCCGCGCGTTGGCGGTTGAACCTAAGCTGATTGTTTGCGATGAACCCACGAGTGCGCTGGATGTGTCGGTGCAGGCACAAATTATCCAATTGCTTAAAACCCTGCAACAAGAGCAGGGCGTGAGTTATTTGTTTATCACCCACAACCTTGGTGTTGTGGCTGAAATCGCTGATGACGTTGCCGTGATGTATAAAGGCAAAATTATTGAGCAAGGCGCTGTTGTGCAGGTGCTGACCCAACCGAAACACGATTACACCAAGCAGTTGTTGGCGGCGGCGCCGGAGTTGGCAAATACCGCGGGGATCGCTTCGGAACAGGCGGGGACATAAATCCCGCCACAAAACCGCAAGCCCTACAAAATCTAAAAAACCAACTTGGCAACGTTGTTTTGCCTATTCCTCAATGATGTAAATGCGCCGCCAACCATCGCGCTGCAACTTCCTCGGAAATCCCTTTGCGTCTGGCGTAATCCTGCAATTGGTCTTTATCTATTTTGCCGACATTAAAATACTGCGATTCAGGATGTGAAAAATACCAGCCGCTGACGGCGGATGCCGGATACATGGCATAGCTTTCAGTCAGTTCTATGCTGGTGTTTTCGGTTACGTTGAGCAATTCGAACAGTTTGGCTTTTTCAGTGTGGTCTGGGCAGGCGGGATAGCCGGGGGCAGGGCGTATGCCTTGGTATGCCTCGTTGATTAACTGTTCATTGTCATGCGCCTCATCTTCGGCATAGCCCCAGTAGTCTTTTCTGACGACTTGGTGCATATATTCGGCAAACGCTTCCGCCAGGCGGTCTGCCAACGCTTTAAGCATAATGGCGCTGTAATCGTCATGCTCCTGCTCAAACTGCTGCAGCTTGGCTTCGATACCAATGCCGGTCGTGACGGCAAAACCGCCGATATAGTCGGCCTTGCTGCTGTTAATGGGTGCGATAAAGTCGGATAGGCAATAGTTTGGTCGGCCCGGGGCTTTAACATTTTGCTGGCGTAAGTGATGCAGAGTTTCGCGTTTTTGTGTGCGTGACTCATCGGTATAAACCACGACATCATCGCCGTCACTTTGTGCCGGAAAAAAGCCGATGACGGCGCGGGCGGTCAGCCAGTGTTCGGTGATGATTTTTTCCAGCATGGCCTGCGCGTCGGCAAACAGCTTTCTGGCTTCCACACCGATGATTTTATCGTCGAGTATTTTGGGATAACTGCCCGCCATTTCCCAAGTCTGGAAAAACGGTGTCCAGTCGATGTATTTCGCCAAAGTGGCGAGCGGCACATCGGTGATGACTTTCGTGCCTAAAAATGACGGTTTAACGGGCTCATACCGCCCCCAGTCAAACCGGTTTTGCCTTGCGGCTTCTAGGGAATGCTGTTTAGTTTTGGATTCTTTGCCTTTGTGGCGTTCACGGACTTCAGCATATTCTTTGCGTAGGCTTTGCACAAAATCATCTTTCAGGTCAGCGCTTAACAAATTGCTGGCCACGCCGACACCCCGCGAGGCGTCAGTGACATAAACAGTCGCGCCCTGATAATGCGGCTCGATTTTTACCGCAGTATGGGCACGCGACGTGGTTGCGCCGCCTATCATCAGCGGTATGGTGAAGCCTTGGCGCTGCATTTCTTTGGCGACATGCACCATTTCATCCAAAGATGGCGTGATTAGGCCACTGAGGCCAATAATATCGACATTTTCCAGACGCGCAGTTTGCAGGATTTTTTCGGCAGGCACCATCACGCCCAGATCAATGACGTCGTAGTTATTGCACTGCAACACGACGCCGACGATGTTTTTGCCGATGTCATGGACATCGCCTTTAACGGTCGCCATTAGGATTTTGCCGTTGGTTTGGCGGTCGCCTGCGGCTTTATCGGCATCCATAAACGGCATTAAATAGGCGACGGCTTTTTTCATGACGCGTGCGGACTTGACCACTTGAGGCAAAAACATTTTGCCCGCGCCGAACAAATCGCCGACCACGTTCATGCCGTCCATCAACGCGCCTTCAATGACATGCAGGGGGCGTTCTGCTTCCAGACGCGCGGCTTCGGTGTCTTCATCGATGTAATCGGTGATGCCTTTGACCAGCGCATGTTCTAGGCGCTTGTTCACTGGCCAGTTACGCCATTCAAGATTTTCCTGTTTGGCGTCACTGCTGCTGCCGTCGCCTTTATATTTTTCGGCCAGTTCCAGCAGTGTCTCGGTGCCGCTGCCATCGTGGCGGTTTAATATCACGTCTTCAACCGCATCGCGCAGGTCTTTGGGAATATCCTCGTAAATGGCCAGCTGTCCGGCATTGACGATGCCCATCGACATGCCTGCTTGAATGGCGTGGTATAAAAATACCGCGTGGATGGCTTCGCGCACCGGATTGTTGCCGCGAAACGAAAACGACACGTTGGAAACGCCGCCGGACACCAGCGCATATGGCAAGGTTTGTTTGATTTCGCGGGTCGCTTCAATAAAATCGACGCCGTAGTTGTTGTGTTCATCAATGCCGGTGGCGACCGCGAAGATATTGGGGTCAAAAATAATGTCTTCAGGCGGGAAGTTAAGCTGGTCGACCAAGATTTTGTAGGCGCGTTGGCAGATTTCGACTTTGCGGGCTTTAGTGTCCGCCTGGCCTTCTTCGTCGAACGCCATGACAATAACAGCCGCGCCGTAACGTCTTACCAGTTTGGCGTGCTTGATGAATGCAGCTTCGCCCTCTTTCAGCGAGATGGAATTGACGATGCCTTTGCCTTGGATGCATTTAAGCCCAGCTTCGAGAATCTCCCATTTTGAGGAGTCCAGCATGACCGGTACCTTGGCTATATCCGGTTCGGCGGCGATCAGCATCAAAAAACGCACCATCGCTTCTTTGGACTCCAGCATGCCTTCGTCCATATTGATGTCGATGATTTGTGCGCCGTTTTCAACCTGCTGCTTGGCGATATCTAAAGCTGTTTCGTAATCGCCTTCGATAATCAAGCGCTTAAATGCCGCCGAGCCGGTCACGTTAGTGCGTTCGCCGACGTTGACAAACAATGTGTCTTTACCGATGGACATAGGTTCCAGCCCAGCCAGACGGCATTGTTTTTCAATGGTTGGGATTTTTCTGGGCGGGTATTTTTGCACCGCCTCGACTATCGCTTTGATGTGCGCCGGTGACGTGCCGCAACAGCCGCCGATAATATTCAGGTAGCCGCTCGCCGCCCAGTCTTCGAGTTCTTTTGCCATCGCTTCGGGGGATTCATCGTATTCGCCGAATTCATTAGGCAAGCCCGCGTTCGGGTGGGCAGAAACATAGGTGTCGGCAATAGTTGACAATTCATCTATGTGTTGCCGTAATTCTTTCGCCCCTAAGGCACAGTTAAAGCCGAAGGAAATCGGCTTGACATGCTTCAGTGAGTGCCAGAATGCGGCGACGGTTTGCCCAGACAATGTCCGTCCTGAGGCATCGGTGATGGTGCCGGAAATCATCACCGGTAATTTATAGCCAATGCTTTCAAAAACCTGTTCCACCGCAAAAATGGCGGCTTTGGCGTTCAGCGTGTCGAAAATGGTCTCAATCAGGATAATATCCGCGCCGCCGTCGATTAACCCCTGGGTCGCTTCGGTATAAGCGGTGACCAGCCCGTCAAAGGAAATGTTGCGGAAGCCCGGATCATTGACGTCCGGTGACATTGACGCAGTGCGGTTGGTCGGCCCGAGCACACCGGCGACAAAGCGTGGTTTTTTGGGTGTTTTTTGGGTGAATTCATCAGCCGCTTGCCGGGCTAACCGCGCCGATTCCAGATTGATTTCATAAGCCAGCGCCTCCATGCGGTAATCCGCCATTGCAATTGTCGTGGCATTGAAGGTGTTGGTCTCAACAATATCCGAACCCGCCGTAAAATAAGCACTATGGATGGCTTTGATAATGTCGGGTTGTGTCAATGACAATAGGTCGTTATTGCCTTTAAGATCAACCTCCCACGCCGAAAAGCGCTCACCCCGGTAATCTTTTTCGTCCAGTTTGTAGCTTTGGATCATCGTCCCCATCGCGCCGTCAAGAAACAGGATGCGTTGGGATAATTGTTGTTTTAATAAATCGGTTCTACACATGATGGATTAGGAGGCCAGGGTTAAGGGAAATGTTTGGATATATTGATTGCGTAAACATGTAGCAAACACTATTATTTTTGCTTTATTAACGGAGATGGTTATGTCAAAACCAACAATTATCCAGATAGTTAAAAGTGTGCTGGCGGCTTTTGTCGGTGTGCAAAGCAATAAAAACCGAGAGCAAGATTTTACGCAGGGTGAGCTGAAACTTTATGTTATTGCGGGGATAATTTTTACGGCTGCTTTTGTGGCAGGCCTGATTTTTCTGGTCTCAGCGGTTTTAGGATAACTAGGCGGTGTTCTGGCATACGCGTGGTTATCCATAATAAAAAAGCCCAAGCTTCCTTGGGCTTTTGTTTATAATCCGTACCGCATTGATTAGGACTTTTTGATGCCTTGCTTTAGTGTATCAACGATACTTTTGATACCACCTGACACTAATTCTGTAGCCCCGCCAAATAAAGCGCCTGCCGAAAATTGATCTTTAGTGATAAATTTTAGACGAATAAACGCCACAATTAAAAAACCCACAAGCGGTGGCATCAGCTCCAAAAACAACGATAGCAAAATGCCGCCGAAACCTTGAAACCCGCCTTCATTTTTTCTATCGCCAATGCTAGTTAAATCACGTTCATAACCGCTATCGCCACCTCCCCCCCTGAATGTTTCCAGAAGATAAACATTGGCGTCAATCAAGAAAATCTGTGAGACCAAAAAGACGGCCCCTGCGATGCCGACCCACATAATTGCATTGCCTGAATTAGCTCTTACGGCAGACTGGTAAACCCAGATAACCGTAAAAATCATTACTATAGCTCCAATCATATTTACACCTTTATTTTGATTATAGTTTTTTTAGAAAAAAGAAAAGATATGCGCACTTTAAAGTCATTTGGTTGGCGTCTTTTTCAATAACTTTGCATGATTCATATTTTTCCCGTCCCGGTGTTGTTTGTTTTTTTATCGCGCCATTTTCGACTGAATACTTAATGGCTATTTTCATTTCTTTAGTGCGGCCAACGGAATCTGTTGAGGTTGTCTGCAAAACACCATTGGGTTGGAAATCCCATTCAACGGTAACATTTTTTTTCTCGCCATCTATTTTTGTGGCTTCTGCATATAAATTCCATTTTCCTAAAATATCTGATTCATCTTTTAAT
Organism: Methylococcaceae bacterium UBA6146; assembly: GCA_002422395.1. GTDB lineage: Bacteria > Pseudomonadota > Gammaproteobacteria > Methylococcales > Methylomonadaceae > Methylovulum. The sequence goes on along the minus strand of DIUY01000001.1, from coordinate 194,235 downwards.
GCAACATCAGCCTGCGCCGAAAAAGCAAATAACATTGCTGTCAGCGGTAATATTTTAATGTATTTTTTTATCATAATTGTACCCTTCCTAACATCATTCAGCATGAACGGTAAAGTTTAAACTATAGTAGGTCTGCTATCGAGCTTTAAATTTTAACGGGCCATATCCGGCTATATTTTGGATTGCCGATGCACATTTGGTTTGATTGTGGGCGGGCAGTGAAGCAGCCCGACGGCCTGCAACAATAGCGGCTTTAGGCCTATTAAATGTTAGGCATGGCAGTTCATTTGTCAGGCAATTAGGTCTTGACTTTAATGTTCCCTAAAGTATTATGTCACTTCCGTTTGCTACGAATATAGCAATTTCTAAAATACAAAAATTACAGGTAGGACATCCATGGGGTTCATCTTAGATCTCACTTCAATGTTAAAAGAGCCAGCTGGCATGGTCGGCGCGGTTGTTGTTATCGGTGCTATTTATTTCTTAGTAAAATGGGTATTCGCTGAGCATCCAGACGACGAAAAATAAGCCGATCATTAGATCAAATTTGTACTTAAGGCCGCTACCTGTTTTTATGGGTAGCGGCCTTAGTTTTATCTGAATATTTCACTGCTTTAAATCCCACATTTATTTTATACTTTATATATTTCTTTTAATTTTTGAAATGTATAAGTTATCGTCTAAAGTTCTTTCCCTTCTTGGCAAACAAGTCCCCTGCACTGGTATTGGATTATTTCGGATTTTGTACGGCTTGGTTACCTTACAGGAAATTGTTTTTCTGTATTATTTTAGCCACCTCATCTTCGATCCTATTCCTTATATAGATGTTGAGTTCCCCACCATCCCTCTTTTCCTGTGCCTTTGGGGAATTATCGCCAGCTTTATAGTGGTTGGTTACCGTTATCAGTCCGCGGTTATCTGCAATTACATTTTTTGGATAGTTTTCGTTAATTTCACGGCTATGCAGCGGGATTTTGACGGCGGCTTTGATTTGTTTATGATCAGTGCCGGATTTTTTTTGTTGTTTATGCCGGGCGACCGCACTTTTTCGTTAGACAATCTCAGGCACAAACTCAGCACACCGTTCACGCATTACCGTAGCTATTCTAAGCAGACAGTTTCAGTCTTGGCTTACTATCTGCCCGTTGCCATTTGTCTTGGTCTTCTTTATTTTGACTCAGCCATCCACAAGTTGTTTGCTGAGCATTGGCGCAATGGGCTGGGCGCTTGGTTGCCATCGACCCAGCCTTATTATGTGTCGGCGCTTGATATGTCGGTTTTTCTTAATAATGAGCTGCTACAGAAAACGATTGGCTACACCATTTTGGTGTTCCAGTTCACCTTCATATTCTTGTTTGCCCACCGTCGGCTACGCGTGATGTATTTGCTTATCGGCATGGGCTTACACCTTGGCATCACCTTGTCGTTAAATATCTACCCGTTCGGGATGGGGATGTTGATTTTTTACACGCTGCTGATGCCTTTTAGTGGGTGGCGTAAATTGGGTGCTTGGATTGTCGCCAAACAGCCAATCCTCACGGTTTTTTATGACCAACAGTGCCCTTTATGCAACCGCACAGTCCTTACCATTAATCATTTTGATATTTTTAAGCGTATCGACTTTAAAAGCGCCCAGGAATATGCCGGCCAATACCCGGCACTTGCTGCGATTAGCCAGGATACATTGCTGACCGATTTATATGCACTGGACAGTGCCAACCGATTGTATTCAGGGGTTGACACCTATCGGCAAATTTGCCTAAAAATGGGCTATTTGCTGCCAATTGGCATTATTTTAGGGTTGCCCGGCATTTACCAATACGCCGTAAAAAAATACCGTGCGGTTGCCGACAACCGGAGCCGTACCGTTTGTTCGTCAGAATGCCTTGCGCCGACAAAGCCGCAAAGCGATACGTGGTATCACCAACTTTTTGAATGTGCCGCACACGATAAACCTAAAGCTTTTTCGAGAAAGCTAACCAAAATAATCATCGCTATTTTTATTCTGCAACTGAACAGCACAATCCACTACGGCTTAATGTATCGGTTCAAGGTTGATGTTAAACACAATGCGGTAGCGATCACTTTAACTAAAGGCAGTAACGCGCTATTAACGGTGTCCCAAACCTTTATGGGCATTGCGCCACACGCGCTTTATTTGCACGACCACTTTGCCGGTTATGACCATATCGTGGCGATCACCTATAAAGATAAAAACGGTAATGAACAATGGCTGCCGTTTGTTAATGAACAAGGGCGGTTATTGGCGCCCAACTGGGGGCGGGTGCATTCCATGTGGGCCAATATTGCCGTGACGCCGACTATTGATAACACACGGTTACAAAAATTCATTATGAAAGTCACCGCATTTTGGGGGCAAAAAATCGGTTTAAACCTTAAGAATGCCGAGTTTATTATCAAAATGAAGCGGATTGATGCACCCACTTATTGGGTTTATGACCAGCTGCACCGTAACTTTTCATCGCCTTGGAGCACTATCGGAACGGTGAAATGGACAGACAACATCATCTCTTATGATTTGCCTAATAACATCAATTCGCTATAAATGCTGAAAATGGGCAAACGACTTTGTTATTGCATCGGTATTCCAGTCATGATATAAATTGTCCGTGCTTTCATTCATTGACGCACAATAAATAAAATAATTTAAACCCATTTGGAGGATAATATTATGAAGAAAATTGTAGCACTTTTGGCTATGGCATTGATGGTTGTTGGCTTATCTGGCTGTATGGATGATCCAGACGGTTCAAAACAAAAAGTTTCTAGCTCTATCGAACTTTAATTTAAGTTAAATCAGAGTTCTTGCAAGACAAAAAAACCCAGCTTTTAAGCTGGGTTTTTTTGTTTCTGGCGGTTGGTTATCGGTTTAAACAAGACATGCTAAACCAGATGCCCCCACAAATCATACTCATCCGCTTCTTCCAGCGCCACATCAACAAAATCCCCCGCTTTAAGATGGGTTGCCCCATCAATAAACACTTGCCCGTCAATTTCCGGTGCATCCGCCTTGCTTCTTGCCACCGCGCCTTCTGTGACGACTTCATCAATCAGCACCGTTTCGACCCTGCCCACGCGCCGTTGTAAACGCGCCGCGCTAATCTCCGCTTGGTGTGCCATAAAACGCGCCAGACGCTCTTGCTTGACCGCTTCGGGTACAGCATCCGGCAACTCATTCGCCGCCGCACCTTTCACCGGTGAATAAGCGAAACAGCCGACCCTGTCCAACTGCGCCTCGCTTAAAAAAACCAACAATTCCTCAAATTCCTGTTCAGTTTCGCCAGGGAAACCGACAATAAACGTGCTGCGCAAGGTAATGTCAGGGCAGATATTACGCCATGCCTTAATCCGTTCCAGATTATTTTGCGCCGCCGCTGGGCGCTTCATTAGCTTAAGGATACGGCTATTGGCATGTTGAAAAGGAATGTCCAGATAGGGCAGAATTTTCCCTTCAGCCATGAGCGGGATTACGTCGTCAACATGGGGGTAAGGGTACACATAATGCAGGCGCACCCAGATGCCCAAATCGCCCAAGGCTTGCGCCAAATCATAAAATCGGGTTTTAACTGGGTGGCCTTTCCAATCACGGCTTTGATACTTCAGATCCAAACCATAGGCGCTGGTGTCTTGTGAAACCACCAGCAACTCCTTTACGCCCGCATTGGCCAGACGATCAGCCTCCAGCAGCACATCATCAACGGGACGGCTGACCAAATCACCGCGCATCGACGGGATAATGCAGAACGTGCAGCGATGGTTACAACCTTCAGAAATCTTCAGGTACGCATAATGGTTGGGCGTTAACTTTATCCCTTGCGGCGGCAACAAACTGGTGAATGGGTCATGGCGGGGCGGCAAATGCTCATGCACCGAAGCCACAACCTCATCCAATGCGTGTGCGCCGGTCACTTTTAAAACCTGCGGATGACGCGCCCTTATTTCCGCCTCCCTCGTGCCCAAACAGCCGGTGACAATCACCTTGCCGTTTTCGGCCAACGCCTCGCCGATACTGTCCAGCGATTCTTCAACCGCCGCGTCAATAAAGCCGCAAGTGTTCACCACGACCAGATCAGCGTCCTGATATGTCGGCGAAATGTTATACCCTTCAGAACGGAGTTGGGTCAGGATGCGCTCGCTATCGACCAGCGCTTTAGGGCAACCTAGGCTGATAAAGCCAACCGTTGGAATATGTGTCATAGATTTAGAAGTGTCTGTTATAAAAAGGGCTATTTTAGCACTCGCAGAAGAGGGTTCTTGGAGTTTTAGATGGATATGGCTTTACGATAGCAAATCAACCAGCAACGGTTGCAAAGCGGATTGTTGTCTGGTTATGGTCAAACGGTTCGCCACGACGATGCTTTTTAATTCCGTTAACGCGGTGGCAAAATCATCGTTGACCACCAAATAGTCAAACTCGCAGTAATGCTGCATTTCGGTGACGGCATCCCGCATACGGCGGGCAATAACCGCCCCGTCATCTTGCCCGCGAGCTGTCAGGCGCTGTTGCAAAATGGCGATGGATGGCGGCAAAATAAAAATGCCCAGCGCTTCCGGCAGGCGTTGTTTGATTTGCCTTGCACCCTGCCAGTCAATTTCCAGAATCACGTCCAGCCCCTGATTAAGATGGTCTATGACGGTCTGTTGCGCCGTGCCATAAAAATTGTCAAAAACTTGCGCGTGTTCAAGGAAAGCCTGTTGCGCCAACAAGTCCTGAAATTGCCCGATAGGGACAAAAAAATAATCCCGTCCATTCACCTCGCCCGGACGCATGGCGCGGGTCGTGTGTGAGATGGATACCGCAAGTTGCGGCATCTCGGCCAGCAATTGTCTGACCAGGCTGGTTTTGCCAGCGCCCGACGGGGCTGAAATGATATAAAGTTTTCCGTTAGTCATGGAGGTCACGCGATTTGAGGATAAAGGTTTTGATAAAGACAACTGCCAAGTACGGTTTGGCAACTGCGGGGCTATTTTGCGCTATGCTTATACGAACTTTTCTCTATTTTAAGTCATTATCAAGGAGTTTCATGCGTTCATCTCGCTATTGGCAAGACTTATTTACCCTATTATTCCTGTTGTACACCCCTATTGGAGTTTTGAACCCCTATTGGCTTAGTCTTGACCACCTGCCTACCGGTGGCGATACCGCCTCGCATGTCTTTTATGCCTATCAGTTTTGCCAATACTTTCCCAAGCATGGTCTGACCCAATGGTTGCCTGAAGTGTTCGGTGGCCTGCCGTTTTTGTCTTATTATTTTCCATTGCCGTTTGTCATTATTTTCTTGCTCAACCAATGGTTGCCGTTTGCTCTGGCATTTAAATGGGCGGTATTTGCAGCCGCCATAGTAATGCCTGCCAGCGTTTATCTATTAAGCCTTTTTTGCTTTGGCTTTAGCCGCATAGCGGGCTTGTTTGCAGGGCTTGCAACACTTGCGTTTTTGTTGCACGAACAAAATTCAATTTGGGGCGGCAACTTGCTGTCGATTTTGGCGGGTGAATTTGCTTACAGTTATGGCATGTTTTTTTCGCTATTGACGCTAGCGGTTTGGATTAAAGCGTTGCAAGGCCGTTACTTCTGGGTATTGGGCGGTATCTTAGAGGCGGCGACTGGATTTTCCCACGGTTACGCATTGTTAATCACTGGCTTTAGCAGCGTTTTTTTACTGTTTTGCGGCAATTTTAAAGTTACCCTGCGTTTTTTGACATTAACCCATACCTTGGCATTTTGCCTATTGGCGGGTTGGCTTTGGCCGTTGCTGGAAATGCACGGGCTGACCATCCCAAACGATGGCGCGTTTATGGCAAACGATTGGCATGATTTCTTACCTAAAACGCTGTGGCCTGGTTTTCTTGCAGGCATCGTGGGCGGCATTTTTTATTGTTTTCCGGCCATTCGCCAACAATGGCCAACTTCGTCACAACAAGCGTTAGCTTTTATGGCGTCTGCTATGATGCTAGCCGTGACCTTTTGGTTTGGCGCCAATCGGATTGGCCTTGCCGATATACGTTTTTTCCCCTATGTCTGGCTGTTTGCGGCACTCGTATGTAGCTGGCTGTTTGGCGAAGCGCTTAAAATGGCGCTGTCAACCTTTTCTGGTCGTTATGCCTCAGTGGTTGATAATAGCCTTGTTTTAACCCTGATGCTGTTAATGGGGGGGTGGCTATATCAAACGGTTAGCGCAGCACCACAATGGTCGGCTTGGAACCATAGTGGTTACGAAGATAAAGCCAACTGGCAAAAATTAAGCGCTCTGTTTCCGGTATTAAGCGGCCACCTTGGTTCACCACGCCTGCTGTTTGAACACGCGCCGGTCAATAACGATTTAGGTTCCACCCGTGCATTGGAGGCGTTGCCGATGTTTTTAAACCAACGGCCAGTGTTGGAAGGTTTGTATATGGAATCGGCTCTATTGGCCCCTGCCATTTACCATTTGCAATCGGAAGTCTCGCAAGCGCCTTCGTCGCCATTGGTGCGTTTCCCAAGTGCGGCGCTGGACCTCCGCTCAGCGGCGGCGCACATGGATTTGTTGCATGCCAATGAAGTTTTGGTGCGTAGTGACAAAGCCAAGGCGGCGCTTGATAACAGCCCGTTCTTCCAGACAATCGCCGCATCTGCACCATTCACTGTTTATCGGTTGAAAAACTTTGACAGCCAATTGATCCAAGCATTGCCTTTGCCGGCACGAAGGATGGATAAGAAAAACTGGATGGAACATGCGTTTAATTGGTTTAAGCGTTACCCCCATGTCGATTATTGGCCTGTGTATGGCGAGAATCAACCGCCGTCCAAAATGGCTAAGGACGTAACGATTGAGCTATTAAGTTTTGAACGTGAAAAAATCGTGTTCACGACAGACCAGCCGGGGGCAGCGCATCTTGTTAAAATTGCCTTCCATCCGCGCTGGCAATTGGCTGGTAAAGGTAAGATCTATCTGGCCGCCCCCGGATATATGTTGGTTGTGCCAGAAACTAACAGGGTCGAACTGGTGTACGGCACTACGCTAATGGGCCGCTGGGGGCAAATCGCCAGTATTTTGGCGGTTTGTGTGATTTTGGGGCATTTATTATTGACCCGAAACAGCTTGCAGCCAAACAAAATAACCCCACCTCCAACTATCCGTAACGCCTTGTTAATATGGCTGGTTTTATTGGCGGGGATTAACTTTGCAGCTTATCAAAACGACCCGGAGCGTTATTACCGCAGTGCGTGGCAAGCCATGAACCGCCAAGATTATAAGGCGGCAGCTATAGACTTTGACCGCATAGAAGGTCGCCGCCGCAGTCCTGCTGCCCAAGAAGAAGCCTTGTTTTGGGGGGCTAAGGCGCATGAACTAGGCGGCAACAGGAATGCAGCCAAGTTACGCTACCAAAAATTGGCCGATCACTATTCCGGTTATTGGCTACCGGAGAGCCTTTTCACCCTGGCCCGGTTGCAGCGTCTGGATAACCAGCCGGAAGCCGCGCTAGCTTTGGAGCAGCGGTTGCGTAACGACCACCCGCAAAACAGTTTTACCCATGCGATAGATCAGCAATGAATACGACGCCCCGTTCCTTCCTGCGCTATCTTTTTAGCGGCGGCATCGCTTATCTGGTTGATATATTTCTTTTTACGGCCCTGCATCTCTGGCTGCAATTGCCGATTGCCTATGCGAATGTTCCGGCCCGCGCCGCAGGAGCCATCACTGCTTATGGGCTCAATCATATTTGGACATTCAGCCGTCCTTTAGGCCATATCAAATATTCAGCATTACGTTACTTTGGCCTGTGGCTTATCAATACCGGGCTATCAACCGCGCTTTTACAAATGTTAAACGAATATTCGACCACATCTTTTTACGTAATCAACTTAAAAGCTGTGATTGAATTTTTATTAGTGTTAAGCAATTTCACCCTCTGCAAATTTTGGGTATTTAAAAAACCATGAATTCAAACATTACCTTGAGCATAATCATTCCTATTTACAATGAAGCCGTTGTGCTCCCGTTCTTTTGGCAAGCACTAGCCCCGATACTCGACACTTTAACGGCCCGTTATGAGGTTCTTTTTGTCGATGACGGTAGCCAGGATGACACTTGGACGCTCATCCAAAAGCTTGCCGCGCAATACGCTGAAATACGCGGCATCCGTTTTACCCGTAACTTTGGTAAAGAAGCCGCCATTTTGGCGGGTTTGGAACAGTCACAAGGTCAAGCCGTTGTGGTTATGGACGGCGACGGCCAGCATCCGCCAGCGCTGTTGCCAGAAATGCTGGATGCATGGCGGCAAGGCTATCCGCTAGTGGTTGCCTGTAAAAAAGATCGCCCTAACGACAGCTTATTTGCCCGTGTTTGCGCAAGTCTATTTGCGGCGTTGATGCAACGGTTATCGGGATTGGATTTGGTCAATAGCGCCGATTATCGGTTACTGGATAGAAAAGTGGTCAGTGCGTTGCTGGCATGTCCCGAAAAAATCCGTTTTTTTCGCGGCATGACCACGTGGACGGGAGTGGAAAGTTATCCTATTGCTTTTTCCGTACCGGCAAGGCTTGCCGGAGAAAGCCACTGGAACAAGCTAGGCCTGGCTAAAATGGCTTTACACGCGCTGGTTTCGTACAGCGCCAAACCGCTTTACTACCTGTTTGGAACGGGCATTTTCGGCTTGCTATTGTCTGGATTGCTAACGCTGCAAGCAATTTATTCCTGGCTGGCTGGCATAGCCGTGTCTGGCTGGACATCGTTGACACTGGTCATATTAATTTTTGGTTCGGCTAATTTGCTTGGCCTAGGCTTGCTGGGCATTTATATCGGCCAGTTATTTGAAGAGATCAAAGCGCGGCCGTCTTATCTAGTCCGTGAAACAACCTATGGGACACCATGACCCGGCGGCGTTTTCAGATTGGCAAAATAGGCATTCAGTGGGTTTTGTTATTGCTCGCAACAATTATGAAACACTAATTAAATCAGTTAGTTATTATTTGTCAAAATGGAAGAGAACCGATGGTATTTGCTATTTAAGAAGGGTCAGTAAAGCGCAGGGACACTGGGCAACAAAACCACCGCCAGCTTTTAAGGGCTGGCAGTGGTCAGTTTTTAGGGCGTAGCACGTGCTCTAGCTGGACATCAATCAGATAACGGATCAATTAAAAGTTCACTGTCTGAGAAGAACAATTCGCGGTTGTGGTTTTACTCCCGTTCACTTTCGTATCGTTAACAGTGATGGTTGTCCCCATGGCTACGATGACCGTACAGCGGTATGTGGCGCCTTGAGTGCAACGGCCGGTAGGGGTGGTCGAGTTGGTGGACCGGCTGTTTTTTCTCGTACCGGTCACCACGGTGGTGCACAATGTTGTTGTTGTGGCGCCCGCCGTTGACGATGTGCTTGAAGAACTGCTGCTGGTGCTTGATGAGGAGCTGCTGCTGGATGAGCTTGATGAGGAGGAGCTGCTGCTGGAGCTGCTGCTGGACGAGCTGGATGACGAGCTGCTACTGGACGAGCTGGAAGAACTGTCGCCACCGCCGCCGCCCAAACCTGCCAGCACTATGCCTGCTTTGACGGGGTCGGCTTCTGCAATATAAGAGTTCAGTGACACGGTTTGCTGTTGGCTGTCCCTATCCGTCCAAGTGACTGTCACTTCGATTTGCATACAGTTAACGGTATTAGGGCAATCGGATAAAGTCCATGTTCGGGTAAAGTTCGCGTTAGCGCCGACAATATTGGCATCAGTGCCATCGTCAAAGTCCAGATAGGTGTCTTTGTTGGCAAAGTTTCTGAACTCTTCAATTTTTTCTTGCGCCAAGTTTAAGGCGTGGGTGCGCATCCGGCTGTCGGCACTGGCCAAGAAGGTCTCGCCCTGTAATTTGGCCAGCCCCAAGATACCCACACCGACCACTAAGGCGGCAATCAGGGCTTCGACCAGTGAGAAGCCCGCTATTTTTTTATTTAATAAGTGTTTCATGGTTATGTGCCTTATCTTACGCTGTAAGGGTTTGGTGGTGCTGATTGCCTGCGGACGGAACTGGTGGGCTTGCTGGTGCAAGCCCACCCTACACTTCTATTGACGGATGGTTTAAAAATCTTTCCAGGTGCCGGGGATTCTTGTCGCATCATCCACACCCGTGCCAAAGGATATGTCTAAATCTGCCCCGCTACCGCCATAATTGACGTGAATGAATTTGGAATTGGCGTTGGGTTTGTCTACATCGCCCTCCCAGATAACCGCGCCATAAATTGTCGCCCCTCCCCAACCTTGGCTAGCGCAAGCAGTCGTTGATTCGTAATAAACAATGCCATAAATCGTAACCCCACCGTTAAATTTGGGGCAGCCAGCGCTACTTGGCACTATCAACAAAATAGGTTTGCCGGGCGCACCTATCGTAGTGCCATCCACGCCAACGCCAGAGCAGGAGCCTGATATGTCACCACTATTAATAGGGCCGCCATTGTTAATGACATAAATTGACGGAGCGGAATCTGCAGCACCGCATGGGATGTTGCCACTATACCCATGGCCAGCGTCGATTGCCGAATGTTTGGCATCAGCCAGACTTACCTGAAAATATTGCTTCCAGGCGCAGTTAGTTGCTGGGCAGCCACTAAATGTCCCAGTATTGAATGGCGCGGATGATCCATTTTCGCCGTTATCCAACACCCCATTGCCGTTGTCGTCTGTCCAGGTGGAAACGTTAAGATGGCCTTGTGGAAGGCAGCCGGCATCGGAACTACTGCCACTAATGACGGCAGGCGCTGTAGAATCGAGCAAAAATGTGGAGGGAGTGCCGGTTGCCGCCGTTGTGATGCAACCGGCGGTAACCCACGGCGGTGGCGAAACGGCGTCACCTTTAAATAATGGCTTAGCGAGTTGTTTTATAAAGCTCTCTGATGTGGCGGTAATGCTGGTGTCTGTGCCTTGGGCGGTGGCGGTCACTTTAATGTAGTCAGTGCCTTTTACAAAGCTCAGTGCCGAGATGCTATAGACTTCACCGGAAGTTGAGTTGGTAATGGTTGGTAGCGTAGGGCAATTAGCGCCGCCAGGGCAGTTTATATCCGCGTCAATAGAATTCTCAGGGTCTTTAGCCCAAGCAATGCCATATTCCAGACCGGCTTCGGCAGCTTCTTGTACGTCTTTTGCCCGGATGTCATTACCGGTGATTTTTTGTTCCATAATGCCGGTGCGCGAGGTCGTTAAGGTAAGGAGAGCCATGCCAATCAGCAACATCATGACCACTAGCAAGGTGGCAGCGCCGCGTTGCCGTAAAAAGGCGGGATTAAGGGGGAGGGTGTGGGTTTTCATAAGGGTGGCCTCATATTATCAATTTGGGTTGTTAGTTGGCGTTAACACGTCAGCTAGGGTTTCTGCGGTTAAAATCCGCTCTAGGTAAATCAGCAAGGTGTCGGCGTCGCTAGTGTGGATGTGTTCGCGTGCCGCATCGGTTGGGGGGCCGAATTTAAGTTCCAGCAATTTTAGTAAGGTCAAGGCTTCACCTTGCTGTATGCCTTGTTGCATGCCTTGTTTAACGCCTTGTTGTATGCCTTGTTGCATGCCTTGTTTAACGCCTTGTTGTATGCCTTGTTGCATGCCTAATCCATAAGAGGGTAAATCGCTGTATTTTACTTGGCTTAACATGGTTTCTTCCTGCTGTATCAGTTCTTTTAAGTCGCGGTTGCTGGATAATATCTCCACAAGTCTAAAGATCGTCATTCCGGCAGGGATTGCCGGAATCTAGGTCACATGGATGTAAATCTCTGATCTAGCATTGTATTTAAATCAAACACTTATGTATTGTGAAGTTACCATCCTTGGCTCTAGATTCCGGCAATCCCTGCCGGAATGACGGCTAATAAAACTTGTGTAGATACTTATGGCTTTAATAGGGTTTCACAATCAACGTTGTGCATGTCAACGATGCGGTAGCGGTAGCTGAGTTCAGCTTCATCAATCCTGGTTGCCATGGCCAGTTGTTGCTTGCCGATGTAGAGCAGGTATTGTTGTATGGGCAATACCGGGTGCGCCAGCCTTATGTCGGTACGGTAACGTAACATGCGCCAGGGCATGACAGGCTCATTGTTGTTTTGGATTTCAATGTGCAGCAGATAGTGTTTGTTGCCGCTGCGTGCCTTTACAACCAAGTCGGCGCGGCGTTCTTCAACACGTTGGTTTTGGGTTTCAACCACGTCCACTTCATCAACGTCCAGTCCCAGTAAAATGCGTGCCATATCCACCGCCAAGCGCTTAAGCAGGCGTTTGGAGATGATGTCTTTGTCGCCCATTTAAGGGGCCGATTGCACATATTTGTCATTACGCACCCTGACTTCTTCGGTGATGGTCTGGGTAACCGTGTTGTCGTCGCTTAATCGCGCAGTAAGGCTGATAGTGACGTCACGGATATAAAGGCATTGATCGCCGGCATTGCAAGTGTTGCAGGCCTCTCCCGTTTGGCAGGAACCATCGCCATCGTCATCACCGTCCATATCACCATCGGTGTCGGTGTCAGTCAGCATGCTGGTTGCGCTGAGTTCGTCCACATTTAAAGCAAATGTTAGCGAGGTAACTTCAATTTCGGGCCCAGTGATGGTTTGCCAGTTGTTGTTGTTATTGTCGCAGTTTTCATTAGTGTCACCGCCGGTGCGCATTGTAATGGCGCCGTTGTTAAGCTTGAACCCAAGCCGCTCATTAGCGCTGACAACCGGTGGGCTATCGTTATTTCGGTTATAAGAATAAACAATGCAACTTCCATCGTTATAAACCGCTATGTCGGTTGTTGCCCCGGCGGTTAACGAATCTTGGAAAGGGTTGTTCTGTATGGCCGCTTGGTTTGCTCCAGGATTATCTGTTGCAAACCCCGCCCGCCGTATGTCCCGCACCATAATGGACATTATGGCCCGCATATCTTGGTTTAACCGGGCTAGCTCGGTGTTATCAGTGCCGCTTTTTATGCTATTGGTGAAAACGCTGATGGCACCACCGGCAATAACCGTGCCGACTAATAAGCCAATCATCAGTTCAATTAGCGACAGACCTTTTTGTTTTGTTAATCTTAACATGCGTCATAGCCTCCAACATGGCCGATTTTTGAACAAATCCGCACCCGTCCTAATGTGCTTACCACAACATTTAAAGCGTTGCCGTTGGCTGAGGTTAGGGTGATGGTGCCGTTACTGGCTGTGCCTCGGACATGGTCAAATACAGCGTCGTCACCGGAAAAATTCTCAGCTAAGGCAATGCCGTTATATTCAGCCACCGTTGCACTGTCTACCGTTTTGTCACCTGGGTCTATGGTGTAGCTCCAAGCACCCGCAGCGCCTGGGATAAAGGTGATAGTGACATCGGCATTGCGTTTGATGGCCTCGCTTCGTGCCCAGCGCAAGTCAGACATTATGGTTTCAGTGGCGCCGACCAACCTACGCCGCTCCAGCATTCCGGTAAAGGAAGGGGCGGCTATTGCGGCTAAAACACCCAATATGGCGACGGTGACCATTATTTCCGGCAGGGTAAAACCAAGCTGCTGATTTTGTGTGTGCATAATTTTTTAGTATTAAACTACTCGTATAAATGAGGGTGGTGGTAAAAAGGGTAATGATATTTTGGAGTAAAAAAACATGTTTTTTTATTCCGCTGTCACTTAAGTGTTTGAATGTTTACCACTACCTAAATGATTACTATACAATTAATTCTAGTCTAATTTTTTATATTTTAAATGAGGAAACCCTGATGATTTTTAATAAGATGCGCTCGCACGGTTTTACGTTGATTGAGTTGGTGGTTGTGGTGGCAATTGTCGGTATTTTGGCGGCTATTGCTTTCCCTTCTTATCAGGATTCAGTACGCAAAGGGCGGCGCGGTGATGCTAAAGGGGAGTTGATGCGGCTGGCTCAGGAACAGGAAAAATGGCGGGTTTCTAACCCTACATACGCGGCTGATGGCGAAATTACGACGCCAAATACAGCTTATTATAGTTTTGAAATCACCGCCTCATCGGCCACGGGGTATACCATCACAGCTACCCCTGTTTCAGGTAGCGGGCAAGAAAATGACAGTTGCGGGGAGTTGTCAATTGATAATGTGTCAACTGTGGTCACTGCCAATGCCTGTGACCATCCCTAACCAATATGCCCAACCCATCCCTTTTCCGCTGCGGCTCCGGTGTTGTTTACCTGCAATGTTGTGCGCCTTTCCATACCGGCGATAAGCTTGCGCCAACCGCCGAAGCCTTAATGCGTTCGCGTTTTAGCGCCTATTGTTTGCACAATGCGGCGTATTTGTTGGCAACTTGGGATGCCCGCACCCGCCCGATGACGTTATCGTTTGCTGGCGATCAACCGTGCTGGCAATCATTGGATATAGTCCGCACCCAACAGGGGCGCACTAAAGACAGCAAGGGCAAGGTGGAATTTAACGCCTTTTATACTGAAGGCGGCCAGCGCTGGTGCCTTAATGAACGCAGCCGGTTTGTCAAAGCTGGGGGGCGCTGGTTTTATGTGGATGGTGTTGTAAGCTGTTTTTTGAAATAATCAAGCAAGGCACTGTCAGGGTAACCGTCAATATTTGTTCAGCACCTTTTGCCACGCTATAGGCATAGAAACGGGCGGCGTTTTTGTTACGGCGGATGGGTAATATTTTAAGATAAGGCACAAGTGTTTGAAAATATTCAGCTATTAGCCTATTGCCGCACGAGGTGAACAACCATGCAAATTATCGCCCAACACGACAACCACTATTTTCAGCCACCAGAAATGGTAACCGTCATCAAACTTGGCGGCAGTCTGATGCAGTCTGACAACTTGCGTGATTGCCTTGAAACCATCGGACGGCGTTATCAGGGCAGGGCAGTTGTGATTGTGCCTGGCGGTGGCATTTTTGCCGATCAGGTGCGATTAGCCCAACACCACTGGCAATTTGATGACCACACGGCACACGCAATGGCGTTGCTGGCCATGCAACAAATGGCTTGGCTGTTTAATGGGCTGAAGCCTGATTTTATTGTTGCCGGTTCGGTTGCGCAGATAGGCGGGCACACGGCGCAGGCTAAAACGGTGATCTGGTCGCCCGATATTGTTGAACTTGAACAGGCCGGTGTTGCGGCATCCTGGGACATCACTTCTGACAGCTTGGCGGTTTGGTTGGCGGACGCGCTTTCGGCAACCGAGCTGGTGCTGGTAAAATCTGCCGGAATTGACGCTAATCTCAGTTTGGCCGAGCTTGCCGAACGCGCTATTGTCGATAAGGCTTTTTGCGCTAGCGTCGCGAACGCCACTTTCCCAATAAAAATTATTAACGCACAACACTTTAATGACCGAATATAACAATACATCGCAAAATTTTTTAGGCTTTATCAAACGGTTTTTTGCCAAAAAGCTCAATACCCTTTATTACACGGCACGCGAGTCGATAGGCGAGCACAAGCGGACGATTGTGGTTTATCAGGTTGAGCAGGCGTGTGTCAGCCTGCAAGAAACGCGTGATGAATTTGAAGACGCGCTATGGCGGTTTAAAAACCTGATAGCGGTCAATGAGTCGTCGCTGGAGCACCGCTATCATTTGCTGAACCGGCAATATCAGTTTTGCCGCGTGAAATCCGATGCGGTCACCAGCCGCATCATGGCGATTGAGGAAGTCAGTGAAGCCTTGTTTGCGGAATGGGAAAAGGAGCTGGGCGAATATAGCAACCGCAGTTTGCGTAACAACAGCAAACAACAGTTAAAAACAGCCAGACAAAATTATGCCCGGCTGGTCAAAACAATGCACAAAGCGGAAAGTAAAATTCAGCCTGTGCTCGCGGCGTTTAAGGATCAGGTGCTATACCTTAAACATAACCTTAATGCCCGTGCCATTGCGGCATTGCAACATGAGTTTGTCGAAATAGGGATTGACATCTCCCAGTTAATTTTGGCAATGGAACAGACGATTGCCGAAGCCAGCCAGTTTGTTGCCGTGCTGACCGAGCAAAAAAACGCGTCGGTAAAGGCTTTGCCGGGACGCTAAGCTTACAGCTTGTATAAAACGTCATTGGCCCTGTCACGCGGCTCTTCTTTTTTCTTACCTTTACGGCTATCTTGGTCGTCCCGTTCTTCGCCAAATTTGGCAATCATATCTTCCCAGCTGGAGTATTGCGTGTAGTTTGCAAAGCCTGCATTTTTACGCTGTTGATAGATTTCTTTGCCCATCGCGATAATTTCTTCTGGCTTTTTGCCATCAACGATTTCAAGGAATTTGGCGTCATCCTTGTTGGCATCACGGATTGTCCAGAATGAAACCTCAAACTCAATACGGCTATTGGTGGGCAGGCGATTTTTTAACGCTTTTACCGATCTATAAGCGGTTTTGGTATTATGTCCGTTGATTTGCTCCCCTCTGCCGCACGCCATTAATAGGGTGCAGCTTAACACGAGCAAACAGGTAGCGATTTTGTTCATAAAAATAACCTCGGAGTGATACGGGTCTATGGTATTTATAGTTATTGATAACGCCAGATTACTAAACAAAGTAAAATGGTCGGCTATTATAACCCTGAGCTAATCAGACATGCTGGAATTTATCCAATTATTAAAACAGCGTTACCAGGATGTTTTAAGCCAACAAAATCAAATACCTGCCCCTCATCTTTATCAACAGCGCATAGATCAGCTCATCTTTGCGGAGGCATTTATCCGCAAGGGGCAATTGCTCGCGGCCAACCTTAAGCCGCCGTTACAAATTGCCGTGGTCGGCCCCACCCAAGCGGGCAAGAGTTCTTTAGTTAACGTGTTATTAAACAGCACCGCCGCAGGTGTTAGCCCGTTGGCGGGCTATACTGTCCATCCACAGGGTTTTTGCCAGGGTGTCAGTTTTGCAGAATGTAGTGGCTTGCAACGCTACTTTGGGGGCTTCCAATGCGTGGCCCCACATGATTTAACTAAACAACGGCATGATTGTTATTCGTTAACTGAAAATCCCGGCAACTCCACTTTGTTGCCAGATTGTGTGCTCTGGGACACGCCCGATTTTGACTCGATAGACTCAGCTACTTACCGCGAAGGCGTTATCAGGGCGGTTGCGTTGGCGGATGTGGTTATTTTGGTGGTCAGCAAGGAGAAATATGCCGACCAGTCGGTTTGGGACATGATGGCCATGCTTGAACCTTTGCATCAGCCGACGTTGATTTGCCTGAACAAACTGGCGGAAGGGTCGGAAACCCTATTGGTGCAGTCGTTGAAAGAAAAATGGCAGCACACCAGAAGTGATGCGTTCCCTGATGTTGTGCCATTGTATTATCAAAAGCCGGCAGGGTTGCCGCTTTGGCCCGAAGCGGACAAGCGCTTGCTGGCGCGTCTTGCGGGTCGGGTCAATGCAAAAAAACAGCCACGTTTTGAGCAGCAGTTATTACAAAAATATTGGCCGGAATGGCTACAGCCGGTTCATGAAGAGCATCAGGCACTCACCGAATGGCAGGCGTTGATTGAGCGGGTGATCACGCAGGCATTGGCGAGTTACCAGCGTGATTTTTTAAACCATCCGCATCATTACGAGACTTTTCAGCAGGCCTTGGCGGAATTGCTGATTTTATTGGAAATACCCGGATTGGCGGGGGTTCTGGCGGGCGCCCGTAAGGCGCTGACTTGGCCGGTTAGGCAACTGATGAAGCTGGGGCGAAAACGCTTGCATATAACCGACAGCAGCCAGGAAACCATCCTGTTAAGCCAAATTGCCGAGCATACCTTGATCCAGCTTGCCGACCATGTGCTCGATAAAAGCGAGCAAGGCAAACAAGCCCTCTGGTGGAAGGAATTGGGCAGTTTATTGCGTCGCCAACGACCGGATATATTGCAGCATTTTCAGGGCGCGGCAAAAACTTACCATCTGTCTTTTCAGCAGGACATAGAACAAACGGCGCACCGCTTGTACCATAAGCTGCAAGAACAGCCGATGGTTTTAAATAGCCTGCGGGCTACGCGTGTCACCGCTGATGCTGCGGTGATCGCGCTGACTTTGCATACGGGGGGCATCGGGGCGCATGATTTGGTGATTGCCCCTGCGATGTTGACGGTGACTTCATTGTTGGCTGAAAGCGCTATTGGCAGCTATATGCACAAAGTGGAGGCGCAATTAAAACAGCAGCAGCTTAACGCGGTGAAGCAAGCCCTTTTTATTGGCAGTCTCAGTACCCTACTCCTAGGTTTGCCTGGGCAATTATCGACGCGCACCTATTTTAATATTTCGCCTGCACAGCTTTATACGGCGCAGCAGCAACTTACAGAAAAACGTCATGGCTTACGATTACTCTGATTTAGTGGGAAAAACGCAAAGTTGGGCCGAACAGGCTTGTTCATTAGGTTGGCTCAGTAAAGAAGCGGCACAACAGTTGACTGAACTGGACACCCGAACGCCGGAAAACTTATTTAGCCATACCGACTCCAGGCCGTTGATTGTCGCTTTTATGGGGGGCAGTGGCGTGGGCAAAAGCACCTTGCTTAACCGGCTGGCAGGTAAGCCGATTGCCCGTACCGGCGAAGAACGCCCGACTTCAAGGGAAGTGACGTTGTTCCATCACCATGGCGTTGCCATGCAGCAGTTACCCGAACAATTCCCGGTCACACAGATCAAAATTGCGCAACACGAAGAAGAAGCCAAGAAAAATCTTATCTGGATAGACATGCCGGATTTTGACAGCACCGAGCAAAGCAACAAGCAGTTGGTTTTGCAGTGGCTACCGCACATTGATGTGCTGATT
Organism: Methylococcaceae bacterium UBA6146; assembly: GCA_002422395.1. Taxonomy (GTDB): domain Bacteria; phylum Pseudomonadota; class Gammaproteobacteria; order Methylococcales; family Methylomonadaceae; genus Methylovulum. Next base: position 175,534 of record DIUY01000001.1, on the reverse strand, counting down.
TATGTGGTCAGCCCGGAACGTTACCGCGATGAGAAGGCATGGCAGATATTGCTTGCGGAAGGTGCCCGGCACGCTTGGTTGTTTGTTCTGAACCAATGGGATAGGGGGCAGGAAGAGCAGTATGACGATTTTAAGCAACAGCTGCATAAAGCTGGCTTTTACGAGCCGATAATTTTTAAGACGGCGTGCACCGAAAATTTGCAGGCCGATGAGTTTGCCGCTTTGGAGGAAACGATCACTTCGCTGGCGACGACCCATGTTATTGAGCAGCTAGAGCAACGGGGATTGCATTTGCGCAAACAAGAATTGGCCAAAACACTGCAAGCTATGGCGCAGGCGTTAGGCGACGAGTCGGCGGTTCAGCAAGTCTTTGCCGTGTGGCAAAAACAGTGGCACGAAACGGTTAAGTTGTTGCAGCAGGGTTTTTCTTGGCCGTTGCAGCAGGCGGCAATTGTCTATGCCGAACATGCCGCCGATTTGCTGGGAAGCGGGCGTACAGCCTATGGCGAATTATGGGATGCTTGGGCGCAAGCGCGTTTTGATGATGCGTTGGATGAGCTTGTGCTTGTTGTTGATCAATTGGGCGTTCCGGTGGCGCCGCTTAAAAACCAACTGGTAGTGGTGCGCGAAAAGGCGGGGAAAATCACGCAGACGCAAATCGAATTGTCGGCGCGACAAGCGCTGGCTAATCCTGGCAATGTGTTTCAGCGGAGCTTCCTAAAGTGTCTGCGCTTATGCGAGTTCACTTTGCCCCTAGCCGCTATGTCGTGGGTGGGTTATCAAGTGTTTATCGGCTATTACCATAGTAATATCACCAACACGCATTATCTCGGCGTCGATTTTGCCATACACAGCAGTTTGTTGGTTGCGTTGACTTGGCTGGTGCCGTTTTTTATCCTGCAAAAAGCCCAACCCTCGTTAAAAAAGGCTGCTTTAGTCGGGCTAAACCGGGGGTTGGCAAATGCCCTTGGTATGATAGATCACGAAGTGGCGGCGGTATTGGAAGCAGTCAGCCATCAGCATACGGAGCAAACGCATCTTCTTGCTGATCTTATTGCCCAATGCACCGATGTTGATAATGCCCCGCCACGGTTGTCCGTGGACACCAACAGCCCTTTGGGACGGATGTTGGTGGAATAGGCGGCCGCAGGCTTAGGGCATGAAACGTAGGCTGGCCAGCACAGGGTCATGGTCGGACATGGCTTGCCCGTTCTCAAGCGGGCGCTGGTCTATTGACCAGCTGTCGGCCACTACTTGGCAGGGGCCGCCGACCAGAATATGGTCAATGCGGCTGTCAGGATGCACCTTAGCCGCAACAGGGGGGGCGTTAGCCAGGGTGTAGGCGTTGCGGAGCAATGGCGGGTTCTGGTCGGCGCCTGTAAAACGGCGGTAACGTGCGGTTTTGGCCGTGCTGTTAAAATCACCGGTGACAATAATAGGCATCCCTCTTGCCAAGTTTGCAATGCGGTCATGGAATAGTGTTGAGCTAGGTTCTTTATTGGCGCCTGAATTGTCAAAATGCGTGTTGGCAAACAAAAAGGTAAAGCCGCTAGCTTGTTCACGCAAAACAGCCCAATTGACGTAGCGGATCATTGCTAAGGGACGAAAGCCCAAAGCCAGCGGCAATTCAGGGTTTGGCCCTAGCCAAAGTTGCCCGGATTCGAGCAACGAAAAGCGCTCAGTCTTAAAAAGCAAGGCGGCATCACCGTATTGAAAACTGCCGAGATGATAGGTGACTAAGGTGTATTTGTCCTGGGGGACAATTAGCGCTATGTCGGTATCGGTGTGCGTTTCTTGTAGGCCGATTAAATCGGGCGCATAACTGGCAATACGTTGGCGAATTTCGGGAAAGCGTCGCGACCATGGCAAATAGCCGCCGGTATCGCCATTACGGAAGCGGGCCGCCATATCTTCAATGAATGTTGAGCCGTACAAAACGTTATAGGTGAGTACGTTAATAGGTTGGCTGGTGGTGCAGCTGGCTGTGCCACCCTGTCCCTGAACTGGGTAGGCGTCTGACGCCGGTAGGTTGCGGGCAAAGCCGTTGCCCGAATAGGCGGCAATATACTGGATGCCCTGAAAGCGGATAAACACATACAAAATGGCTAGCATACTTGCCAGCAACAGCACTGAAATGCCCAGTCGTTTTAGCCAGGTTGACATAAGATACTCAAGAAATAGTAGATGTTGGCGGGTTGCCTGCGCATTCTTGCGGGCAATAAAAAGCCCGCTTAAAGCGGGCGTGTTGAGTCTTTATTATTATTGTTATTAGTTGCGCAGTCTGTGCTGTAGCAACCCAACCCAAGCAAAATTACTTAAATTTATTATTGTTATCAATGAGCCTAAAAGGCTCCTCCTCCCCTTTCCAGCCAGTGTTTAAGCCGGCGTTTGCTCTCAAAAGGTGAGGCTATTTTATATCCAACAAATAAGTGTTGTCTATTAAAAAGAAACAGTTCCTTTCAAAAATAGAGCTAACTGGCAAAAATAACTAATAATTTTAAATTGTTACAATACCATTAAAAATAATGGAAAAAGGGGTTTCAGGGCAATGGGTGCTTTTTTGTTAAGCAAAGGTTCAGGTTGCATCTGTGCGCTAAGTTAGCGTTGCCGCCGGGCTTCTTGTTCTTGCGCGATAAAAAAACTTAGCCGGGAAGACAATATTGATGACAATTGAAAATTGAGGCCTGGCGATTTTTGCGCCAGTTTTATCTGTAAGATGGCGTCGTTAGTTTGTCCGGTCGCATAGTAATATTCGGCAAGATAACGGTGTGACTCCGCCGGTTGATTGAGTGCGCTATAAACCTGCGCCAGCAATTCCCAGTAAATCGGGAGTTGTTGGGTTTTTGTGTTTAGCGACAGTAGCTTTTCCCTTGCTTGCGCGGGGTTGCCTGCTTTCAGTAAAGACGTGATGTAGTCCAGCTTAATAGCCTCATTGTCAGGATATTGTGCGGATAGTTTTTTATAACGCTCAAGGGCGGTTTTGTAATCATGGGCTTCTAATGCCGTTCGGGCCAGCGCTGATAGGTAATGCGGCTGATTGGGGTAAGTTTTTGCCAAGCCGTCAAAAATGTTCTCTGCGTCTTTAAATTTCTGGCTGTTAAGGGCAATTAACCCCATGCCATATTGGGCAACCGCACGTTGCTCAGTCGTGCCTTGCGATAGCCTTGACTGGAAATAGTTAAGCGTTTGCGCACTGTCCGTCGTTGTCAGCACACGAATTTTAGCTTTGGTCAATTGATAACCCACTGAATCGGGATATTGTTTGTAAGGGTAGGTTTCAGCCCGTCCACGGGTGTCGGAAATACGCGATGTGGTGACTGGGTGGGTCCGTAAAAATTCAGGGATGGCCTGCCCGTAATAACGGCTGGATTGCTGCAAACGTTCAAAAAAAGTGGGCATGCTGCGCGGGTCGTATTTGGAGCCAGCCAAGGTCTGCATACCGACACGGTCAGCTTCTGCCTCGTTTTCGCGGGTAAAATCAATTTGAAACTGGATGCTGCCCGCTTGGATTGCCATAACAGCGGCTTGCCCTAATGCCGGTGACTGGGTGCCCAACAAAATGGCCGCCAATGTCGCCGCCATGGTCGGAATAGATAAGCGGCCTGCGGCTTCAGCGGCACGGTATAAATGCCGCTGGGTGACGTGGGCAATTTCGTGCGCCATCACCGAGGCCAGCTCGCTTTCGGCTTCCGTTGTCAAAATCAAGCCGGAATTGACGCCAATATAACCGCCGGGCCCTGCGAAGGCATTAATGTCATTTTCCATAACCACAAAGAAATGGAACGGATGCCCGGGCGCGTCGCTATGGGCGGTCAGTTGTTCCCCAATCGTCTGGATATATTGCTGGATTTCGGCGTCTTGGTTGATAGTGATTTGCGAGTGCAGGCTTCTGAAAAAAGCCTCGCCCAATTCTTTTTCTTCTTCAGGTGTGATGAGCGTGCCGGAAGAGTCGCCCATGTCGGGCAATTCGATTTTATCAATTTCAATGGCTTGTTGGGGCGCAGAGAAAAAGGCTAGGCCTAAAGCCAAGGTAATAGCGGCGGGAGTGAATTTCATGGCAATGGGACAGGAAGGGTGGTGTGGAGTTCCAATAGGGCAAGGCAACTGATTATAAGCTATTGGCAGTGAGATTCAGAAAATGCGCAATATGCGTTTTGAAGGGTTCTGTTTTGGCATAAGCGTTAAGTTGATACCACAACAGCCCCAAATGCTCATGCAAGACTAGAAAAGACTGCTCCAATCCAGCGGCAGAGGGGATGAAATACATGAAGTTTGTTATCGCTTCTGAGGGGGGATAGCTGATAAGCTGGGTCGGTGCAGGCAGGGTCTGAAAGCCAGCGTCACGAAAAGCCCATGCCGCACGCGGCATGTGATAAGCCTGGGTGACCAGCAAAATTTTGTTGATGGCTTGCGGGTGCAAAAGTTGGTGGCTAAATTGGGCGTTTTCGTAGGTGTTGCGGCTGTTTGGTTCCTGCCATTTCACCGCAATGTTGAATTCGTTTTGCAAAACCTCGGCCATCAGCTCGGCTTCTGATGCGCCCTCTTCTGCAAAGACTTTGCCCCCTGACACCAAAACTGGCAAGTTTGAATCACGCGCTAGTTTGGCGGCGTAGCGTAGTCTCAGCAATGTGCGGGCGTTAACGGTTTTTGATTGCCGGTATTCTAGCCCAGGAGCGGCGCCGCCACCGATGACAATAATCGCTTGGGGTTTGAATTGGGCGATTTTTTCGCGGGTCAATAGCGGATAGCTTGCCCATGTGCCTGCTATGGCTTCAGCCACGATGGGCAGGCTAAAGGCCGTCAATAACAGTAAGCTCACTGCCGTTAAAGGTAATCCTGCCCGCCGTTTGTGCAACAGCAATCCTGTCAAGGCCATGAGCAACAAGCTGGCAGGCGGCAATAGCAATAGCTTAATAAAATAAATGGCGGAAATTGTCATAATCGAAGGTGTTATTTAGCTGTCCCATCAAGAGCCGCTTACTTTATGCATTAGTCCTGGGCGGTGAGGGCGTAGGCTCATGACGGTCACCAACGCATTGGCAGCGTTTTTTTTAGTTCGATGCGATGCTTGGTGACAGCAATATAACCGCCGCGTTTAAGGTCATTAAGGATTCGGGTGACCATCTCCCGCGAAGCGCCCACCCTTGTCGACAGTTCCTGGTGGGTCAAATGACCGGTCATCATTGAGCCATCAGGCTGGATTTCAGCCATGTCACTTAGTGTTTTGGCCAGCCTTCCGTAAACATCCAACAAGGCTAGGCTACTCACTTGCTCGGTGGTGTTGCGCATCCTTTTGATGACGGTCTTTAGCAACTCAATGGCAATATCAGGATTGTTCCGTAAGCAATCGAAAAAATAGGCTCGCGGCAACAAGGCGACTTTACAGTCTTCAACGGCGATCACCGTAGCGGAGCGAGGCTCTTCATCGAACAACGACAATTCGCCGAAGCTATCACCTTCTTGTAAGACCGCCAGCAAAATTTCCCGTCCCTCTTCATTGGCCATCACAACCTTAAGCTTGCCGCTAAGCGTCAGATAAAGCAGGTTGTTAGGCGTCTCACCCTGGCTGACCAACACCGACCCTTTGGCAAAATTCAGGGTAACCATGCCAACCTCCAATTTTGTGCGGTCCTGTGGGGAAAGGGGGGCAAATAGTGGTACGTTTTCTAACATAAAGAATGAATCCTGATTAATTATCCAAATGTGCATAGTTCACAAGCCGTCCTGTGTTAATCACACAGATTTTATTTCCCATCTGTTCTTTAATAAAGCACCTAACTCACTACTGGAAGAAAAAATCATGACAGCACATGCCAATATAGTTTCTAAATTTCACCAACATCTAATTCTATTAAGCGGCCTGGGGTTAATGGCAATCAGCGCCGCTTCTTTTGCCGCCCCAACCGAGCCTGTGGCATGGGCGGAAGAACTTGTCCAAAATATCACTCCTGACCATAACACTTATGATGCCAGCCCCACTTACATTTATTGGGCGGGCGTGAATGGCGCGGTTGATTATGAAAACCGCACCCAATGCAGCAGTTTTTTAACCAATTTGTTGAAGCAAAGCTATGGTTGGGACAACAGCACTTTTAAGGCCTGGTTTGGCAGCACCAGCCCAACAGCCGCAAAATACCATGATGCCATTCAAGCGCAAAACGGTTTTACGCTATTGGCTAATGTTCAAGATTTGACTATGGGGGCAATACTTGCTATTAAATACCCAGAAGGCGGGGCTAGCACCGGCCATGTCATGCTAGTCCGGAACGCCCCTGAAGAAATGCCCGCTAAAGCGCCAATAATCGCAGATACCCGCCAATACGCAGTGGAAATTTTTGATTCATCACAAAGCGGCCATGGCTCTGGTGACACCCGCAAAATGGCCGATGGTTCTTGGGACAAGGGCGTAGGCATGGGCGTTTTCCGTATTTATGCCGATGAAATTAGCGGTGAAATCGTCGGCTATACCTGGAGCACTTATAGCAACTCCGTTTATTACAGCCAGTCAGACCGCCATTTAGTAGCGGGTTTTTTACAATAGGTTTTTTGGTGCGTACCCCAAAAAACAGGTTGTTTATGCTCTAGATACGCGCCTTGGCATACACAAAATGTGAGTGTGTGGCGCGCCCTTTAAAAGGAGCGCTCACCGATACCCAACCTGGATACATCAATAAAAAGATTTCTACAAATGCAAAAAATATCCTGATTAGCAAGATGTTTCAGCCAACGCCAAAAGTTCGTCATTCCGGCATACCCTCTGGGGCATAAGGGAATCCAGAGCCATGGATGGTAATTTGAGTAGGCTCCATGCCCTCACATTCATGTGATTGGATACCGGCCATGCCAGTATGACGGCTCTGGCTGAAGCCATATTGCTAATCAGGAAATATGATGCCACACCTTTTAAAAGGGTGCTACTAGAGCGGAACTCACAAAAGGGGACGCTATGGCAATGCCTATCCCACCACTAGACGCGTAGGGAATTCAAATGCTGCTAGCCAGCAAACGTCATGAAAAAGGCGTGTTATCAGCAGGACAAGCGGCCTAAACAACCGGGCTGTTTTTATGGAGCTGTTGGGACATTTTAATAACACGTCATTCAGACGCCATTTAGGGGTTGGTGTAAAAGCCAGCGCGATGGTCAGCCGGATTATCAAGCAGGCTACCCGTGCCGGTGTTGGCTTGGTCGTACACGTTGGCCAGTAAATTAAGCCTGCTGGTACAAATAAGTACATATTCAAAATCAAACATTACCGGAGAGTTTTTTCTCGATGAAACGTCAACCGAACTTAGCAGTCCGAAACACATATTGAGCCTTTTTAAATGGCGTCAGCGTGTGCGTACCGGGTCCGATTTCAACTATTTTTTGTGAGAGAAAACTATGGACAAAACAAAACCCAGCGAGGAAAAAAAGAATCATTTCATGGGCGACAACGCACAATGGATGGAAGACCCGCTCTGGTATAAAGATGCCGTTATTTACGAACTGCACATTAAAGCGTTTTTTGACAGCGACAATAATGGCTCCGGGGATTTCGCCGGGTTAATCCAGAAGCTCGATTATCTCCAGAGTTTAGGGGTGAACACGCTCTGGTTGTTACCCTTCTACCCCTCGCCAATGCGCGACGACGGTTATGACATAGCTGACTATCACAACATCCATCCCGAGTACGGCTGCATGGCCGATTTCAAGCAGTTCATGAAGGAAGCGCACCGGCGTGGTTTTAAAGTCATCACTGAACTGGTCATCAATCACACTTCCGATCAGCATCCGTGGTTTCAGGCTGCGCGCCGGGCATCTGCCGGTTCCAGCAAGCGTAACTATTACGTATGGAGCGATACCAACCAAAAGTTTCCCGAAACGTGCATTATTTTCAAGGATACCGAGAAGTCCAACTGGACCTGGGACGATGAAGCCCATGCTTATTACTGGCATCGTTTCTTCTCCCATCAACCGGACCTTAACTTTAATAATCCGCAGGTGGTGAAAGCGGTTATCAGAATCATGCGCTTTTGGCTGGATCAGGGCGTAGACGGTGTACGTCTGGACGCGATTCCTTATCTGTGTGTGCGTGAGGGCACTCAAAACGAGAACCTGCCGGAAACACACGCTGTTATAAAACAAATGCGCGCAGTGGTGGATGCGGATTACCCTCACTGCGTTTTTCTTGCCGAAGTCAATCAGTGGCCGGAAGACGTTCGCGACTACTTCAGTGACGGCGATGAATGTCACATGGCTTACCATTTTCCCCTCATGCCACGAATGTACATGGCCATTGCTCAGGAAGACCGTCATCCTATCGTCGATATCATGCGGCAAACCCCGGATATTCCAGAAACCTGCCAATGGGCCATTTTTCTGCGTAATCATGACGAACTTACCCTGGAGATGGTCACTGACAAAGAACGTGACTATATGTACCAGATGTATGTCGGTGAACCTCGTGGACGCGTAAACGTTGGTATCCGGCGCCGACTGGCACCCCTGATGGATAATGAAATTGACAAGATCAAGCTGATGAACAGTTTGCTGCTATCCATGCCGGGTTCGCCCATCATCTATTACGGCGACGAGATCGGCATGGGGGACAATTTCTTCCTGGGCGATCGTAATGGCGTGCGTACGCCCATGCAATGGAGTCTGGACCGTAATGGGGGGTTCTCCCGCGCTGATCCGCAGCGCCTGTATCTGCCGCCCATCATGGACCCGGTGTACGGCTTCGGGGCAGTCAATGTGGAGGCGCAGCTGCGCAAACGTGCTTCCCTGCTGAACTGGACTCGACGTGTGTTGGCTTTGCGCAAAAATCATCAGGCATTCGGTCGCGGCACGCTGGTTTTGTTACAACCCGGAAATCGCAAGATACTTGCTTATTTAAGACTCTATCAAGACGACATTATCTTGTGTGTGACTAACCTGTCGCGTGCCGCGCAGGCGGTCGAGCTTGATCTTTCAGCTTATAAGGGGTTCGTGCCGATAGAATTGCTGGGACGAGCGGCTTTCCCGCCCATTGGCGAATTGCCTTATCTCCTCACTTTGCCGGGACATAACTATTATTGGTTCAAACTGGTCAGTGGCCAAGAGGTTCCGGCGTGGCACGAGGAACACTTGCTACCAGAAGAATTGCCAACACTGGTGTTGTTCGAAGGTTGGCGCAGCTTCTTCCGCGATCGGGTTGCACCCCGGCGTATGGCTCTGGCGGTGAAGATCCGTATCCAGCTCGAAGAAAACGTATTGCCGCACTATATTGCGGCCCAACGCTGGTATGGGGCTAAAGGCAAGTTGATTCAACGTGTGGTTATTAGCGATTATGCCGAGTGGGACAATACGGATTATAAGTGGCTGGTAGCCCTGGTCAGTATTGAAGATGCGGCCTGCGGGCCATTTACCTATTTTTTACCTCTCGCACTGGTGTGGGAAAATGGTGACGAGGAACGCCTGCATGCCATGTCGTCGACCGCCGTGGCAAAAGTGCGCCAAAAGGCGCAAGTTGGAATCTTGGGCAATGCGTTTGCTGACGGGGCATTTTGCCGGACGCTGGTACAGGCCATCGGTGCGCGGCAAGTGCTACATTGCGAACAAGGCCTCATAAGCTTCTTGCCCACCAGCGCTTTCGCTGCACTCGCAGGGGGGGTGTCCGTCCATCTACCCGTTCGTCCCACTGGCACGCAGGGCAGTAACACCACTGTCGTGCTGGGTGAAAAATTATTCCTGAAAGGCTATCGGCATCTGCAAATCGGGATGCAGCCGGAGTTTGAAATCGGACGTTTTTTAACTGATGTGGCGAAATTCCCCAACACGGCGCCAATGCTCGGTTTAGTTGAGTATCAAGGCAGCGACGGCAGCAACATGATGCTTGCGTTGTTGCAGGGCTATGTCGAAAACCAGGGCGATTTCTGGAGCTATACGCAGGATTACCTGGGGCGTTTTCTGGAAGAATGGCGCACTGTAGACGCACCGCCCGAACCCACGGCACAAGCACATAGCGCCTATCTGGTTCTGATTCGCACACTGGGTCAGCGTACTGGAGAACTGCACAAGGCGCTGGGCCAAACGACAGGGGATTCTGCCTTTGATCCTGAGCCGATTACCGACAACGATCTTGCGGATTGGGTACGGCGGGTGCGAGCGGAGGCGGTAACCACTTTAAACCTGCTTGAACATAAAGAGAAAGGGCTTGTCGAACCAGTGCGCAAGATAGCACAAACGTTGCTTACGCAACGCAAAGCCCTTGAGGACCGAATTCAGGCTTGTATTTCCGGGCCGGTTAAAGCAGTCAAGACCCGCTACCATGGTGATTACCATCTGGGGAAAGTGCTGCTCACGCAGAATGATTTCATGCTCATCGATTTTGAAGGCGAACTGGCATGGCCTTTCCCCGAGCGTCGCCACAAACACTCGCCTTTGAGAGATGTGGCCGGCATGCTGCGCTCGTTCAACTGTGCCGCTTACGCCGCGCTGGCGCACGCCACGGCGGAACAATCCAAGGATTTGGCAAAGTTTGAACCTTTGGTGCTAGCTTGGGAAACCGATGTCAGGCACACATTCCTAGCAGCCTATGATAAAGCGGTGCACGGCTGCGGGCTTATTACAACGGATGCATCCTTGTGTGGCCTGCTCGATTTGTTCCTGCTGGAAAAAGCCCTTTACGAGGTGTGCTATGAACTTGACAATCGCCCGGACTGGGTAGCCATCCCGCTGCGAGGCCTGGTGTCGCTACTGCAACCTGTGCTCTAGCGATATGCGGTCTGTTCTACAGATAGATAGGCCAGGCGGATGATCACTATTGTCAATAACTGAACTATTTCAACGTGAATGTCAGACCAGAGGTTATCAAGATGACTAAGGCTAAGGCTACAAAAACGATAACGGCGGTATGGCCGGGGCGGCCTTATCCGCGCGGCGCTTTTTGGGATGGCGAAGGGGTGAATTTTGCCGTTTTTTCCGCGCATGCCGAAAAGGTTGAATTGTGCTTGTTCGATGCCAACGGTAAGAACGAAGTCCAGCGCGTCGAACTCAAAGAACGTAGTGATTTGGTCTGGCACTGCTATCTACCGGAAGCCCGTCCCGGACTGCTTTATGGTTTCCGGGTACATGGGCCTTACCGTCCAAAAGAGGGGCATCGTTTTAATCCGAACAAGCTGCTGATAGAACCCTATGCAAAAGATATCGTGGGGACACCGCTGTGGAGCGACGCCCATTTCGGCTATCGCATAGGCGGCAAGGACGACGATCTTTCTTTTAGTCGTCGCGACAATGCCAAGGTCATGCCGAAGTGCAGGGTTATTGATCAGGCTTTCGCCTGGGGAGATGATCATCCCCCCGACATTCAATGGTGTGACATGGTCATTTATGAGCTGCATGTCAAAGGCTTTACCATGCAACATCCTGATATTCTGCCCAAGTTGCGCGGCACCTATGCCGGATTGGCGATGCCCCCCGTCATCGAGCACCTCAAACGGCTGGGTGTTACCACCGTTGAACTGATGCCGGTGCATACTTTTCTTGATGATCGCCATCTGGTCGAACGTGGCATGTGCAATTATTGGGGCTATAACTCCATAGGCTTTCTGGCACCCGATTCCCGTTACTCGGCCAGTGGTCAGATCAGTGAATTTAAAACCATGGTAAAGACCCTGCATAAAGCGGGCATTGAGGTGATTCTGGACGTGGTGTACAACCATACCGCCGAAGGCAATCAACTAGGGCCGACACTGTCCTTCCGTGGTATCGACAATGCGTCCTACTATCGCCTGGTGGATGATAATCCACGCTTTTATATGGACTACACCGGCTGTGGCAATACCTTGGACATGCAAGAATCATGCGTATTACAGTTAATGATGGACAGCCTGCGTTATTGGGTGCTGGAAATGCATGTGGACGGCTTCCGTTTTGATCTGGCATCCTCATTGGCACGGGAGTTACATGCAGTGAACCAGCTTGGCACCTTCTTCAATACCATCCGCCAGGATCCCGTGCTAAGCACCATCAAGCTGATTGCCGAACCCTGGGATCTGGGCGAAGGCGGCTATCAAGTGGGAAATTTCCCGTTGGGCTGGTCGGAATGGAACGATAAGTATCGCGATTGTATTCGTGCCTACTGGAAAGGCGATGAAGGGTTAATCGGGGAACTGGCGCAACGCTTGACCGGCTCCAGCGACCTGTACGAGCGCAGTGGACGGACTCATGCCAGCATCAATTACATCAGTGCGCACGACGGCTTTACCTTGCATGACCTGGTGACTTACAACGACAAGCATAACGAGGCCAATCAAGAAGATAATTCCGGAAATGACAATAACCATTCCTGGAATTGCGGCATCGAGGGAGAAACCGACGATCCAGCGATTAATGCCTTACGTGCCCGGCAAAAGCGCAATCTTCTCGCTACGTTGCTGTTTTCACAAGGAGTTCCGATGCTGCAAGCAGGTGACGAGATGGGACGTACCCAGCAGGGTAATAACAATGCCTATTGTCAGGATAACGCGATTAGCTGGCTGTCGTGGGAATTGAAGAAACAGGATAAGGATTTGCTTGCATTCACCCGACGTATTATCAGTTTGCGCAACGAGCATCCCTTATTTCGGCGACGTTATTTTTTTCAGGGAACGCCCATTTACGGAGGGGAGGTAAACGATATTATTTGGCTCAATTCCGATGGTTCAGAAACTAAAGATGACGACTGGAATCAAGCCGCTTCGCATTGTCTGGGTGTTTATTTTGCCGGCGGTAAACTGATCGAAACCGATGGGCGCGGAGGGCGTTTAAAGGACAATAATCTCTTGTTGCTTCTCAATGCCTATTATGAGGAAATCGCATTTATGCTGCCACAATTCGAGGAGCATAACTATTGGGAAGTATTGCTCGACACGCAAGATGCTACCGGTACGCCGGATGTGACACGTTACAAGACAGAGCAAGCTTATCCATTGGGCGGGCGGTCGCTGGTGTTGCTAAAACAGGCGTAGCCAACATGAAACGTGTGCATGAAGAAGCGTTATTTCAGCCGCCCGCGCCGCGCATCCCATTGTCCACCTATCGCCTGCAATTCAACCGCGATTTCACTTTTAACCAGGCCCGCGAGATTGTCCCCTATTTGAGCGCACTAGGCATCTCCCACCTGTATGCCTCACCCTATCTCAAAGCGCGGCCGGGTAGCCGGCACGGCTACGACATCATTGATCACAATGCCCTGAATCCCGAAATTGGCACTTACGAGGAGTTTGAGCGGCTTTGTGCAACCCTCGCTGAACACGGCATGGGGCAGATACTGGATGTGGTGCCAAATCATATGGGCGTACAGGGCGGGGACAATGCCTGGTGGCTGGACGTGCTGGAAAATGGTCAGGCATCCGCATATGCCGGTTTCTTCGATATTGATTGGTCACCGATAAAGCTTAAGCTGCGCGGCAAGGTGTTAGTGCCGGTGCTAGGCAACAGTTATGGTGCAGTGTTGGACAATGCCCAACTACAACTGCGCTTTGATACGGAACACGGTCAATTCGGCATTTATTACTACGCGCACCATTTTCCGGTAGACCCGGCGCAATACCCGCAAATTATGGGGTATCGCATGGATACCTTAAACGAAAGGTTGGGGCAGGATAATCCGTTACTGATGGAATACCAGAGCCTGGTAACCGCATTCCGTAATCTTCCTTCGCGTGATGAGGATTCACTTGATCGTCAGCTTGAACGTAGGCGCGACAAGGAAGTGTATAAACGTCATTTTGCCGGTCTGGTGGCGCAATCTTCGGATATCGCCGAATTTTTGGAAGAGAACCTGAACATCTTTAATGGCACGGCGGGGGAATCATCCAGTTTCGATCAGCTCCACTACTTGATTGAGGCACAAGCTTACCGGCTGGCGTTCTGGCGGGTGGCCTCGGACGAGATTAACTACCGGCGGTTTTTTGATATCAACGATCTTGCCGGATTGCGCATGGAGAACGACGCTGTTTTCGATGCGACCCATCAGTTAGTGCTGCGGTTGCTTCAGGAAGGCAAGCTCGATGGTCTGCGTCTCGATCATCCCGATGGTTTATATGATCCGGAGGCTTATTTTTGCAAGCTGGTCGAGCACTGCGGACAGGCAGGGCACTCGCCTTATCTGGTGGTGGAAAAAATTCTGCTGGTACACGAGGATTTGCGTAGCAGCTGGCCCGTGCAGGGTACGACGGGCTACGAATTCGCTAATCTGCTCAACGGGCTGTTTGTGGATACCCGTGCCGCTGAGCGTATGGAGCGTCTGTATAAGGGCTTCATCGGAGAGCCTATTAATTTCGATGACCTGCTTTACCGTTCCAAGCAGTTGATCATGAAGACCGCGCTGGCGGGGGAGCTAAATGTATTGGCCAACCTGCTCTCAAAAATCGCTGAAGCTGATCGTCATACTTGCGATTACACGCTGAACGGATTACGTACGGCACTGTCTGAAATAGTCGCCTGCTTCTCGGTTTATCGGGGTTATATCAGTGCCCACGAAGTTGTGCCGGAAGACCGCCATAACATCGGACTGGCAACGGCGGCGGCTAAACGCAGAAGTGCCACGGCAGATACCCGCATTTTTGATTTTCTGTGTGACGTGCTCACACTTGCCGCAGCAGAGGGGAAATCACCCGCGTACACTGGGCAGGTAGTCGCATTTGCGATGAAATTCCAGCAATTCACTGGCCCAGTTATGGCGAAAGGGCTGGAGGACACCAGTGCCTATATCTATAACCGCTTGCTGTCGCTGAACGAAGTCGGCGGCGATCCTCGGCAATTTGGCGTGACCCTTACCGCCTTCCATCATGCCAACCAGACCCGTGCAGAGCATTGGCCGCATTCGATGTTGACCACTTCCACTCACGACACCAAGCGTAGCGAGGATGTGCGCGCCCGTCTTAATGTGCTGTCTGAAATGCCTTCTGCCTGGCGGCTGGCGCTACAGCACTGGAGCCGCGCCAACCGAAGCCTTAAACAGTCGGTGGACGGGGTGCTGGCGCCCACACCCAACGATGAATATTTTATCTATCAGACATTGCTGGGTATCTGGCCGCCCGGTGAGCCAGACGACAATGAAATGGCGCGTTTGGGTGTCCGTTTGGCTGAGTATCTGGTCAAGGCGGTGCGCGAGGCCAAGATCCATACCAGCTGGATAAAACCGAATACGGCCTATGAAGACGCAATCCTGACATTCGCCGATGCGCTGATTAATGCGCCTGCGGGGAGTGCATTCATTACGGATTTTCTGCCTTTTCAACGGCGGATTGCACGGCTAGGAATGTTTAACAGCCTGTCGCAGACATTGATCAAGCTGACTGCACCCGGTGTACCGGATATTTATCAAGGTTGCGAATTAGGTGATTTCAGTCTGGTGGACCCGGATAACCGGCGGCCAGTTGATTTCGGCTACCGCCGAACCCTGCTCTATGCATTGCAGATGCTTGCCACGCAGACCACTGAACAACGGAAAACAGGGGTACGCGCATTATGCGGCTCGCTGGAAGATGGCAGGGCAAAATTGCTTATCGTCAGGTCGGCGCTGGCGTTACGGCAACGCTGGCCGGAAGTGTTTCAGCAAGGAAGTTATTTGCCGCTGGCAGTCAAGGGAAAACAGGCTGCTCATCTATGCGCCTATGCACGTATTGCCGGTGAACGTACCGTCATTACCGTGGCGCCGCGTTTTTTCGCGGGGCTGTTAGGTGAGGCCGATAGTCTTCCTCTGGGAGAAAAGGTTTGGGGTAATACAGGAGTGGACCTGCCTTTTCATCGGCGCGATAACCAATACACCTGCGCCTTCACGGGGAAGGTGCTGGAACCCCACCAGCAGCTAGCAGGATGGCGCTTGCCCACCGCACAAGTGCTGGCAGACTTTCCGGTGGGGCTGATCGTCGGTGAAAGCACGCAAACCTGAGTCTTGGGAATAATGGGCAAACAATTTGGCTATCAACTTAAACTGTCCCGCTTTAAGTTGGTAACCAACAATTTGATGCAGTAATAATTGAATTTTTGGTGGTGGGTCAAATCTGTGGCTGCACGTTGATAAGCTGGAGTGCAAACCTTGGTTTGCCTCAGTACAAGCAACCACCAAATTTAACCCGCTACCCCATTTTTACCGCCACCGAATTTTTAATGGTTTACTTGGAACAATAACTATGAGCGAACAGATAACTACCGAATTAGCCAATGGCCGCCGATTTCCAATTGGGGCGGAGCGAGTACCCGAAATAGGCGTACATTTTCGGGTCTGGGCACCCGGAAGAAAGACGGTGAAACTGGTCATTAATGCTCAGGGTGAAGAGTTTGATCATCCCCATCCGCCGACCGAACACAAACTGCAAAACGAAGGCAACGGTTATTTTTCGGTCATTTTGCAAGAGTCTTGTGTAGGAAGTGTGTACCGCTACCTGCTGGATGATGACCCGCAACCTTACCCCGATCCCGCTTCGCGTTTCCAACCCCAAGGCCCGCATGGGCCGTCGCAAGTGGTTGATGCCTTAACGTTCGACTGGACAGACGCCGCCTGGCCGGGAATTGAAGCCCAAGGTCAGGTCATTTATGAGATGCATATCGGCACGTTTACGCATGAAGGCAATTGGGCCGCAGCGGCTAAAGAACTGCCTGAACTGGCCGCATTGGGCGTGACGGTGTTGGAGATCATGCCGGTGGCCGATTTTCCGGGCCGCTTCGGCTGGGGTTATGACGGTGTCAATTGGTTCGCGCCGACCCGGCTTTATGGAACCCCGGATGAATTTCGTTCTTTCGTTAACCAGGCACATGCGGTGGGTCTCGGCGTCATTCTGGATGTGGTATTCAATCATTTGGGCCCGGATGGCAATTACCTAGGGAAATTTTCCAGCGATTACTTTTCTACCCGCTATGAGTGTGATTGGGGGGCCCCGCTAAATTTTGATGGGCCAAACTCAAGCGCCGTGCGTGAGTATGTGCTCGCCAATAGCCAGTATTGGATTAAAGAATTCCACCTTGACGGTCTACGTATTGATGCAACCCAGCAAATTTTCGACAGTTCCGCTGAAAATATTATTGCCGCTATCGTAAAGGCAGCGCGTAGCGCCGGGGCGCCGCGCAAAACCTATATTATTGGGGAGAATGAGCCGCAGGATGCAAAATTGTTTTTGCCTCCCGAAAACGGCGGCTTCGGCCTGGACGCATTATGGAACGATGATTTCCACCATACCGCTATGGTGGCAATGACAGGGCGTGCAGATGCTTACTTTAGCGATTACCGGGGTTCCGCTCAGGAATTTGTCTCCACATTGAAGCAAGGTTTCTTGTATCAGGGGCAATGGTACTCATGGCAAAACAATACGCGCGGAACCCCGGGACTGGATATGCCGCCGGCCAAGTTTGTCAACTTCATCCAAAACCACGATCAATTGGCCAATTCCGGCAGTGGCAAACGCGTCCACTTTTTGACCAGCCCCAACCGCTACCGGGCTTTGACCGCCCTGTTCCTGTTGGCTCCGCAGACGCCCATGTTGTTTCAAGGCCAGGAGTTTGCCGCCACCAGCCCGTTCTTTTATTTTGCCGACCATAAAGAAGAAATTGCCCATTTGGTGGCGCGTGGACGCGCTGATTTTTTGGCTCAATTTCGCGCCCTGGCAACACCCGAAATGCAGGCCCGACTGCCCGATCCCGGCGACCCGCAAACGTTTACCCATTCAAAACTGGACTTGAATGAACGCAATCTGCATAAGGACGAATATGCTTTGCACCGCGACTTGTTAAGCCTGCGCCATAACGATCCGGTATTTCGGGCCAGCCAGCAAGGCAGCCGTATTGATGGGGCAGTGTTAAGCCCAGATGCGTGGGTGATACGTTTTTTCGGCGAGAATCCAGGTGATGACCGTCTTTTATTGGTTAACCTGAGCCGGGATCTTCATCTGGTTCCGGCGCCGGAACCGCTATTGGCTGCGCCGAAGGATTGTGTTTGGGATGCCATGTGGTTCAGCGACGATCCTCATTATGGCGGTATGGGCATGCCGCCCTGGCCCATGGAAGGCCGGTGGTATCTTCAAGGCGAATCCGCTGTTGTGCTACATCCTGTTATCCAAGCAAAGGAGAGAGTTAATCATGAATAGTGATATTGTTATTAATACGAAGTGGACCGGAAACCCTGCCGAACAGGAAGAGTTGCTGACACGTGAATGGTTAGTCACAAATGGCCTTGGCGGCTATGCGTCCGGAACGGTTTCGGGCGTACCTACACGCCGTTTCCACAGCCTGTTAACCGCCGCGCTTTGTGCACCACAAGGCCGTTTTGTGATGCTTAATCAACTCAGTGAGCTGGTCCGGTTTCCCGATGGCAGCAGCCAGAAAATAGGCGGTATCGAATTGGTGGGGGGAGCGCTCGATCTCCACGGTATGTCCAGTCTGCGCGAATTTCGCCTGGAATCCGGGTTGCCGGTATGGCGCTATGAACTGGCAGGCCATGTGATTGAAAAATCGATACTGATGCCGTATATGACCAATACGGTTCATGTGGGGTACCGCCTGGTTTCAGGAACAGGGCCGGTAAGGCTTAAGCTTCGTGTGGCCGTGCATTTTCGTCGCCATGACGCTTCTTTGGTCGAAGGGCTCCCCCTGGATTCCTACGATCTTAAAGCCTCTACCGGACGTATTGAAATTCAAGGGTTTTCAATGCCGCCCTTACGTCTCTACGTCGATGGCGAGAATCCGGCATTCACGATTGAAGCCAAACGCCTCAGCGACATTCTGTACCGCATAGAGAAACAAAGAGGCTATGAAGCGCAGGGTAATCTGTGGAGCCCCGGTTACTTTCGCGTTGATCTTGCGGTCGGTAAAGATGTCACCTTGATAGCTTCTTCGGAAAGTTGGGAAAGCATCTTGGCGTTGTCTCCTGCGGCAATATTTCAGGCTGAACTGGAGCGCCGCCGATGTTTGCTGGCGGCGGCGCGTCCGGAATTGTCTAAAGGCTTGGCCAAGCAGTTGGTGCTGGCAGCGGACCAGTTTATTATCGCGCCGGTCGAGCGGATTGCAGAAACTGCGCATGTCTGTGAAACCGGCGGCGATGTGCGTACCGTTATTGCCGGTTACCACTGGTTTACCGATTGGGGGCGGGACACCATGATTAGCCTCGAAGGCCTGACGCTGACGACAGGACGGCAAATCGAGGCGGGGCATATTCTGCGTACTTTTGCCCATCATCTGCGTGACGGCCTGATTCCCAATCTGTTTCCGGAAGGCGAAAGCGAGGGTGTTTATTATACCGCCGATGCGACGCTCTGGTTTTTCCACGCGCTGAGCCGTTATATCCAGATTACCGGCGACCGGGGCTTGCTCAAGGAATTGCTGCCCAAGCTGTTGGATATTATTGACCACCACATTCGGGGCACACGCTTTGGTATTCATTGCGATCCCGCTGACGGTCTGCTGATCCAGGGTGATCCGCGTTACGCGTTGACCTGGATGGATGCCAAATTAGGCGATTGGATTGTTACACCGCGTCGCGGCAAAGCGGTTGAAATCAATGCCTTGTGGTACAACGCGCTACGTCTGATGGAAAAATGGACACAAGAGGAAAACTTAAGCTCAGACGCGACCGAAATTGCCAAGCACGCCGATATCACCCAACTTAGCTTTAACCAACGGTTTTGGAATGCAGGGACAGGACACCTGTATGATGTGGTCGACGGTGAAAACGGTGTGAACGACCCGGCGTGCCGGCCCAATCAAGTGTTTGCGCTATCGCTATCCCATCCGGTATTGGATCAAGCGCATTGGCCATCCGTATTTCAGGCCATCAAAAACCGGCTGTTGACGCCGGTGGGGCTGCGAACGCTGTCCCCGGACCATCCCGACTATAAAGCTATTTACCATGGCGACCTTCGCGCCCGCGATGCTTCTTATCATCAAGGCACGGTCTGGCCCTGGCTACTGGGGCCTTACACCGATGCTTGGTTACGCGTTTATCCCGAACAGCGAAAAGATGTCCGCGATTTTCTCGATAAATTATTGGAGGGTCACTTACATGAAGCCTGCATCGGCTCCGTCAGCGAAGTTTTTGATGCCGAAGGTTTGTTCGCCCCGCGAGGCTGTATCGCGCAGGCATGGAGTGTAGCGGAGATCCTTCGTGTCTGGGTGAAAGTGGCTGAAAACCAGACCAGTGGTTAAATAAAGGCCCCATTCTCCCCAAACCCGCTTACACCTTCAATTTTTGGTGGTGGTAAAAAAGGGTAATGATATTTTGGAATCAAAAAACAGGTTTTTTGACTCCGCTGCCACTGCCTAAGCCCATCTCAATGTAGGCGCAGTAATCGCAAATGTCAGTGGCGGGGCGGCTACCCGATAACCGCCATTGAAAGCCAATAACATCAGGATCATTAATGCTCGTGTCAATCACCGCCCTGTCCAATAACTTCTCTTGGCCTTCCTTGACCGCCCGCTTAACTTGCGACAACAGCTGTTCAGCGGCATTGCGGTTGCCCGTGCGTGATATTTCGCTAATCCTGGCCTCGGCGTCATCCATCACCTTTTGCCAGTCGGCCTTATCAAACGGCGTATGGATCATGGTTTGGGCGGATTGGTGCAGCTCTTCCACCCATTTATCCGTACGGTTAGAAACAATGGCAAAACGCCGCCCGGCATCGAGTTCAATCGCCCGTTGCAGCTCATAAACCGCGGCGTCGCTGGCTTTGGCTTGTCCAATGCCTAGTTGCAATTGCTGCTGAACCCCGTCCCGCGCCGATTTTTTTCACCGCCACAGCCTGTCCGACAAGGTCAAACCATCCGGCCATCGCCCAACAAAAGCCTGTTCCGCCGCCAATACGGTTTTCGATTGCAAACTGGCTTGCGTCACCGCCAGCCCCAGATAAAAGGTGGGCAGAACAGCGCTGCCCACCCTATGCGGCTCATGGGGCATTTAATGCCGGATAGCCGCCCGTTGTACGGTGGGCGTTCCTGCTTGCCGTGCTTGCCAAAGATCATAAGCCGCTTGTTGGGTTATCCATAAATCTGCCCTACCGCCGTTTTCTACGCCTAGCCAGTTTTCCAGCCTTAACGCCATTTCGGGTGATAGTGCGGCTTTGCCGTTCAGCACACGCAATAAGGCGGTGCGGCTAACGCCAAGCTGTTTTGCCGCTTCAGTAACGGTGAGTTCAAGAGCAGGTAAAATGTTTTCGCGTAAGGTTTCGCTGGGGTGTGGTGGGTTGTGCATTTGTGTCATGGTGGTTGCTCCTTAGTTGTTGCCGCCGGAATTGGATGGTCAGCTCTTCAATGGTGGGGGTAAGGCTTAAGTGGTTCATCCCATCCAGCAAGGCTTTAACCGTCCATTCTTCATGATCGGTTATGCCGACAAAGCCTAATAGCTCCATCCGGTTTTAATCAATGCTTATTGTCGGCAAAGGTTGTTTAGGCTTGTTTCCTAATCGGTGTCACGTTCCAGTCTTTGCCTGTTTCGCAACTCTCCAGCAGGTTTGCCCAAAGCTTTAAGGCTTCGCGCCGTTCGTCCAGGTAATCATGACGGTTATAAAACCCCTTCAATACCTTTAATTTTGTGGTTAAGGCCACGTTTAGGGTGTTTTCGTGGATATGGGGAAGCATCCTATCTTGTGCCTTACGGGCGGGTAACAGCCAGTCGCTACTTTCAGACAAGCGGTTTAGGGTTTCCAAGGCTTCAACGGCTTGGTGTGGTAACGGTATGGTGATGGCGGACTCTGTTTTGTTGCGGTCGGCGGGCAAGTGCCAGAGTCTGGCCTCAAGATCAAATTCGCTTTTCCGTGCGCCTATCAGTTCGCTTTTTCTGACTGCCAGCATTAACAGCAACTTTACGGTGATAATGTTAACCTGAGTAAAGTCCTTGGTGTTACGCATAGCTTCAAATAAAGCCGCTATTTCGGTTTGGCTTAATGCGCGGCTTCGTGCTGTTTCTTTGCCGCCAGCGTCCGCCAAGTCAAAAGCAGACGCGGGGTTGTATTGCAGTAAGTTCCGTTTGATGGCGTGGTCACACGCCGCCGCGTCCAGCGTAAAACATCATTCGCCATTGTCGGCGCACCGCGTTTGATGATGGCCTTTAGCATCAGGTCAATGTGGCTAAGCTTAACGTCTTCAATCGCCAGCTTGCCAATATTCGGCTTGATGTCGTTTTCAATCCTTGCCCTGGCAATGTTGGGGTGTTTCCATTTGCCTAGGACGCGGCTGTTAAAGTAATCGTCCGCTTTGTGCCCAACGGTAAAGGCGTTATTCTTGGCTTCGATCTTGGCTACCGCATCAGCTTTACGGCCTGGTTTTTCGGCGGCTACGTCATGCCCTAAGGCGACACGCGCCTTAAGCTCTTTGGTCATCTTACGGGCACCTGCCAACGACACTTGCCCGTAAGTGCCGATATTCATCACACGTTGTTTTCCCGTGAACCGATAGCGAAACCGCCAGACGGGAATCGTATCAACCAGCCTAAACCGTAAATACAAGCCGTCACCATCGCTACGAGCATCAAAGCGTTCGCTGTTTTTAATCCAAGTGCGTATCTGAATATCTGAAAGGTTGCTCATATCTATGGCCTAGTGGTGTGTACCCAAAAAATTGACCGTTAAGGTTTATGGGTACACGTTTGGGTACATGGTTATTGTGCGATTAAATGGCACGGTGTGCAACGGTATGGAAGGGATAATATTTTGCTTTCAATGTGTTAAAGTTATTTTGTTGTGCCAACAAGTGCCACTCAATATCACTCGATGTTTTGAATCTGCTCACGCATCTGCTCAATCAGCACCTTAAGCTCAATCGCAATCTGGGTGGTTTCTTTGTCGGCTGATTTGGAGCCTAGGGTGTTCGCCTCGCGGTTTAACTCCTGCATTAAAAAATCCAGGCGTCGGCCGGCGGGTTCTGGTTGTGTCAGCACCCGCAGCACTTCATTGATATGCGTTTCCAATCGATCCAGCTCTTCGGCGATGTCCAGTTTTTGCGCCAAAAAAACCAGCTCCTGTTCCAAACGGTCAAAATCCGGTTGCGCGACCAGTTCAACAATCCGGTCCCTCAGCCGGTTGCGGATGAGTGTCAGGACTTCTGGCATACGTTGCGCTGCGGCTTTGACAAAGCCTTGCATTTTTATGCAACGGTCTTCAACTAGCGCCTTAAGCTGGTTGCCTTCCCTTTCCCGCACGGCGACAAAGTCCGCCAACGTTTGGTCAAGCAATTGCATGATGGTGCTGTGCAGCGCTTCCTTGTTGGTTTCAGGTTCTTGCTGGATGCCAGGGAATGCCAGCACTTCAAGCGCGGAAAATGACAGGGCGTTGGGCATGAGCTGTTCAATTTGATCGGTTGCGGCAAGCAAGGCGCTGACGGCTTCGAGGTTGACCGCCAGCACACCCCGGCCTTTTGATTGTTTATAAGTCAAGCTGCATTCCACTTTGCCCCGACTGACTTTTTCGGTGATCGCCGTGCGCAAGTCGGCTTCAAGAAAGCGCAAACGTTCCGGGAGTTTTAAGGTGATGTCGCAATAACGGTGGTTGACCGAGCGCAATTCGCAGTTAATGGTCAGGGCGTCTGTTTCCGCCTCGTTGCTGGCATAAGCCGTCATGCTTTTGATCATGGGTCACCCGTGGAATGTTTAAATATTTTTAATGACGGCCATTCTAACCTTAGTCATTTATCTAGCGCATCATTTTGCTAAATTGAAGCCTAAAACCAGTGGCTTCAGGTATACTGTGATGTTTTTATTTTTAGCGGAATACCTATGAGACCTAGCGGACGCAATCCAGATCAACTACGCGAGATTAAATTTACCTGCGGCTACACCAAACATGCGGAAGGGTCTGTGTTGGTTGAATTTGGCGACACCCGTGTGCTGTGCACCGCCAGCGTGGACAAGTCAGTGCCCCGATTTCTTAAAGGCAAGGCCGAAGGCTGGGTGACCGCCGAATACGGCATGTTGCCGCGTTCCACGCATAGCCGTATGGGGCGCGAAGCCAGTTATGGCAAACAAGGCGGGCGCACGTTGGAAATCCAGCGGCTGATTGGCCGGTCATTACGGGCGGCGGTTGATTTAAAAGCGTTGGGCGAACATACCATTACGGTTGACTGCGATGTGTTGCAGGCTGATGGCGGCACGCGCACGGCGTCGATTACCGGTGGTTTTGTCGCGCTATCATTGGCAATAGAAAAGATGATTAAACGCAAACAGATTAAATCAAGCCCGCTGCATGGGCAGGTGGCCTCGGTTTCCGTGGGCATTTTTAACGGCATTCCGGTGTTGGATTTGGATTATGCCGAAGACAGCAATGCCGAAACTGACATGAACGTGGTGATGAACGATATGTCGGCGTTTATCGAAGTGCAAGGCACGGCAGAAGGCCATGCGTTTAGGAAAGATGAGCTGGATGCCATGCTGACATTGGCGGAAACTGGCATCAAGCAATTGCTGGAAAAACAGCGCCAAGTTTTAGGGATAGCGGAATGATACTGGTGACCCAGCAACAAATCGTCCTGGCTAGCGGCAACGCCGGAAAAATTAAAGAAATCCAAGCCATGTTGGCCGACACGCTGATTGTCCCGCAATCGGCGTTCGATGTGGTAGAGTGCGAAGAAACCGGCTGCACGTTTGTTGAAAATGCACTGTTAAAAGCCCGGAATGCCGCGTTGCAGTGCAATTTGCCCGCAGTTGCCGATGATTCGGGGTTAATTGTCGATGCCTTAGGTGGTGCGCCCGGTGTGATGTCGGCCCGTTATGCCGGCTGGGGAGCTAGCGATCAGGACAATGTGGACAAGTTGTTGCAAGCGCTTGCCGAAGTGCCTGATGGCCAGCGTGGCGCACGGTTTGTGTGCGTGATGGTGTTTGTCAAACATGCTTATGATCCGTGTCCGGTGATTGCGCAAGGCGTTTGGGAAGGCCGGATTTTGACCCATCGGTTAGGGGAAAACGGCTTTGGTTATGATCCGGTGTTCTGGGTGCCCGATTATCACTGCACGGCGGCGCAATTATCCGCCGGAGTTAAAAACGCCCTAAGCCACAGAGGCCAGGCCGTGCAGCAATTAACGGCCTTGGTAAAAGCGGGCCACGTGTTATAAACGGCGGGGTTACACCACTTTAATTGGCACGGGCACACATCTTGAATCCATTGTTTCCAATTGCCCTTCAGTTTTCCCACGGCCTAGCCATTGCCGACCTGCAACGGCTAGGCAATGGTTTGATTAACGACACCTTTCTTGTCACCACGGCGGCCTCTTGTTTTGTGCTGCAACGGGTGAACCGGCAAGTTTTCCCCGCCCCCGAACTGATTTCAGCCAATTTGCTGGCGCTTAGCCAACATGTAAGGCGACGGGGCAACGTTAAGTTGCAGTTGCCCGAAACACTCAAAACCAACCTTGGCCAACTATTTTATCAAGCCGATAGCGGCGATTTTTGGCGTGCCCAAAGTTTTATAGCGCAAACTGAAAGCCTCGAAACGCTAGGCAATAGCGCGGATGCGGAACAAGCCGGTTTTGCCTTGGGCCACTTCCACCACTTGTTTAGCGATCTTGAACCGGCCTTGTTACATGACACTTTGCCTGGCTTCCACATCACCCCGCGTTATTTAAGCCACTATCATCACGTGTTAGGCCAAGCTTCTGCAAAAGACCCATATTGTGCAGATTTTATCGAACAGTTCGGGCATATTGCCGATACGCTGGAGCAAGCCAAACAACAAGGCTTGCTGCCGCTACGGGTGATCCACGGGGACCCGAAATTAAATAATTTCCTGTTTGATGTGCGGAGCAGGCATGTGGTCAGTCTTATTGATCTCGACACGGTCAAACCGGGCTTGGTGCATTACGATATTGGCGATTGTTTGCGCTCATGTTGTCATATCGAAGACACTGATGAATTCGATCTGGATATCTGTGCGATCATTTTAAAAAGCTACTTGGCCGAAGCCGGAAGTTTTTTCTCGGCCCACGATTACGGCTATTTATACCCCGCTATCCGGTTGATTCCGTTCGAATTGGGGCTTAGGTTTTATACCGACCACCTGGAAGGCAACCGCTATTTTAAAGTCACCGATCCTTTGCAAAACCTGCGCCGGGCAACCGGGCAGTTTAGGCTATGCGCAAGCATTATGGCGCAGGAAACGCAGGTCAATTCGCTGATAGACGGGCTAAGACCGCAGAGCGGCACTTAATGACGGGGAATTCTGTGGCACAACGCCACTGGTTTGGTGGGATGCTCTTGGTGTTGCTGGGGGCTTTTGGTTTTTCAGCGAAAGCTATTCTTATCAAGTTGGCTTATGGGGTTGATGGGCAAGTTGACGCGATCACCTTGATGGCCTTGCGGATGATGTTTTCCCTGCCGTTTTTCCTGGCGGTCGCACTCTGGCACGGCAAAAAATCCGCAAATGAACCCTTGTCTAAAAAACAATGGCTAGTGCTAGGTGTTTTGGGTCTGATGGGTTATTACATTGCCAGCTATCTGGATTTTATCGGCCTGCACTATATTTCGGCGGGGCTGGAGCGGGTTATCCTGTTCCTTTACCCAACCTTTGTGGTGGTGTTTTCAGCGCTGGTGCACAAACGCAAAATTACGGCCCGCGTCGGTCTCGCGTTATCGCTAAGCTACGCGGGTATGGTGTTGGTGTTTGTGGAGCATTTGTCCGCCGAGTCGGCCCATATCTGGTTGGGGTCGGCATTGATATTAGGCAGTGCCGTGGTGTTTGCCGGTTTTACTATGGGTAGCGGCGTGATGACGCCGCGCATCGGATCGGCGCGGTTTACCGCATACACCATGACGGTTGCCTGTATCGCGACGCTGGTGCATTTTGCGGTGCGGCACGGCCTTGCGCTTGACGGTTTGCCTGTTGATGTGTACGGTCTGGCCGCGCTTATGGCGATTTTTTCCACGGTGTTGCCGGCATTTTTTATGAATGCGGGGATACGCCGGATAGGCGCCAGTTCGGCCTCCATCATCAGCACCATCGGCCCGATAATGACTTTGGCGCTCGCCTTTTTCATGCTGGATGAGGCGGTCAGCTATTGGCACATAGCAGGCACATTGCTTGTTTTGGCGGGCGTTTATACTGTCAGCAAAGTTGGCGCCTGAATTCTTGTAACCAATGATAAAACCGGAAAGTAACAATATGACAATACGCAAAACCAAAAAAATTGCGGTGCTGGCGGTAATGGCCGCTAGTGTGGTGATAACAGCTTGTGGCGGGCAGTCGGTCAGCGAAGACGAACAGGGCGCAACGGAGCTGACGGCGCAACCGCTTGCCACTAGGCCACAAGGGTTTGCGGCGCTCAAGCAAGCGGCCGCGCAGGGTAATATGGATGCGCAGTACCAGCTTGGCCTTTGGTATGAGGAAAACCATCCCGAATCGCCACGTGACATGGTGCGTGCTTATGCGTGGTACAAACTGGCCGCCAAACAAGGCGACTTCGGTGCAAAATACGCCATGGAACGCTTTGAGGCCCAGTTGACTAATGAGGAGCGGGTGACGGCGGATGATTGGGTTGGGCGCTGGACGATTGGAGATACGCTGGAAAAATAGCGGGGGACTGGTGTAGATGGGCTTCATACAGTAGACCAAACAGGTAACGTAACGGTAAGTTGCCGTATAAAATATAACATCTCAATCGGTTGGACTATGTTGTTATTGGCGAACGAATCCTTACGGGCATCCCATTTACCTTTTAACACCTTAGGTAACATAACTTTTCGACTTTTCCCCCGCAATTTCCCTAACCAATTTAGGCACCAGATAACCGGGGAGGGTAGCTTGCATTTGCCGATGTAAGTCTAACGCCACGGTTTCGGCGACTTCAAAATGCCCCGTCCCTTTTGCCCGGTCCAGCAAGTGCAGGTAATAAGGCAGTACGCCAAATTCAAATAACCGCTCGCTCAGCCCGCATAAAACGTGCGCATCATCATTAACCCCTTTTAACAAGACGGATTGGTTAAGCAGCGTGAACGGTTGACTGCTTAATAAATGGCAGGCCGCCAAAACGCGTCCGTTAAGTTCATTGGCATGGTTGCAGTGCATGACGATGACGATCTGTTTGCCGCTTTGTTGTAGCGTATCAATGAATTCAGGGGTGATGCGGGCAGGCAACACAATGGGTAGGCGGCTGTGGATACGGATGCGTTTGATGTGTTTGATGGCGATTAATTTTTTGAACAACTGCGCCAAGCGTGTGTCGCTGAGCAGTAACGGGTCGCCGCCGCTTAAAATCACTTCGCTGATGCTGGTGTCCCGCTGGAGGTGATCAATTGCGGCTAATTCGGCTTGTTTGCTTAATTGCAAGTCGGCGTAAGGGAAGTCCCGGCGGAAACAATAGCGGCAGTTGATGGCGCAACTGCCGGTGTTGATCATTAATACGCGCCCGTGATATTTATGCAGCAATCCGGTTTGTGCGCTGGCGGCAAGGTCGCCAACTGGGTCGCTGGTAAAGCCAGGGTAGGGCAACAACTCTTGGTTGATGGGCAGTACTTGCCGTAGCAACGGGTCATGCGGGTTGCCTTTTTCAATGCAGCTGGCAAAGTTTAACGGGACTCTCATGGGGAAATCTTTGGCGGCGGCTTCTGATGTCGGCAAATCAGCAGCGGTAAGGTTCAGATAGCGGCATAAGCCGTCAATGTTGGTGAACGCTCCGGCAAGTTGTTGCTGCCAGTTTTTAAGGAAATGCGGCGAATCGTCGAGGGATGCAGGCATGGGGCGTGAGTATTTAAAGTTTCTATCGTGGTAAAGCCTCCATTATAATGGTGCGCTTTTAATAAGTGTGTCACATTGAGGATAAAATGGCTGTTTACAGTACAAATGAATTTAAGTCTGGGTTAAAAGTTATGCTGGATAATGACCCTTGCGCCATCATTGAAAATGAATTTGTCAAACCAGGCAAAGGGCAGGCGTTTAATCGGGTCAAAATTAGAAACCTGAAAACCGGCCGGGTGATTGAGCGGACTTTTAAATCGGGTGAGTCACTGGAAGGGGCTGATGTCGTCGATGTTGAGATGCAGTATCTTTATAATGACGGCGAATTCAGGCATTTTATGGTGCAGGATACGTTTGAACAGTATCAGGCTGACAGTAAAATTGTCGGCGATGCCTCGCAATGGTTGAAAGATCAGGATTCTTGCACGGTGACGTTATGGAATGATTCGCCGCTGGCGGTGACGCCGGCCAATTTTGTTGAATTGGCTATTGTGGAAACCGATCCCGGCGTGCGTGGCGACACATCAGGCGGCGGCGGCAAACCGGCCAAGCTGGAAACTGGCGCGGTGGTGCGGGTGCCGTTGTTTGTGCAAACGGGCGAAGTCATTAAGGTTGATACCCGCACGAGTGAATATATTTCACGCGTAAAAGAGTAGTGCAAACTGATTGGCAGCCCACTTGCAGCGTAGATTTGTTGCATCTAAGGGCGCGTGTGCTTGGGCAAATACGCGGATTTTTTGCCGGACGGGGCGTGCTTGAGGTCGAAACGCCACTGCTAGGCCAAGGCATCGGGACTGATCCGCAGTTGGCTTTCTTTAGTACGAGATACGAGTCCCCCCCTAATCAACACACGCTGTTTTTACAAACTTCGCCTGAGTTTGCGATGAAACGGCTATTGGCAGCGGGTAGCGGATCAATTTACCAGATTTGCAAAGCCTTTAGAAATGGTGAATCAGGGCGCTTTCATAATCCTGAGTTCACGTTGTTGGAATGGTATCGGCTGGATTTCGGTTTGCCGCAATTAATGGCAGAAGTTGATGATCTGATTAGCCTGCTGTTTGCCGATTATGGTTTGCAGGCAACGCAGCGCCTTAGTTACCAGGACGTCTTCCGGAAGCATACGGGTCTTGACCCATTGGTGTTTTCTTATCCTGAGTATTGCGCTTACGCGGTGGCCGAAGGGTTGCCAGAAGCGGTGGCGATTTGTGCGGGCGACGCTGTTTTGTGGCAGGATTTTTTATTTAGCCACAAAGTCCAGCCGTATCTTGGAGACAATGCGCTATGTATGGTTTATGGTTATCCCGCCTGCCAGTCGTCATTAGCTAGGATTAGTCCCGAAAACCCTCGCGTTGCTGAGCGTGTGGAGCTGTTTATAAAGGGTGTCGAATTAGGCAATGGCTATTACGAATTAACTGATGCAGCAGAGCAAGCGCGGCGATTTAATGACGAGCTAAGCATCAGGCAGCAACGCAACCAGCCTGCGGTTGCCAAAGATGGACGTTTGCTTGCGGCTCTGTCCGCCGGATTGCCGGATTGTTCGGGGATAGCAATAGGTTTAGATCGCTTATTGATGTTGCTATCTGCCAGCGCATCGATTACGGATGTCCTCAGTTTTCCTATACACAGGGCTTGAGGTTTTACTGTGGTATAATTGCTGTCTATTTTTATTCAGATCCAGACGTTTTCTTAACTGCCTACATGAAATCAAATATTGTTTCTCGCTTGTTGTTGCTTTGTTTGCTGGCCTCCCAGGCGGTTAAAAGTGATGAAGGATTTGTTGTTACGGACATTCAGGTCAAAGGGTTGCAGCGTATTTCTTTGGGTACGGTATATAACTATTTGCCGGTCAATGTTGGTGAAACATTTTCTTCCGAGAATATTGCGCCAGCGATCAGGGCATTGTTCAAGACGGGTTTTTTTAAGGACATTACCTTGGAACGGGATGGTTCAACCCTGATTGTTAACGTGGTTGAGCGGCCTGCCATTGCGAAAATAATTTTTGAAGGTAATAAGGATTTGTCTAAGGATGATTTAAAAAAAGCCCTCGATAAAATTGGTTTGTCCGAAGGTAAAACCTTTGACCGGCAGGTGCTCGACAAGGTTGAGCAGGAGTTAAGCCGCCAATATCTGAGCCACGGCAAATATGGCGTGAAGATTAAAACGGATGTTTCACCGCTAACGCGCAATCGGGTTGGTATCCATATCACCATTTCTGAGGGTAGGGTTGCTAAGATTAAGGAAATTAATATTGTTGGCAACACGGTGTTTGACGATGAAACTTTGCTTTCAACGCTTGAGTTAAACACCTCTAACTGGCTGTCTTTTTACAGTAAAGACGATCAGTATTCCAAGCAAAAACTATCCGCCGATTTGGAAGCTTTACGCTCTTATTACCTTGACCGTGGCTATGTCAATTTCTCGATTGAGTCCACCCAGGTCGCTATAACGCCGGATAAAAAAGATATTTATGTCACCATCAATATCAAAGAAGGCGATGTTTATACGCTTGACAAGGTAAAGCTGGCAGGTAATTTGGTCGTGTCCCCTGAAGAGCTTGTCAAGTTAGTCAGTGTAGGCCCGGGGGAGGTTTTTTCCAGAAAGAACGCCACTGAAACGTCAAAGGCTATTTCTGACCGTTTAGGTAATGATGGCTATGCCTTTGCCAACGTCAATATGGTGCCGGAAATTAATGAGAAAGCCAAAACAGTGGCGATGACATTTTTTGTCGATCCAGGCAAGCGTGCTTATGTCCATCACATTAATTTTAGTGGCAACACGAAAACTCGGGATGAGGTTTTGCGTCGTGAAATGCGCCAGATGGAGTCAAGTTGGGCATCTAGCGCAAAAATTGAACGCTCAAAAACTCGGCTTGAACGGTTAGGCTATTTTGAATCGGTCAACGTTGAAACGCCGCCGGTTGTGGGCACCAACGATCAGATTGATGTCAATTATTCAATTGTCGAAAAAGCATCGGGCAATTTGTCTGCGGGTATTGGTTTCTCTCAGGTGCAAGGGATAGTGTTAAATGCCAATATTTCGCAGGATAACGTGTTTGGCTCGGGTAAGCGGGTCAATATCGCTTTCAATAACAGCGATTACCTTACCAGCTATCAATTTGGCTTTTTTAACCCTTATTTTACGCCGGATGGCGTGAGTTTGGGGTACAACCTTGGCTACACCAAGCGGAATGCCGGGCAGATTAATATTGCCAATTATTCCACCAATGTGCTGAATGCGGGTTTTGATTTCGGCATCCCATTAAATGAATTCGATCAGCTACGCTTTGGCTTCGATGCTAAGCATACTGATTTGAGCACCACCTCTTTTTCATCTGATCAAATAAGCGATTTCATTACTACCGAAGGTGATTCTTTTCTAACGCTGTCACCTACCATAAATTGGACGCACGATACGCTCAATCGGGCAATATTCCCCAGTAGTGGCGGCCAACAGCGTTTGTCGGGTTTGATAACTGTTCCTGGTAGCGATTTGAGCTATTATAAGGTCAGTTACAAGCATCAGCTTTATTTCCCTTTGGCCAAGGACTTTACCTTTAGGCTCCATGGTGAAGCTGCTTATGGCGATGGCTATGGTGACACGAAGAGCTTGCCCTTTTTTGAAAATTATTTTGCTGGTGGCACAGGCTCTGTGCGGGGGTTTAAAAACAACACCTTAGGGCCTAGGGATTCGAACTCTTTTCCTTTGGGCGGGTCAACCAAAGTTATTGGCAATGCCGAATTGTTTTTCCCCGTACCCTTTTTGTCAGAAACCAAGTCCGTGCGCCTTGGGACTTTTTTTGACGCGGGAACCGTTAGCAACGGATTTAACTTGGGTAACCTGCGTTATTCGGCTGGGCTTTCGGGGGAATGGCTGTCGCCATTTGGCGCCTTGTCCATTAGCGCCGCTGTACCTTTAAATTCAGGCTCCACCAATTATACCAACAGTGCTGGCAATACGTTCGACATTGATGACCAAAAGCAGTTGTTCCAATTTAATTTCGGGCAAAATTTCTGACAAGAGCTTTCAGTTTGATTAGCATATCCCCTATAATCTAACGAAGTGCCAGTTGTATTTTTTGCTGCACAAAACTATTTAACTTTATCCGGAGATTGATTTACCAATGAAAACAAAAATTGCTTTATTTTTAGGATTATTAATGGCTGCGAATGTGAGCTATGCCGAATTAAAAATTGGTTTTGTCAATATCCCCGCCGTTCTTGAAAAAGCGCCGCAGGCTGAAAAAGCTAAAAAGCGTTTGGAATTGGAGTTTTCACCGCGCGACAAACAATTGGTGGCACAACAAAAAGAAATTCAAAGCAAAGAAGAAAGAATGGCGAGAGATGGTTCAGTTATGAGCGACACCGAACGCTCTAATTTAGAAAAAGACATTCTGAATAAAAAAAGGGACGCTAAACGCTCCCAACAGGAATTTAGTGAAGATTTTAACGCACGCCGTAATGAAGAGTTAGGGAAATTGCAACGTCGCATCGTCGAAGCAATCCGGTCAATCGCCAAAGAACAGCATTTTGATTTATTGCTGACTGACGGTGTCATTTATGCAAGTGAGAAAATTGAAGTGACGGCTCAAGTCCAACAAAAACTATTAGCCATGCCCGAGTAGTAATAAACGGCTTTTATTTACATGACAACAACTCTACAGTGAAGCGCTCAAAAAACATGTCTATCAAATTAGATATTCTACAGATACAAGAATTCTTGCCGCACAGATACCCTTTTTTATTAGTGGATAAGGTTATTGAGTGTAAGCCTGGCGTCAGGTTATTAGGCGTAAAAAACGTTACCTATAATGAGCCATTTTTTCAGGGGCATTTTCCACAAAAGCCCATTATGCCGGGTGTGCTTATTTTAGAAGCGCTAGCGCAGGCAACTGGGTTGTTAGCCTCAGAAACGGCGCGTGATGAGTTGGCCGGCATGATTTATTACTTGGTGGGCATCGATAAGGCCAAATTTAAACGACCTGTGGTGCCAGGTGACCAATTGATGCTGGAAGCAATATTCCTTAAAAGCAAGCGTAATATTTGGGCCTTTGAGTGTAGCGCAGAAGTCGATGGCGAATTTGTTGCCAGCGCCGAAATCCGCTGTGCGGCCGTGGTGGATTAACCTTGATTCATCCTACCGCTATCATTGATAGCCGTGCTGATTTGGCTGATGATGTAGTGGTTGGCCCTTTTTCGGCTATAGGGCCTCATGTGACCATTGCTTCTGGCACGGTCATAGGTTCCCATGTCGTTATCAAAGGCCCCACTTCGATAGGTAAGCATAATCGCATCTATCAGTTTTCTTCAATTGGCGAGGATCCGCAAGACAAAAAATATGCCTTCGAGGTGACCCGCCTTGAAATTGGCGACAGAAACACCATCCGTGAATTCACCTCGATGCACCGAGGCACCCAGCAAGACCATAGCGTCACGCAGATAGGTAATGACAATCTGTTTATGGCCTACACCCATGTGGCTCATGATTGTGTTATTGGCGACCATGTGATTATGGCTAATGGCGCCTCTTTAGCGGGGCATGTGCATTTGAACAGCCACGCTATCTTAGGGGGCTTCACCTTGGTGCACCAGTTCACCCAGATAGGCCAATACAGTTTTGCTGCTATGGGTAGTGCCATCACCCAAGATATTCCGCCTTTCATTATGGTCGGAGGCAGACCCACTAAGCCCCATGGCATCAATTCGGTGGGTATGGAGCGCAATGGGATAACTGCCGAAGATATTCGGCTAATCCGGAAGGCTTATAAGATTGTCTACAAAATGAATCTTCGCCTGGAAGATGCTATAGAGAAAATGGAAGACCTCGCTGGCGATAGCAAAGAGGTGTCCGATATGGTCAGCTTTTTGCGGAATGTCAATAGAGGCATATTGCGCTAGCTGGTTAGAGTACATGGCCACCAATAATATAGCCGTAGATTATCACAACTCTTTTATTGCCGGTGTCGATGAGGCCGGTCGTGGCCCTTTGGCTGGCCCTGTAGTTGCTGCGGCTGTGATTTTAGACCCTTTAAACCCTATTGCGGGTCTTGCCGATTCTAAAAAGCTTAGCGAGACTAGGCGTAATCAGCTGTCTTTAATTATCAGGCAATCCGCCCTGAGCTGGTCTATCGCCGCAGCAAGTGTGGCGGAAATTGACGGGCTTAACATACTTCAGGCAACTTTGCTGGCTATGCGCAGGGCAGTTGAAGGGTTGCATGTTTTGCCGGAACAGGTGCTTGTTGATGGTAACCAATTGCCCATTTTGGCTGTTCCCGCGCAGGCAATCGTTAAAGGCGACAGCAAAGTGCAGGCGATTAGCGCGGCGTCCATACTCGCAAAAGTGGAGCGCGATAGGCTGATGTATGATTATCACACGCAATACCCCGACTTTTCCTTTCACCGCCATAAAGGTTATGGCACCCAACAGCATTTAGCCGAAATCCATCAATACGGTGTTTTAGATATTCATCGAAAGACCTTTAAGCCGCTAAAAAAATACCTGTAAATAATTTTTGGCAAAATCAACCACCGCCACACAGCTTAGTTATAATGCAGCAGAAAATAACTTTTTAGGTATAAGCAATGGCTGATAATAAAAAACACAATATAGTGATTGTTGGCGGTGGTGCATCGGGTCTTGAGTTGGCAACAAGTTTGGGGCGGAAGCTTGGTAAAAAAGGCGTTGCAGAAATCACTTTGATTGATGCAACAACGACGCATATCTGGAAGCCGTTGTTGCATGAAGTTGCCGCCGGCACACTTGATGAATCAGAGCAAGTCGAGTATTTGGCGCAAGCCTATCGTAGCCATTTTCGTTTCCGGTTAGGAAAAATGGAAGGGTTAGACCGGGGTGGGAAAGAAATCTACGTCAGCCCAACAGTTAACGACAAAGGTGAAGAGCTGATTCCTCGGCGCACATTCAGTTACGATACTTTGGTTATGGCAATAGGCAGCGTGAGCAATACCTTCAATATCAAAGGTGTTGCCGAATATTGCTTGTTTTTGGACACCACTTCCCAAGCGTTCAAATTTCAAAAAGAATTGTTTGAATCCTATTTGAAAAGCTACATAGGAAAAGACACCGGCACTGTTAAGCCCTTGTCTATCGTTATTGTCGGCGCGGGTGCGACAGGCGTTGAGTTGTCGGCGCAGTTGCATGAGGTGACGAATGTGTTGGCGATTTATGGCTTAAAAGAGACCAGTAATGTTAAGTTGACTATCATTGAGGCGGCGACACAATTGTTGCCGGCATTGCCTGATAGGTTGGCGCTTGCCACCCAGCAACAATTGGTCAAGTTAGGCGTTGATCTCAAATTGGGCCGTCGTGTGACGGAGGTCACTAAAGAGGGTATCACGACCCACGACGGCGAATTCATTGAGGCGGACATCAAAGTTTGGGCGGCTGGTATTAAAGCCCCTGACTGGCTGAAAAACTTGGACGGGCTTGAAACTAACCACATCAATCAACTCGTGGTCGACAGCACCCTACAAACCAGTGACGAAAATATTTTTGCAATGGGTGATTGCGCGGCTTGTGTTTGGCATGGGCATAAGGGTAATGTGCCGCCGAGAGCACAGGCGGCGCATCAGCAGGCGACCGCGTTGGCTAAGACTATAGCCAATCGGCTGACAGGCGGCCCCCCAGTTGAATTTGTCTATTATGATTATGGTTCGTTGGTTTCTCTGGGCAAATACACGACCGTTGGTAACTTGATGGGCAATTTGATGGGGACGGTCAGCATTGGGGGATTTATTGCCAAAGTGGTCTATTTGTCTTTATATAAAATGCACCAGATAGCGATTCATGGTTATTTTAGGACGGCTATGTTAACGCTTTCTAATGTGTTCAGGCGCAGTGCGTATATAAAAATTAAATTGCATTAGAATTTGCAGCTGCGCGGCGGCTCTTTAGCTTTTTTGTGTGTTTTATTGCCCGGATTGCCGCTTGACGTGTTACTGGAATTTATTTAATTCACCTTCTTTAAAATAAGATTATGTTTGAAATTCAATACGAGTTCCGCGAAGAAGATTTGCTCCATTTTAATGAGCTACAATTCATGAGGAATGAAGATATACAAAACAATATAAGGAAGAATCGCTGGATAGTGCCGGGCGTTATGGCATTAATAGGTTCTTTTTATTATTTTTACTACCAGGATATGAACACTTCGGCCTACATCATTGTCATTGCTGTCCTTTGGGCGTTGTTATCGCCAAAAATTATGATGTTGGATTTACGTCGGCAGATACTCAAAAATTACACCGAAAAAGAAAAAGCTAATATGTTCGGGACTTATACCTTGAGCATAGATCCGGCAAATCCTAAATATTTGCTCGAACAATCCCCTAGCGGCAAACATAAAATGGCTTGGGAAGAATTGGTCAGGGTCGAGTACGGCAAACGTTATGTTTATATCTATATTAATCTGACGACGGCGCTGGTGATTCCCGTGGAAACCGTAAAAAAAGGTGATCTTGAGCAATTTTCCGAGCAGGCAGAAAAAATGATTGAGCGGTTTGCATAAGCGGTTGATCAAAAACCCTTATGCCAACCAGAAAAAATTTTTAACATTGGGTAGTGGTAAACATTCAAATGCTGAAGTCAGCGGAATCAAAAACATGTTTTTTTGATTCCAAAATATCATTACCA
This sequence comes from Methylococcaceae bacterium UBA6146, assembly GCA_002422395.1. Taxonomy (GTDB): domain Bacteria; phylum Pseudomonadota; class Gammaproteobacteria; order Methylococcales; family Methylomonadaceae; genus Methylovulum. The sequence continues at coordinate 138,244 of DIUY01000001.1, read as the reverse complement.
TTTTTACCACCATTTAACATTTAACGCGGCGAGGCTGGAACGGATTGCTTCTGTTCCGGCCTTGGCCATTTTAAGAATGATCCAAAGCCAATCACTTGGGCACACTTTGCAAAAATACCGCCCAATCATCTTTTCTTTCAAAGGGTTGCGGTTTTTCCATAGTTGTTACTCCAGCAGATTGCTTAATCTCGCAAAGTCGTTAAGTGACAGGCATTCTGCACGCAACACAGGGTCTATAGCCAACGAGACAATCTGATCTTCAGTGAGCAATTTTTTTAGCGAATTACGTAATGTTTTGCGGCGCTGAGAGAAGGCTTCGGTCACAATCCGGTTAAGTTTGCGGACATCGTCCACCACCGCCAACGGTTGTTGATGGGGGATAAGTCTTACTATAGCTGATACGACCTTAGGGACGGGGTCAAAACTTTCCGGTGGCACTTCAAATAACAGTTCTGTTGCACAATAATATTGCATCATGACGCTAAGCCTACCGTATTTTTTACTGCCCGGTTCCGCACAAATCCGCTCAACCACTTCTTTTTGCAGCATAAAGTGCATGTCTTCTATGCAATAGGCGTTATCTAGCAGGTGGAACATTAACGGCGTGGAGATGTTGTACGGTAAATTGCCGATGACCCGCAGTTTTTTGTTTTGGCTATCTGGTTCAGGTGATGATGCCAGTTCAGCAAAGTTGAATTTTAACGCATCCGCACTGTGGATTTGTAGGTTGTCATAGTGTTTAAACTTGTCTTTAAGCAACCCCACTAAATCCCTGTCCAGTTCAACGATGTCTAGTTGTATGCCTTTTTTTAGTAAAGGCTCAGTTAATGCACCCATGCCTGGGCCAATCTCAACCCAGTGTTCGCCTGGTTGGGATTGAATGCTGGCAAGAATATTGTTGATAATCGAGTGGTCATGCAGAAAGTTCTGGCCAAACCGTTTTCGTGGTGTGTGTGTCATGCTTGGGGGAGATTAGAGGCCATAGCCAATCCGGTTTGCAGTGCGATAAGCAAGCTGCCGGGGTTTGCTTTGCCTGTGCCGGCAATATCTAAGGCGGTGCCGTGGTCAACTGAAGTGCGGATGATCGGCAAACCTAAAGTGATATTAACGGCTTGGTTGAAGCCTTTGTGTTTCAGTACCGGTAACCCTTGGTCGTGGTACATGGCGAGTATTGCGTCTGCTGAAGCGAGATATTTGGTGGTAAATAACGTGTCGGCAGGGTAGGGGCCTTCGATGTTTAAGCCTTGGTTACGAAAGCTTTCAAGTACAGGCTCTATAATTTCTATCTCTTCACGCCCCAGATGGCCGCCTTCCCCGGCATGCGGGTTAAGGCCGCAAACCATTATTTTGGGGTTGTCCAGATTAAAACGCGAACGTAGATCATGGTCCAGTATCCGTATTACTGTCCGCAAGCGGGTATGGGTAATTGCTTGGCTGACTTCAGATAAGGGCAAGTGATTGGTGACTAGTGCAACACGCAGGCCTTCCGTTGCCAGCATCATGACGGGATGGCCACCGGTTATTTCGGCGATATACTCGGTATGGCCGCTAAATGAAAAACCGGCATCGTTGATAATACCTTTATGTACCGGGGCTGTGACCATTGCATTAAAAAGGCCTTCTATGCAGCTTTTGGTCGCGATAGTGATCGTTTTTAAAACATAGCGGCTGTTTGCTACGTTTAATTGTCCACACAAAACCGGTTCGGTAAGTTCGACGGGCAGCACTGTCAAGTGGCCTTGTTGCTGCGGTGAGGGGGGTAAGGTGCTGTCAAACAAGCGTATTTGGATAGGCAAATTCAGTTGTTTGGCACGCTGTTCCAACAAGTCAGGGCTGGCGATAACAATCAGCTCGAATGGTAAGGTGTGTTGGGCAAGTTGGACACAGAGATCCGGACCTATGCCGGCAGGCTCTCCGGCGGTTAAGGCAATACGCAGTACAGGGTTATAACTGTGTGTCATGGCAAAAAAGTGGGCGTTTACAGCAGCGTTGCAAGTGAATGAAAAGGGTGTCAGGATGAATGGGCAGATTTAATTTGCTCAATAATGCCGTCGAGTTCTTCTAGGCTGGAATAGGCGATGACGACTTTGCCCGTGCCATTATCCTTATGGTCGATGACTACTTTTGCACCTAGTCGGGCAGTCAAGTCATCTTGTAGCCGTAAGGTGTCGTTGTCAATGATTTTTGCGGTTTTTGCTTTCGGTTCTTCAAGCGCCTCTTTAACTAGGCGTTCAGCGGCCCTTACCGTTAACCCTTCTTTGGCTATTTTATTGGCCACCGCGATTTGGGCTATGCTGTCCAATGACAGTAAGGCGCGGGCATGGCCCATTTCCAATTGTTTGTTGATGAGCAGTTTTTTTACATCGGGCTGCAAGTCCATCAGCCGTAGCAGGTTGGTCACTGTCGTGCGTGATTTGCCAACGGCATCCGCTATTTGCTGATGCGTCATGGCAAACTCATCTAGCAGCCTTCTTAGTGCATCCGCTTCTTCTAAAGGGTTTAAGTCTTCCCGCTGAATATTTTCAATCAGCGCAATTGCCATTGCGGCGCGGTCGTCTATGTCTTTGATGACCACCGGCACCTGTTCCAACCCAACCAGTTGCGCCGCCCGCCAGCGCCGCTCGCCCGCAACTATCTCGTATTTATCCAAGGCAATTTTGCGCACCACAATAGGCTGTATGATGCCTTGGGCTTTGATAGAGTCGGCAAGCTCCTGAAGTTTTTCCGGATTAATGTCTTTACGGGGTTGGTACTTCCCGCGCTGCATATATTCTATTGGTAATGTCTGTGCCTGAGGCTTTTCTTCCTTAACAGAAACATCGCCTAATAACGCATCCAGTCCACGACCTAGTCCACGTTTTTGTAAAGCCATTGATTTTTCTTTTCCCTATTCCAATCGATTTGTTGGCCAAGACATCATACGGCAGTCCGTTATCACTGTCTGGCGCGTAGTATTGATTCAAACTCATCCAATAAGCTTTTTAATGCTTCCGCTTCTAGCAGGAGGTTTTGCTTTTCTTTTTGTAGATGGTCAAGCAGCGCTAATGCCATAGCCACTTGATTGTTGGCCGGTTCAGCGCTTATGGGTGGTTGCGGCAAGTTGTCCTTGGTGGACGTGTCGGCCAGCAGGACTTCAAGTCCGCGGCCTAATCCTCGTTTTTTTAAAGTCATACGGTTATTGTTGTTCTTTTTTAATCATTTCATCCGCAAGGGCGACATAGGCTATCGCACCCCGTGATGATTTATCATAGCTGATTACAGGTAAGCCGTGGCTAGGCGCTTCGGCTAAGCGGATGTTTCTGGGTACACAGGTCCTGAAGACATTGTCGCCAAAATAACGGATCAATTGTTCCGAAACATCTTTGGTTAGCCGGTTCCTATCATCAAACATAGTCCGCAGTATGCCTTCCAAATGTAGGCCTGGATTGACCGTGTCTTGGATGTTTTTTAATGTGGACATCAGCGCCGATATGCCTTCCAAGGCGTAATATTCACATTGCATAGGAATTAGCAGGCTATTGGCCGCGACCATTGCATTTAAGGTGAGCATGTTTAATGACGGTGGGCAATCAATAAGGATGTAATCATACTGTGACCTGATTTGCAGCAGGGCATCAGCAAGACGCGATTCTTTGCGGCCCGCCTTCATTAGCTGCACTTCGGCGGCAGTCAAGTCCGAGTTGCCGGGAATGACCGAAAAACCAATCTCCGGTAAATGGATAACCGTCTCTGAAGCGGGCACATCCTCCATTAATAAATCGTAACTGGAATATTTGATAACATCTTTATCGACGCCACAGCCCATCGCGGCATTGCCTTGCGGGTCGAGGTCCACCAGCAGTACCCGCCGTTTGGCGACCGCCAGTGATGCGGCCAGATTGACGCTAGTTGTCGTTTTTCCTACGCCACCTTTTTGATTGGTGACGGCAATAATTTTTCCCACTACATGACCTCTGTTTGTGTCGGTGATTCTATCCGGACCAGACATCTTTCTACAGGAATGCCTGGGATTCTAATAGGAATGACTGTTTTTTTTGCCTTAACCTGTGCTAATTCCATGTCCAAGTTTTGCCCTTTCATCGCCAGTAAAACACCTTCTTTGGTCAGTAAATGCGCGGTTAATTTCACAATATCCGCCAAACTGGCAAATGCACGGGTTAGCGCGGCGTCAAAAAGGGTTTCCGGATGGTAGTTTTCTACCCGGTGGTGGCATACCGTCACGTTGTTAAGTTTTAATTCCAATACTGCTTGTTGGACAAAGCGGGTTTTTTTGGCATTGCTGTCGAGTAAGGTAAATTTTATATCAGGGAAACAAATTGCTAAGGGAATGCCGGGCAGCCCTGCCCCAGTGCCTATATCAATGATCTGCCTGCCGGTAATAAAGGGGGCTATTGCTAGGCTATCTAATAAATGCAGATTGACCATGTCTTCTTTGTTACGTATGGCAGTTAGATTATAGGCTTTATTCCATTTTTCTATTAGCCTTATAAAATCAAGCAGTTGCTCAATTTGAGCTGATGCCAGGTGAAGGTTTAATGCGTTAAGGCCTGACTCCAGCATAGTGCGGTAAGTTTCTGTTAGGCTTTCTGGCATGGCGCTAGCTCTTGTGTTCACTGTGAAATCAGCGGATATACAGTTATCCATCAGGCACTTTTCTTCTTTAAATAAACCAGTAATAACGAAATGGCGGCAGGTGTGATACCCGGTACGCGTGAAGCTTGCCCGAGCGTTTCGGGGCGCTGTGATTTCAGTTTTTCGCTCACCTCGTTCGATAGGCCTGGGATGCCTTTGTAGTCCAGCGTAGACGGCAGTTTTAAATGATCATAACGCAAGGATTTATCGATTTCAGATTGCTGCCTAATGATATAGCCCGCATATTTCGCCTGAATTTCAACTTGGTCAGCAACCTGTTCGGCAATGCCGTCGCCGCCTTCAAGAAAAGCCAGCAACCGCTGCACATCGACTTCAGGCCTGCGCAACAGCTCCATTAAACTGGCTTCTTTTAGCAAAGCCTTGCCCCAGATGTCTTCGACCTGCCCCGCTTCCGGGCTGTCGGCTCTGACCCATTGCTTTTTTAGGGCGTCCTGCAAGTCGGTGATCGCTGTGCGTTTTGTTTCAAAAGCCTGCCAACGGCTATCGTCAACCAGCGCCAATTCACGCCCTTTTTCAGTCAGCCGCAAATCGGCATTATCCTCCCGTAACAAAAGCCGATATTCTGCACGACTGGTAAACATACGATACGGCTCTTGCGTGCCGCGCGTGATCAAGTCATCAATCATGACGCCGATATACGCTTCATCACGTCCTGGACACCAGCCTTCCAGCCCCTGTGCCAAGCGTGCGGCATTCAATCCTGCGATCAAACCCTGCGCTGCGGCTTCTTCGTAACCGGTTGTGCCATTGACTTGTCCGGCAAAAAATAAGCTATCCATGTGCTTGGTTTCCAAAGACATTTTTAAATCACGCGGATCAAAAAAATCATATTCAATCGCATAGCCGGGACGAACTATTTCGGCATTCTCAAAGCCCAGCATTGAGCGCACAAAATTATATTGGACGTCAAACGGCAAACTAGTGGAAATGCCGTTAGGATATATTTCATGGGTGTCCAGACCTTCCGGTTCAACAAAAATCTGGTGCGTGTCCCTATCAGCAAAGCGGATGATTTTATCTTCGATAGACGGACAATAACGCGGCCCTATGCCTTCGATAATCCCCGAATACAGCGGTGAACGGTCAAGGCCGGCGCGGATAATGTCGTGGGTCTTACTATTGGTGCGGGTAATATGGCAAGGAACTTGTTTGGGATGTTGTTCGCGTCTGCCGATAAAAGAAAACACCGGCACTGGGTCATCGCCATGTTGCTCTTCCAATTTGCTAAAATCAATGGTGCGGCCATCAATGCGCGGCGGCGTCCCGGTTTTTAACCGGTCAATTCGAAAGGGTAATTCGCGCAAGCGCTCGGCAAGTGCTATCGATGCAGGATCACCCGCCCGCCCGCCGCTATAGTTTTCTAAACCTATATGGATTTTGCCGCCTAAAAAAGTACCTGTAGCCAATACCACGGCCCTTGCGCTAAAGTCCAGCCCCATTTGGGTCTTAACACCAACAACTGTATTGTTTTTGACAATTAAATCGGCGACGGTTTGCTGGAATAATGACAAATTAGGCTGGTTTTCCAGTGCCGTCTTGATAACCTGTTTGTAAAGTCTGCGGTCAGCTTGGGCGCGGGTGGCCCTGACTGCGGGCCCTTTGCTTGCATTCAGCGTGCGGAATTGGATGCCGGCGAGATCTATTGCTTTGGCCATAATGCCGCCTAAGGCGTCAATCTCTTTAACTAAATGTCCTTTGCCGATGCCACCTATCGCAGGGTTGCAGCTCATTTGTCCTAAGGTATCGATGTTTTGGGTCAGTAATAATGTTTTTGCACCGCATCGGGCAGCAGCTAAAGCAGCTTCGGTGCCTGCATGGCCACCCCCGACAACAATTACATCAAAATCTTTTTTGAATTTCACGAAGTTAAATTTACTCTAAAGGATGTTATATACTTAATGGTCATTATTATAAGAGGTAAATGATGAAAAAACGTAAAAATCAACACAAAATAGATACTCTCACATTGCAAAACCCTGTTGCAAAATTCGCGTATCAGTTTAATAAGTCCCACAGTTTTTGTGATAAAAGCAAATATCGCCGCAATGCAAAACATAAGAAGCAGGAGGCTTCTCTAATGATTTTAAGCATTCAAACCATTAGAGAAGCCTTTTGTTATTTAATGGCTTGGGAAGTAAATGCGGGCTACCAACAATCTGGTGATGTGCGCCATAAAGTTGGATGCTTTTGTGGTTGAGGGCGAGGCCGAGTTAATCTGCCTTGATTTAATGGGGGGTGCTGGCTATAATCCAACAGCTTTTTTGCTTGGAGTTGATTTGTGACAGATAGAAAATTGTCTACTGTCAGTAAAATCCTGGGTTATCAAATTCTGCTGATAATAATAACTGCGGCGATTTTTGCGGTTGCGTGGGGATGGCAAAATGCCTTGTTTTCTGCATTAGGCGGGGCGGCTGCATTTATCCCTAACCTGTATTTTAGTATACGGATATTTAGATCAGCAGGGCAGCCGGCACAAAAGATAGTGAAGTCTTTTTATGCTGGGGAATCAGGTAAGTTATTATTGACAGCGGCGCTGTTTATGATGATATTTCAACTCCCGAATATACAAATAATACCGCTATTGGCTGGTTATGTAATAGCTCTGTCAGTGTTTTGGTTCGCGCTATTAATGCGTTGACATCATTTATTTTTCATAGAGAGGAACGATGGCTACCGAAGTTCACGCCGCCGAAGGTGCAACGGGTTATATTATCCACCATTTAACCCCACTCCATTTTGGTGAAGGTTTTTGGACATTACATCTTGACACCTTGTTTTTTTCGGCATTATTGGGTGGTTTGTTTATCTGGTTCTTTAAGTCGGCCGCAGAAAAAGCAACTGCGGGTGTGCCTGGATTAGTGCAAAGTTTCGCAGAAATGCTGATTGAATTTGTCGATACACAGGTTAAGGATAGTTTTCACGGGCGTAGCCAATTGATAGCGCCATTAGCGTTGACTATATTTTGCTGGGTTTTCCTCTGGAACTTCATGGACTTGTTTCCTGTTGACATATTCCCTTTAATTGGATCTTTGATGGGCATTGATTATCTTCGGGTTGTGCCAAGTACGGATTTGAACGCAACTTTTGCCATGTCCATTTCTGTGTTTTTCCTGATTATTTTTTATAGCATAAAAATAAAAGGCGCATGGGGGTTTGCTAAGGAATTGATGTTTCAGCCGTTTGGCCCTTGGCTGTTGCCGTTCAATCTGCTGTTAAAGTTGGTTGAAGAGATTGCAAAGCCGATTTCTCTGGCATTGCGGTTATTTGGTAACCTTTATGCAGGTGAGCTGATTTTCATCTTGATAGCCTTGTTGCCTTGGTATATCCAGCCGGTGCTAAGTTTTCCTTGGGCTATCTTTCATATCTTAATTATTACCCTTCAAGCGTTCATATTCATGGTGCTGACTATCGTCTACCTTAGTATGGCTCACGAAGACCATTGATTTTTTAACTATTTTTAACTTAACTATAATATTTTTGGAGGTTTCATGGAAATTGCAAGATTGATTGCTGACGTACAAGGCATGACTGCTATTGCAGTAGGTCTGGTTTTAGGTATGGGCGCTTTAGGAACGGCTATAGGTTTCGGTTTGTTAGGTGGAAAGTTTCTTGAAGGTGCTGCCCGCCAGCCAGAGATGGTGCCTATGTTGCAAGTAAAAATGTTTGTTGTTGCGGGTCTGTTGGATGCGGTGACAATGATTGGTGTTGGTTTGGCGCTGTTCTTTACTTTTGCAAACCCATTCCTGTCAGCTGTACAAGCTGCGGCCGCAGGTTAATATAAAGGTTGTTTGATTTTAATATCAACAAGAGGAATGCACCGTGAGTATCAATGCTACTCTAATTGGACAAATGATAACCTTTGCGCTTCTGGTGTGGTTTACCATGAAGTATATTTGGCCGCCGTTATTTGACTCTTTAGAAGAACGTAGAAAAAAGATTGCCGAGGGCTTGGCAGCAGCTGAAAAAGGTCAGGAAGATATGATCTTAGCTGAAAAAAAAGCTAAAGGTGTCTTAAAAGAAGCCAAAGAGCAATCTTCGGAAATAGTTAGCCTCGCTCAGAAGCGTGCTAACGAAATTGTTGAAGAATCAAAGGAACTTGCTAAAAAAGAAGGCGAACGCCTGCTTGTTTCGGCAAAGGCGCAAATTGAACAAGAGATGCAGCAAGCTAGGGAATCCTTGCGTCAAGAGGTGGTGGCGTTAGCGCTTAGTGCCGCTGAGCAAATTCTTGGTGCAGAAATTGATCATGGTAAGCATCAAGACATTCTCAGCAAAGTTTCTAATCAATTAGGTTAAGCATAATGAGCGAATTGGCAACATTGGCAAGACCTTATGCAGCGGCAGTCTTTAAAAGAGCCAAAGAAACCGATAGCACTGAAAAGTGGTCGCAGCACTTGGCGTTTATGTCGGCTGTTCTAATTAATGAAGATATTTCTGTTGTGGTCGATAATCCCAATGTGACCAAGCAGGGATTAACCGCACTCATGCTAGATATTTGCCAAGGACAAATAGATTCGGAAGGTGAAAACTTTTTAAAGCTGCTTATCCATAACAATCGATTGGCTTTAGTATCGGCTATTGCCGGACTTTTTGAGGTCTACAAGGCAGATGACGAAGGCTATGTCGATGTTGAGGTATCTACAGCGTATGCCTTTTCTGAAGAGGCGCAACGGGATTTTGTTGCAACACTCGAAAAGATGCTAAGTAAAAAAGTCCATATAACTGAAATCGTGGATAAGTCATTGATTGGTGGTGTGTTAGTACGTGCAGGCGACCAAGTTATTGACGGATCCATTAGAGGCCAGCTTCAACAAATGCAAAAGGCTCTACAGTGAGAGAGAAATAGAACATGCAATTAAACCCATCTGAAATAAGTGATCTGATTAAAAAGAAGATCGAAAACTTCGACCTTAGCGCCGAAGCCCATACAGAAGGTACTGTGGTCAGTGTGACCGACGGTATTGTCAGAGTACATGGCCTTTCGCAAGCGATGCAAGGTGAAATGCTGGAATTCCCCGGCAATACTTTTGGTATGGCGCTCAATCTTGAAAGGGATTCGGTAGGTGCAGTGGTATTAGGTTCATACCAACACATTTCTGAAGGCGACACCGTAAAATGTACCGGAAAAATTTTAGAAGTGCCTGTTGGTGAGGCATTGCTTGGGCGTGTTGTTGATGCGCTAGGCAATCCTATCGATGGTAAAGGTGCCATTGATACCAATGAGACGTCACCGATTGAAAAAATTGCTCCTGGCGTAATTGCCCGTCAGTCAGTTGATCAGCCCGTGCAGCTCGGTTTGAAATCAATTGATGCGATGATTCCGGTTGGCCGTGGACAGCGTGAGTTGATCATTGGGGACAGGCAAACGGGTAAAACTGCAATTGCGGTTGACGCGATTATCAATCAAAAAGGTACAGGCATTAAATGTATCTATGTTGCAATTGGTCAAAAACGTTCTTCTATTGCTAACGTGGTCCGTAAGTTAGAAGAACACGGCGCAATGGCCCATACCATCATTGTTGCAGCTTCTGCATCTGAGTCTGCTGCACTACAATTCATAGCGCCTTATACCGGTTGCTCGATGGGTGAGTTTTTTAGGGATCGTGGTGAAGATGCGTTAATCATTTATGATGACCTGACTAAACAGGCATGGGCATATCGCCAAGTATCACTGTTATTGCGTCGTCCACCGGGTCGTGAAGCTTATCCAGGCGACGTGTTTTATTTGCATTCCAGATTGTTAGAAAGGGCATCGCGGATCAACGCTGACGAAGTTGAGAAGTTAACAGGCGGCAAAGTTAAAGGTAAAACGGGTTCATTAACCGCTTTACCAATTATTGAAACCCAAGGTGGTGACGTATCTGCTTTTGTACCAACTAACGTTATTTCGATTACCGATGGGCAGATATTTCTCGAAAGCAATCTGTTTAACTCAGGTATCCGTCCTGCGGTCAATGCTGGTTTATCAGTGTCGCGGGTAGGTGGGGCAGCGCAAACTAAAATCATCAAAAAACTAGGTGGCGGTACTCGTCTTGATTTGGCGCAATACCGTGAATTGGCGGCGTTTGCACAGTTTGCATCCGATTTGGATGAGAGCACACGTAAGCAGATTGAGCGGGGTCAGCGTGTCACTGAGTTAATGAAGCAAAATCAATATTCACCGATGTCTGTCGCCCAGATGGCGGTTTCGTTGTTTGCCGCTAACGAAGGCTTTCTTGATGGTGTAGAAGTTAATAAAGTCCTTGATTTTGAAGCAGCTTTGCAATTGTACATGAAATCCGAGCATGCCGAATTAATGGATAATATTAATGCGACTGGTGATTTTAGCAATGAGATTAGTAGTGGTATAAGAGCCGCTATTGAAACTTTCATTAAAACTCATAGCTGGTAAAAGGGTCTTCAAATGGCTGTTGGCAAAGAAATACGCACAAAGATTGGGAGTATCAAAAATACTCAAAAAATTACTCGGGCAATGGAGATGGTTGCTGCAAGTAAAATGCGTAAAACAAAAGACAGAATGCAGGCAACAAGGCCCTATTCAAAAAAAATTGGCCGTATTATTAAGCACTTGGCGAATGCAAACCCTGAATATAAGCACCCATTTCTGATACGTCGTGAGGTAAAACGCGTAGGTGTTATCATAATCAGCTCTGACCGGGGCTTGTGCGGTGGGCTGAATTCAAATTTATTCAGAAAAATGCTGTCGCAATTGATTCAGTGGGATAAAAATGGCATCGAGGTTGATGTTTGCACGATTGGTATAAAAGCTGCTGGTTTTTTTGCAAATCTGAAGACGATCCGCTTAGTGGGGCAGGTTTCCAAATTAGGTGACACTCCTCACCTTAATGACATTTGCGGAGTCATTAACATTATGTTGGATGCTTATAAACAAGGCAGCATTGATGAATTGCATGTGGTCAATAATGAATTTGTCAATACCATGACGCAGCGGCCAATGATTGAAAAACTGCTTCCTATAGTGCCTGATGAAATCGAAAATAATCTGGGAGGGCATTGGGATTATATCTATGAGCCTGATGCTAAAGAAATCTTAGATAATTTACTTGCCCGTTATATCGAATCTATCGTCTACCAAGGGTTAGTTGAGAATAATGCCTGTGAACAGGCGGCCAGAATGGTAGCAATGAAGAGTGCCTCGGATAATGCCGGGAATCTCATTGGCGAGTTACAGCTGATTTATAATAAGGCCAGGCAAGCGGCCATCACTCAGGAAATTTCAGAAATTGTTGCTGGTGCCGCAGCTGTTTAAGCCCCTGTGCAGTCGTTATTCTGAATTAATAACGTTGATTGACTTGAAAGTTGCTGCACAAGCAAAATGACATAACACTAAGAGGACAACTCAATGAGTTCGGGTAAAATCGTTCAGATTATTGGCGCAGTTGTAGACGTGGAGTTTTCACGCGAAGATTTGCCCAAGGTATATGATGCGTTAAATGTAGAAAGTAATGGTTTGGTGCTGGAGGTCCAGCAGCAATTAGGTGATGGCGTAGTAAGGACTATTGCTATGGGTAGCACCGATGGTTTGAGCCGAGGCTTAACGGTTAATAATACCAACGCACCTATTTCAGTGCCGGTCGGACAGGAAACTTTAGGACGTATCATGAACGTCTTAGGCCAGCCTATTGACGAAAAAGGGCCTATCGGCGAAAAAGTGAAATGGGGCATACACCGAGATGCACCTAGCTATGCCGAACAAGCTGCTGCGAATGAACTGCTGGAAACCGGCATCAAGGTTATCGACTTGGTCTGCCCCTTTACCAAAGGTGGTAAAGTCGGATTGTTTGGTGGCGCTGGTGTAGGTAAAACTGTCAATATGATGGAGCTGATCCGTAATATTGCGATTGAACATAGTGGCTATTCTGTATTTGCCGGTGTCGGTGAGCGGACTCGTGAAGGTAACGACTTCTATCATGAAATGACCGATTCAAACGTAATCGACAAGGTGTCACTGGTTTATGGCCAGATGAATGAGCCACCTGGAAATAGGTTACGTGTTGCGTTGACTGGTTTGACGATGGCGGAGTATTTCCGCGATGAAGGCCGTGACGTCCTTTTCTTTGTTGATAACATCTATCGTTATACGCTGGCAGGTACTGAAGTGTCTGCATTATTGGGCCGTATGCCTTCTGCGGTAGGTTACCAACCTACGCTTGCAGAAGAAATGGGGGTATTGCAAGAGCGTATCACTTCCACCAAAACAGGTTCTATCACTTCTATCCAAGCCGTTTACGTGCCTGCGGATGACCTGACTGACCCGTCGCCTGCAACAACATTCGCCCATTTAGACGCGACAGTTGTATTGTCGCGCCAAATTGCCGAATTGGGTATTTATCCTGCGATTGATCCATTGGATTCAACTAGCCGCCAGCTTGATCCTTTGGTCATCGGACAAGAACATTACGATGTTGCGCGTAAAGTCCAAGGTATTTTGCAGCGTTATAAAGAGTTAAGGGACATTATTGCAATTTTGGGTATGGATGAATTATCTGAAGAAGATAAACTCACCGTAGCCAGAGCACGTAAAATGCAACGTTTCTTGTCTCAGCCTTTCTTTGTCGCTGAAGTGTTTACCGGTTCTCCTGGTAAATATGTATCACTGAAAGATACGATTGCTGGCTTTAAAGGCATTATTGATGGTGAATATGATGCGATACCAGAGCAGGCTTTTTATATGGTAGGCACCATTGATGAAGCTTTGGAAAAAGCGAAAGCGATGAAAGGTTAGTAGTAAATAACTTTAGGTGAAAAAATGACCATGACCGTACAAGTAGACATCGTAAGCGCAGAAAAGGAAATATTTTCCGGATTGGCGGAAATGGTATTTGCCCCTGCCGAATTAGGCGAGGTGGGTATCACTCCTCGCCATGCGCCGTTTTTAACTAAACTCAATTCCGGTGAGGTTAGGGTAAAAGTCACTGACAAAGAAAGTTATCCTTTTTATATTTCTGGCGGTTTCTTGGAGGTTCAGCCCCATCTGGTCACTATTTTGGCAGATACTGCAATTAGAGCAAAAGACATTGATGAGGCAGCAGTGATCCAGGCTAAGACTAGAGCTGAAGAGGCACTGGCAGACAAGTCAGGAAAAATGGATTATGCGGCCGCACAAGTCCAGCTAGTACAGGCTATTAGCCAATTAAGGACATTGGATAGGTTGAGAAAGCGCGGGGAATAAACGAAAACTTACTTTTATGTATGATTACGATTAATCTTATTGGCATCATACATTATTGAAAGCTCGGTAACGTGAATACGCTATCGGGCTTTTTTTTTAATGGGATATTGAAATGAAAATTACCACTATTATTCTCGCGGCAGGTAAAGGGACGCGTATGCGTTCTGATTTGCCAAAGGTTTTGCATAAAGTTGCCAACAAATCATTGTTACAACATGCTTATGACATGAGCAGCCAACTGGAAAACAATAGGATTCATATTGTTGTTGGCCATTGCTGTGAACTTGTAAAAGAGACATTAAAAGATTTAGATACTGATTGGATTGAACAAAACCAGCAATTAGGTACGGGCCATGCAGTGCAGCAGGCACGTGATCATATCCAGGATGACGATGTGGTTTTGATACTTTACGGCGATGTGCCGTTATTAAAACTGGCAACCGTTAAAACGTTATTGACTAACGTGACCGCCCGGTCGCTTGCTTTGCTTACGGTAAATTTAGAAAACCCTGCGGGTTACGGTAGAATTGTTAGAAACGCCCAATCCCAGGTGGTAAAAATTGTTGAGGAAAAGGATGCTTCCGCTACTGAAAAGCAGATCAAAGAAGGTAATACCGGCATCATGGCGGTGCAAGGCGGGCAATTAAAAAATTGGCTCGACCAATTAAGCAATAATAATGCCCAAGGTGAATATTATCTGACTGATGTCATTGAAATGGCGGTTGCAGAGGGTGTGCTTATAGTGACAAGCCAGCCCGAAACGGCTGATGAGGTGTTAGGTGTTAATGATAGGTCACAGCTCAGCTACTTAGAGCGGGTGTATCAGCAAGAACAGGCTAATTATCTGATGCAGCAGGGCGTCACCCTGAAAGACCCTGCCCGTTTTGACTTAAGGGGATCAATAGATAAGTTGGGTCAGGATATAGAAATAGATGTTAATGTCATTCTGGAAGGTAAAAATAGTTTTGGCAGTCATGTCAAAATAGGCCCGAACACGTCGATAAAAAATTCAATCATTGGTGATCGGGTAGAAATACTTGCAAACTGTATCATTGAAGACGCCGTGATTGGACAAGGTAGCCGGATTGGCCCTTATGCCAGATTGCGTCCGGAAACAGTATTGGCAAATGATGTGCATATTGGCAATTTTGTTGAAATAAAGAAATCAACAGTTGGCGTGTCTAGTAAAATCAATCACTTAAGTTATATCGGTGATGCTACAGTAGGCAGTAAAGTTAATGTGGGGGCCGGCACTATCACGTGTAATTATGATGGCATTAACAAGTCCAGGACTATCATTGAAGATGGCGCGTTCATTGGTTCTAACACCCAGTTAGTGGCTCCCGTCACGGTGGGGGAAAACGCAACTATTGGTGCGGGTTCAACCATTACTAAAGATGCACCTGCAAATCAATTGACTTTAAGCCGGTTAAAGCAAGTTACCGTGGCCGGTTGGCAACGTCCTGTAAAAAAGGGGCAGTCATAATGTGCGGAATAGTTGGTGGTATTGCCCAGCGCAATGTTGTTCCTATTTTACTGGAGGGATTAAAGCGCCTGGAGTATCGCGGTTACGATTCTGCAGGATTGGCGGTAATAAATAATGGGCAAATTTACCGCAAACGTGAGCTGGGGAAAGTCAAAGGGCTTGAAGCGTTGCTTGCCGCTGACCCGATTTCTGGCAATATTGGTCTTGCGCATACCCGCTGGGCTACCCACGGTAAACCCAGCACAGCTAATGCCCACCCGCATATCTGCCGGAATAAAGTGGCTGTTGTGCATAACGGGATTATTGAAAACCATGATTTGTTGCGGGGTGAGCAACTAGAAAACGGCTATGAGTTTACTTCACAAACAGACACAGAAGTGATTGTACATGAAGTTTTTCATGCGTTGGAAAGCGAGGATGATTTATTGGGCGCAGTCAAACAAACAGTCCGCAAACTGGAAGGCGCTTATGCCTTAGGCATAGTGAGCAGTTCGGAACCGGATACGTTGATAGCTTGCAGAAAGGGCAGCCCGTTAGTCATTGGGGTTGGTATCGGCGAATATTTTATTGCCTCCGACGTGGCCGCTTTGTTGCCAGTGACACAACGGTTCATTTTTATGGAAGATGGTGATATCGCCTCGATAAGCCTAAATAAATTGGTTATTTATGATGTGAATGACAGTGTGGTGAGCCGCCCCATCAAAGAAAGCCAGTTGACAGCAGATGCTGTTGATAAAGGTGATTATCGCCACTACATGCTAAAAGAAATTTATGAGCAGCCTTTTGCCATTTCACAAACATTAGAAGGGCGGTTCATTAATAATCGGTTGCAGGAAAACTCGTTTGGGCACAATGCGGCGGAAGTGTTCGATGCTATAAAATCTGTTCAGATTTTAGCCTGTGGCACCAGTTTCCATGCCGGCTTAGTGGCGCGTTATTGGTTTGAAGAATTGGCGGGTGTGCCTTGTCAAATCGAGGTGGCCAGTGAGTTCCGCTACCGGCATCCAGTTTTGGCAGATAATGCCTTGATAGTCACAATTTCCCAATCGGGTGAAACAGCCGACACCTTAGCCGCTTTGCAGGAAGCTAAAAAATTGGGCGCAAAATATGCCCTTGCTATTTGTAACGTACCCGAAAGCTCTCTGGTCAGGGAGTCAGATTTAGTCTTGATGACCCGTGCGGGCCCTGAAATCGGCGTGGCGTCAACTAAAGCATTTACCGCCCAACTGGTAACTTTGATGCTGTTGGTGATTGCGATTGGCCGACGCTTTAGGTTGACTGGGCCAATGGAGCAAAAAATAACTTCAGATTTATTCAGCCTGCCTGGGAAAATAGAAAAAGTTTTGCAGCTGGATGGACAGATCAAAACATTGGCGGAGCAATTTTCTGAAAAACACCATACCTTGTTTCTCGGAAGAGGGGCGCATTATCCGATAGCTATGGAAGGCGCATTGAAATTAAAGGAAATTTCATATATCCATGCCGAAGCATATCCTGCTGGCGAACTCAAACATGGCCCTTTGGCATTAATAGATGCGGATATGCCGGTCATTGTTGTTGCGCCAAACAATAGCTTGTTGGAGAAACTTAAATCTAATATCCAGGAGGTTAGTGCGAGGGGCGGGGAGCTGATAGTCTTTTTGGATGAAACATTGGTTTCAGCACCTGACAGCAATGTACAGATTGTAAAAATACCGCAAGTTGAAAATGAAATCTCACCCATCGTTTACACTATCCCTTTGCAATTATTGTCTTATCATGTTGCTGTTTTAAAAGGCACCGACGTTGATCAGCCTAGGAATCTTGCAAAATCGGTCACTGTGGAATAAGCAGGATCACTAACATGACTTCAGCAAAAACCATATTAATCACCGGATGTTCGACGGGGATCGGTTATGCCACCGCAGTCGGGTTAAAAAAGCGGGGGCATCAGGTCATCGCTTCGGCACGCAGGCCGGAAGATGTGCAGCGCTTATCAGATGAAGGCTTCACCGTTGTGCAGCTGGATTTGGCGGATAGCGCCAGTATCCGTCAAGCAGTTGACAAGACACTGGCATTAACCGAAGGTAAGCTAGATGCGTTGTTTAATAATGGCGCATTCGGCCAGCCTGGTGCGGTGGAGGATTTAAGCCGCGACGTTTTGCGCCACCAGTTTGAAACAAATCTGTTTGGCACCCACGAATTGACTAATTTGTTGGTTCCAGTCATGCGCAAGCAAGGCCATGGGCGAATTATTTACAATAGTTCAGTGTTGGGTTTTGTTGCGATGACCTATCGGG
Source organism: Methylococcaceae bacterium UBA6146 (assembly GCA_002422395.1). Taxonomy (GTDB): domain Bacteria; phylum Pseudomonadota; class Gammaproteobacteria; order Methylococcales; family Methylomonadaceae; genus Methylovulum. The sequence goes on along the minus strand of DIUY01000001.1, from coordinate 120,636 downwards.
GGGCTTACAATGCCAGTAAGTTTGCCCTTGAAGGTTTGGCCGACACCTTGCGTTTGGAGTTGCACGGCAGCAATGTCCACGTTTCCCTGATTGAACCCGGCCCTATCTTGAGCGATTTTAGAAAAAATGCGTTGGCTTTGTACAAAAAAAATATTGACCCGACCCAAAGTTTTCACAAGGAAACTTATCAGGCGATGGAAATACGCTTGCAAAAACAAGGTGCAGCCGCACCATTCACTTTGCCCGCCACCGCTGTTGTAGAAAAAGTTATCCACGCGTTGGAATCTAAAAAACCAAAAATACGTTATTACGTGACTTTCCCCACTTATCTGTTCGCCGGGCTTAAACGGATTTTGCCTGATGCTTGGTTGGACAATATCTTAAGAAAAGCGTGATGGTATAAACACGCTGCACAAGGGGATTTATGGATGATAGCCCTTTGTGCCAAGAATTGCACCAGCAACAAAACGTGCAATCGCTATCATTGTGATGCGGATCTACCGCGTTTTATTCTTGTTTCCAGAATAAGCCTTGTTTTTCGGACTCTTTTGCGAGTTTAAACCCGTATATTTGGTCTTAAAAACCTGCGCCTTACTTGTGACGGATGCGGGGCCGATGCCTTTGAGGCCAGGCTGAAACGATGGCACGAGATGCTGTTTGCCGTTGCCAATCAAATCAGCCCTGCCCATATCTTTTAATGCCTCGCGCAACAGCGGCCAGTTTTTGGGGTCGTGGTAGCGCAAAAATGCTTTGTGCAACCGGCGCTGCTTGATGCTTTTAGGGATAAAAATGTCATCGGCCTTGCGGCTGACTTTATGCAGCGTGTCTTTGCCGGAATGGTACATGGCGGTGGCGATTGCCATTGGTGACGGTAAAAAAGCCTGCACTTGGTTAGCACGGAAACCGTTGCTTTTCAGCCATAGCGCCAGATTTAGCATGTCGTTATCGGTGGTGCCAGGATGGGCGGCGATAAAGTACGGGATCAAATACTGCTCTTTGCCCGCTTCTTGGGAGTATTTGTCGAACATTTCCTTAAAGCGGTCATAGGTGCCAATGCCGGGCTTCATCATCTTTGATAACGGCCCTTGTTCGGTATGTTCCGGCGCGATTTTCAGATAGCCGCCGACGTGGTGGGTGACCAGCTCTTTCACATATTCTGGCGACTCCACTGCCAAATCGTAACGAAGGCCAGAGGCGATAAAGATTTTCTTAATGCCCGGCAATGCCCGCGCCCGGCGATACAGTTTAATCAGATGGCTGTGGTCGGTGTTGAGGTTCGGGCAAATGCCAGGGTACACGCAGGATGGCTTGCGGCAAGCGGCCTCGATTTTTTCGTCTTTGCAAGCCAGGCGGTACATATTCGCAGTCGGGCCGCCCAAATCGGAAATGTGTCCGGTGAACGCTGGCGAAGTGTCGCGGATGGCTTCAATTTCTTTAATGATGGAATCTTCTGAGCGGCTTTGGATAATCCGGCCTTCGTGTTCGGTGATCGAGCAAAAACTACAACCGCCGAAACAGCCGCGCATGATATTGACCGAATGCTGAATCATTTCAAACGCGGGGATGTTGGCTTTGCCGTATTCCCTGTGCGGCAAGCGTGAATACGGTAGGTCGAACACCCCATCCATCTCCTTGGTGGTCAACGGGATCGGCGGCGGATTTATCCATACTTGGCGGTTGCCATGTTGTTGGATTAAGGCCCGGGCGTTGCCGGGATTAGTTTCGGCATGCATGATCCGCGAGGTATGGGCGTACAAGATGCGGTCATCCTTAACCGCCTCGTAAGCGGGCAAACGGATCACGGTTTGCGTCCGGCGGCTTTTGGCCAACAGTTTGTTAAACTGGATGACTTTTTCCCCAGAACTTTCGGCTTCCGGTTTTTTATCGCAAGGGGGTTGTTCCTGATACGGGTCAACAGGCAGCATAGGTGCGCCGGGCTTGTCTATATCGGTGGAATCTTTGACCAGCCAGCTTTCGGGAATGGCTTTGACAAAATGCACAGTGCCTCGTATGCCGGTCAGTTGCGACACTGGCTCGCCGCCCGCTAAGCGATGGGCGATTTCAACAATCTGACGTTCGGCATTGCCGTACACCAACAAATCAGCTTTGGCATCCAACAAAACTGATTTGCGCACGGTGTCCGACCAGTAATCATAATGGGCAATACGGCGCAAGCTTGCTTCTATGCCGCCTATAATGATAGGCACGTCCTTGAACGCTTCGCGGCAGCGGTGTGAATAAACGTTTACCGCGCGGTCCGGACGTTTGCCTGCTGCCCCATCGGGCGTATAGGCATCGTTGGAGCGGATCTTTTTGTCGGAAGTGTAGCGGTTGACCATCGAATCCATGTTGCCACCGGTCACGCCGAAGAACAGGTTGGGGCGGCCCAATTTTTTAAAATCGGCGGCGCTCTGCCAGTCCGGTTGCGAGATAATCCCGACCCGAAAACCTTGCGCTTCCAGCAAACGCCCTATTAACGCCATGCCAAAACTGGGGTGGTCGATGTAGGCATCGCCGGTCACTAGGATGACATCGCAGCTATCCCAGCCGAGTTCGTCCATTTCAGCCCGGCTCATCGGCAGCGTAGGGGCAATACCAAAGCGTTGCGCCCAGTATTTTCGGTGGCTAAAAAGATCGGGTGCAGCAGGAAAGGCGGTGGACGTCATGGCGTTATCAATTGGTTAAAGGTGCTGGCGTTGTGTTTTTTTAAGTCTTTTAAAAATCGCGTAAATTCAATTTGATAGTGTTGCTCAAGCGCATTTGCCCGGGTTTTTAGCGCTTGGAAAGAATGCAGCGGTGTTTTGTCATTGAAGGCCAGGCCAATCAAATTACCTTTGCCTTGCACAGGTAAAAAAATGATTTTCCAGTTAAAAATCTGCCCTATCCACAACGCCACTTGCTGAAATAACGGGTTGCCGGTGCCGCCCCACAAATTAATGACTAATATGCCGTCATCTTTTAACAGGGCTTTACAGGCGGCAAAAAAAGCGTCGTTGCTGATGGACACCGCCATGCCTTCGTGATCAAAGGCATCGACAATGACCAGATTGTAACGTGCCTGATGGCTTTCGGTGCGTTGGCAGACATAGCGCCCACCATCATCAATGATAATTTTGAGCCGTGGGTCCAACGGCAAACCAAAATGGCTACGGGCGATTTTTGCCACGCTTTTGCGGTATTCGACCGCCTTTAAACGGCAGTCGGGGAAGTGATGCAGTAAAAACTTAGTTATCGAGCCGCCGCCTAAGCCAATAATTAAGGCATCATCGGGCGTTTCTTTAAATAACAGCCAACTGGTCATGGCCCGCACATAATCTAGCTCCAATTTGTGCGGCTCATGCAAACGGATACTGCTTTGCCTAGGATAGCTTCCAAAATGCAACGACCTGACCCCGTCACGTTCAACGATTTCTAACAAGCCATCATCATCGTGACTTTGGTAAACCAGTAACCCTTCGTATTTGTGCATGACAGTTCGAGATCGCCTATGGGATAAAGTTTGGGCGGGCGGCAAGTAAATTTAAAGTTGCAGCCCGCCCAATTGACTAGATCTGCTTAGCCAGCTGTTCCGCGTAGCCAATGTAACTGCGCGGCGTGAGTTCTAATAAAGCCGATTTGGCTTCAGCAGGAATATCCAAGCGGCCAATAAAATCATGCAGTTGGTCTGGCGTAATGCGCTGCCCACGCGTAAGTTCTTTTAATTTTTCATAAGGCTTTTCGACACCATAGCGGCGCATCACCGTTTGTATCGGTTCCGCCAACACTTCCCAATTGGCGTTCAGATCCGCTTCGATAGCATCGGTGTTAATCTGCAACTTGGAAATGCCTTTTAAGCTGGCTTGAACCGCAATGCTGGTATGGGCGATGCCGACGCCGATGTTCCGTAATACCGTCGAGTCGGTCAAGTCGCGCTGCCAGCGTGACACCGGCAGTTTTTCGGCAAGAAACCCAAACAACGCGTTCGCCAAGCTTAAATTACCCTCGGAATTTTCAAAATCAATCGGGTTGACTTTATGCGGCATAGTCGATGAACCGACCTCACCGGCAATGGTTTTTTGTTTGAAATAGCCTAAGGAAATATAACCCCAAACATCGCGGTCAAAATCCAGCAAAATGGTGTTGAAGCGTGCCAAGGCGTGGAAAAATTCGGCAATGTAATCGTGCGGTTCGATTTGTATCGTGTACGGGTTGAATTGCAAACCCAGTGATTCGACAAAGTTTTGCGCAAACTCAGCCCAATCAACATCAGGATAAGCGACGCTATGGGCATTGTAATTGCCGACTGCACCGTTAATTTTCCCTAGCAATTCAACCGCTTGCAGTTGCGCTAGTTGGCGTTGCATGCGGGCGGCCACATTGGCAAATTCCTTGCCGACCGTGGTTGGGGTCGCTGATTGCCCGTGGGTGCGGGACAACATCGGCTGGTGTGCAGTGTCCTTGGCAATGGCTTTTATTGCCGCGATGCAATCAGTGATTTGCGCACTGATAATTCCTCGCCCTTCTTTGAGCATCAGTGCGTAAGACAGGTTGTTGATGTCCTCCGATGTGCAGGCGAAATGAATGAACTCAGCCACTTTTTCCAGCTCAGCATGACCGGCTATTTTTTCTTTCAGCAAGTATTCAACCGCTTTGACATCGTGGTTAGTGGTTTTTTCTATGTCTTTAACACGCTGGGCGTCGGCTTCTGAAAAATCACGGATGATAGTGTCCAAAATTTGGTCCGCAGCCTCGCTGAATGGGCTGACTTCGGTAATCAGGGGATGTTTTGCCAAGGCTTGCAGCCAGCGCACTTCGACCTGCACACGGAAACGGATCAGGCCATATTCGCTAAAGATGGGCCGCAGGGCGTTGACTTTGTCGGCGTAGCGCCCGTCGATGGGGGAAATGGCAGTTAAAGCAAAATTAGTCATCATTTATCCAGAGTTAATGGGTTGTGTTATTGATTGGCTTTAGATTCAATGATTCCGCCGCCCAAACACACCTCGCCATCGTAAAAAACCACCGATTGGCCAGGGGTGATCGCCCGTTGCGGCTGGTCGAACACGGCTTTGCAACGACCATTAGGTAAGGGTTCGAGATAGCAAGGTTGATCAGTTTGGCGGTAACGGGTTTTGGCGGCACAGCGCAATGGCGCAGTCAGCGGTTTGTTATTGCACCAGTCAAGATTGCCTGCTTCGAGCGTGTTATGCAACATCAACGGATGGTCGTGGCCTTGGCCGACAATCAGCACGTTATTGCCCAAATCTTTGTCCAGCACATACCACGGTTCGTCGGGGGCGTCTTTTACGCCGCCGATACCTAAGCCTTGGCGCTGGCCGAAGGTGTAATACATCAGGCCATGATGCTTGCCGATCAACTGCCCTTCCGGTGTGCGCATTTCGCCCGGCTGGGTGGGCAGATAGCGTTGTAGGAATTCGGTGAATTTGCGCTCGCCGATAAAGCAAATGCCGGTGCTGTCTTTCTTCTTATGGTTGGCAAAGCCCGCTTTTTTAGCGAGGGCGCGAATTTCCGGTTTGTGCAAGTGGCCGATTGGAAAGAGAGTTCTCGACAGCGGCTTTTGCCCCAAGGTATAAAGGAAATAGCTTTGTTCTTTATTTGGATCCAGACCTTTTAATAAAAAGTATTCGCCATTTTTTTCCGCTATACGGGCATAGTGGCCGGTAGCGATATAATCAGCGCCCAAATCGTCAATTGCATAATTCAAAAAGGCTTTGAATTTAACATGTTTATTGCAAAGGATATCAGGGTTTGGCGTGCGTCCAGCCTTAAATTCCGACAGGAACACTTCAAACACGTCATCCCAGTATTCGCTGGCAAAATTAACGGTTTTTAACTTGATGCCGAGCTTATCGCAGACCTGCCGCGCATCGGCGAGATCTTGCATCGCGGTGCAGTATTCGGTACCGTCATCTTCTTCCCAGTTTTTCATGAACAAGCCGGTGACCTCATGGCCTTGTTCTAAAAGCTGTAATGCGGTTACCGAGGAGTCCACACCGCCGGACATGCCGACGATTATGTTTTTACGCATAGTCAAGGTCGAGGAATGATTTTAGTAAGGATAGCGGATGGCGTTGCCCGCTCAGATATTCATCGACACCCATCAGCACTAATGGGCTGCGTAAACGTTCCCGTTGCCTGGCGATTTCATCACGCGTCAGCCAGTGCGTGGCTACGATGCCGTCATCTAAAGGCCGGTCTGGGTTAAAACTATGACAGGAACCCGTAAAGCAAACCCTAAGAAACGTCGGATAATCGGGATTCCTGCGCCACAGTTGGATGGAAATAATGTGTTCAGGCTCAAATTGCCATGCGGTCTCTTCACAAACTTCACGTTTGACTGCGGCAATCAGGTCTTCGTTTTCTTCAAAATGCCCGGCAGGTTGATTAAATTGCAGGCCGCGCGGCGTTTCTTCTTCAACCAACAAAAAACGCTGATCCCGCTCAATAATAGCGGCAACGGTAACATGCGGTTTCCAAACCATCAATGAATCCCAATTTAAATGAAACCGGCTATGTTACTCTATTTAAAGATATTATGCTGGTAAAGATTGTATGGCATAGATCGAAAAGACAGTTATATTATTTTCTTAATCTATACGGGCTTGAAATACGCCCCCATTGGGATTATGTTAATGGTCACGAAGTATTTTTTTATTGATTGTTATGTCTGATTTTGACCCGTTTACAGGAAATGATGATGGTTTGGCTGTTCAAGAAGCTAAGCCGGAATTGAAAAGGCCGCCTTTGTACAAAGTTATCTTGTTGAATGACGATTTCACGCCGATGGATTTTGTCATTGAGGTGCTAATGGATTTTTTTGCTATGCCTGAAGACAAAGCAACTCAGGTGATGTTACAAATACATACGCAAGGAATGGGTGTTTGCGGAATCTATACAAAAGATGTCGCAGAAACGAAAGTCGTTATTGTCAATGAGTATTCACGCGAACATCAGCATCCTTTGTTGTGTGCGATGGAAGAAGCGTAAGAGTTGGAGCATTTTATGTTAAGCAAAGAACTGGAAATCACCCTAAATAATGCATTTAAGAATGCTCACGATAAGCGTCACGAATTTATCACTGTCGAGCATTTATTATTGGCGCTGCTGGATAACGCGTCTGCTGAAGCGGTCATGATTGCATGTGGCTGTAATATCATGTTATTACGCAGCCAGTTGAGCCAATTTATTGACGAAACCATATCGCTAATCCCGCCTGGTATCCAGCGTGAAACACAACCTACGCTGGGTTTTCAAAGGGTGCTGCAACGCGCTGTTTTTCATGTCCAGGCTTCTGAAAAAAAAGAAGTGGCTGGTGCCAATTTGTTTGTCGCCTTGTTTAGCGAACAGGATTCCCATGCGGTTTATCTGTTAAACAAGCAGGACATATCACGACTTGATGTGGTGAATTATTTGGCACATGGGATTTCAAAAATGGATCACGGCAATGAGGTGTCGGGAGACCGGTCATCGGAGTCGGGCAATCCTGATAATGAGGCAGGCAGCCCGTTGGAAAAATACGCGACTAACCTGAACGAGGAGGCCGTGCAAGGCCGAATCGATCCGTTAATCGGTCGGGAACAGGAAATCGAGCGTACCATCCAGACACTTTGCCGCCGCCGCAAAAATAATCCATTGTTGGTTGGTGAAGCCGGGGTTGGCAAGACCGCTATCGCTGAAGGTCTGGCGAAAAAAATTGTTGAAGAAGATGTGCCTGACGTGTTGATGAAAAGTGTCATTTATTCATTGGATTTAGGTGCACTAGTTGCGGGCACTAAATACCGTGGTGATTTTGAGAAACGCCTTAAAATGCTGCTTAACCAACTCAAAAAAGAACCTGAGGCCATTTTGTTTATTGACGAGATACATACCATTATCGGGGCGGGTTCTGCTTCGGGCGGTGTTATGGATGCTTCCAACTTGTTGAAACCGGCCTTGGCCTCCGGTCAGCTGCGTTGTATAGGATCGACCACTTATCAAGAATACCGTAGCATTTTTGAGAAAGATCATGCGCTGGCGCGACGTTTCCAGAAAATCGATGTGCTGGAGCCTTCTGTTGCAGACACTATTTTAATTTTAAAAGGCCTAAAATCGCGTTTTGAAGAGCATCATGACGTTAAATATTCGGCTGAGGCATTACGTGTGGCGGCAGAATTGTCTGACCGCTATATCACGGACCGACATTTGCCGGACAAGGCGATTGATGTCATTGATGAAGCGGGCGCTAAGCAACGCATGACGGCTGAAACGGAGCGCAAGCAATTAATTGATACGGCTGAAATAGAAGAAATTGTCTCAAAAATTGCCCGTGTGCCAGCGAAATCAGTTTCTTCGAATGATATAGACAAGCTCGCTAACTTAGAAAAAAATCTGAAAATGTTGGTGTTTGGCCAGGATGAAGCAATTGGGGCATTAGCATCGGCGATAAAATTGTCGCGTGCAGGCCTTCGGGACAGCCAAAAAACCATAGGATCATTTCTGTTTGCAGGCCCTACTGGCGTCGGCAAAACCGAAGTCACCCGGCAGCTGGCGAAGGTGTTGGGTGTGGAGTTGATCCGCTTTGATATGTCGGAGTATATGGAGCGCCATACCGTTTCTAGGCTTATCGGTGCTCCCCCAGGTTATATTGGTTTTGATCAGGGCGGCTTATTGACCGAACAAGTCACTAAGCATCCTCATGCGGTATTGCTGCTTGATGAGTTGGAAAAGGCGCATCCCGATGTGTTTAACCTGTTATTGCAAGTCATGGATCATGGCTCATTAACTGACAATAATGGACGCAAAGCGGATTTCCGCAATATCATTTTGGTGATGACGACTAACGCCGGGGCAGAGGAGGGTAGCCGCGCATCTATAGGCTTTACCCATCAAGATCATGCCAGCGATAGTTTAAAGGTCATCGAAAAGGGTTTTTCACCGGAATTCCGCAATCGTTTGGATGCTATTATTCAATTCAAGCCACTGGATATTTCAGTCGTCGGCCATGTCGTAGATAAGTTCATTTTTGAGCTGGAAGCGTTGCTCGCAGACAAACAGGTGACTCTGGCTTTAAGTGCGGATGCGCGTTTGTGGCTGGCTGAACATGGCTGTGATCCAAAAATGGGGGCGAGGCCAATGGCGCGTTTAATCCAAGAAAAAATAAAAAAACCTTTGGCAAATGATTTGCTGTTCGGCAAGCTGGCACACGGCGGTCATGTCACGATAGTTGTGGAAAATAATGAGCTTGGATTTGTCTTAGAAAGCAAAGAGCTGGTGGTCTCTGAAGAAAGCTGATCGGTGCGGCGCGTGTGCTACGGCCTATATTCGGAAGGGGCAGGGAATGCCCATAAAGGATGGGGCTAGCGCATGCGGAATGAAATACGGCCTTTGGTTAAATCGTAAGGTGTCATTTCAACTTTGACGCTATCGCCGGTAAGAATGCGGATGTAATGTTTACGCATTTTGCCTGAAATATGCGCAGTCACGATGTGGCCATTTTCCAGTTGTACACGGAACATGGTGTTTGGCAGGGTGTCGATGACTTTCCCTTCCATTTCAATTTGATCTTCTTTAGCCATTTGTATGCCTCGATAATTAAAAATGCAAATTATACCATAAGCATATTGTTAACAACAGGAGTGTGTGGCGAATGTGATTTTATCGCCATCGCCGGCAAGAGGGTTATGCTTTAGCTGTGAGGCGCTCGATTATTGCAGGCCAAGCCATTGATTTTCAATAAAAAATTGCATTGGCCGATAATCTTTTTTGTAAGCCATTTTTCTGCATTCGTTAATCCAAAATCCCAAATACAAAAATTCCCGTTGCTGCATTTTAGTGTGTTCAATTTGCCATAAAACCGCATACATGCCAAGGCTATGGCTGGAAAATTTGGGTTCAAAGAAAGTGTAAACGGCTGAGTATGCGTTATCAAATTGGTCAATAACCGCAACGCCGGCCAGTTCGTTCCCAATTGAAAATTCAACAAATTGTGTGTCGCACCAACAGCTGCCTAAAAAATTAATATAATCCTCAGGGCTGGAATATGCCATATCGCCACCGCTATGCCGGGCCGCCTGATAACGCAAATACAGCTCGTAATGGGACTGTTCAAAAACGGGCGGTTTAATAATGGCTTGGGTTGTGTGGTTTTTTTTCCAGCACCGTTTTTGGCTTCGGTTAGGTTGGAACTGGGCAACGGGAAGTCTTACCGATACACAGGCCGCGCATTGTGGACAATTGGGCTTGTAAACTTCGTCACCACTCCGGCGGAAACCTTGTTCTATAAGTTGTGCGTAAAGCGCGGGTGTTAATGGGCAGGACGGATGGACAAAAACTGACTGCGCAAACTTGTCATCCAGATAGCTGCAAGGATATCTATTCGTTAGGAAAAGTGGGATTGAAATCATTAGCTATGCCAAGCCTGTTGGCTGATAGGTAGACCGCAAAAATTAGTGAGCAGGTTGATAAAATCAGTCCGCCTAATTTCTTCGGCCCCCAAGCTGGCGAGGTGGCCCGAGTGTATTTGACAGTCCACTAACTGGTATCCCCAGTCTTTAAGGTTTTCAATCAGCACTACAAAAGCGACTTTAGATGCGTCCGTTCGGGTATGAAACATCGATTCGCCAAAAAACACCTGTCCTAAGGCAACACCATATAAACCGCCAACTAATTCCCCGTCAGACCACGCCTCGACGGAATGGGCAAACCCAGCTTGGTGTAACCGGTTATAGGCTTGATTGATTCCTGTGGTTATCCACGTGCCTTGCGCTTCCTCTGCACGGGGTGCGGCACAGGCGGCAATGACTGCGCCAAATGCCCGGTCAAAGGTTACTAAAAAACGGTTTTGGCGGAGTGTTTTCCGTAAGCTGCGGGAAATTATCAAGTTACTTGGAAATAAAACCGTACGCGGGTTGGGTGACCACCACAAAATAGGCTCGCCAGCGTTAAACCACGGGAAAATCCCGTGGCGGTAAGCGTTAAGCAAACGTTTCTCCGACAGGCAGCCACCAATTGCCAGCAAGCCGTCCGGCTCTGCCAGCGCTTTTTCTACTGAAGGGAAGGCTTGTGCAGGATCTTTAGGGTTCAAAACAGTCAGTTGCATATTTTTTAAAGGGCAAAACACACCCTAAAGCTTTGGCCTTATACTAATTCATCAAGGTATTTTTCCGCATCCAGGGCCGCCATGCAGCCTGCACCCGCTGAGGTGATCGCCTGTTTATAAATTGAATCCATCACGTCCCCGGCAGCAAAAATGCCTTCAACACTCGTCGCGGTGGCATTGCCGTGTATGCCGCTGTTCACTTTAATATAGCCATGCTCCATGTCCAATTGGCCGGCAAAAATGTCTGTATTGGGGGTATGGCCAATGGCGATGAAAACACCGTGGACATCCAATTCTTTAGTGGAGCCATCCACCGTGCTTTTCATCCTAAGCCCAGTAACCCCCATGTCATCACCTAGCACTTCGTCTAGCGTATAATTCCACTCGATGACGACATTGCCGGTTTTGGATTTTTCAATTAATTTGTCCGCCAGGATTTTTTCCGAACGGAACTTATCGCGGCGATGTATAACGGTCACTTTTGATGCGATATTGGCAAGATAAAGCGCTTCTTCAACAGCGGTATTGCCGCCGCCAATTACTGCCACCGGTTTGTTCCGATAGAAAAAACCGTCGCAGGTTGCACAGGCGGAAACCCCTTTGCCCTTAAACGCTTCTTCAGAGTCCAAGCCTAGATAGCGGGCAGATGCACCCGTTGCCACAATCAGCGCATCACAGGTATAAGTGCCGGAATCGCCGGTTAAGGTAAATGGCCGGGACGATAAGTCAGCCGTGTGGATATGGTCAAAAATAATTTCGGTGTCGAAGCGTTCCGCATGCAAACGCATCCGTTCCATCAGATCTGGCCCTTGCAAGCCTTCAACATCACCAGGCCAATTATCAACTTCCGTCGTTGTGGTCAATTGCCCACCTTGCTGCATGCCGGTAATCATCACAGGGTTTAAATTGGCGCGTGCGGAATAGACCGCAGCAGTGTAACCGGCGGGGCCGGAGCCTAAAATCAAAAGGCGGCAATGTTTGGAGTCACTCATAAAAAATCCTGATGGGAAAATGAAAAATCATAATTGGATTATGCAGGGGAAAGCGTGTTTCGTAAACGCTATTATTACCTTATCGGCAGTTTATGGCCAAAATGGACTAAGCTTTTTTGCTATGGTTATTCATGTAAAATTCTCGGTTATTAATCTATAATCGAGCCTTGCTGATATTAAAAACATATCGAGTCATTTATTTATGTCCGCTGTAATGGAAGAAAAAACGTTTCGTGGCTTACGCGAAGTCGCTGTCTTGAGTTGTTTTGCCAGTGCTTTGTTCCTGTTAATTTCCTTAGTGACATTCAATCACGAAGACGGGGGATGGCTACATCCGCCCACCAACCTAAAAGTGGTTAATGCCTGTGGGGTTATTGGTGCGTGGCTTGCCGATATTAGCCTGAACTTTTTTGGCTTAATCGCTTATTTGTTTCCCGCTATTATCGCTTGGCGCAGCTATCTTTTTTATAAACAGGTAACGCATAATCTGGAAAAAAACATTATTGTAACGTTAGGCATAGTCGCAACGATAATAGCGCTTGCAGCCTTGCTGTATTTATACCCGTTAAGGGTTAGCATTGAACTGCCCCGGAGTGCCGCTGGGATATTAGGCGAAGAAACCGGTGAAAAAATTTATACGTTATTCGGCAATTCCGGCGCAACATTATTCCTGATTGTGCTGTTGTTGGCAGGGGTTACCTTGGCAACCGGATTGTCCTGGGTGACATTGATAGATTTTTTGGGTAAATATACTTTTTTTATCTGCCACAGCTTGTTCGGCCAGATTGGTCGGTTATGGCAGCGACAACCGGTGGGCATTTCTAAAACAGCTGCTAACGCGACGGAAAAACCGCCTAAACCAAAACTTGCCAATAAAGCGATAACACTTCCTGAAAGCCCACAGCAAAAACCGACAAAAGTAAGCAAGCCTACAAAAAAACAGCCACTCCCCATTTGCGATGCCAATGGCGGTGTTTTGCCGTCTTTAGACTTGCTTGATACCATAGAAAGTCATGTTACCGGCTACTCGCAAGCGGATTTGGAAGCCATGTCCACCCGGGTGGAAGAAATCCTTGCTGATTTTAATGTCACTGTCAGTGTTATTGGTTTTCATCCCGGCCCTGTTATCACCCGTTTTGAATTGCAACCTGCGGCGGGCGTTAAAGTTAGCCGAATCAGCAGCTTATCTAAAGACTTGGCCAGAGCCTTGCTGGTCACCAGTGTGCGGATTGTCGAAATTATTCCGGGCAAATCGGTGGTTGGGTTGGAAATCCCCAATCGCGAGCGGGAAATGGTCTCCTTACGCGAACTCTTGGCATCGGGTGTGTTCGAAAAATCAAAGTCGCTGTTGACCTTGGCAATGGGCAAGGATATAGGCGGTGTGCCTGTGGTCGCGGATCTCGGTAAAATGCCCCATGCGCTAGTGGCGGGCACTACGGGTTCTGGGAAATCAGTCGCCATCAACACCATGATTTTAAGCTTGCTTTACAAGGCGACGCCCGAACAGGTGCGGATGATCATGATAGACCCGAAAATGCTCGAATTATCGGTCTACGAAGGCATACCGCATTTATTGACGCCAGTTGTCACCGATATGAAAGAAGCCAGTAATGCCTTGCGTTGGGCCGTGGCGGAAATGGAGCGGCGTTATAAGCTGATGTCTAAAATGGGCGTAAGGAATCTGGCGGGTTTTAACCAACTGATTGCCGAGGCCGCCGCCCGTGGCGAGCAAATCAGGGACCCGATGTTCCAACTGGTCACGCCATTGGAAGAGGGTGAAGAATTCCCTGTGTTAGCCGCTTTGCCCAGCATCGTCATTGTGATAGATGAGCTGGCCGACATGATGATGATTGTCGGCAAAAAAGTGGAGGAACTGATTGCCCGGTTGGCGCAAAAAGCCAGAGCCGCCGGCATTCATTTGATTCTTGCCACCCAACGCCCATCAGTCGATGTCCTGACCGGTCTGATTAAGGCCAATGTGCCCACGCGGATTTCATTTCAAGTGTCATCACGCATAGATTCGCGGACTATCCTCGATCAAGGCGGCGCAGAAACCCTGCTAGGCAATGGCGATATGCTGTTCTTGCCTTCAGGCACCAGCATCCCCATCCGTGCCCATGGCGCCTTTGTTGATGACCATGAAGTGCATCGTGTGGTAGAGTTTTTAAAACAAACGGCGCCTGCCAATTATTTGGCAGAAATCACCCAAGAAATAGCCGACGCCAATGATGGTTTTAGCATCGGTAATGGCAATGGTGGCGCGGGCTCAGAGACAGACCCCTTATATGATGAAGCGGTGCAATTTGTTACGGAATCACGCAAAGCTTCAATATCCAGCGTACAACGCCGTTTTAAAGTCGGTTATAACCGTGCGGCGACAATGATTGAAGATATGGAAGCGGCGGGTGTGGTAAGTGCCGCTGAATCGAACGGCTCAAGGGTAGTGCTTGCACCGTCGCCGATTAAAGATTAAAAACCACCCACTGGAATTATTAATTCCAAACTGTTGTATATCATTTTAAGTCAACCCAGCGTAGAAGATAATGAGTAAAGCAGCTAAAAAACCTTATAAAGCGGTATTTATTTCGGACATTCATCTTGGTACCCGCTCATGCAAGGCGGGCTACTTAATTAAAACCCTAAAGCGGCTTGACTTTGACGAAGTCTACTTGTTAGGCGATATTATTGACGGCTGGAAAATAAAACGCGGCTGGTATTGGCATCAAGACCACACCAATTTTTTAAGGAAAATTTTAAAATTTTCCAAAAACAAACGCGTTGTTTATGTTGCCGGCAACCATGATGAATTTCTGCGCAACTTTTTGTCGCATGGTGATTTGAATGTCGGCAATGTCGAAGTTTTTGATGAGCTCATTTATAAATCAGCGAATGGTAAATCCTATCTGCTGACGCATGGCGACAATTACGACATCGTAACCCGTTACCACAAACAAATAGCCATCCTTGGCGATATTGGCTATGAAAGCCTGCTTAGTTTAAACCGGCATTTTAATTGGGCCAGAAGGCATTTGGGTTTTGGCTATTGGTCACTGTCCAAATTTGTCAAGCATAAGGTTAAATCGGCAGTGTCTTTCATCACCCAATTTGAAACCGTTCTCGCGAAGCATTGCAAAGAGCGGGATGTGGATGGCGTCATTTGTGGACATATCCATTCGGCCGCTAACAAAGATATTGATGGTATCCACTATATCAATTGTGGCGACTGGGTCGAGTCATGCACCTTGATAGCGGAAGATTGGAACGGCGAATTCCACATTATTGAATTTGAAAACATATTTGAAGAATCAGAGCATCATGAATTAGAAGGGCAGCACCAAGAATTGGTGGACGAGCTGCAACCTTAGGATCACAGAGAAATAGCATGCTAAAAATTATTATTCCCCTCCTGTTGTGGATGCCGTTGGTTGCCTTGGCAACAGATGAGGGCAAACCTAAAGTCACCCCGCTGGTAAAAACAACCACCAGTTGGGACGGTAAGCAGATTGTTTATCCTGTAGGGCAAGCGGAAATTACCGGATTATTGATAGAAATTGCGCCTGGCAAGCAAACCAACTGGCACTTGCACCCTTACCCGTCCTTTGCGTTTATTTTGGAAGGCTCGCTCGAAGTCATTTTAAAAGACGGCCAAGTGAAGCATTTGCAAGCAGGCGACCCATTAGTCGAAGTTGTCAACACTCCGCATAATGGCCGCAACACAGGCAAGACACCGCTCAAGATCATGGTGTTTTATGCCGGCATAGCGGGGAAAAAATTAACTCTTGAAGCGCTTTCGCAGTAGCTATTCAAGCCATTTCTTTTTTTTGAAAAAGTTTAGCAAGATGGCGGAAGTGCCGATAAACACAACCCATAACGCCGGGTAAGCCCAGCGCCATTTTAGTTCGGGCATGTATTCGAAATTCATGCCATAAACCCCCGCGATAAACGTTAAGGGAATGAAAATAGAGGCAAAAATGGTCAGCACTTTCATTGTTTCATTCATTTTATTGCTGACGCTGGACAAATAAATGTCCAGCATGCCTGCAATCAAATCACGATAAGATTCCAGCGATTCATTAATCCGTATGGCATGATCGTAAACGTCTGCAAAATAGCGTTTGGTCCGGTTATCGATTAAGTCCGATTCGCTACGCTGTATTGCCACTAGCAATTCCCGTAACGGGGAAACTGAGCGGCGCAAAAAAATAAGTTCGCGTTTGAGTTTCTGAATGCGTGTCAGCGTTTGCGCCGTGGGGTGGGCCAGTAACTCGTCTTCTATCAATTCAATCAGGTCGTCAAACGTGTCTTGCAAGGCAAAATACTCGTCAACCACTGTATCCATGATGATATAGCCCAGGTAATCGGCACCCAATTCCCTGAGATGGCTCTTTTCATTATCCAGCCTATTTAGAATGCCATCAAATATCGCGTCAGGCTTTTCTTTGAAAGTGAACACAACATTTTTTAACAGCAACAGGCTGATTTGTTCGTACTCGACATTAAAATTTTCATCTTCTAAGGCAATGGCTTTAAGCACGATGTACAAATAACCGTTAAATTCTTCAAATTTGGGGCGTTGGTGGGTGTTAAGTATGTCTTCAAGCACCAGTGCGTGAATATCAAAATATTGTCCGATTGCCTCAATGACAGAAACTTCCTTTAAGCTGTCAATAATCACCCAAGTGACCGTGTCGTCGGTTTGGTAAGGCAAAATTTCAGCAATGGATTTGACCACCTGCCGTTTAAATGTCGATTTGTTGTAGTTGATGACAGATATGCTGTGTTCATGCGGATGCACTTCGCCAACGTGAACCAGCGAACCGGGCGGGAAGCCAGCTTTTTCTGACGCATAACTTAAGGATTTTGACATAGTTTAAAGAGATTGGTGAATTGTTGTCCTGCCAAAAGCGGGTTTGTTAGCGCCGCTAAAAATTTCAAGGTCACCTCAATCACTCAAAAACATCGCGTCGCCATAACTAAAAAAGCGATAAGACTGTCTGATGGCGTGCTGATAAGCGTCCATAATCGGCTGGTAGCCCGCAAAGGCCGCAACTAACATCAATAAAGTTGATTCGGGTAGATGAAAGTTGGTCAGCAAGGCATCAACAGACTTGAACTGATAACCTGGCGTAATAAACAAATCAGTGTCACCAAAGCCCGGTTCCAGCGTTCCGCTTTTAGAGGCCGATTCCAACGCTCTTACGGCTGTCGTGCCAATGGCGACCACCCGCCCGCCCCTTTCTCTCGCGTGTTTCACCGCCTTGGCGGTTGCAGGGGGCAGGGCAAAATATTCTTTGTGCATAATATGCTCGTCCAGATTTTCTACCCTGACAGGCTGGAACGTGCCGCTACCCACATGCAGGGTCACAAATGCCATAGCCACACCTTTGGCTTGAATTGCTTCCATCATTGCCTGATCGAAATGCAACCCTGCCGTAGGTGCTGCGACGGCGCCCGCTTCTTTTGCAAAAACCGTTTGGTAACGGGTCAAGTCGGTTTCGTCGTCAGTGCGGGTGATATAAGGTGGCAACGGAATATGGCCAATTTGCCCCAATATCCGCCGCACATCGTCCCCGTTTTTAAACTCCAAGTGGAATAAATCATCTGCGCGACCTTGAACTTCACAGCAATAGCCCCGGTCCAGTTTAATCAGGGTGCCTGGTTTCGGAGATTTACTGGCTTTGACATGAGCAATGGCATGGCGGTCATCAATAATACGCTCGATCAGAATCTCAACCTTGCCACCACTGATTTTGGAGCCGAACAGCCGCGCCGGCATCACTTGGGTGTTATTAAAAACCAGCAGGTCGTCTTTATGGATCAGCTCAATAAAATCGGTAAACTGCCTGTCTGCCAACTGCCCAGTATTGCTGTTCATGCACAATAGGCGGCTTGCGCTGCGTTCAGGTAAAGGCCGCTGTGCAATCAGCGCACTGGGCAAGTCATAATTAAAATCAGTTTTTTTCATAGCGGGTGATAGTAGCAGCTTAGAAGAATAAGATACAAGCACAAAAAACTCACCCTTAATGGGCGTCATTAACTTAATGTAGTCAGGCTGGTGGTGCAAAAATAGCTAAAAATAGGTAAATTGCATTGCCCTTTTATTAGCGAGCCTGAGTTGGTCCATTTAAGGGTAGGTAAAAAGCCATGTCTGCTGTTGGGCGGCTTGTCGCCTTGGTATGGGGCAAGCCGCTAAATGAGTTTTAGCTGAGCGAAAATGCTTGATTATCACAACCCTAACAATCCGCCCGTGGCGGATTGTCCCTATGAGCAACTTGTTAGGCTTGGAAGATTACGAAATGAACGTAGGAGACAAAGTGATATTAATTACGAGCATTTATGATAATGGTGAAGATCATCATCTGCCAAGATGGATTACTAAGGTCGGCGAAATAGTCGAGGTCAAAAATGTATGTGAAAAATCAATAGCAGTTGCTCACAGCGACATAACTGATGAAACAAGCTTTGTAATTTATGAAGGAGAATATGAAGCGGTCTAATTTGCTGATGACGTGCAGCTGCCAATAAACAGTCACAAAAATAAGAAGGCCGTGATACCTAAAAGTTTTTAAAAAGCTTTCATTTTTTTTTAAAACGTAATATAATTTTTTTTCTTTGCCGGGGTGGCGGAACTGGTAGACGCGCCGGATTCAAAATCCGGTGGGGGTGACTCCGTGCCGGTTCGATTCCGGCCCTCGGTACCAAATCAAAGAATCAAGCCGTATCATGCAGTATCAGAACCCGCAAGCCGCAAGGCTTAGCGGGTTTTTTATTGCCTCAGACAGTGCCATTAAGTATCATCAAATACCAACAACATTGTTGGTATAGTTGTTGGTATCGACCCTTAAGGCTCAACCGATACCAACAAAACCGCCCTAACCCTTTAGGAGTGCGCCATGCTGGCTGATATTCAAATCCGCAAAATTAAACTAACTGACAAACCACAAAAGCTGTTTGACGGCGGCGGCCTGTTTTTGTTGGTTACACCGCAAGGCGGCAAATTCTGGCGGCTTGCTTATCTGTAGTTTCTTGATTTCATAATCGGTTTTTCTTGCACTTATCCGGCATTTTAAGCTCGGATTATTTGATTTTATAAGTTCACTTTTTCTCACATTAATTACACTTAGTTTTTAGTCTTCTCAAATTAAGTGA
This sequence comes from Methylococcaceae bacterium UBA6146, assembly GCA_002422395.1. GTDB lineage: Bacteria > Pseudomonadota > Gammaproteobacteria > Methylococcales > Methylomonadaceae > Methylovulum. Next base: position 101,418 of record DIUY01000001.1, on the reverse strand, counting down.
TTTTATCTTTGATAATTTCTCGCTTTAATTGATTCTATCCAATTTATATAAATGAAGTTTTATTATTCGCTAAAGTAGCAATCTTTTATTTTTGGAGAATTTCTTTGATGATTTTATAGGAAGCGGACACTCAAAAATTCGAATTTCGTTGGACTTTGGACTGGAAATTTCGGCCACAACCAGACATCCAGAATATCGAAGGATCAATCTGTTGAATGGCTACTTATGATTTAAGTTCGGACTGTCAAGAATCAGCAATCTCTTTGTAGGTAAGCTTCTAAACTCGTCTAAATGAGCCAGGCGCGACCCCAATATGGCGTTTAAAAGCTTTGCTGAAAGCCGGTATCGACTCGTAACCGCTCCTTTCCGCTACGCGCTCCACGGTCATGTCCGGCTCCAGCAACCAGTGCGCAGCGATTTGCAAGCGCCACAACGTCAGATATTCGATGGGAGAATGGCCGATCAATGCGGAAAATTTCTCCGATAACACTGACTTGGAAACACCTGCCTGGGCGCATAATGTGTTGAGCGTCCAGGCTTGCCAAGGCTGCTCATGAATCAATGTCAGGGCTTTGGCCAGGCGCTTATCCTGCATCGCCGCAAACACACCTTCTCGCACCAGATTTTCCTCGATGCAGTAGCGGATGACCAAAACAAACAAGCTATCGCACAAACGCTCGATGACCGACTCGCTGCCGAAACGCGGTTTTGACGCTTCGCCAATCACCAGTTCAATTAAACGCGTTAGGATAGTCCCTGCCTGGTTTTGTCGGATGACGATTTCGGCCGGCAGCGCCTGCCACAACAGGGATTTTGGGGTAGCTAGTTGAATTTCGCCGCAAACGAAACCGGCCTCGCCCTCCAGCCATGGCGTCATCTGTGTGTCGTTGGCGTCATTTGGCAAATTCTCGGAGCTATATGACAAATAATGCCGGGCAGCGTGCGGTAAAAACAGAATCAGATCGCCCACATCCAGGGCCAAGGGTGCAGCCCAGCTTGGCGAATGGACATAGCCTTGCCCCTTGCTGACTAAATGAAACCATACCGCGGTTTCCGAATTATGATCCATCAGCCAGCGCCCGCATACGCCACCCGAATAGACCAGTTTAGCATGTAGATTTAAGCCATTGATCAACGGGGTTAACGCGTCCATCGCTCACTCCCGGAAAATCGGACAAGGATGCCGGAAGCACGCGCATGGGATGAACAGGACATTTTTCTTAAGCTATTCCCGTCGAAACGATTTCGCATCGGCATTACCTCATATTTTAAATACCCAAGGAGAGTCATCATGTCCCAATTTCAAATTCATTCTATCCTGACCGCCAATGCCACAGCAAAACCTTTATTGGAAGGGTCGTTAAAAAAATACGGCTTTGTGCCCAATCTGCACGGCGGCTTGGCTGCGGCTCCTGCGGCTCTGAAAGCCTACATCGAATTGACAGCCTTGTTCGATCAAACGTCGTTTAGCCCGACCGAACAGCAAGTCATTTTGCTGGCCATTAGCGCCGAAAATCATTGCACTTATTGTGTCGCCGCGCATTCGATGATCGCCAAACACATGATCAAAGCCGATCCGGCGATCGTCGAAGCCTTACGCAACGGTAAACCGCTGCCTGACAGCAAATTGGATGCATTGGCCGGATTTGCCCGTGCAGTGGTGAAAAACCGCGGCGTAGTTTGTGGTCAAACCTTGGACAAATTTATCACGGCAGGCTATAGCCGGGCACAGGTTTTGGAAGTGGTCTTGGGCGTGGCATTCAAAACCCTCAGCAACTACACCAACCATATTATCAATATTCAGTTGGACACAGCATTCCAGGCCGAAGCTTGGGAAGAGCCCGCGCAATGCAGCAGTCGGCAGTGTGCTTGATCGTTTGACTCATCAATAGGTAAACACCATGAAAGCAAAACAAACCGCAGTGGTTTTATTGGAACTGCAAAACGACTTTCTAACTGAAGGCGGCAAACTATACCCGTTATTGAAGCCGGTATTGGCAGCCTACGATATCAAAGCCAACCAAAACGAGTTGATTCGGGCGGCACGGGCTAGCGGTATGCTGATCGTGCATGTGCCTATCGGCTTCTCGGCCGATTACCGGGAAATGGGCGATGCGCCATACGGCATTCTGCAAACGGTAAAAAATGCCGGAGCGTTAATCAAAGATACCTGGGGCAGTGCCATTGCCGAAGGTATCGACATTCAAGCCGACGATATTGTCGTTGAGGGTAAATCAGGCATCGATGCCTTCGCTGGCACGCATCTGGATTTCGTTTTGCGATCACACGGCGTTACCTCCATTACCCTGGCGGGACAACTAACCAATATTTGTATCGAATCCACGATGCGCGCCGCTTACGACAAAGGCTATCGCGTGTTCGGGATTACCGATGCCAGTGCCACTATCGGCTTAGAGCAGTACAACGCTTCAATCGAACACAACTGGCCAATGTTCAGCGAGCCTATGACCCATAACGTATTCCTGGATCGAGCGGCAGCATAAGCGGATACCAGGGGATGCGTCAGTTCTTTCGAGTTGGCGCATCGTAGTTTTTTATATTCAATCATTAAATCAGGAGTAACACTATGCCACTTGTACAGATCAAAGGCATTAGCGGCTATTTGTCGCTAGAACAAAAACAGGCCATCATCAGCAAAGTCACCGATGCTATCGTCTCGGTGGAAGGCGAAGGCCTGCGTCCGGTTACTTGGGTATTGATCGAAGATGTCGCGTCAGGCGAATGGGGCGTTGGCGGACAACCCGTGACCACCGACGCCCTAAGGTCAATGAGTCGAGGTAATCCGTAAACTCAAAGTGTTGGTTGCGGCGGAGAAATCCGCCGCAACCGCATGATGCGGCAATATCGGCAATAGGGTTTTTGTGATTAATCCACGTAGATTATGGTTGCGCGTCGATTCAACCAGGCGTCAACGCTTAGTTGCCCCGCACCGCCGAACAGCAGCGAACCGAGCATGAACAAATAAACCAAGGGCAATTTGTAATTGCCATAACCTTGATCGGTAATGGCATAGCCTTTCCATAATTCGGCCAATGTGTGCCACTCGGCTGGCCAATGCACGGCGGCGATGGCTACCACGGTCAACACCATCAATGCCGCGCTGAAAAAGCGGGTCATAAATCCCAATATCAACGCAATAGGGGCGATGAGTTCCAAGCCGGTGGCCAAGTACCAACTAAAATCCGTGGGCAATAAGCTGAACGGAAACGGGAAGCTCAAATCGGCAAACCAGTTATCGCCATGGAGTTTTTCCAGGCCGGCTTCGCCGAACTCGTAAGCCAACAACAGGCGCGGAAAAATCGGTGCCAAGCCATGCAGGTTATGATCGAACCAGCGAGAAAGCCGGCCGGGCGAGGAGCATATTTGCTCGATGCTGGCTGGAATCAGGCAGGCGGTGCAAGTGTTTTGGGCGGATTTAGCGAGGTCGTTCATGAGTGAGGCTCCAAAGTTCAAACTGGGCGAATGTCGATAATCGCGCCCTGGCTATGCAGATCGGCCAGAATGTGCTGACCGAATTGGGTTAATTCAAAAAATTGTGCATCCGAAAGGTCGTCGCTTCTCATTGCTTCCAAGGCCTGTTGCCCGGTCAAGCTGTTATTTAACAGCAGGATCAGCTTCGCCGTGGCCGGGTTCAGCGCTATGAACTGCACCTGATCGTCGCTATCGCGAAATCCCAGAATATGGCTGGCCGTTTCGAGTGGTTCACTAGGCAAAAAATTAGGCCCGATGTCCTGCACCGGCCAGTAGTAGTGCAGCAACTGTATGACCGGTGCAAATACAGGGACATTGCTTAGTAATTCGGTATCGGACAACGGCTTTATCATCGCAGGTTCAGCCTCGGCAATTGACAACTGCAATTCGATCCATTCGAAATGCGCCAGTTCGGCCAGAAACGGCCAATCATCGGGATGCTCACGTTCCTGTTGCAGATACTGCAAAAATTCGTCGGGAATCTGCCGGTAATACGGCGTCAGGCAGCGATGTTTTGCGATGAAATCCAGCAGCAACACCCGCCAGTCTTCTTTTGAAAACAGGCTGTGCATGACCGGAAAGCAGGCCGTCAGGCTTTCGTCGAATTTGTTGTAGAGTAGATCGACATACACCGCCAGTCGCTCAGGGACAAAACCCGTAGGTAATCGAGCTGCTTGCGGTTGGCGCAAGTAATTCAAAAACTGCCTTTGCTGTTGTTGAAATGCGGGTAATTGGCTCATGCCGCCACCTCGCTGATCCCGTGTGTACTGTGGCAAAGCCGATGACTCTTTTGCAAGGCACGAATCCGTTCCACTTCGACCAGTAAGTCTGCCAATGGCGGAATATTGCTGTCGCGTTCCACTAAGGTGGGAAACAGACCAAAACTTCGATAGGCCTCGGCCAGCAACTCCCAAACCGGCTCGATGGTGTTCTGACCGTGGGTGTCGATGATCAAGCCCGAAGGTTCCAGGTCATGACCGGCCACATGCCCATAAACGATGCGCTCGCCGGGCAAGCCGCGTAAAAACGCCACCGGGTCGTAGCCGTGGTTGACGCTATTGACATAGATGTTGTTGACATCCAGATGCAGGTAACAGTCGGCCTCGGCCAGTACGGCATTGATAAAGCTTAGTTCGTCCATTTCCGCCTGCGGTGGCTGCACATAGTAAGACGCATTTTCCAGGGCAATGCGCCGCTCCAAAATATCCTGAGTCTGGCGAATCCGGCCGGCGACATGCTTGACCGCCTGCTCGGTAAACGGTATCGGATATAAGTCATAAAAATGCCCCTCGTCGCTGCAAAAACTCAAGTGCTCGGTGTACAGGGCAAAATCATGATGATCGAGAAATTGTTTCAGTTCGCCTAAAAACCCGGTATCGAGCGGCGCGGGGCCGCCCAACGACAAGGCCAAACCGTGCGCCACGAAACGGTGCCGTTCGGATAAGCGCCGGAATTGCTTGCCCAGATGACCACCGACGCCAATCCAGTTTTCCGGCGACACTTCAAAAAAATTGATGCACTCCGGTATCCCGGATTGCAGCGCGGGCAACAACGCCCGGCGCAAACCAAGACCCGCACCGGCTATGCCAAAAGCATTCGGCAACGTCATAGCGGGACACTCCTGTTTATTTCGTTACCGAACCGCTGCAACCACCTTCCGGCATCTTACCGCTACAGCCTGCTTCCGGCATTTTGGCACTGCAACCACCTTCCGCACCTTTCGTTTTGTTGGCGCCGCATTTGCCTTCGCCGCACTTGCCTTCACGGGCTTTGCCGCTGCAACCGCCCTCGGTGCTTTTGTCGTCGGCGGCCGCCATGTGAATAGGATTGATGCTGGACATGGCGAAGGGGTTTTCACCCGCTTGAATGACGGGGGCCGCACTCAGTAAGGTGGAAGCCAACGCGCTGCTTAAAGTCAAAGATAAAGTTCTTTTGTTCATGATGTTCTCTCCAATAGGTTAATAAGGTCAGGACAGGCAACAGTGCCTTCCTGCCCTATCAGTCGGAGCAGGATTCAATTCCTTACAAAATTTTTTTGAGCATCAGCCTCGTCCGAAGCAAAACAATTTTGTAAGGGATCTTCCTGTGTTGACGACACAGTAGGAACAGCTTGCTAAGTAGTAGCATAAAAGCTTTTGGACAGTTAAACGACTGCCCGTCCTTAAAGGACGCGCAGTCGTCATACCGAAATTTTGCCCGTGTACTTATGTCATCTTGGCTATCATCAGACCACCATCAACTTAAGGGGATTACAATGAATTATTCCACTAACGTACAGCGCCCATCGGCTAATGATGCGCTGAAAATTCTCATTGTCGGAAATGTCGGCTCAGGAAAAACGACGGCAATTTCAGCCGTTAGTGAAATCCAAGTCGTTAAGTCTGAGGCCAAAGCCACCGAACAGGATGCTTTGTATCGCAAAGACACCACCACCGTCGCCATGGATTACGGTGTCGTCAATATTGATACCACCAAAGTGCATATCTACGGCACACCCGGCCAACGGCGTTTTGAATTCATGGCGGAAATTGTCAGTAAAGGGGCGGCCGGCATGATTGTCATGATTGATAATGGCTACCCGGAGCCTTTAACCGAAGTCGATTATTTTCTTCAACGTCATCATGGGTATTTAAAAAAACATCCTGCCATTATCGCCATCACCCATTACGATGATAACAACACGGAAACTAATTTAATTGAATACCACGGCTACTTACGCAAAAACGGCTTTCCTTGCGCAATTATGCGTCTTGATGCCCGCGACAAACATCAGGTAAGGCGGGTGATTGAAAAACTCTGCCATGAAATTAAGAAACGTCCCGGTTTGGACAAAGAGTTAAGCCGTGGCGAAAAAGTGTCTTGACAGGAATGGCATGGAAAGCCATGGAAGCGGGACGGAGTTGTTCACAGGCATTGCCGGGCATGACCCCGGTTTTCCTGTGCCGCATTCTGGACAGGTTAGCGTAGACTCCAAAACGACTCCGTTGCCCACCGTTAAATGCGCTACGATTTTTTATCCAAACGATTCTGTAATTGCTCTGTATAACGATGCGCGGCTTTGCGGATGAACTGGGATTGATTCTGGAAGTTACGGCAGCGGGAACACATCATCACATGCAACCCAATCGCCAGGCGTTCGCTAACGCTGAGTTTCTTGTCCAAGCCCTGTGACACCAGGGCGGTAATATCGCGACAACTACGCATGATTATTCTCCTTTTTGGTTTTCGATTGATTGAACCAGCGGATTTCCAGGCATTCACGCAACCGCAACCGGGCGCGGTGCATGGTGACCCAGTAATTGGCGTCGCTTAAGCCAGTTTCCCGGCACACTTCCTCGGCTTCCAGACCCACCAGTTCGCGCAACATGAATACCTTGGCCATTTTCGGCGGTAGATTGTTTTGGCAAGTTTCATAGATGGCCCAGAATTCTTGTTGCTTCAGCGCCGCTTCGGGATCGTTCCAGGTAGAGGGGCCGCCGTTCCAGTGGCCGTTGCTCATGAAAAAAGCGTCTTCGTCTGCTTCGCCTTCGCCGTTATCGATTTGATCGAACTCAGCGGTGACGACTTCACGGGCGCTGCGCCGCCAGTGGTCGGCAATTTTGTGTTTCAAAATGCCGATGAGCCAGGTGCGTAACCCAGCCTTGCCTTCGAAGTTTGCCGAGGATTGCCAAGCGGCCAGTAAGGTTTCCTGCACGGCGTCGTCGGCCAGCTCGTTATCCTTCAGTTGCAGCAAGGCATAGCGAAACAGCACTGGCCGATGTTCGGCCAGCAGGGCTTCGCCCAATTGATTGGGTGTATCCATGGCGGCGCTCAGCAACATGCGCTATCGGCCTTGGCCGATTCGCTACCGGGTCCCGGTGAGCAATCGAACAAGCCGAAATGCCGGGATTTGTCGCCCAACACTTGAAAGTGAGTGCTGTAGCGGCTGAGAGCCAGCATGTCGGCGGTGTTGCCGCAGACCCTTAACGGTCGGCCGGTTTCGAAATGATGATGGTCGTCCAGATCAAAACTGTGCGGGTGTTGGTCGATAGAGCCTAAATAGACGGCGACCTGGCCGAAGTCTTCGCAACGGTCTTCCAAAGGCATTTTGAAGGCGCGTACCGTCACGGATTCGAACTTGACCATGCCGATTTTGGCGAACACGTCGGGGTCGTCGATGCTGATGGCATTTTGCTTGACCTTGCGGACATCGGGGCAGCCTAAGTCCTGTAAAATGCGCCGGAAGTCTTCCCAATACAAGGCCCCGCCCAAACACTCGCCTAACAATACCGGGTCTTGGCGCAGTCCGGCGGGTATGCGGCGGTCGGCGAATACGTCGGAAAAATACAGTTCACCGCCCGGCTTCAACACCCGGAAGATTTCCGCCAGTACGCGGGGCTTTTCCGGCGACAAGTTGATCACGCAATTGGAAACCACCACGTCGATGCTGTTATCGGCAATGCCGACTGTGTGCAGGTTTTCGATATGGCCATGCAGGAATTCAACATTAGAAAAACCAAAGCGTTCGGTATGCCAATCACGATGGCGCACGGCGACTTCCAGTTGCTCCGGGGTCATATCCACGCCGATCACCCGGCCTGTCGGTCCGACCAGTTTCGACAACAGATAACAGTCTCGGCCCGTTCCGCAGCCCAAATCCAGCACCGTTTTACCTGTCAACACGGGCGGCAAGGGTGAACCGCAGCCGTAAAACCGTTCCAGCACTTCGGGATGTAATCCTGCCAGCAGCGCTTTTAAATAGCTTGGCATGGCGTCGATGCTGCAACAGGCGCTGGTTTTCAGGTCCTCGCTGGATTGCAATACCTGGCCATAATAATGGCGGACTGATTCACTGATTTCGATACGGGTAGTCATGGGATTTCTCGTGTTTTTATTATTGAAGATTAGTGGCAACGGCAGAATAGATTACGGCAGAACAGATAGCCGCGCACGGCAAAGTCAACAGCCAGGATAAGGCAATGGATGCGATTACCCCGGTATTGGCTTTGCCGCTGACCAAGCCGATGCCGAATAATGAACCGACCGATACATGGGTCGTCGAGACCGCCATGCCAAATTTACTGGCGAAAATCACCAACAATGCGGTGACTAGATTGGCCGATAGTCCCTGATCGTGCGTGATGGTGGTGATTTTATGGCTTATTGCCACCGTTAGCATAGGCCAAAAAGCAAACGCTGATAAATAAAATGCTGGTGAGCATGAGAAATCTCCTGGATTGGGTCGACTAGTTGTTCTAAGTCGTTAGGAGAGGATCAAACCTTACAAAAATATTCTGTAATCGAGAAAATCAATGGTGGGGTCTTACGATAATCGATAAGGTTGGTTGAGTGATGGCGTTACAAATTTTCAATTAAAAATACCCAACTGTCCGGTTTCAATGCCCGAAGCAGTTTTGCCTGCGTGCTTTCTGGTCACGAATGCCGCAGGCAATCCCGTCAGGATTTTTACAGGGATGCCAAACTGTTGTTTACAACCCTAAATCGTTCAAACTGGCGTGATCGTCGGGACGACGGCCCAACGGCCAGTGGAACAAACGCTGTTCTTCCTTGATCGGCAAATCGTTGATACTGGCAAAGCGCCGCTGCATGAAGCCTTGCGGGTTGAATTCCCAGTTCTCGTTGCCGTAACTGCGGAACCACTGGCCAGAATCGTCGCGCCATTCGTAGGCAAAGCGCACGGCGATGCGGTTGTCGGTGAACGCCCACAATTCCTTGATCAAACGGTAATCCAATTCCTTGGCCCATTTGCGTTGCAAAAACTGGCGGACTTGGTCGCGACCCTGTGGAAATTCGGCGCGGTTACGCCACAGAGTGTCTTCGGTATAGACCAGCGCAACGCGGTCCGGGTCGCGCGAGTTCCAGGCGTCTTCGGCCATGCGCACTTTTTGCGCGGCGGTATCCAAGGTAAAGGGCGGAACGGGGGCTTTGATTTCTTGGGTCATGGTATTTCTCCGTGATGAAAAGGAATGGATTTATTCTTGCCACATGCCGGGCATGGCCACATAACCGGGCAGTGATCGAATGCGTTGGAACCAAGCGATGATGTTGGGGTAGGCGCCTATGTCCAAACCGCCTTCCGGTGCCAGCGCCAAATAGGGATAAACGGCAATGTCGGCGATGGAAACGTGCTCGCCGACCAGCCAATCGCGGCTCTCCAGATGGCGGTCGATAATGCCCAGCACTTTGTCGGCGGTTTGCCCTGCCGCTGCCGTATCGATAGGACTGCCGAATTTGTGATGCACCCGCAGCTTGGCAGGACCGTTGAAGATTTCATTGGCGGCGGTCGATAGCCAGGCGGCGATTTGCGCCAGTGGGTAGGCGTCGTCGGGCCACCACGATTCGCCACCGTAGCGTTTGGCCAGATACACCAAAATGGCCTGGCTGTCGCGAATGATTAGGCCGTCGTCATCCAGCACCGGCACCTGGCCGAACGGGTTGCGCTGCAAATGGTCGGGGCCGCGCTGCTCGCCGCCGCGTAAATCCACGGCTTGGATTTGATAGGGCAACGCCAGCAAACTGAGCAATAAACGGACTTTGTGGCAATTGCCGGATAGCGGCATGTCGTACAAGGTGATCATGTTGGACTCCTTAGGTTAACTGAAACTTTCAAATTGTACCCGTTCGTCGGCGATACCGAGCTGGCGGGCGGTTTGGCGTACGTTGTCGATCAGGCGAGTTGGGCCGCAGACGTAAATGACGGTATCGGCGGATGCGCGACCGAGTAACGCAGGGACGTCCAATCGGGTAGGGTTTTGCGTTTGACTGAAGTAAAACCGGCATCGATCATAAAACTGCCGCTGCAAGTATTTGACAAAAGCCATGTCCAGCGACGTGCGGCCGGTGTAATGCAGTTGAAATTGCGTACCCCGTGCGGCCAAGGTTTCGGCCATGGCTTTGATGGGGGTGATACCGATACCCCCGGCGATCAATAATGCCGGGCGGTCATCATCGTGCAATGGAAAATAGTTTTCCGGTGCTTCGACGTTGATGCGGGTGCCAATTTGCCAGCCGTCGTGTAATGCGGACGAGCCGCCATCGCCGTCGTCGACCCGCAACACCGCGATGTGGTAGCAATCTGGAGCGTCCGGCGCGTCGGTCAGCGAATAAGTACGACTGGTAACGCTACCGTCTGGCAGCGCGATCGGTACACGAATATGGGTTCCGGCTTGGTATATCGGCAGCGACTCGCCATCGGCATGGCGCAGTTCATAAGCGCGAATGCGCGGCGTCAACTGACGAACTCCGCTGATGGTCAAGGGCAACACACCATTTCCCAAAATGATGGGTGCTTGCGGTGCTACCGGATTGGTTTGTTGTTGAGGCCGAGTTTGTTCCAACAGTGTTTCGACTTCACGTTGGCTGTACCGTGGCGTGATGTATTTCGGGCAATTCCAATCAAAGGCTTCGACTCGGATCACGATGCCGCGCTCGACTGGGCCGCGAAAGTCGGGTGGTTCCAGCTTGGCTAGCAATGCCGGCTCGCAACGTTCGTCCACCACCCGTGCCCGACCCCAAATTTTTAAGCGTTGCCGCCCCGGATAGTCCATCAGCAGAAAGCTGACCCGGTCGTCGCCGCGCAAATTGCCGACCGAAAGGTATTGGCGGTTGCCGCTGAAATCGGCATATCCGATGGTTTGTTCGTCCAATATTTTCAGGAATCCCGCCGGGCCGCCGCGGTGCTGCACATAAGGCCAACCGCTCTGACTCACGGTGGCTTGATAAAAACTGTCGCGTGCGGCGATAAAGCCTTGTTCGAATTCGCTCAACGCCACCGCTTCGGCTTTGCCCAGTTCGACTGTCCGATAGGCCGTGCGACTGCCCATTTCGGCTTGTACCGCTTGGACGTTGGGGGTGAAGCTGATCTTGGCAAACGCACGGGCCATGGTCTTTACTCCGGACGGGGTGAAATGTTGACGGCTACTCTGGCACAATCATTAGTCGTGTTGAATAGCCAAAATTGGCAATACCTTATTCCATTCAGCGCAATAGTCCGGGCCAAACGCCATCTCGGCGCTTCGCCCGGTTAGGGTTTAGGCGGCTTGTTTTAACTCGACTTTTGGGAAGTCGATGTCAACCCGGCTGGCTTTGCCCAAGATATTGGTCAGGATATTCATGCCGACGTGAGTAATCACCTCGACGATGTCGGCCTCGCTAAAGCCGGCGTCACGCATCGCTTGCAGTTCGGTATTGGTCACCTCGCCTTTGTGTTCGACCAGGGCGCGAGCGAAATGGATCGCCACCGCCGCCTTGGCGTCCTGGCTGGTACCGGCCCGATTGGCTTCGATTTCCGCCCCGTTCAAGCCGGCTTTGCGGCCGATGGCGGTATGGGCGGACAGGCAGTATGCGCATTGGTTCTGCTGTGCCAGCGCCAAAGCGATCCGTTCGCGGGTACTGGCATCCAGCGAGCCGTGATTGGCGATGTGATGCAAGCCGAGGAAAGCTTTCAAGGCGTCCGGTGAATGGGCGAATACCCGCAAGAAATTAGGCACCATACCCAATTGATCCTGAATGGCTTCGAACAGGGTGCGTTGTTCGATATTGGCGGTTTCGTTGCTGACAGTAGTAATACGGCTCATGAGTGTTCTCCAAAAAATGAAAGGGGTTTTCGTACGCCTGAATGAAATTAAACAGGCGGGTACAGTGTGATCTATTGCGAAAAAATAAAGAATACCTAAAATATTCAATTAACTATTCCGATTAGTGGAATTACAAATGGATAGATTGCATTTGATGAGCGTGTATGTGGCGGTGGTTGAAGCCGAAGGCTTTGCCGGCGGCGCGCGCAAATTACACATGTCGCCGCCAGCCGTAACGCGGGCGGTAGCGGCCTTGGAAGAACGCTTGGGCGTTAAGTTGCTGAACCGCACCACCCGCTATGTGCGCATGACCGAGGCCGGTCAGAAGTATTACGAGGATGCCAAACGTATCATTGCCTTGGCCGACGAAGCCGACGACGCAGCGCTGGGTATCAACGCAGAGCCGCGCGGCCAACTTACCGTCACAGCCTCGGTATTGTTTGGGCGCTTGTTCATCATGCCGGGCATCGTCGAGTATTTACGCCGCTATCCGATGGTGGAAGTCAACGCCTTGTTCGTCGACCGCGTGGTCAATATGCTGGAAGAAGGCGTGGATGTGGCGGTTCGCATCGCCGAATTACCCGATTCGTCGTATCGGGCGCTACGGGTCGGCTCGGTCAGACGGGTATTGTGCGCCTCGCCTGACTATCTGGCTGAACATGGCATACCGCAGATGCCGGACGATTTACTAAAGCACCGAATCATCCTCGCGCGGGGCCTGAACCCGAACAACGAAATGCGCTTTCAGTACGATGGACAGGCGCAGATGGTCAAATTGCAACCATTATTGAGTGTCAGCGACAACGACTCGGCGGCCAGCGCGGCCATGGCCGGACTGGGCATCACCCGCTTGCTGAATTATCAAATCGCCGCGCCGTTACAAAGCGGCAAACTAAAAATCGTGCTCGGCGACTTTGAAAGCCCGCCGGTTCCCGTGCATATTCTGCACCGCGAAGGCCGCCACTCGTCAGCCAAAATCCGATCATTCGTCGATTTGATGGCTACACGCTTACGGGCCGAATTATCACTGAATTAATCAACTGACTCTCTCAGCCGTGAGCTAAATCTGTGGTGTAAAGTTTGATGATCCTGTTGCTAAAGAGTTTGATCGTCCGCTAAGCGAGCATTGCTTGTAGACAATGATTCTGAGTTTTATCGATGGTGGCAATACTGCCAGAACCGATTGGCAATTTGCAAAATTCCCAGAATGGCAGCTTTGGCAAAATCTTGAGACATTCAATTTGGTGCAGAGCTTCAGGCAGCTAAGGGTCGGGGCGGGGCGATCAAAAAAATAAAAATTTGCCTGTTCCGAGTGGCCGCTTTATTAAAGTGCCAGCGGTTGAGTGCACTCCCAACGAAGAAACTCTTTACACAAATTAGCTCTCGCTTTTTGGAAAAATTCCATAAAGCCTTTCCCTGTCAGGCAAACAAGGAACTTTGACAGCTATTTTCTTGCATCCAGTCGGATAAGGATTTTTGCTTAGCGAGTCAATCAATTTTGTGATGTGTTGAATAATCGGCTTTGGCAAGTTAAATAATGACCTCCGCGCCGATTTTTTAAGCTCAACGCTATAGCAGGTCATTGTCTAGCAATCTCTTCTTTACCTGTTCCCAGGGTATCGTTTCTTCGTCCCTTAGTTCAGTAATAGCGGTCAAAAATCCTCTAAGTCTTCCATGAGTTCTTGATAATCGGCCAGCGACAAGATAACGGCGGATTTGTTGCCGTTGGTTATAAATTGTGGTTGTGTTTTCATGCTTGCCTCTTGGGTGGGTGCTGTCCGTCCGATCAAACCAGCTTAGCCAGTTTCAGCAAGACGCCGATAATCAGGGTGGTTTGCAGGAAGCCAGCGGGTTAAATCAGCCTTGGATTCTGATATTTCCTTTCTGAATATCAATATCGCGCTTAGTGGCTATGTCGTCTAAATGGAAATCATGAATCGCTTGGTGGATAGCTTCCGTGCTGGTTTTGCGTTGAATATCGATAAGGGCAATGGCTTGATCTTCGGTAAAACCGGCTGATTTAAGCTGATTGGTGGATTACAAGGTGTCAAAGGTAATGGTGGCCATGGGCTTGCCTAGTCTGTACGTTATTGGCATCTATTATACCTTGTCGCACAAGTCAAGCCATAAGGCAAGGTAGCGTTACCCGGTCTTTTTGAATGGGATAATCTCCGCGCCTGCCTTCAAGCCGTCCAGGTAATCCGCCCACGCTTGCATCATGCGGCGGCGTTCGTCCAGGTAGCCCGCGCTGACTTTACCCGCCAAGGCTTTAGCCCCCCAGACATTAAAACGGGTGGGGATATAGTTGTCCCCAACTACACGGATGATATAGGCTGAATCCCGCGTATACCCACAATTGAGCAAGCCGCGTATTCGTCAATGGATAATGTTTTTTACTTGCCTTTAAACCGATAAGCAGCCGCCAGAACTTGCCGCCTTGTGGCGTAACCAAGACAAACAGGCCGCCGCCGTCAAACAGTTTTTGCGGTTTGTCAGTTGGTTTGGTGTTGCGGATTTTAATATCGGTCAGCATGGCGCGTACCTAAAGGGTTAAGGCGGTTTTGTTGGTATCGGTTGAGCCTTAAGGGTCGATACCAACAACTATACCAACAATGTTGTTGGTATTTGATGATACTTAATGGCACTGTCTGAGGCAATAAAAAACCCGCTAAGCCTTGCGGCTTCTGATACTGCATGATACGGCTTGCTTCTTTGATTTGGTACCGATGGCCGGATTTGAACCGGCACGACTTGCGTCACCACCCCCTCAAGATGGCGTGTCTACCAATTTCACCACATCGGCTTAAATCTATAATATTATCGCTGGATTATTTTTTTACTGGCTTTTCAACGGGCTTAATTGCTTCTGGGGCCGGTACTTCAGTTTGCTTTATTTCTTCAGCTTTAGGCGCAATTGAAGATGCCGCGGGTGTTTCTTCGGTCACGGTTGGCACTGTTTCTGTTTCTTTGGAAACAGGTACATCAGGAAGTCCTTGTTGTGTATTTTGATTGGCCGCAGGCTCGCTCATCAAGTCGTATGCTACGCCTTGTTTGCTATTTAACACGGCAAGCCCGAGGCTAGTTGTAAAAAATAATGCGGCTAAAATGGCTGTGGTACGAGACAAAAATGATGCTGCACCTTGAGCGCCAAAAACAGAGCCTGAAGAGCCTGTTCCAAAAGCCGCGCCGGCATCAGCCCCTTTGCCTTGCTGGATTAATATTAAGCCGATAATGCCTAGGCCCAACAAAACGTGAATAACAATAATTACTTGATACATGAAAGTCTAAATTTCTTCTAGATCGAGTGATAAATCTTTAAAAAGGATTCCGCATCCAACGAAGCCCCACCTATTAAGCCGCCGTCAATATCTGGCATGGCAAACAAGCCTTTTGCGTTATCGGGCTTGGCGCTGCCACCGTATAATATTTGTAGTTTTTCGGCAATGGCGTGGTCTTTAGCCGAAATATATTGACGAATATAATGATGAACTTCTTGGGCTTGTTCGTCGGTTGCTGTTTTTCCTGTGCCTATCGCCCAAACCGGCTCATAAGCGATTACCGCCGCACCAAAAGCCGCTATGCCTGCCTGTTTAATAACGGCATCAAGCTGGCCGTCAATTACGGCAAAGGTTTGGTCTTGGTCGCGTTGTTCTAGGGTTTCGCCTATGCAGAGAATAGGGGTTATATTTTGTTCTTGGGCTTGACAAAAACGGGCGGCAACGGTTTCGTTAGTGTCGCCGTAATAGGTGCGTCTTTCTGAGTGTCCTACTAATGCGTATTGGCAACCAAATTCTTTTAGCATAGTGGCTGAAATTTCACCTGTAAAAGCACCTGAAGGTTTGTCGGCAACATTTTGTGCGCCTAAAGCCAATGGTGTGCCTTTAACAATTTCACTAATACATTCGATATAGACATAAGGCACACAAACGGCGATGCCTCCATTATTTACACCTAAACCCGCGATAATGCCTTGTGCAAGCAACTCAGCACTAGCACGAGTCCCGTTCATTTTCCAATTGCCTACAACCAGTGACTGACGCATTATTAGCTCCACCTAGAATAAAATCGCCTATGATATAGTTTAATGAATTCCAATTCAAGCATCTATTGCTTTCTTAACTTCATCGGCAAGTTGCAGTGCATAATTTTCCACTAATTCGCGTTGCTGGCCTTCTACCATTACCCGAATTAATGGTTCGGTACCCGATGCCCTAAGCAACACCCGGCCTTGTTCGCCTAGTTTGGCTTCTAATGCTTTGACGGCTTTCTTGATGCTTTCGTTATTATCGGGATCAACTTTTTTAGTGGTTTTGACATTAATCAGGATTTGCGGATATTTCTGCATCCCAGATTTTAGTTCGTGCAAGCTCTTGCCGCTACACTGCATTTCTGCCATGACTTGCAAGGCCGCTATAATGCCGTCGCCTGTGGTGGTTCTATCCAAGCAAATAATATGGCCGGAGTTTTCACCACCTAAAATGCCTTTATGCTCACTCAGCATTTCCATAACATAACGGTCACCCACTTTTGCCCTTAATAGGTTAAGTCCCACGCTTTTTAAACCGTGCTCCATACCTAAATTGCTCATTAGCGTCCCAACTACCGGCCCTGCCATTTGCCCCGATGCAATTCTTGACTTGGCAATGATGTAGATAAGTTCGTCACCATCAACAACTTCACCTTTATGGTCAACCATAATCAAACGGTCGCCGTCACCATCGAGGGCGATGCCGAAATCGGCATTGTTGGCAAGCACACTTGCAGCTAGTTGCGCCGGTTTAGTGGCCCCGCAATCCTCGTTGATGTTTAGGCCATTAGGTTCAATACCGATGGCAATAACCTCAGCGCCCACCTCACTAAACACATGTGGCGCGATATGGTAAGTTGCTCCATGGGCGCAATCAACAATGATTTTCATGCCGCCAAAATCTAGGCGTGTAGGCACACTGGCTTTACAGAATTCAATATAACGTCCAGCAGCATCACTTAACCGTTTCGCCTTTCCTAATTTCGATGAGGTTACTGTCGTCATAGGTGCTTCGAGATAGCTTTCTATTTGATTTTCAGTCTCGTCGGGTAGCTTAGTCCCATGCACAGAAAAAAATTTGATGCCATTATCGTAATAAGGGTTGTGGGAGGCGCTAATAACTATGCCTGCTTGCGCCCTTAATGTTCGTGTCAAATAGGCAATGCCAGGCGTGGGCATGGGGCCTAATAAGCGGGTGTCAACACCGGCAGCGGTCAGGCCTGCTTCAAGCGCTGACTCAAACATATACCCGGAAATACGGGTGTCCTTGCCTACCAATACAAAATCATTGCCTGCATTGGCAAACACTTTTCCGGCAGCCCAGCCTAGTTTCAATAAAAAATCAGCCGTTATTGGTGGTTTGCCCACTTCGCCCCGAATGCCATCTGTTCCAAAATATTTTTTTGTCATAGTGTTACCGTTTAATGCCGAATATTTTAGGGTGTACCGCTTTTTAGCCAGCCCAAAAAAAAGAGAGGTGTAAAACGCCTCTCTTTTTACTGCCAGGCAGGAAAAGGTTTAGCTTTGTTCGGCTGTGCCGCCGATTGATTGCTCTCCTTTTTTGTCATCTTTGCTTTTGATTTCATCTGTAGTGACGCCGCCACGCGGGGGCATGTCATTCCAACCATCAGGGTCTTTGACAGGTCTGCGTGCCATCAGGTCATCGATCTGATTTTTGTCGATGGTTTCATATTTCATAAGTGCCGCCGCCATCGCATGTAATATGTCGATGTTTTCTTTGATAAGCCGCTCAGCGCGTTCATAGTTGCGGTCAATAAACGAACGGATTTCTTCATCAATAGTGTGGGAGGTTTCTTCCGCCACTGATTTGTGTTGGGTCACTGAACGTCCTAAAAACACTTCGCCTTCTTCTTCACTGTAGGCCAGCGGCCCCAAACGTTGTGACAAGCCCCATTTGGTGACCATGTTTCTGGCCAGTTCAGTGGCCCGTTCGATGTCATTTGAAGCGCCGGTGCTAACCTGTTCCCAACCAAATATGACTTCTTCGGCAATACGGCCACCGTAAAGGCTGGAAATGATGCTGTCCAGTTTTTGTTTGCTGGCGCTGTACTGGTCTTTTTCCGGTAAAAACATGGTCACGCCAAGAGCCCGGCCACGCGGCATAATGCTGACTTTATAAACAGGATCATGTTCGGGCACCAGTCTGCCGACAATGGCATGGCCTGCTTCATGATACGCAGTCATTTTCTTTTCTTTCTCATCCATAACCATCGAATAGCGTTCAGCACCCATGATTAATTTGTCTTTGGCTTTTTCCAAATCCGCCATGCTGACGACGCGTTTGTTCATTCTGGCAGCAAACAAGGCGGCCTCATTGATCAAATTGGCCAGATCAGCGCCTGAGAAGCCCGGTGTGCCTTGGGCAATGTATTTGATTTCGACATCGTCAGCTGTAGGGACTTTTTTTACATGGACTTTGAGGATTTGCTCCCGTCCCCTGACATCTGGCAGGCCAACAGTGACTTGGCGGTCAAATCGCCCTGGACGCAATAAGGCTTTATCCAGCACATCAGGGCGGTTAGTTGCGGCAATCACGATAATGCCTTCGTTGCCCTCAAAGCCATCCATTTCGACCAGTAACTGATTTAAGGTTTGCTCGCGCTCATCATTGCCGCCACCTAGACCTGCACCGCGCTGCCGACCCACAGCATCAATCTCATCAATAAAGATGATGCACGGTGCATGTTTTTTGGCTTGTTCAAACATGTCCCGTACCCGTGAAGCGCCGACACCGACAAACATCTCAACAAAATCAGAGCCGGAAATGGTGAAAAAAGGCACTTTGGCTTCGCCGGCAATCGCCCTGGCCAATAAGGTTTTTCCTGTGCCTGGAGGGCCTATCATTAGCGCGCCTCTAGGGATTTTTCCACCCAGTTTTTGATATTTTGCAGGATCTTTAAGGAAGTCAACCATTTCGGACACTTCTTCTTTGGCTTCGTCACAGCCCGCGACGTCAGCAAAAGTCACTTTAATTTGGTCTTCTTCGAGCATGCGGGCCTTACTTTTGCCAAAGCTCATAGCGCCTCGACCACCTGCTCCACCACCTTGCATTTGGCGCATAAAAAACACCCAAACAGCAATCAGCAGCAACATGGGGCCAAAAGAAACTAGCAGTTGCATGAGTAGGGAAGGTTGCTCCGGCGGAATAACCTTAATGTCAACGCCGTTTGCCAATAAGTCGTCAACTAAATGTGGATCAGAGGGCGCATAGGTTTTGAAGGCTTGTCCGCTTTGCGTTTTGCCTTTGATAAAATGCTCGTCAATCATGACTTGCTGAATCTGGCCGGACTTTACGGAGTCGATAAATTGCGAATACGACAACGAAGAATCAGCCCGCTGGGCCTGTGGGCCAAAATTGTTAAACAGGGACATCAACACCACAGCGATGACTACCCATAAAATTGTATTTTTTATCATATCGTTCACAAACACGCCCCAGGCTTGAACAGCTCGGTTTAAAAACTGATTAATTGTATCAGGAGTATATCCCTGACGATTGTTATACTTTTTCGCTTCGAATAAACACAAGCATAAACACGGTTATATTGATGAAATTATGTACAGGCTGCAACATCACCATCATGCCAATATAAGGGTTAAAGGGCTTTATTTAAAGCCTTTGGCCAAAATATAAACTTCATTGCTTCGTGGCCGTGATGCTTTTGGTTTTCTAATGGTCACTTTAGCAAAAAATTGTTGCACGTCCCTGTGAAATGCTTCGAAACCTTCGCCGTGGAACAATTTAACCAGAAAAACGCCATCTTTAGTTAAAACTGTTTTTGCTGTGTCCAACGCTAACTCGCCCAAATAAATGGCACGAGGCTGGTCGACCCCTTTGTTGCCGCTCATATTCGGCGCCATATCCGACATTACCAGATTAACCGGCGCACCATCAAGAACCCCGTAAAGATGCTCTAATACGGCCTCTTCGCGAAAATCCCCCTGAATAAAATCAACGCCTTCAAGGGGATCCATGGGCAAAATATCGAGCGCCACCAGCTTGCTTTTTTTGCCAATAAGCGGCCGTGCAAATTGTGACCAACCACCAGGCGCAGCCCCTAAGTCGACAATATTCATGCCTGGCCTAATGATCTGATCTTTTTCTTGAATTTCCATCAGCTTAAATACGGCACGCGAACGGTAACCCTGTGCTTGGGCCATTTTGACATATTCATCGTCAAAGTGCTCCTGCATCCAACGATTGCTGCTTTTACTGCGTCCCATATTATTTTTTTAGTGTAAAATTAATTATTTAATGTTAGGAACAAAAAGTGGACTCTGTAGATAAAAAAAGGCTGCGAGCCGAGGCCCATGCCTTAAAACCTGTGGTTATAGTTGGTCAATCAGGCCTGACAGACGCTGTACTGGCAGAAATTGAACTGGCGCTTAATATCCACGAATTAATTAAGGTAAAGATACGGGCCGACCGGGAGGAACGGCCACAGATTAGCGAAAAAATCTGTGCTGCAACAGGTGCAGAGCTTATTCAAACTATTGGTCAGGTTACTGTCATTTATCGGTTGAACCCGAACAAATAACGCGACCGACTGGGGGAGCAAAGCTGCTTAAGGAGCGGAGGCGTCCTTAGCTTTGCTCCTTTTGCACCTATCAATTAAATGTATTTGATTGAGATAATTTCATAATCCACATTTCCGGCAGGCGCTTTAACGGTAACAACGTCTTCGGCTTCCTTGCCAATTAATGCCCGTGCAATGGGGGAGCCAATAGATATCCGGCCTTCTTTGATGCTCGCTTCATCTTCGCCCACAATCTGATAGGTGACCCGTTTTTCAGATTCGATGTCTTCTATTTCAACGGTTGCCCCAAACACGACTTTGCCGTTAGCGTCTAGTTTGGTCACGTCAATAATTTGGGCATTGGACAATTTAGCTTCAATTTCCCCAATTCGCCCTTCAGCAAAGCTTTGTTGCTCGCGTGCCGCATGGTACTCGGCATTTTCTTTTAAGTCGCCGTGCGCCCGCGCGGTTGCTATTGCCGCAATAATGCGCGGACGCACCACTGATTTCAGTTCTTCCAATTCTGCCCGTAATTTTTCTGCACCTTTTACGGTAAGAGGTACTTTGCTCATTTTTCAACTCCAATCATTATTCATCCATTACTGGCTTGTCAGGCCAGACTTTTATGTAAATCTTGCAGGCAGTTCACATTGCCGGCTTCCAGTTCACCTAACGCATAACAGGCCGCTCTGGCACCGGCCATTGTTGTGTAATAAGTGACCCGGTACTGTAAGGCTTCCCGGCGCATGGTGAACGAATCTGAAATTGCCTTTTTGCCCTCTGTGGTGTTGATGACCAGCTGGATCTGGCCATTCTTTATCATATCGACGGTATTGGGCCGGCCTTCGTTGACTTTGAACACGACCTCACAAGGGATGCCAGCTTCCTTTAGAAATTTTGCCGTGCCGCCAGTTGCTACAATTTCATATTTTTTATCCACCAACATTCGGGCTATGTCGGGCGCTTTTGCTTTGTCGGCATCACGGATACTGATTAGCACCTTGCCGCTGTGGTTTAAGTTGACACCTGCCGCCCGTTGGGATTTGGCGAAAGCTTCGCCAAAGGTTTTACCTACGCCCATCACTTCCCCGGTGGATTTCATCTCAGGCCCCAGTAATGGGTCGACACCTGGAAATTTAACAAAGGGGAACACAGCTTCCTTCACTGAGTAATAAGGGGGGATGCGTTCTTCAGTGATACCTTGTTGCGTAAGCGTTTGCCCGACCATCACCCGCGCGGCAATTTTTGCTAAAGGATAACCGGTGGCCTTAGACACAAAAGGCGCTGTCCGTGATGCTCTGGGATTAACTTCCAGCACATAAATATCAGTGCCCTGGATAGCGAACTGGGTGTTCATCAAGCCTCTTACGCCCAATGCTTCGGCCATTTTTGCGACTTGTTCGCGTAGTTCGTCCTGAAGTTCCGGCGCCAACTCATAAGGCGGTAAAGAACATGCAGAATCGCCTGAATGGACACCGGCCTGCTCGATGTGTTCCATCAGGCCGCCAATTAATGTGCGCTCGCCATCGTAAATGGCATCCACATCCATTTCCACAGCGTCGTCTAAAAAACGGTCCAGCAGCACAGGTGAATCGTTAGACGCGCTGACCGCTTCTTTCATATAGCGTTGCAGGCCTTCTTCATTAAAGACGATTTCCATCGCCCGTCCGCCCAACACATAAGACGGCCTGACCACCAACGGGTAACCTAATTCTTTAGCGGCATTCAGCGCCTGCTCGACAGAACGTGCGGTGGCGTTAGGCGGTTGTTTTAAGTCCAGCCTTTCCAATAACTTTTGAAAACGTTCGCGGTCTTCTGCCAAGTCAATCGAGTCCGGTGAAGTGCCGATAATCGGCACACCCGCAGCTTCCAATGCCCGCGCCAGTTTCAAAGGTGTTTGCCCGCCGTATTGGACAATCACGCCTTTAGGCTTTTCCAGATGGACAATCTCCAGCACGTCCTCTAGTGTCAGCGGCTCAAAATACAGGCGGTCGGAAGTGTCAAAATCGGTGGAAACTGTTTCAGGATTGCAGTTGATCATGATGGTTTCGTAGCCATCTTCACGCAACGCTAGGGCGGCATGGACACAGCAATAGTCAAATTCAATGCCTTGGCCTATACGGTTGGGCCCGCCACCTAAGATAATAATTTTTTCCTTATCCGAAACCCGTGCTTCGCATTCTTCTTCGTAGGTTGAGTACAGATAAGCCGTGTCGGATGCAAACTCAGCCGCGCATGAATCAATACGCTTATAGACTGGCCGCACACCCTGCTTATGCCGGACATTACGGACTTCAGTCTCGGACGTATCCAGGAGTTTAGCCAGCCTAATATCAGAGAAGCCTTTGCGTTTAAGCTTATAAAGCTCACCTTCCTTTAAAGTGGATAGGGTTTTGGTCGATAACGATTTTTCTGTAATGACTAAATCATGCACTTGTGCCAAAAACCAAGGGTCGATTTTGCAAACGCTATGCACGTCCTCAATGCTCATTCCGCTACGGAATGCGTCCGCAACATAACGCAAACGGTCCGGGCCAGGGTGGCGCATTTCCCGTTGCATCCTTTCTTGGGCGTCTTCGGTATCCAAATCAATGATTTCATCCAGGCCGCTGATGCCAATTTCCAATCCACGCAACGCTTTTTGTAAGGATTCCTGAAAAGTGCGGCCTATCGCCATGACTTCGCCAACTGATTTCATTTGCGTTGTCAGCCGGTCATCCGCTTGCGGGAATTTCTCAAACGTAAAACGTGGCACTTTAGTGACCACATAATCGATGGATGGCTCAAACGATGCCGGTGTCGCACCGCCGGTGATTTCGTTTTTTAATTCATCCAGCGTATAACCCACCGCCAGTTTTGCCGCCACTTTAGCAATCGGGAAGCCGGTGGCTTTAGAAGCCAATGCCGAAGAACGCGATACTCTAGGGTTCATCTCGATAACAATCATCCGGCCATTCTCAGGATTAATGGCCACCTGTACGTTTGAGCCGCCGGTGTCGACGCCGATTTCACGCAACACCGCCAGCGAGACATTGCGCAGAATCTGATATTCTTTATCGGTTAGGGTTTGCGCCGGCGCAACAGTGATCGAATCGCCGGTATGCACACCCATAGGGTCAAAGTTTTCTATCGAACAAACGATAATGCAGTTGTCCTTGGAATCACGGACCACTTCCATTTCATATTCTTTCCAGCCTAGCACTGATTCTTCAATCAGCAACTCATTAGTCGGTGACAAATCCAAACCGCGTTCACAAATTTCAATGAATTCTTCCTTGTTGTAGGCAATGCCGCCGCCGCTACCACCCATTGTGAATGAAGGGCGGATGACCGTGGGGTAGCCGACCTCTTTTTGAGCCGATAAGGCTTCTTCTAGGTTGTGTGCGGTTTTTGAGCGGGCCACTTCAAAGCCTATTTTACGCATCGCCTGATTGAACAGTTCACGGTCTTCGGCTTTATTGATGGCTTCTTTTGTGGCGCCAATCATTTCAACGCCATATTTTTCCAGTACGCCCTGTGCATCTAAAGCCAGCGCACAATTTAATGCGGTTTGTCCGCCCATCGTGGGCAAAATGGCGTCAGGACGTTCTTTTTCGATGATTTTTTCTACGGTTTGCCAGTCGATAGGCTCGATGTAAATTGCATCCGCCATATCAGGGTCGGTCATAATCGTCGCGGGATTGGAATTGACCAGAATCACTCGGTAGCCTTCTTCGCGCAAGGCTTTACAGGCTTGGGTGCCGGAGTAATCAAATTCGCACGCTTGACCAATAACAATTGGGCCTGCACCTAGTAATAAGATGGATTTTATGTCGGTTCTTTTGGGCATTTTATAATTTGCTCTGCTGATTATTTACGGGCGTGCTGTTCCATCATGCTGATGAAGCCGTCAAATAACGATTCAACATCATGTGGCCCAGGACTGGCTTCAGGATGCCCCTGAAAACTCATTGCTGGGCAATCGGTACGCGCCACACCTTGTAAACTGCCGTCGAATAAAGAATGATAGGTTGCGGTGAGATGGTCTGGAAGACTCGCTTCATTAACCGCAAACCCATGGTTCTGGCTGCTGATCATCACCCTGCCGGTGGCTTTTTCTTGCACCGGATGGTTGGCGCCGTGGTGGCCAAATTTCATTTTCTCGGTTTTTGCGCCACTCGCCAATGCCAGCAGTTGATGGCCTAGACAAATGCCAAAAACCGGAAGTTTTTGTTCCAGAATTGTTTTGATTGCTTCGATAGCATAGGTGCAAGGCTCAGGATCACCCGGGCCATTAGACAAGAACACACCATCAGGATTAAGTGCCAAAACATCTGCCGCTGATGTCGTCGCTGGAACGACGGTCACGCGGCAGCCGCGATTGGCCAATAGCCTAAGGATGTTACGTTTGATGCCAAAATCATAAGCAACCACATGCTTGGTTAGGTTTTGCGCTTGGGTGTGGCCATTTTCAAGTTGCCAGATATTTTCAGACCATTGATAAGGCACGGCGGTTGTCACTTCTTTGGCCAAGTCCATGCCTTTCAAACCAGGAAAGCTTTCGATGGCGGCGCTTGCGGCACTAAGATCAACGGTTTCGCCCGCCATAATACAACCGCGTTGCGCCCCTTTGTCACGCAACAGGCGGGTTAGTTTGCGGGTGTCAATGTCGGCTATCGCAACCACGTTATGCTTCGCCAAGTAATCTGGCAAGCTGGTTTCACAACGCCAACTACTGGCCAGTAGCGGCAAATCCCTAATGACCAAGCCACTGGCAAAGACACTGGCGGATTCGTCATCTTCACTATTGGTGCCGACATTGCCAATATGCGGGCAGGTTAATGTCACAATTTGCCGGGCGTATGAGGGGTCACTTAGGATTTCCTGATAGCCTGTCATCGCAGTGTTAAAAACAACTTCCCCAGCACTGCAACCATCCGCGCCTATTGACACGCCATAAAACACGGTCCCATCTTCTAACACCAACAAAGCAGGCTTACTCAATCACGTCACCTCTAAATACACAAAACGGGATGAACCTCTCTGAAGGCTGACCCCGTTATAAAAAATTAATTGTTACAATTCTACGAAATTATGCTGTTTTGGTCATTAACAATTTTAACCTTGATGTGTTAAAGGGGTGTTTTATAGGTAAATGGGGCGCCGCCCCAGCTTTCCTTAAAAGCTTACTTTTGCAAGCCATAGATGTAATAGTTGAGCAAACTGAGCCTGCTTAACAATTCCACGCTTATTGTTTCGAGCATGGCGCTTTTGCCGCCGACCCTTTGTTGGACGGCAAGCCGCCTTAAATAAGTGTAGGTTGGCAAGGTGTTTGCTGTGATGTCGCGTTCGGTCAACAAGGTAAACGCCGTCTGGCTGGCGAGCGCCCGATAATCATGCACGCTGTAGTCAATATTGCATTTGCCGTAAAATCCCCATGCGGGTATTTTGAGTCGGGCAAGGGGTTGTAATAACCGGGTCGGGACAAAGTCCGATAACGCTAAATAACCGCCAGGTTTTAGGACGCGGTAGGCTTCTTTGAAAAACTGCTCACGGCCTGGGAAATGGAAAATGCACTCAACCGCCAACACCACATCGAATGACTGGTCAGGAAAAGGTAAGGCACAGGCATTGCCTTGCTGGAAAACGATTGCATTGCCCGGCAAAGGCGTGACAGTGGTGCGGGCACGTTCCAATTGCCGCTCATCAATATTTAGGCCCACCAATTCCATATCCGCATAATGCTCATTGATATGGGCGATGGTGCCGCCAAAACCGCAACCAACATCCAACACCTTAAGTTTATTTTCAAGTTTTGCCGCCAAACAGACTTCGGCGCTAAGGTTTTCGGCGGCCCCGGCAAAGTCAGCGTTTGTTAAGGTGGCTGATTTTGGTTGCGCCCAGTATCCCCAATGCACATGTCGGCCAAAGCTGGTCGCCACCGCCTCATTGCCGTCATTTAAGATTTTTAGCAGATAATCAAAATAAGGCAGCTTAATCTTGCTGTCGTTTGCAGGGCGGGTAGGGTTTGTCATCGTTGGTCACCACGGTTGTTGTTAAAAACGTTGGGGGAGGATAGGGGCGGCCGCCCGAAATTTTCAGACCCGCCGTCATGGGGCCTTGTAATCGGACAGGTCAAGCGCGTATTTTTTTAGCTTGCCATAAACGGCACGCACGGTGATTTCCATGCTGTCAGCCACTTTTTTTATATCCCCCCGATGTTCTTTTAAAACCGCTTTGAGGTATTTTTGTTCAATATCGGCGACCGCTTGGGCTTTTATGTCATGCCATCGCTTGATGGGCAGCAGCCCTTCGGTCAGGTCTAAGTCCAGACAGGTGATTTCTTGGCCTTTAGCGAACAACATACTTCGTTCAAGCACATTTTCCAACTCCCTTACGTTACCTGGCCAGTTGTAGCGGTGGATTTTTTGCATGACTTCACGGCTGACAGAGCTAACGGATTTGTTATATCTTTTGCTTAGCCGTTGCAAAATCAATTGCACCAGATAAGGCAAGTCTTCAGGACGTTCTGCGAGCGGCGGCACATTCAGGCGCACGACATTAAGGCGGTAATACAGGTCATTACGGAACAGCCCCTGCTTGACTTGTTCCTCCAACGATTGGTTGGTGGCTGAGATAATCCGCAAATCGACCGACAACGTTTGCTTGCCGCCAACCCGTTCCAATTCGCCTTCTTGTAATACCCGCAACAAACGGGTTTGTGCAGCTGGCGATAAGGAATCGACTTCGTCCAGAAACAACGTGCCGCCTTCTGCCCGTTCAAAATAGCCCTGATGGACTTCAACCGCGCCGGTAAACGCGCCTTTTTCATGCCCGAACAGGGCGCTTTCGATAAGGCTTTCGGGGATTGCGCCGCAATTAATGGCGATAAAGGGTTTTTGGCAGCGCTCGCTCATGGCGTGGATGGCGCGGGCGATCAATTCCTTACCAACACCTGTTTGGCCTTGGATCAACACAGTTGCTAGGGTAGGTGAAACCACTTCGATAGCTTGTAGGATTTTCTGCATTGCCGATGATTTGGCAATAATGGCGGGCGGCTGTTTTTTGTTTGGTTGCTTGCTTTGTTTGCGCCAAATTTGCTGCATGCTTTCTTCAATGCGCGAGTGCAGGGCGGTCATGTCCTGGTTTGCCTTAACCGGCGTAGTGTCGGTATATTCCACCCCGGCATGCTCTTTTGCCGCCTCGGGGTTGGTGTAAACGCAAACTTCGCAGCAGCCATCCTGACGGGCGATGCTTTTTTTAATCTCAACTTTGGCATAACCAAAATTCCGCGCGGCGATACCGCCGAAGACACTGGAGGTCATGCGGCATAACTCAGGGAAATTAGTCACTTGTTCGCCAAAAGGGCAGCGGCTATTGGTCACCGTAATGCAATCTAGTGTGCTGGACGCCAAAGAAAACTTGCCGCCGATATTGTTTTTGAGGCCGAGGATAAGTTCGATATAACGCTCGTTGTCAAGCAGCCCACTATTTTGGGTGTCTTCGCGGTAGATTTCTTCAAAGAAACAACCGGCGGTTTTGGCTATATGTTCGATCAACTGCTCGCAGTGCTTTTGCCCCTGTTGTTCACTGGCGTGCATTAATTCAAGAATAAACGTTTGCAGAAAAAATACTGGCGTTAAGTCGGTGAGGGAGTTGGTTTCCATGTCAATTTGTGAAGTTGGTTTTCATTAATTGAAGTGATGCTTCTTTTATTGGCCTAAGTTAAAACCTAATTGATTGTAATGTAAAGGTAATTTTGTTACCGTCGGCTGGTATGCCATTTGCTGGTGATAAAGCTCTTATAACAATAAATGAGGAACACACCATGAGCCAAGAAAAACCACCATTAGACCCACATCCGCTTAGTGAATATGTCGCATGGGCGGGTTCGCGTAACCGTGAGCCATTGTTAGGCGTGTTAAAAGAAAAAATGCCTAAAGACCCTGCGCGAGTTCTAGAAATGGCCAGCGGCAGCGGGATGCACATCAATTATTTTGCCCCGCATTTCAAACATCTGCACTTCCATCCTTCCGATAGGGATCAGGAAGTCTTTGACAATATCAAAAAACTGACCGCCGATCATAGCAATGACAATATCGCCGATCCTGCGCACTTGGATTTGACCGACCCTGAAACTTGGTTTAACCCCGGTGCGCCACATTCATTTGCGGCTATTTTTTGTATCAACATTTTTCAGGTGGCGCCTATTTCAATTGCTAACGGCATGATGCGTTGCGCGGCGCATTTGCTTGATGACGACGGCTTTTTGCTGATTTATGGGCCGTTTAAGGTTGAAGGCACATTCACTACGGATTCAAACAAAGAATTCCATGAGACCTTAAGTTCAGCCGGCGTTTCGGAATGGGGCTTAAAAGATGTCGCCGACTTACAAAAAGCAGCCGAAAGCTATGGCTTGGAATTGAAAGAACGCATTGACATGCCCGCTAATAATTTCTCGCTGATATTTGGCAGAAAATAATAACTCACACCTGAGGAGCGACTGATGAGTAAAGTATTAAATGAAGTGTTAATGGCCAACCGCGATTACGTCGCCAGCTTTGACAAAGGCGATTTGCCGATGCCCCCAGGGCGGCACTTTGCCATTCTGACCTGCATGGACGCCCGCCTTGACCCTGCCAAATATGCCGGCCTTGCCGAAGGCGACGCCCATGTCATCCGCAATGCGGGCGGACGGGCCAGTGATGACGCGATACGCTCGCTGGTCATTTCTTATAAATTGCTGGGCACCCGCGAATGGTTTGTTATCCACCACACCGACTGCGGCATGGAAACTTTCACTGACGACATTATGCGTGACCTGCTCGGCAGCAGCTTAAAAACGGCCTCTGTCGATGCCGACGGCTGGCATGATTGCTGTGAAGGCCCGGGTTCGGCAGAAGCCAAGTATATTGATTGGCTCACCATCAAAGACCAGGCGCAAAGTGTCCTTGAAGATGTCGTGCGGATAAAGTCACACCCGTTGGTGCCTTCGGACATCCCTGTTTACGGTTATATTTATGACGTCAAATCAGGCGCTTTGATTGAAGTGCCAGACGCCACCGCCGCCGGAAAATAACAATGGAGCAACCATGTTCAGCCGTCATCATCGGAGTTGGTCCACAGCAAGGTTTGGGCGCTACACTCGCCAGCACTTTTTCTGCACAAGGCCTGCACGTTTTCATCGCCGGCCGAAGTGAAGAGAAGCTTCAACGGGTTGCGGACACTATCAGGCAGGCGGGGGGCACGGTCTCCGCTATTGTCGCTGATGCGACCGTTGAACATGACGTTGCGGATTTGTTCGGCACGGTACAGCAGCAGGGCTACCGTATCGACATTGCCGCCTACAATGTGGACAGCAATATCCCCGCGCCATTGCTGGAGACCGATCCCGAAACCTTCACCACGCTTTGGCAGCAAAATTGTTTAGGCGCATTTTTGTTTGGCAAAGCGGCGGTGAATGCCATGAAAAGTAACCGGCGGGGCACGCTATTTTTTACCGGCGCGACCGCATCGTTACGGGCAAAACCGCCGTTCACCGCCTTTGCCGCCGCTAAAGCAGGGTTAAGGGCGTTGGCGCAGGGCATGGCAAGGGAATTCTCGCCGCAAGGCATCCATGTCGTGCATGTCGTGATTGATGGCGTTATTGATGGCGAACGCGCCAGAAACCAATTCCCTGACTACGTTAAGGCAAAGGGCGTGGAGGGGTTGTTAAAACGTGAGGCTATCGCCCAAACCTATTGGGCTATCCATCAGCAACATCCCAGCGCATGGACGCACGAGCTGGACTTGCGGCCGTTTAAAGAACCGTTTTAAGTCGGTTTCAAGGTATTGGTTTAATTGCCGCACAGCCATTCATTAGGGTTAGCTTAAAGCATCTTTTGGGTTCCTTGTGCGGTTTTTTTGTTGCCTTAAAAGGGTATTGCCCCATTGGCAGACGGTACCCATCCCCTCCTTGGGCGTAGGCTGATCAATCTGACTTTCAGGAAGACAGTTTAAAGTCCTGCCTATTTGTTATGATGGCAAACCCCTTACTGCCGCGAAATTAAACCGATGCCTGCAATCATCCAATTTGACCAAACAACGGTCAGCGTCCGCGCGAAAACAATCTTGTCTGGCATCAGCTTTACGGTTTGCGCTGGCGAAAAAGCCGTGTTATGTGGCAAATCAGGTTCCGGTAAAAGTACCGTGCTGAAAACCTTGTTGGGATTATTTGCCGTGACTGGCGGTCAGATTTACTTTCAGGGTAAGCCCTTGGATGCGACCTCTCTCCCAGCCATCCGCAGCCATACCGCCTACATCGGACAAGAACCCGTCTTGGGGGCGGATACCGTGCGTGACGCGCTGTTATTGCCCTTTCAATTCAAAGCGCATCGTGACCACAAACCGACCGACGCGCAACTGGCGGCGGTGCTGGCGAAATTGCAGTTGCCTTCCGCGCTTTTAAAGCAAGAAAGCAGCCGTATTTCCGGTGGTGAAAAGCAGCGGATTGCCTTGGCGCGTGGCTTACTGTTGGGCAAGAAGTTGTATTTGCTGGACGAAGTCACTAGCGCACTGGACAACGAAAGCAAACAAGCGGTGTTTGACGTGTTCGCCGACCCGAACCTGACCGTCCTTTCGGTGGCCCATGACCCGGACTGGATAGAACGTTGCGATAGGGTTTTGGAACTTGAGGAAGGCCGCTTGATTAGGGAGGAACGCCATGACCACGCTTGATATTGCCTTGCCGAAAATGGCGGTGCTTTATGGGCTTTGTTTTGTGCCATGGCTGTTGCTTTGGCTAATCGGGTTGCGCCTTAGCCGCGATATTGCCGTCAGCATCTTGCGCATGAGCGTCCAGTTGGCACTGGTCGGGTTTTATCTGAAAACGTTATTCAGCCTTAACGACCCTTGGCTTAATGGCCTATGGATATTGGTCATGCTGACCGTTGCCGATTTGAGCATTTTGCAAAGGGCAGGGCTTAAAGTGCGCTATTTTGTGTTGCCTACTTTTGCCGCGATTGCCTTGGGCACCTTGTTTGCGACATTCTATTTGGTGGTGCTGGTCATCCAGCCGACGCATTATTACGATGCCCGCTATATCGTCCCTTTGGCGGGCATGATCCTCGGCAATTGCCTCCAAGGCAATGTCATCGCCTTGGAGCGGTTCTATTCGGCCTTACACAAAAACGAGAACGAATACCTCACTTTTTTACTGCTGGGCGCCACCCGTTGGGAAGCGGTGCGGCCTTATTACCGCACCGCCATCAAAGCCGCGCTCAGCCCGACTATCGCCAGCATGTCAACCATGGGCCTGGTGTCGTTGCCCGGCATGATGACCGGGCAAATCTTAGGCGGCAGCGAACCTTGGTTGGCGGTAAAGTATCAAATCGCCATTATGGTCTGTATTTTCACCAGCACGACGCTGGCCTGTGTCGTCAACCTGAAATTGAGCTTGAGGGCCGCTTTTAATGATTATGACGTGTTGAAGGATGAGGTGATAAAAACGCGTTAGGAAGTGCACGGATTGTTGTCATCAGTTACGGTTTATCTGACCAGAGCGCCAGTGTGCCTAAGGCGTAAGTGAACCGCGTACAGGGGAGGGCAAGGCCGGATTCGGTGGGCTTTCCCAGTTTTTTCTCATCCGCCGACAAAAATACCTGAAAGGGTGCGCCATTTTCGATTTGCGCGACAAATTTCTGGAGTCCCACGGCTTTGACCTTGCTGTATCAGCCTTTCGCCAATAACAAAAACAGTTTTACTCCTGCTTAAGATGGCCTTGGCTGTGATAAGCAAGGAAAGATCATAGGACATAGCTATTGATGCCTGACAGTAACAGGTCATACTGCGCCTCAATCGCTTCTTTGGCGATAAAAGCGGGCAAGCCGCTGATAATGTTATTTTTCGTGCCAATCCAGCCTACCGCATCGTCCGGACCCAAGCTAAGCAGATAACCAATATCCTGATGCATATAGGGCAAACAAAAGCTCAGGAGTCCGGCTTCCCGCAGAATATTATTGGCGGCCGCTTTGCCTTTGCGTATGGCTGATTGCGAGGTCATCAGATTGGAGCCCAACTCATCAAAATGCGAGCAATCGCCCGCTGTAAAAAGTTGCCTCAAGACGTTATGCTCCAGTACAACCTGGCCTGAACTATTTGCGTGCAGCAGTATTTCAGGCTTTTTGCCCAGCAGTAATAAAGTTAAATCAGTAGGCTGAACTGATTTTTCACCGGATTGGCTATGTTCAAGCAATATCTCGCGCCCCTGAATGCCTTTGTAAAACTGGCTTTTAATCAAGGTAATGCGTCTTTCAATCATGCGTCTTTCAACATAACCAGCGATTTCACAAGGGAAAGCGGCCAGTAACCTGTCGCTGCCTTCTATCAGATTAAGCTGGTAATCGGCATGACAGGCATGGAGTACATGGGCCATTTCAAAGGCAAACTGAATGCCTGTAGGCCCCGCGCCTACTATATTGACGGTTTTTTCGTTAGCGTCCGTATTGGCTATAAATTGTTCTAATACCTTGGCAAAACAGTGTTGGCCGATTGCATTAAGATCATAAACATTCGGCTCATTCACCGATGGGCTGGATAAGGAGCCGATGGCTATTAACAGATAATCGAATGGCAAGCTTTCTTCGCCAAGCTGGATGGTTTTTTCCAAATTCCAGGCCTTAAGCCGGTCTTCATCGAGTTGGATGGCTTGCTGTTTATGAATAAAATCAAAGCGTTCGGCTAACAAGCTGTAAGGGATTTGGATCTTGCTGAGAGGACGATGCACGGTTTCATGCAACCGGGTAATAATCAAATGGCTGGGGCGCGGATCAATCAAGGTAATTTCAGCATCAGGCGCTTGATTTCTCAGGGTAATCAATGCCGATAAACCGGCATAGCCGCCGCCAATAATAATCAGTTTAAGGGGTTTGGTTTTTTTTCTTGTGAAAGTGTTCATAATTATTCTATATCAATGTGAACTTCATTACGACGAAGAAACGGCAATGTCCAAGGCGGATCGTAAGCGGCAGAGCGCGGCGGGGAAATGGCCTGGTAACTTTGTCCGGTTAACCAGTTTTTTAATTCTTCAGATTTTTCTTCGATACCTTGTTCAGACAGGCTGCCTGAATAGCGAATAACGGCGGTTTTTTTGCCAGGCAGCTCTTTTATGATTACCGCCGGATCCAGCGGTACCGGTGCAGTTGATACTGAATAGTCTTGCGGGAGTACAAAAGCCATCTGCCAGATTGTCCCCGATTTTTGCTGAATGACCGGTGCGGTCATGGTCATGGTTTCAGCCTGTTGCTCCTGAATGACAGGCGCCGTCATCGCCATTTTTTGCTGTTTTTTATTGTTGCCGAAAATATACCCGGCCAAGCGTTGAAATCCCTCGCTGCTGCTGCTTTTATAATCAGCATTGACCTCGGTTTGAGCTATAACGAGCGCCGGGTATTGTCTGATTTGAATAGGTCCGTAATCATTAAGTATTTGGTAATTGGGTTCTTCTGCCGAGCGTATGCCAAAGACGCTACAACCGGCCAGGAAAATAGTGGTTAAAACAGTCATGAATTTCTTCATTTCCTTCACCCTCTGGGTCATAAGTAAGGACGGGCGGTCGTAGCCCTAAAACTTTCTTGGGTAGCAAGGTGCTTCAGCTAATTTCAAAACCGTCGTTCCGGCATAGATTGCCGATATGACGACTTAGCTGAGACATCTTGCTAATCAGGTTATTTGATGACAGACATTCCACCATCAACATGCAGCACCTGTCCGGTAATCCAGCTGGCTTTGTCGGACAATAAAAAAACTGCCATTTGAGCAATATCTTCGGGTTCGCCAATGCGCTTCAACGCATGACGGGCGGCCGCTGCTTCTTTCTTGCTGTCGTCGCGTAATAAACGTTCCGCTAAACCGGTGTTGGTTAGGGAAGGCGCAATCGCATTCACCCTGATTTTAGGCGCCCATTCCGCAGCCAAAGCACGGGTTAATCCTTCGACAGCGCCTTTAGATGCGGAAACCAAAGCATGATAAGCAAGCCCGGTTTGCACGGCAACAGAGCTAAAAAGTACGACAGAAGCCGAATCAGCGGCCTGTAAGTTACTTTGGTAATGCTTTAGGCAGCGCACGGCTCCGATTAGATTGAGTTCTAGGTCATTACGGAAATCTTCGCTTTTCATGCTGGAAAAAGGCTTTAAATTAATGCTCCCAGGGCAATAGACAAGACCGGCCAGTGCACCCTCGATTGAGGGCAGCGGGTCATTTAAAACATCGCATGGGTAATGCTCCGGTATATCGTCCGCCGGTGGCGAGCGGCTTAACGATATTATCCGGCAGTTGGTTTGCGCTAAAGAAGCAATGGCGGCCCCTATTCCTTTACTGGCCCCGACAATCAAAATTTTCTGCATTATCTGCCCTTAAAAAATAGTTTTTTGGGTATCCATTTGCGCTTGTATTGCTAATCATTTAGCAAAGACCCGCATTATTCGATAGCGGTTCCTAGGCAATCGAAAACTACTTTTCATGCCTATGCACCGTGGTTTTTTCTTAAAATATCGCTGTCTGGGGATGGTTTAAAAAGGTTTTATAGAATGCCTAAAAACATGTTTTAACGGTATTCCTCAACCCAGGCTTAAATCCGCCAGAATCTTGTCCCGCACCAATTGCCCCGACAATGTCACCATTGGCATACCGCCGCCGGGATTGACGCTGCCCCCAACGAAATACACGTTAGTGAATTCTGCGCTACGCTGCGGGGCTTTAAACCCTAAATTTTTGTAACGGTCTGCCACTACGCCATAAATAGAGCCTTGGTTGGAATAGTAACGGGCTTGGATATCGTGCGGTGTCCAGAATTCTTCGGTGACGATGTGCTGGCGTAAATCCGTCAGGCCCATGCGCTCCAGTTTAATCAACACCCGTTCGCGGAAAGCCAGATAATCCTCCGGACTAAGGGGGTTGTTAGGGTCGAGGTGCGGGATGTGCGGCAGGATTTTGATGATCTCACATCCGG
Source organism: Methylococcaceae bacterium UBA6146 (assembly GCA_002422395.1). GTDB lineage: Bacteria > Pseudomonadota > Gammaproteobacteria > Methylococcales > Methylomonadaceae > Methylovulum. Next base: position 65,820 of record DIUY01000001.1, on the reverse strand, counting down.
CTGGGGCTTGGTTAGGGTCGGTTTTGCAGGGGGCGACCAGATAAATGGTCGGGTCGTCCGACAAACGGTGGCTGTTAAAAATGGCGTTGAAATGTTCGCGGGGATGGTCTGAATAAAAGAAATTGTGGTGTGCCAATTGTGGATAAAGGCGGTTAACTCCCAAGTGCAACACCAAACCAGAGCAACTGGGTGCAAACCGCTGCATTTTTTTCAATTCGGCAGCGGGGCTGTGCAGTAAGGACTGCATGGCGGGGATGACTTCCATATTGGAAACCACAATATCTGCCGCCAGCACCTCGCCATTATTTAACCGCACGGTAGTGGCGCGGCGGTTTTCATGTTGTATTTCAAGCACTTCGGTGTTGAGACGGATAACCACGCCCAGCTCCACCGCCAAGTGTTCCAGTGCTTGTGCCAGCCCGTACATGCCGCCGTTGACATACCATAGCCCGTAGTCAAATTGGATATGCGGCAACAGATTCATGAGGGCGGGGGAATCGTAAGGCGAAGAGCCGACGTATTTGATGAAATAGTTGAGGATGTCGGCAAGTTTGGGATTGGAGATAAAGCGGCGTACACCTTGATCCATCGAGCGGAACACATCGAAACTCAACAGGCTGCGTAGCGGGCCGTAAAATTTCAACAAATCCCAGAAGCTATCTAGCCCTTGGGCGAAATAGCCCGCTTCGGTTTCGGTGCAGAGTTTTTTTGAATAAGCCATGAAGCGGGCGAATTCATCGGCGGCTTCGGGGCCGAGTTTATCCAGCTCCTGACGCATGGCTTCAGCATCATCTGTTAAATCCACCGTAGTGCCGTCTTCAAAAAAATTACGCCAATGGGGCTGCACTTTCTCGAATGCAACGTAATCGGCACGGTTTTTTCCGACGCGTGTGAACAAGGCATCGAAAATATGCGGCATGGTCAGGATGGACGGCCCCAAATCAAAAGTGAAGCCGTCTTTTTCTAAAATATTCAGTTTGCCGCCGACTTTATCGTTTTTTTCAATCAGTTCGACGGCAAAGCCTTCGCTGGCTAAAGAGATGGCGGCGGACAGCCCGCCTAAGCCGGCGCCGATAATGATGATGCGCTGGTTTTTGTTGTTTGCGTTCATTTATAAGTCCCGTTTCCACGGCAGCAATAACTGTAAGTTTTGCCACCGTTGCGTTAAGTCAAAAGCCGAATATTCGCGGAAAGCCTGCAAAGCTTGCCAGTTGCGTTTTATACGTTGATAAAGTGTGCCCGTGCCGTAGACAAAATCCAGATAACCTTTGAATTGCTGGTAACGAGCCTCGGAATAAGGGAACCAGTTCGGCTCTTTCGGGAAGGTGCTGCGGCTGGTCAGGCCAGAGACCGGATAAGTGAAGTTACGCAGGCCTTCCGCGCCGTGATAACGGCCAAAGCCGCTTTTCTTCACACCGCCGAACGGCAAGCCCGGATGTCCAGCATTTTTGAGGACATCGTTGATCGCCCACATCCCCACTTGCAATTGCCGGGCAACCCGCGTCGCTTTGGCAATATCGCGGCTCCAGATGCTGGCATTGAGGCCGAAGTCACTGTCATTGGCAAGGCGCACCGCTTCTGCTTCGTCCGTAAACGGCAGTATTGGCAGCAAAGGGCCGAAAGTTTCCTCGCGCATCACCCGCATGTCTTGACGCACATTCCATAACACCACGGGGCGGACATAATTACCTTGCCGTTCCAACGGGCCGGAGGCTTTTGCGCCTTTCGCCAAGGCATCCTGGTAATGCGCTTGAACAATGGCAAACTGGCGTTCTGACGTCATTGCGCCCAAGTCGCCTGCTGCACCGTGCCCGATGGTGAGCTGCGCGGTGGCGGCCAATAACAGGTGCAGAAAATCATCATGGCAGTCTTGCTGCACATAGAGCCGCTCAACCGCAATGCACACTTGCCCGCTGTGGCTGAACGCACCGTAAAGGGCGGCGGCACAGGCGCGTTGCAGGTGCGCATCGGCAAACACCAGCATCGCATCTTTGCCGCCCAATTCCAGCAACACAGGCACTGGATGCCGCGCGGCGCGTTGCATGACGGCGCGTCCGGTTTCTAGCCCGCCGGTAAAAAACACCAAGTCAGGCGCGGCGTCAATCAGTTGCGCACCCGTTTCCCCGTCGCCTATCGCCCATTGCACCAAGCCTTCGGGCAAATCCAGTTGCTTGAACAAGCCGATCAGCAGTTGCCCGATGGGCAGGCTTAATTCGGACATTTTAAGGATGACGGCATTGCCTGCAAACAATGCGCTCAACATCGGTATGATGGAGAGTTGAAACGGGAAATTCCACGGTGAAATCACCGCGACCACGCCGTAAGGCTGGCGGCTAATGCCCGCAGTCGCCCCCGGAAACGCAAACGGTGAAGTCGGCACGCCTTGGTGGCACAAAATGCGTACGGCGTTTTTTTGGTAATACCGCACCAAATCCAACACCGGATAAATCTCCCCCAATAACGCTTCGGTATGCACTTTGCCGGTAGTGCGGCTAATCACATCACAAATGGCATCCAGTTCGGCCATGATGATGGGATTGATACGGGCAAGCTGTCGGCTGCGTTGGTTGGTGTCAACCGTCGCCCAACGGCGGGCGGCCAGCCGCGCCGCTTGCAATTGTTGTTGGATGGTTTCGGGGCTAGTGCCGGCAAAACTGCCGAGCGCGAGGCCATCAATCGGTGAAACGGCTTGGAAAGTCGTCATATCAGGCCTTGGTTTTTTTTAGCCAAGCGCTTTGTTTAATGTCTTTGAAAGCCACTTGGTGTTTTTTGGCAATCAGATTGGCGGAAATCCGCGCCGATTCGTAGATGGTCGGCAACCCGCTGCCAGGGTGGGTGCCGCCGCCGACCAGATAGCAATTGTCCAGCTCTTCAAAACGGTTATGTGGCCGCCAATACAGCATTTGGCTGAATTTGTGCGACAGGCTGAAGGTTGCGCCTTTGTAGACATGCTCATCCGTTTCCCAGGTTTGCGGGGTGATGATTTTTTCGCATTCGATATGGGCGCGGATGTCTTTCAGACCCAAACGTGCGCCCAGCGTATCCAACACTTGTCCGCGCACGGACTGGCAATGCGCTTGCCAGTCCAGACCGCTGTCATTATTGGGCATTGGCACCAGTACATACAAAGCGGATTTGCCGGGTGGCGCGAGACTGGCGTCGGTCACTGAGGCATTCTGCACATAAAACGAAAAGTCTTCGGTCAGGGTTTTATTGTTGAAGATGTTGCGGATATTGGTCTGGTAGTCTTTAGCAAAGACGATGGTGTGGTGCGGCAAGTCGTAAACTTTATCCAAACCGAGGTAGAGCATGAACGTCGAACAGGAATAATCACGTTTTTCTAGCTTATCGTTAGCGTATTTGCGTAACACGCCAGGTTCGACCAGATTGGTCATGGCGTAAGCAAAATCAGCGTTGACGATGACCTCATCACCGCGCACTATTTCACCATTTTGCAGTTTTACGCCTTGCACGCCCCCCGCTTCAATGATTAAAGAGTCCACGGCAGTGCCGGTATGTATCGTGCCGCCCGATTCTGTGACCACTTGCGCCATTGCGGCGGCAATGCGGTTCAGTCCGCCCATGATGTGATAAATCCCGTAATCATGCTCCAGATACGGCAACATAGTGAACAAGGCGGGGCATTCCCAAGGCGACATGCCTAAGTATTTGGATTGAAAAGAAAATGCCAAACGCATTTTTTCTTGGTCGAAATATTGCCCCAGATTATGGAAAACACTTTTGGGAAAAGCCAGCCACGGCAAGGCACGGAACAGGTCTAAAGACAAAAATGCACTAAGTGACGAGTAATCGCGGGTGATGCATGGGTACAAATAGCTGAAGCGTTCCCGTTCGTTGTTTAAAAAGCGTTCGTAACCGTCGCCATTTTCGGCAAACACCCGCTGCAATTCTGCCTGCATCGTGTCATGGTCAGAAGATACCGACAATTCCCGGTCATCATAAACCAGCCGGTACATGGGGTTTAAATTGACGAATTCCAGATAATCTTCGCTGCGCCGTCCGCACAGTTCAAACATTTCATCGAGCACACCTTTCATCAATAAAAAGGTCGGGCCGGTGTCAAACGTGAAACCATTCAGCCGAATCGCCCGGTTGCGCCCGCCGACATCTTGGTTTTTATCGAAAATTGTAACTTTAAAGCCACGGTGGCTGAGTAACATGCCTGCGCATAATCCCCCGGGCCCTGCGCCGACGATAATGATGTGTTTTGGACTGGCCATGATAATGTGTCTATCCCTTAGTTTGTCAGTGGGTTAATTTAGCAGTTAAACGTTAAAGGGCAACTAATGCGTGTTAATAAAGACAAAATGGTCAGAAAAATAACGTCCTGAAATGTATTTATTTTTAGGTACGCATCAAGCCGTTCGTGCTGAGCGTGTCGATGCATGATCGGCTTGATGCGGGTGGTTAAGAATTTTTCCGTTCACCCTTCGACACGCTCAGGGCGAATGGAAAAACGCTTAACCCTATAATTTACAGGCGGCATGGCATATTGATTTATAAGCTTTATTTGTTAACTTAAAGGCAGTGACCCTAAAGCAGCCAAGGCAACAATCCCGGTACAACACATCGCCAAATTTCCTGCAAAGCATTGCTTCAATGCTAAAGCTAAACCTGCCACAGCGGTGAACCATAACAGCCGTTGTGATTGCTGTTCGCAGTCGGCAGGCGGGTATTCTGGCGGTGCGCTACGAGCGAGTTTAAACTCGGCGGCTAGCCAAAGCAGGCAAAGCAAGAACCATAAGAGGCGAATGGAGGCCATAACGGGGCTTTCCGGTGTCCAAGTTTGTTGAATTTCGGATATGCTACGATAGTATGAAAAAAACTAACATACACGACTTGTCAGCCATGAAAAAAATTATCGAACTAAAACAGGTTTATAAGGATTACCCGCAGGCGGGAATACGCCAAATCGTTTTGCATGATATCAACCTGGATATTTTTGCCGGTGAATTTGTCGCCATTGTCGGCCCGTCAGGTAACGGTAAATCGACTTTGTTAAATTTGTTGACGGGTATTGATTACCCCAGTCGCGGCGAGGTGCGGGTGAACGGTGCGCCGTTGCATACGATGGGCCAGGACAAATTGTCAGCTTGGCGATGCGGTAATGTCGGCATTGTTTTTCAGTTTTTCCAGTTGTTGCCGACGCTGAATTTATGGCAAAACATTGTCTTGGCGATGGATTTTTTGGGCAAACTACCCAAACGCCAGCGCCGCGAACGGGCGCTGTACTTGCTGGAGATGGTCGGCTTGGCAGATGCGGCGCAACGCTTGCCCAGCCAAGTGTCCGGCGGTCAACAACAACGTGCCGCAATTGCCCGTGCTTTGGCGAACGATCCCGATTTAATCGTCGCTGACGAACCTACGGGCAATTTGGATGCGGTAACTGCCGATGCCGTGTTCCAGTTGTTTGCGCATTTACGCGACCAAGGCAAAACCTTGGTGATGGTCACGCATAATGAAAGTCTGGCCGATGCCGCCAGCCGCAAAGTGGAAATCCGGGCTGGCCGTATCCATGCCGACATCCCTTTGTTATCGGCCCGTTCGTGATTATGTTGTGGCATAAAATCTGCGCCGATTTTTGGCTGCATAAAACCCGTATGCTGTTGGCGATTTTAAGTGTTGCGGTGGGGGTGTTTAGTGTCGGCACCTTGTTCGGCATGATTGATTTGCAGCTTGCTAAAATGGATGCCGCGCATCGCCAATCGCAGCCTTCGCATATCAATCTATTGTTAAGGCAAGATGCGGATTTGGCTTTGCTGGACACCCTTTCCGGCATGACGGGGGTGGCCGGCGTTGACACCCTGACCCCGTTGACGGTGCGTTTCAAAATTCCTGGCGAGACCCAATGGCGTTTGGGCACATTAATCATACGCCCGCCCACCGCCGCGCAACATTTCGATATAACCACTTTGTCATCCGGCAACTGGCCTAGCGGCACAGATGTCGCCATAGAACAATTGTCGGCAAAAGCCAGCGGTTTAACTACAGGTGACAAGGTCGAATTTGCCACGGCAGACGGCATTCAGACGTTGCCGGTCAGCGGCGTTGTGCGCCACCCGTTTGTCAAACCGCCAAAATTCGGCGGGCAAGTGCATTTTTTCGCCGATGCCGCGCTTGCTGCCCGCTTTGGGGTCGCCAAGCACAGCTTCCGGCAGTTGTTAGTGCAAACCACGCCGCCGTACAGTGCCGATCAAGCCCGCCGCGTTGCCAGTGATCTTCGCCAATTTTTGGATTTCCGGCATATCAGCGTTAACGCCACGTTATTGCAAGACCCTGAACAACACTGGGGACGGCCTTTTTTGGCTGGGGTCAATGGGGTTTTGCAAATCATGGCCTTAGCGTCGTTAGTGTTGGCAAGCGTATTGATCTTAAACACTGTTTCGGCGCATATCGCCCAGCAAAGTAACCAGATAGGCGTGATGAAAGCATTGGGCGCAAGCACGGCAACTATCGCCAAAGTGTATTTATTGGAAACCTTGCTGATGGCGATTGCCGCGCTGGTGTTGGCAATAGGCCCCAGTCTTGCTGCGGCTCATTTCAGCTCGTGCCAATTGTTGGCGTTGTTTAACATTGATTGCGGTGGTTTTGCGTATTCCTTGCGTGCCGTTTACATCATGCTGCTAGGCGGTTTGTTGGTGCCTTTGTTGGCGGCGGCGGTGCCGATTGCGCGGGGCGCATCCATAACAGTGCGCGAAGCCTTGGCCAGTTATGGTTTAGGGGCTGATTTTGGCAGTGGCCGTTTCGACCTATGGGTGGAACGTCTGGGTGCGCGTTGCTTGCCGACCTTATACGCCGCCGCTTTGGGCAATCTGTTCCGCCGCAAAGCACGGTTGGTGCTGACGCAAGGGGTCTTAATCATTTCGGGCATGATGTTTTTAGTGCTGATGAGCCTAATCGCCTCGGTCAATTTGACCCTGGACAACGAAATGGCGCGTAGCCGTTATGCCGTCCGTCTGGGATTTAGCAGCGACCAGCCAGAACAAACCGTCATCCGCTTGGCCACTTCTATAGCCGCCACGCAACGCGTCGAACTTTGGCAACGCCTGCCGATGGACATGGCCAAAAACGGTGTGGTATTGCGCCAAAAAGGCAGTTTGGGCGCACAATTGCTGACGGTGCCGGCTAACGGCTCGCTGTATCAGCCGTTAATTGAAGCCGGACGCTGGCTACAAGCCACCGACAACGGGCAAAAAGTGCTGGTGCTAAGTGCCGACACCGCCGCTTTGAACAATATCAAAGTTGGCGATACGGTGGATATACGATTAACTGGGGTCAGCCAAGCCTGGCAAGTTATTGGCTTGTATCGTTGGCTGGCTGGCGGTAATTACGCGGTTGAACCTGTGTATGCGCCCTTGGCAACTGTGCAGGCTATGACGCAAGGTTCGGTCGCCGCATCGTATGCTTTGCTGGAAGCCCCCATCAGCACGCTTGCTGACGAAGCGGATTATCTTCGGCAGTTAAAGCAGGTTTTTCAAGATAACGCCATCAAGCTTGATGTTTACACAACCCTTGCCAAACTGGAACAACGCCAATTTATGCGCAACCAATTTACTCCTGTAATTGGCACTTTATCGGGACTTGCAGCGATGATCGCTTCGGTTGGCGGTATGGGATTGTCGGGTACCTTGGCGATAGGCGTGTTGCAACGTACCCGCGAAATTGACGTGTTGCGCGCTATTGGCGCACCGTCATCGGCTATTTTCCGTTTATTCCTGCTGGAAGGTTTGCTGCATGGTTTGGTGGCGTGGCTAGTCAGCATACCGCTGGCATATGCTGCCGCCGAACCTATCGCCACGCAATTGGGGAAAACCATGCTGGGCATTCAGCTTGATTTTGTTTTCAACTTTTTGGCAGTAGGCTATTGGCTGGTGATTTTGACTGTTTTGGCGTGGCTTGCATCGTACTGGCCCGCACGGAAAGCGGTCCGTCAAACAGTTGCCGCAAGGGGTGGGCTGTGAGGGCTATCAATGGTTTTGTGAAGGCGGGGTTTATGCGGTTGTTTGTGCTTTTCTTGCTATGTTTGCCCGTATGGGTGAATGCGGATGTTTATCAATGGCGTGATGCTAGCGGTGGCAGGCATTTTTCTGACCAATTTAGGGCGGAGGCGACACCGCTGGCTATCAAGCCGACCGGGGCATTTTATAAAGTGGCCAAGGTTTATGATGGCGATACGGTATTGTTGGCAGACGGCCGAAAAATCAGGTTGTTGGGTATCAATACGCCGGAGGTCAGCCATTTTGGCAAAGCCACGGAAGCGGGCGGGGAAGAGGCTAAGCATTGGTTGACGGATGCGCTGGCTGGCCGCAAAGTCCGTTTGGAACTGGGCGTGGAAAGAACCGACAAGTACGGCAGGACATTGGCGCATTTGTTCACGGACACTAAAGAGCATGTCAATCTGCAATTGGTTAAGAGGGGATTGGCGTCTGTCAGCATTTATCCGCCTAATTTGGGTTATGCCGCTGCGCTGGTTACGGCCGAACAAGAGGCCGAGCGGGGCAGGCTGGGCGTTTGGGGACGGCCTGAGTACGCACCGATTGGCGCCGATAAGCTCACGGCGGCTGGGCATAGCGGTTGGACGCGGGTGATCGGCAAGGTGGTTGCGGTGCGTCACGCCAAGCGGATGGTGATCCTTGAGTTTGCAAATTCATTTACGGCAAGGATTGAGCGCCGATGGTCGGATTTATTCCCTGACCTGGATAGCTATCGGGGTAAAACCGTTGAAGTGCGCGGCTGGCTTTCGCACAGCCAACAGCATTTGTCGATGCTGCTTCGGCATCCGAGTGCGGTTAAGTTATTGCCTTGAGTTTAAAGGCTATAAATGACCCGCCCTGCCTGTAAGGTATGGGTCACCCGTCCAGTTAAGGTGCGGCCCCAATAAGGCGTGTTAATGCCTTGGCTTTTCCAATTGGCCGCATTGACTTGCCAGGCGTGGTCTGGATCAAAGATGCAAATGTCGGCGGGAAAACCTGAAGTCAATGCGCCGCTTTTTAAGCGTAAGATCCGCGCGGGATTGGCTGTTAATGCGGCGATGCCTTGGTCTAAGGTCAAGGTGTGCTGCTTGACCAGCTTAAGCATGAGCGGCAGCAGGGTTTCTAATGCGGAAATGCCCGGTTCGGTTTCGGGAAAGGCGCCCAGTTTGGCGTCAATATCATGCGGTTGATGGTCGGAGCAAATGCAGGTCAGTGTGCCGTTGGCGAGGCCTTGGTGAAGGTATTGCTTGTCAATTTCAGACCGGAAAGGCGGCAAGACGTGGTAGGCGCTGTCAAACGGTATCATGTCGTCTTCGGTCAAATGCAATTGGTGGATGGCGACATCGGCACTGACATTCATGCCGTATTTAATCGCTTGGTGCAGTTTTATGACGGCGCGTTTACTGCTCAATTGACCAAAATGCACACGGCAACCCGTCAGTTCCGCCAATTCCAAGCACTGATCCAAAGCAATGGTTTCGGCGGCTTCTGGAATGCTGGGCAAGCCATAGCGCGTCGCGACGGCACCTTCATGGGCGCAGCCTTTGTTGCCCAGCCAATAATCATTAGGCCGGAAAATCAGCAATAAGTCATGGCTGGCGGCATATTCCATTGCCCGTCTTAAGATCAGCAGGTTTTTTATCGGCTGATTGGCATTGCCGACTGCTATGCACCCTGCTTGTTTCAACGACAGCATCACGCTCAGTTCAGTGCCTTCAAGCTTTTGGGTCAGCGCGGCGATGGGGTAAATTTGCGGGTAATCGGCTTTTTCCGCCAGCTCTTTGATAAGTTCGGCAACAGCGGCGGTGTCGATGACGGGTTTGGTGTCAGGATGCAGGCACATTGCCGTTATGCCGGCACTTGCTGCGGCGCGGGTTTCGCTTTTGATGGTCGCCTTGCGGCTTTGTCCGGGTTCGCGCAGCCGTGTGCTTAGATCAATAAAGCCTGGGCAAACAATCTGGTTGCTGGCATCAATGACGCTATCTGGGGTGAAGTCGGCGGGCTTGGCGTTTACGGATAAGATGCGCCCGTCGGCGATGTAAACAGGGGCGATTGAATTGAGGGCGTTGACGGGGTCAATGACCCGCCCGTTCTCGACAAGTATCTTGTTCATTGTGGGCTTCCCTGTGGCTGCATGGCCATTGACATGATCGCCATGCGCACGGCGATGCCATTGCTGACTTGTTTTAAAATGACGGACTGCGGGCCGTCGGCAACACGCGACTCAATTTCCACACCCCGGTTGATGGGGCCTGGGTGCATGACAATGGCATCGGGCTTGGCTAGCTTGAGCTTGCTTTCGGTAAGCCCGAAACATTTGAAATATTCGCTTTCGCTGGGCAATAAGGCCGAGGTCATGCGCTCTTTTTGTAGCCTTAGCATGATGACGACATCAATATCTTGCAGGCCTTCTGTCAAGTTATGCGACACATTGACGCCCAAGGTTTCGACATGCGCGGGCAATAGGGTTTTAGGCGCAATCACCCTGACTTCAACCACGCCTAGGGTGTTTAACGCCTGAATTTGGGATCGGGCGACCCGTGAATGCAGGATGTCGCCGATAATGGCCACCCGCAGGTCGGCAAAATCTTTTTTGAATTGCCGGATGGTGAACATGTCCAGCATGGCCTGGGTGGGATGGGCATGTTGGCCGTCGCCGGCATTGATGACGCTGATATGCGGCGCGGTGTGTTGGGCGATAAAATGCGCCGCGCCGCTGATGCCGTGGCGGACGACGAACATATCGACGAACATGGCTTCCAAGTTGCGGATGGTGTCGAGCAGGCTTTCCCCTTTGGCGGTTGAGGAGGTGGAAATGCTCATGCTGAGCACGTCGGCAGAGAGCCGGTTGGCGGCGAGTTCAAAGGTGGTGCGGGTGCGGGTGCTGTTTTCAAAAAATAAATTGACGATGGTTTTGCCACGCAGCAGCGGCACTTTTTTTATTTGTTGGTCGGTTACGCCAACAAAGGATTCGGCGGTGTCGAGGATGTCAGTCAACAGGGCTTTGCTAAGGCCCTCAATCGTTATAAAGTGTTTCAGTTTGCCGTCTGCGTTGAGTTGTATGTTAGCGGTCGTCATGGTTACTCGTGGTTACTCATGGCTTAGGGTTTCTAAATGGACGGCAAGCGGCTTAGGGCCGGTCAGTTTGATGCGTTGGTTGTCAGCTAAGACCATCCGGGTGCCGATGCAGTCCGGCGCGATAGGGATTTGCTTGCCATCCCGCTCGATCAACACGGCTAACAGCACTTGATTGGGGCGGCCATAATCGAAGATTTCATTGAGTGCGGCGCGGATAGTCCGGCCTGTATAAAAAACATCGTCCACTAAAATAATGTCGCGGCCTTCAATGTGGGGTGGCATGCTGCTGGGCTTGACATGCGGGTGCACACCGATTTGCGAAAAATCATCACGGTAAAAAGAAATGTCGAGCATACCCAAAGGCTCGCTGATGGCAAGCCGCTGGTGCAGCTGTTCGGCTATCCAGACGCCGCCGGTGTGGATGCCAATCATCAGTGGGTTGACGAGGTTTCTTTTGCTAACTTGCTGTTTTAAGTTGGCTTCGAGCTTGTCTAATAACGCGTTGATTTCCAAAATTCAGTTCCTTTTTTGGTGGGTTAGCCAGCTTTGCAAAATCAGCTGGGCAGCCAGTTGGTCTTGTACTTCCCAGAGTTTGGTTGCGCTGACATGGACATCATCAAATAGCATTTGCTTAGCTTCAAATGTTGATAGCGCTTCATCGTGCTGGAACACAGGGAGTTGGTAGCGGCCTTCCAGTTGGCGGCAAAATTTCAACATGCGCGGTGTGACGGGGTTGTCGGTGCCGTCATCTTGTCTGGAAATGCCGACAACCAGGCCGACGGGTTGCCATTCTTGTATCAGGTTGCTGATGGCCGGCCAATTGGGGGCTTGGTTGACAGAACGTAGGGTTTGCAGCGGGCTGGCCGTCGCGGTGGTGGTCTGGCCGACGGCGGTGCCTATTTTTTTCGTGCCAAAGTCGAAGCCTAGATAGGTGTCTGTTGTTGTGTTTTTTACTAGCGGATCTTGTTTAGCCATGTCCAGCCGGTGTGGTCAGTCTGTTAATGTCAATGCCAATTTGTTCGGCCGCCGCATTCCAGCGCAGGCTGATCGGGGTGTCAAACAGAATCTGTTGGCCATAAGGCGTGTTGAGCCACGCATTATCGAGGATTTCTTGTTCCAGTTGCCCCTCACCCCAACCGGCATAACCTAGCGCGACCAGATAATGTTCAGGCCCCTTGCCCATGGCAATTGCCTCCAACACGTCACGCGAGGTGGTCAGGGCGATGCTGTCAGAAATAACCAGGCTGGCATTCCATTCCCCGCTAGGCGTGTGGAGCACGAAACCACGGTCTTGTTGCATGGGGCCACCCATAAACACCGGCGTTTCAGTGGCGGCCTGGGAGGTGACCGGCATATCCATTTGGGCAAATATTTCTCCCAGTTTCATGCGGGTTGGGCGGTTGATGACGATGCCTAGCGCACCCTCTTTGCTGTGCTGGCACAGGAAAGTGACCGTGTGGGAAAAGTTGGGGTCGGCCAAGCTAGGCATGGCGATGATAAATTGGTTGTTTAGATAGGTGGCTTGAGTCATGCGATGTCAAAACAAAAATAAAGGGTTAGGCCTAGAAGCGTTTTAAAAACAACTCCTTAATGGGCAACCATGCCTGATTCATCGGAAAATATCCAGACACGGGTGATTACCATAACATCCTGTTGCTTAAGCTTAAGTTCTTTCAATAAGTCTACGGGTAACGGGGCAAAAGGCGCGCTCATCCTTACGATTCTTTTAGCGGCTTCATCAAGCCGCTGATTACCAGACGATTTGCTGATATTGATAGTATAAATGCTGCCATCTGCTTTAAGCCCGACATCCATGGTCAAGGAGCTGGAAAAGTTTTTTTTCGCGGCAATTTCCGGGTAGTTAAGGTTGCCGGTGCGTTCAACTTTGCTTTCCCAGTCTTTTAGATATTGGGCGGCGACGTATTTATGGGCGCTGACCATGTTAACAAATTTTATGTTGTTATTGTCTGAACCTTGTTTGCCGAAACCGATTTCTGTGCCCAGCTGGGCGATCTGTCGACGTAAGGTTTCCGGTGATAATTGTTGGCGCTGTTCAGTATCATGGTCGACCGCCGCTTTGTCAATTTTGGTGGTTATCCGTTGTTTGGCTTTCGTCTGGGTGATGGTTTTGTGTACGGCTTTAGGCGCACTTTCGGCTGGCGCGGGTTTTTTAGGTTGCTTGCTCTCGCCGTGTTCCTGGTTGGAGGATTGGCGCATTGACGGCTTCGGTTTTTGTTTTTTTTCACCCGCACCCAGTTGGTCTTGCTGCGCTAAAAACTCGGCTTTTTTAGGTGGTTTTTTCGCGGGGGTGCTGACAAGGGTGACATCTATTGAACGGGCCACTTTTGGCGGCGGTGTCGGGGTTGTGAAATTAATGCCCAAAATAACAATAACATGCACCAATGCCGCTATAAACAGGGTTATCAGTAATGTGTCCCGGTCAGATAGTTGGGTCACTGGATTAAAAGTTGCCGGTTTTGTCTTCATCGCAGGGTGTTTTCAATATGATCCATGAGCAGGCCACTAATATTAAGCCCAAATTGCGCATCCAGTTCCTGAACGCAAGTGGGGCTGGTGACATTGATTTCGGTGAGCTTGTCGCCAATCACATCCAAACCGACAAACACGAGGCCTTTTTGCCGTAAAACCGGGCCTACTTGGCGGGCAATCCACCAGTCACGTTCGGTTAATGGCCGCCCTTCCGCCCTTCCGCCCGCCGCCAGGTTGCCGCGCGTTTCGCCTTGTGCCGGAATGCGTGCCAAGCAGTAAGGCACGGGTTCGCCGTTTACGACCAAAATGCGCTTGTCGCCATCTTTAATGGCGGGTAGGTATTTTTGTGCCATGACATAGCGGCTTTCGTAGGCGGTCATGGTCTCCAAAATCACACTGATGTTAGGATCATTTTGACGCAAGTGAAAAATAGAAGTTCCCCCCATGCCATCCAAGGGTTTTAAGATAATTTCGCCCTGTTCTTTTAGGAAATCCCTAATCCTTGCCGGATCTCTGGCAACCAGCGTTTCTGCGCAGCAGTCCGAAAACCACGCGGTAAACAATTTTTCATTGGCATCACGGAGCGATTGCGGCTTGTTGATGACTAAAACCCCCATATCCTCGGCGCGTTCCAGCAAATAAGTCGCATAAATGTATTCCTGATCGAAAGGCGGGTCCTTACGCATCAGGATGACATCCAGTGCATCCAGCGGCATATCCTGTTCAACGATAAATTCATGCCACTGCCCATAATCACGCTGGACTTTCAGGGTGCGGGCCCGCGCATAAGCCCGGCCATTTCTCATAAACAGGTCATTCAACTCCATATAGTAAAGTTCCCAGCCCCTGGCCTGGGCTTCAAGCAACATGGCAAAACTAGTATCTTTTTTTATGTTGACGGCAGCTATGGAGTCCATAACCATGCCGAATTTAATAGACATCATTGTTTCCTTATCGTTGCGGGTAGGCGGGTTAGCCTTTTCATTTTATAGATTGTTATTTACCTTGAAAAGATTTTTTGGTATAAAGCTTGGCTAACTTTTGAATTTAGGCACATAGAGGTTAACCATGTCCAGAGTATGTCAAGTAACGGGAAAGCGTCCAGTTACCGGTAACAACGTATCACACGCCAACAACAGAACCAGAAGACGTTTTCTGCCTAATCTGCAACATCACAGATTTTGGGTGGAAAGTGAAAACCGCTGGATACGCCTTCGGGTTTCCACCAAAGGTATGCGTATCATTGATAAAAAAGGCATAGACGCTGTATTGGCGGATTTGCGTAAAAATGGCTTCAAGGCTTAAGAGGATAGGATAATGCGCGACAAAATTAAATTAATTTCTACTGAAGGCACTGGGCATTTTTATACCACTACCAAAAATAAAAAGACCATGCCAGAAAAAATGGAGATCAAAAAATTTGATCCCGTTGTCCGTAAACATGTCATCTACAAAGAAGCTAAAATTAAATAATTTATAGTTTCCTTTCTGCGACGTCAAGCTAGCCACAGCGCACACTTGCAGTGGTTAGCTGTCCCACCCGTGGTGGGATGCTATCTTAGTAAGTCCAGCCTTCAGCGTTAAAGGCAAGGTTTCCTAGTATTTATTATCGTATTCCAACATAACTATTTACTGGGTTGACGCCTCTAATTCACTGCCATGACCGCTTATAAATTCCCCGAACTTGAGCAGCTCGAACGTATCATTGAGCAATTGGGCGATCACGCCCAAACTTCAGTTATTGAACGTATCCGGTATAAGCGGCTCGAATTCCCCATTCATTGCATCACCCTTGGATCGACAGCGCCGGACGCGCCCGTGTTGGCTTTTTTTGGCGGTGTGCATGGCCTGGAAAAAATAGGCTCTGAAGTCATCCTGGCCTATATGCAAACGCTCTCCCAGTTGCTCGACTGGGATGAGGAGTTGCTGGCGCGGTTGGAACGCTCGCGGCTGGTGTTTGTGCCCATTGTCAATCCGGTGGGGGTTTTTAAGGGCACTCGCTCCAACGGCAATTGTGTTGATTTGATGCGTAATGCGCCTGTGGAAGGTGTTGGCACGACGAGGCTATATAGCGGCCAACGTATCACACCGCATTTGCCGTGGTATCGCGGTGATGAGTTCAATATGGAAAAAGAAGCGCTGGCCTTATGCGACGTGGTCGATCAGCAGTTATTCAGCTCGCCGTTGTCGATTGCGTTGGATTTGCATTCAGGCTTTGGGGTCAGGGATTATGTTTGGTTCCCTTATGCTTCACGAAAAACGCCGTTTATGTTTGCGGCCCAAACCCTGGCCTTAAAAGAGCGGTTCGACCGTTGCTACCCACATCATGTTTATAAAATTGAGCCGATGTGCAAAGAATATGTCATCAACGGGGATTTGTGGGATTATCTTTGTGATGATTTTGAGCAGCGTTGCGAAGCGGGCCAGCTGTTTTTGCCGCTGACCTTGGAAATGGGTTCATGGCTTTGGTTGCGTAAAAGCCCGCTGCACTTGTTTTATCGGCACGGCTTATTTCATCCATTGTTGCCGCACCGGTTACAGCGGGTGTTCCGACGGCATTTTATGTTGTTTGATTTTTTACACCGTAGCCTTCTGTACCCAAACCAGTGGGCAGGGCTTGGACAAACCGAGCAGCAGTTTTATCGGGACAAGGCCGCAGGCCTTTGGTATGGCTAGTCAGCAGCCCCTGCACTGGGTTTTGTTGCGCGGGCTGGCTAGGGAGTCGGCGCATTGGGGGGCGTTTGTGCCGCTATTAAAGGCGCGTTTCCCAGATGCCCAAGTGACTGTGCTCGATTTGCCTGGCGCGGGGCGTGGCTATCAACACGTCAGCCCTTGTTCAATCCGGGCGATAACAGAGCGGGTGCGTGGCGATGCTTCTGCGCAAGGGCGGTTGCAACAGCCAGTCACGTTGCTGGCTGTTTCATTAGGCGCTATGGTGGGTTGGGAATGGCTGCAAAGCTATCCCGATGAGGTGCGTGGCGCGGTCTTGATTAACACCAGCTTTGCCAGCTTAAGCCCGTTTTACCAGCGCTTACGGTGGCAAAGTTATGGCCATTTTTTCGCTTTGGCAATGCAGCGTGATGTTTATCGGCGCGAACTGGGCGTTGTGCGGTTGGTGAGCAACCGGCCAGACCAGCATGTGTCCATTGCTAAAGAATGGGCAAAAATACAAGCTGAACGCCCGATTAGTTTTAATAACAGTTTGCGCCAGATTGTCGCGGCGGCAACCTATCGGCCCGCCCATGACAAACCCAAACAGCCTGTTTTGTTGTTAAACGGTAAAGGTGACCGTTTGGTGTCACCCGCCTGCTCGGTGGCGATACAACAAAAATGGCAGTTGGAATTGCGCTCACATCCTTGGGCGGGGCATGATCTGACCACTGATGATGGTGAGTGGGTGGTGTCGCAGCTGCAGGGCTGGCCCGGTTAGATATGCCTGGTTAGATATAAAGTGGCGCCATGCGGCGCCAATATTTGCCTTTATGGGCCCTGCCGTCCCAAATAATCAATTGGTGATGGATATTCTTTTCCCACAATATCTCGCTTAATTCGTAGTTGTTTTGTAAAAAAGGGTCTTCGCGGCCTACCACTAAAATAATATCCATTTCCCGTAATTTCGTTAATCGCCAAGAACAATCCAAATTGGGCAAAAAATGGTTGGGGGTATGGAAATAAACATCTTCATTATAAAAACCATCCAAAAGGTCACCAAAGCATTCGACGCTTAAAGTGAGGTCATAGCGGCCGGAAAACGCCACTAGCTTTTTAAACAAATGCGGATGACGGAAAGCAATGTTTGCGGCGTGGAATGCGCCTAGGCTTAAGCCGTGCGAAATTATGCAATCGTGCGGGTTTTTACTGTTCATAAACGGCAACACCTCAAATAAGAGGTAGTCTTCAAAGTCAATATGCCGTTGGATGCGGCCTGATGGGTGTGCCCATGAACAATAAAAACTTTCCGAATATACGCTGTCTATGCAATAAAGCTGCAACCAACCCTGTTCTATTTTATGCCGTAAAGACTCGACTATGCCCAAGTTTTCATATTCATAAAACCGTCCGTCACGGGTGGGAAACACCAGCACCTTAGCACCGGCATGGCCAAACACCAGTAATTCCATATCGCGTTTTAAATTATCACTCCACCACTTGTGATACTCGCGGTCCATTAAAAGCTCCTGATTAAGATGGTTGTTTTCGGGGTGTCAAAATTCGCGGCTGAGCGGCGCAAAAAAGGATTCAAGCTCATCAAGCAACATTTGTTCCTGCTGTTGCTGATTGGGATAGTTGTAGTGCCCTGCATCCAGCGCAAACAACTGTTTGTTTTTTGAGGGCAGGGCGTTGTAAATGGCAAACTGCCCGGGGGGCGCAACACAAGGGTCAAAGTAGGCACAGGCGCAGTGCATCGGCATAGTTATCCGCTTTGCTGCGGTGGCCGCGTCGTAATAACGCAATACCTTTAACGTTTGTTTTTTATGGCTCCGATAATAAGCTTGTACGCTATGTGCGCTGCCTTGTGATGGGAGCCTTAGCCGCAAGGGCTGGTTACCAAAGGTGGGCACATTAAGATGGCCTCTGGCAATACGCTGTTCGTAAGCTAAAGCCAATGCACCGATACCGCCGGCGAAACTGATCCCCAGATAACCTAAATGCCCTTTTAACTTGGGAAATAAAGTTAATAAGGCGCTGACTGCCAGCCACACATCTTCAACACATCCGCCTAGGATATAAGTGTCTGCCTGATCGATATGGTGCCGCACATGCCAATACGGATCAGCGGAGATGCCTGGCTGGGCGCTAAGGCCTAAGCCACGAAAACAAGGGAACAATAAGGCGGCATCTTTAAAAGGCAAATGCCAGTCCGGCGCATCACGTCCGCCATAGCCATGGCCGACAACAAAACCACGCTTGATGACGCCGGATTTGGGCAGTAATAACCAACCGCGGATAGGGAAGTTATCCGTGGAGGTGTAATGTATGTCGAACATTTGCCAGCCCGCTTTATCGCAGCTGATATTCGTTATGCGTGGGTGTGGCGCGACCGTTAAGGATTTTTGGTAACGGGCAAGCCAAAAGCCATCAAAGTTTTTCGGACCGTTTGGCGCGTTGACAGCCAATAATTGCGCCAGTGAATAACCGTAGTTTGGATCGAATCCATATTCGCTTTTATTAATAATACCTTGATTGTCATCCGACATAAACATCCTCCCCAAAACGCCGTGCTTTATACTATGCCTTCCATTACAGGATTATTTACGGCGTAAAAATTTTAAAATTGTAGTTATATTTTGTATTGTTCAATCCCGCTATTGATAGGCAAAAGATTGATTTTGGCTTGCTATGATAGCGGCAAATCCGCGCTGAGTATATTCGGCCACTTATATGATAATCAGCCCCACCCTTGTGTAACCCGATTTTTAAAGGTGCAAAAATGTCAGATTGGATACAAGTTTGTGATAAAAACGCCTTGGCGAATGGCGAGAAAGCCATTGTTGATGTCGATGGCACTGATGTTGCCGTGTTTAAAATAGCTGATGAGTTTTATGCCATTGAAGACCGTTGCTCGCATGACGGCGCAGAAATCGCCAGTGGTGAGCTTGATGGTGATGAGATCATTTGCCCACGCCACGGCGCCAGGTTTTGTGTAAAAACAGGTGCGGTGAGATCCGCGCCGGCGTATGAAGACATAGCCTGTTTCCCGGTGCGCATTGAAGCCGACAAAGTGCAAGTTAGGGACAACCGCTGGGATTGAGCTTGTCAACAATCGCTTACCAGGTGTTTTGTGCCTTATCTATAAACGAAAATATCGTTTATAATCGACCACTTTTTATTTTTATTGGCGGTTTGCCCGCTAGGCCTTTAGAAAACCCATGCAAGAAATCAATCCCATCAAAAACAAAATAGCCGACCTTAATGCACGCAGCCACGGGCTGAGGGGGTATCTTTGACTTCGACAATAAGAGCGAACGATTAATAGAAGTCTTACGCGAGCTGGAAAACCCAAAAATCTGGGACAATCCCGAACAAGCGCAAGCCTTAGGCAAAGAACGCGGGCTGCTCGAAACGGTCGTCAACACCATCACTGAACTGGATAGCGGCTTGGCCGACGCCGAAGAGCTATTGTTAATGGCGGTGGAGGAAAATGACGAAGAGGCGGTCGCAACCGTTGTCGATGACTTGGACTATTTTGAGAAAAAAGTCGCCGACCTTGAATTTAGGCGCATGTTCGCCGGCGAAATGGACGCTAACAACGCCTTTTTGGACATCCAGTCCGGTTCTGGTGGCACCGAAGCGCAAGATTGGGCATCCATAATCGAGCGGATGTATCTGCGCTGGGGCGAGCGCAAAGGTTTTAAGACTGAACTCATCGAAGAATCCGACGGTGATGTGGCGGGCATCAAAAGCGCCACGATACGTTTTGAAGGCGATTATGCGTTTGGTTGGCTGCGTACTGAAACCGGCGTCCACCGCTTGGTGCGCAAATCCCCGTTCGATTCCGGCAACCGCCGCCACACCTCGTTTGCCTCAGTATTTGTCTCGCCAGAAATCGACGACGACATCGACATAGACATCAACCCCGCCGACATCCGCGTTGACGTGTACCGTGCCAGTGGCGCCGGCGGGCAGCACGTCAACAAAACCGAATCCGCCGTGCGCATGACCCACAACCCGACCGGCATCGTCGTGCAATGCCAAAGCGACCGCTCGCAACACAAGAACCGCGACACCGCGATGAAGCAGTTAAAAGCCAAATTGTATGAGCTGGAAATGCGCAAGCGTAGCGAAACTGCACAAGCTTTAGAAGATACGAAATCCGACATAGGCTGGGGCAGCCAGATCCGCTCGTATGTGCTGGACCAGTCACGCATTAAAGACTTGCGCACCGGTGTGGAAACAGGCAATACCCAAGCGGTGCTGGACGGGGATTTGGATCAGTTTATTGAGGCGAGTTTGAAGAGTGGGTTGTGATTCACACAAGAGATCACTATGAGAATTGATTTTGAGCATCTCGGCGGAATTGATAAAGGCAGTATTGAATTGAGAGAAGGCTTGTTGGTGACAGAAAATGCTTGTCATCAAATTTATCATGTAAATCAATTTTTACCTTGATATGGCTGGCAAACTTCTTACTAAAGTTGTCAATGTCGACCGAAAAGAACCCTACGATGTTTATATCGGCAGAGGTTCAGACTGGGGCAACCCTTATGCCATCGGCATTGATGGAGACCGCGAAGAAGTCATCAGAAAATATCAGTATGATTTTGAGCGTGGTTTTTTAAAAGGTGACAAGCAAAAACTGCTGGCATTAAAGGGGAAAGTGTTAGGTTGCCACTGTAAACCTGCCGCCTGTCATGGCGATATTCTGGCGAGCTATTTGAACTCGCTTGATGATGGCAAATAGCCCCCATTAATTTGTAATATTTTGATGCCCCAATACCAAACCGCACTCTTCCTCTTCCGCCGCGACCTGCGCCTAGCCGACAATACCGCGTTAAACGCCGCTTTACGCTCAAGCAAGCAAGTGATTGCCGGTTTTGTTTTTGATGATCGGCAAATTAACCCGCATCCGTACCAAAGTAAGCCCGCCTTGCAGTTTATGGCGCAATCTTTGGCAGATTTGGAGCGGCAGTTTGAGTCGGCCAATGCGGTATTGGCATTGTTTAAAGGTTTGCCAACGCAAGTGCTTGAAGCATTGCACAAGCAGCACGCTATCCAAGCGGTGTTCATCAACCGTGATTACAGCCCGTTTAGCCGTCAGCGGGATTTTGAAATTGCCAATGTTTGCCAGCGGTTGAATATCGCGTTGCATGTTTTGCCGGATGCTTTGCTGACTGAACCGGAACAGGCGGTAAAACAGGATGGCGGCGCGTACAAAGTGTTCACCGCTTTTTACAATAACGCCCGCAACTTTCCCGTGGTGTTGCCGCAAGGCTTAGCCGATGGGCAATTTTTAACCGTTGCGTCAACAACGACACTCGACGCCATAACGGTGGCAACTGGTGCGCCCGTGCAAGGTGGGCGCACGGCTGGGTTAAACAAATTGGCGCGGTTGCACGCCTGCGCCGATTATGCCGCCCAGCGCGATTTTCCGGCTTTGCAAGCGACTAGCCAGTTATCGGCGCATCTGAAGTTTGGCACGGTGTCGGTGCGTGAAGCGTTTTATGCCATAACGCAAGTGTTGGGCGAGGAACATCCTTTGTTGCGGCAATTCTATTGGCGGGATTTTTTCACCCACGTCGCGTACCATTTCCCCAAGGTGTTTGGCCATGCCTTTATTGAGAAATTCGACACGCTGGTTTGGGATAATGACCGTACCTATTTTCAGGCTTGGGCGGATGGGCGGACGGGGTTTCCGATTGTCGATGCCGGTATGCGCGAGCTGAATGCCACGGGCTTTATGCACAATCGGGTGCGCATGATAACGGCATCTTTTTTGGTCAAAGACCTGCACATTAGCTGGCGGTGGGGCGAGCGTTATTTTGCGCAACATTTGGCTGATTATGATCCCTGCGTGAATAACGGTTCGTGGCAATGGGCGGCCTCGACGGGATGTGATGCCCAGCCTTATTTCCGCATTTTTAACCCGTGGCTACAACAACAAAAATTTGACCCGCAAGGCGATTACCTTTATCAATGGCTACCCGAATTGCGCCAAGTGCCGATTAAGACCGTCCATCAATGGGAGCAAAAGTATTACGGTGATTTTTATCCTGCACCGATTGTGAAGCATAGCGAAGCCGTAGCGATTACTAAGGCGCGGTTTAAGGCGGCTGAATAGTTTTTAGGCAACAAAACCCTTTTAATTTTAAATTTTATAAACCCAAAATATGTCCGAAATTCAACAAGACGAACAAGAACAAATCAAACAGCGCCGCAGCAAACTCAACGAGTTGCGCGAGCAAACCATCGCTTTCCCGACTGACTTCCGCCGCAATGTGGTGGCGGGTGAATTGCTGGCGGAATATGGCGAAAAAGCCAAGGAAGAATTGGAAGCGCAGCCGCTACGCGTAAAAATCGCCGGACGGATGATGACGCGCCGCGTGATGGGTAAGGCCAGTTTTTGCCATATCCAAGACATGTCCGGCAAAATCCAATTGTATGTGACCCGCGATGCGTTGCCCGAAGGTTTGTACAACGACCATTTTAAAAAGTGGGACATCGGCGACATCATCGGCGCGGAAGGCGTGTTGTTCAAAACCCAAACGGATGAGCTGAGCATCAAAGTCGATAGCATCCGTTTGTTGACCAAAGCGCTGCGCCCGTTGCCGGAAAAATTCCACGGCATTGCCGATCAAGAAATCAAATACCGCCAACGGTATTTGGATTTGATTATGAGCGAAGAATCACGCAACACTTTTTTCATCCGCTCAAAAATCGTCGCTTACATCCGCCAATTTTTGACCGAACGCCAGTTCTTGGAAGTGGAAACGCCGATGATGCAGATCATCCCTGGCGGCGCAACGGCGCGTCCGTTCACCACGCACCACAACGCGCTGGATATGGATATGTTCCTGCGTATCGCGCCGGAATTGTATCTGAAGCGCTTGGTGGTCGGCGGTTTTGAGCGCGTGTTTGAAATCAACCGCAATTTCCGCAACGAAGGCTTATCGACCCGCCATAACCCTGAATTCACCATGTTGGAGTTTTATCAAGCTTATGCCGAATACCAAGATTTGATGGATTTGACCGAAGCCATGTTGCGCGGTATTGCCAAAGAAGTGGTTGGGCACACCGTCATCAACTACCAAGGCGAAGAATACGATTTTGGCAAACCGTTCCAACGCATGACTGTGGTCGAATCTATCCTGTATTTCAATCCTGATTTGACAGCCGATGATTTGGCAACCCGCGAAGCGGCGGTGAGGGTCGCTGAAAACTTGCGTATCCCAGTTAAAGACGGCTACGGCTTGGGCAAAATCCAAATTGAAATCTTTGAAAAAACCGTCGAAAGCCGTTTGATGCAGCCAACTTTTATCACCGCCTACCCGGTGGAAGTTTCGCCTTTAGCACGGCGCAACGACAACGACCCGCACGTTACCGACCGCTTTGAGTTTTTTGTCGGCGGGCGCGAAATTGCCAACGGCTTCACCGAGTTGAACGATGCCGAAGACCAAGCGGCGCGGTTTCAAAAACAAGTGGAAGAAAAAGAAGCCGGTGATGATGAAGCCATGCACTTTGACGCCGATTACATCACCGCGCTGGAGCATGGGATGCCGCCGACGGCAGGCGAGGGCATTGGTATCGACCGTCTGGTGATGTTGTTCACGGATTCCCCTTCGATCCGTGATGTGTTGCTGTTTCCGCACATGCGGCCTAAGGGTTAAGCCGCTTGCTCGATAGCAGCGCTTAAAACCGCTGCTATCGTCACTAACCTAAAACGGCCAAATAATGGGGATCAGCCATAATGCGGTCGCCCCTTCCAATAAAGTCAACGGCAGCCCTAGTCTAATGTAATCACCAAAATGATAACCGCCCGGCCCATAGACCATCAGATTGGTTTGATAGCCAATCGGGGTCATAAAGCTGGCGGAGGCGGCAATCATAATCGCGACTGAAAAAGGCAGCTCGCTGACATTTAACGCGTGGGCGCTGCTGAGGGCGATGGGGAACATCAAAATCGCGGCGGCGTTGTTAGTGATCACTTCCGTAACCAGCACGGTGGTTATGTAGACAATTGCCAATAATAGCCAAGGATCTTCCCCCGCTAGTGACAGCGCTTGTTGGGCAACAATATCCGCCAAGCCGACTTTCTCGACCGATGCACCTAGTGCAAAGGCGCAGGCAATCACCATCAGCACATTAAAATCTATATCTTTTTGCGCCCCTTCAAAGGTCAAACAACCGGTGATTATCATCGTGACTGCCGCTAGAATTGATGCCTGTAAAATCGGCAACACGTCAAAAACAGTCAAGACCAGCATAACCACCATAATCGACAATGCTAACGGCGCCCGTTCATGACGGACATGGCTGGAATTTTCCAGCTTGCTGATTAATAGAAAATCACGGCTATTGCGGTATTTGAACAAAAAACCTTTTTCCGCTTCGATTAACAAGGTGTCGCCAGGGTGCAGGATAATATCGCCCAATTTCCCTTTGATACGCTGGCCATTGCGAGAAACTGCCAGCACCACGGCGTTATAGCGGTGCCGGAAACGGGCTTCACGCAAGTTGCTGTTGGCAATGGGGCTTTCTGCCGAAATCACCGCCTCAAATAAC
This sequence comes from Methylococcaceae bacterium UBA6146, assembly GCA_002422395.1. Classification (GTDB taxonomy): domain Bacteria; phylum Pseudomonadota; class Gammaproteobacteria; order Methylococcales; family Methylomonadaceae; genus Methylovulum. The sequence continues at coordinate 41,038 of DIUY01000001.1, read as the reverse complement.
CGCCGTTCATGCAGCTTGCTGTCCAGCTTAAATATCTGCCGGGTTGCCGTCACCAGTCCGCGTATACGCCGCAGCTCAACTACGGATTCAACCGCACCGGCAAACACCAGATGATCGCCCGCCAATATTAACGTGTCCGGCGAGACCACTGAAAAGACTTGGTCATCGCGGACAATTTCAATCAAATACAAGCCAGGCAGATGCCGCAGGCCGGCCTGCTCAACCGATTGCCCCGCCAATTCGCAGCCTTCCTCCACCTGCATTTCCAGCAGATATTCGCGCACGTCATCAAATTGTTCGATGGAACCAGTCCGGTCGGGCAACAGTTTTTGACCTATCGTCACCAAATAAAGGCAACCGATGACCGCCACCGGTAAACCGACATAGCCAAGCTCAAACAACCCTAAGCCGCGCAGATGGGCTTTTTGCATCAGCCCGTCAACCACCAAGTTGGTGCTGGTGCCGATTAAGGTGCAAGTGCCGCCCAAAATGGCGGCGAAACTGAGCGGCATTAAAAAACGTGACGGTTTAAACCCGGAACGCTTGCACCAATCTTGGATGGCGACGGTAAACATGGCCACTATCGGGCTGTTATTGATGAAAGCGCTCATCGTCATTGCCGGAAAAACCAGTCTTATCAAGGCTTCGGTAGGGCTTTTAGGTTTGCCCAATAATACCCGGCTCAGCCAATCCACTGCGCCAGTTTCGCGTAAACCGGCGACCACCGCGTAAAGCACGGCAATGGTCATCATGCCTTTATCAGAAAAACCGACCAATGCTTCTGCTGGCGTTAAAATACCTGCGACCAAAATAAAGGCGAGCACAAAAATCAGCACAGCATCTGCCGGAAAACGGTTGCTGGCCAATAACCCTAGCGTCACTAGCACTAACCCTGAAACCATCCACATTTCAACTACCATAATTAAACAACACCCTTTTATTAAAAATTTGTCGGATCATTATCTTGCGAACAAGACGCCGCCGCCACTGACAAATGCGCCAGTTCCCCAGCTTTTTACCAGACGCTGTTGAGACAAGCACTGTTAAATATTAGCATTTATCAATAGGCAACGTATTATCTGTGATAGCGGCCACGATAAATAGCCGCTTTTTAGGCGCATATATTGCTTGTTATTTTTTCAATGCGCTAAGTTTAGCGTGGGTGTCGCCATTAGTGACTGCAAAGCCAATAATTTTGAATAAAACCGCACATTAAACCGTAAAAAATGTCATTTTGGAAACAAACATGCTAAGCGAAGCTGACCTTGCCACTTTATTATTGACGCTTAAAGTAGCCAGCATCAGCACCATCTTGCTGCTGGTTTTTGGTACGCCGATAGCCTGGTGGCTAGTGCGCACGCCCTCGCGCTGGAGAGGTGTCGTCAATACGTTAGTGGCATTGCCGCTAGTGCTGCCGCCAACCGTATTGGGCTTTTACTTGCTGGTGCTGATGGGCCCTAGGGGGCCGGTTGGCCAGTTGACGGCGCAACTGGGTTTGGGCACTTTGCCGTTTACCTTTGGTGGCATTATTGTCGCGTCGGTTTTGTATTCGCTGCCGTTTGTTGTCCAGCCTTTGCAAACCGCTTTTGCGGCGATTGGTGCCAGGCCGTTGGAAGTTGCCGCCACCCTGCGTGCCAATCCGTTGGACACTTTTTTTAGTGTGGTTGTCCCGTTGACGCGGCACGGTTTTATGACCGCCACCGTGCTGGGTTTTGCCCATACCGTTGGGGAGTTTGGCGTGGTCTTGATGGTGGGCGGCAATATCCCAGATAAAACGCGGGTGGTGTCGGTGCAAATTTACAACCATGTGGAGGCGATGGAATATGCTCAGGCGCATTGGCTGGCGGCTTGTCTGTTGGTGTTTGCTTTTGCCGTGCTGTTGTTGCTGTACGGATTAAATCCCAAACAAGGGAAACATTGAGCATGGTTAATAGGCTTAAAAAAACGCTGGATAAGCTGGTTCTGCGCATGGGTCGACAAGGCGCTTCTGGGGGTGGACAAATGCCACATTATGAACAGGGCAAACACGCTAGCCACAGGCAAAACCAACAACCCTATCAAGGTGCCGTAATCCGTCCTGAACCTGCCGAAGCGGCCAATCCAAGTGGCCTTAAAGCCCGCTTTAAAATCAACTACCCAGGGTTTGACCTAGATATAAACTTTGCTGTGCCGGGACGCGGCATCACCGCCCTGTTCGGCCATTCCGGTTCCGGCAAAACAACCTGTCTGCGGGCGGTGGCCGGTTTGGAGCGGGCAGTGGACGGTTATCTTGAAGTCAATGGCGAAGTCTGGCAAGACGACCGTCGAGGCGTTTTCTTGCCGACCCATCAGCGGGCGTTAGGTTATGTGTTTCAGGAGGCCAGCCTGTTTGCACATCTTTCTGTGCGCGACAACCTCAACTACGGCCTAAAACGTAGCGCGGCAAGCGCCCAGAGCATAGTCTTTGAACAAGCGGTCGAATGGCTGGATATTGCCGCGTTACTGGCGCGGCGGCCTGAGCGCTTGTCGGGCGGTGAACGCCAACGGGTCGCTATTGCCAGAGCCTTGTTGGCCAAACCACGCCTGCTGTTATTTGATGAGCCGTTAGCGGCGCTGGATTTAAAACGCAAGGCCGAAATTTTGCCCTATCTTGAGCGGCTGCACGACCATCTCGACATTCCCATGCTGTATGTCAGCCACTCCCCCGATGAAGTCGCGCGGCTCGCAGACCATCTGGTTTTGCTTGCCGAAGGCAAGGTTGCCGCTGCCGGGCCATTGCAGGAAACCTTGGCCCGCATCGACTTGCCCGCCGCATTTGCAGACGATGCAGGCGTGGTCATCGAGGCTGTTATCGGTGGGCATGATGACCAAAACCATCTCAGCCGTCTGGATTTTGGCGGCGGCGCCCTTTTTGTCACACGTCAGGCCAAAGCGTTGGGCAGCCGCTTGCGTTGCCGCATCCATGCACGCGATGTCAGCCTTAATCTGGAGCGGGCGGACAACAGCAGCATCCTAAATATTATCCAAGCCCGCATAATCGCCGTTGCCGACACCGACAACCCCGCCAATGTGCTGGTGCGCTTGGATGCGTCAGGTACGCCGCTATTGGCGAGGATCACCCGTCGGTCTTGGTATAGTCTGGCACTGGCGCCGAATACGTTGCTTTGGGCGCAGATCAAGGCGGTGGCGTTGTTTAACTGAAAGGCATCCATATCCGCTTTTCCAGCCCGAAAACAACTGTAGCACCAGATAACGTGCGTTGAAGGGATGTTATCCATCGGGTTATTGATCTAAGCCGACATTTAGTGCCTGTCTAAGCCTTATTATACAAATAAGAATCATTTGCATCTTTTTAAGCATTTACACTATAATTTAGACACAATTTTTTAATGGGATATCATTCAAATGAGAGCTAATCACAAATTTATTTTTATAGTGGGTGGGCTAACTGCGGCAATGACAGCCTTGAGCCCTTCAGTTAATGCCTTAGAAAAGCCGCAAACCATGGAGGATATGTGGAAAATCATCCAGGCGCAGCAAAAGCAGATTGATGAGATGAAAGCAGCAATGCCAGCGCAGGCGTCAGAAATATCATCAGAAAATACGGTGGCGACGGGTGACGTGAAAAAATTAGAGCGGAAAACGGATGTGTTAAGCCAGGAAGTGGAAAAACTGCGCACTAATCTTGCGATTCCCGAAGAAGCGCAATATAAAAGCGCTTATGGGCTGGGGCCTGCGGCGTCGAAGGTTTATCAGGTGGGTAAAGGCTTGTCGATTGGCGGTTATGGAGAAGCCAATTATCAGGCGATAACGGATGATAAGGGCAGTGGCAAAAACAATGCTGACCTGGAAAGGTTTATTTTGTATACCGGTTATAAATTCACAGACCGGATATTGTTTAATAGTGAATTGGAATTTGAGCACGCCAAAACGGGGGAGGGTGAAAATGGCGAGGTGTCGGTAGAATTTGCCGCCCTAGATTTTTTCATTGACCCTATTGCCAATGTCCGCGCCGGTATGGTGTTGATGCCTATGGGCTTTATCAACCAAATCCATGAGCCACCGTTTTATTTTGGCAATAACCGCCCGGAAGTCGAACGGCGCATAATCCCTAGCACCTGGCGTGAAATTGGTGTCGGTTTATTTGGCCAAATTACGCCTGAACTGACTTACACGGCTTACATCGTTAATGGTTTGGACGCCACAGATTTCAGCTCAAGCGGTATCCGGGATGGCCGCCAAAATGGCAGTGCCGCTGCTGCTGAAGATTTCGGGCATGTAGTGCGCCTGGATTACACCCCTGGCTATCTGCCTGGCGTCACGGTTGGCGGCTCTGCTTATGTGGGTAACTCAGGGCAAGACCAAAATTTTGGCGGTCAAAAAGTGGATGCTCTCACGCAGCTTTATGAAGGCCATATTCAGTGGAAATATCGGGGGCTGGAATTCCGCACGCTGGGTTCATGGGGTCATATTGATGATGCTGGCGTGCTCAGTGCGGCTAATGGCAATGGCACTATCGGTTCGGAAAATTATGGTTTTTATACCGAAGTGGGTTATGACGTTTTACCGTTATTGCTGCCTAGCACGACACAATACTTGGCGCCATTTTTCCGTTACGAACAATACGACACCGTTGCCAGTGCGCCTTTAGGTTATGACGACGATGAGAACAAAGACAGGCAAATTTATCAGGTTGGTTTGCAATATAAACCGATCCCTAATGTTGTCATCAAAGCGGATTACCGCAATTTCACCGCCAAAAAAGGTGATGTCCCTGATGACTTTAACTTAGGTTTTGGCTTTATTTTCTAACACAGAGAACCATCCAGCACCTTATAGTATGATATAAGGAAGCAAGGGTCTGTACAGAAACAAAAACCATCCAAACCATTAAGGGTGTTATCTCTTTTAGGAATGTTACGGAGTTAACTATCATCTACTAAGTGATTATGAATAGGTTTTTCGGTGCAAAACGACTGCGCGTCCTTTGAGGACGGGCAGTCGTAGCCCTAAAACTTTTGAGTATGTACTTAAACGCAATTGAATAACAGGCCGCCAGCCAGACACGTCCGTAACGGTATTGTCTGGCTGGCGGTTTTGTTTTTGGCCGATTTATTTTATAGTTAAAACCATTGTTCTGATTAACGAAGGCGCACGATGAAAACGCTTAAATTTCTTATGCTGTTGATAACCTTATCCAGTTTAGCCCCAACCGGTTTTGCCACTATCTTCTACAGCAAAAATGAGGCAATGGAGCTGGCTTTTGGCAAAGGGGCGCAAATAGAATCACTATCGCTATTCCCGGATGACAATCAAATAGCCCAAATTCAGGCGCTGGCCAAGGCTAAGCTGGATTCCGGCCTGTTCACTTTTTACGTTGGTAAAGAGCAAGGCAAAATAACCGGTTATGCGGCGATTGAAACCAGCACCGTAAGAACCAAGCCAGAAACTTTGATGATCGTGTTGGCCGCCGATGGCCAATTGCGCAATATCTATACGCTGGCTTTTCACGAGCCGCCTGAATATCAACCACCACAACGTTGGTATGACAAACTGCTCAACCGTCCTTTAGCCGACATGGATTTTAACAAGGGCGTCGATGGCATTAGCGGCGCGACGCTGAGCGCCCGTTCCGCGTTAGAGGCTGTGCGTAAGGTGATGGCGGTCTATGAAGTGATGATAAAAAATCAGGATAACCACTGATGCGTTATTTTGTAACAGGCGAGCAACAACGCAAATTGCTGTTAAATTCTCTGGTGCTGATGTTTCTAGGGTACATTTTGTTGCTGTGGCTTAGTAACGGTTTGATGTATTTTCACCGCATGGATTTAATGCCTGATTCGGTGGTTGCCTATTATCTAGGCGCCGAAGAACAATTTACCCAACCACGCAGTTATGAAGGCATGCTGGAAGTGTCGCATTTCCACCTGTTTTCAATGGGGATGCTGGTGGTGACCCTGACGCACTTGATGCTGATGACAGAGTTTTCAGTGCGGCTAAAAATTTGGTTGAATGGTTTGATTTACCTATCGGCAATAGCGGATGAAGCGGGCGGCTGGCTAGTCCGTTTTGCCCATCCGTATTTCGCGTACTTTAAAATAGCCGCTTTTGTGGTTTTGGAGCTTTCGCTATTGGCGCTGATTATCGCTGTCAGTTATTCGCTGATTCGGGCAAGAACCCGAATATATCGTAGCAATTCAGCCGATGTCGATTAGGCCAACTAGGACTTAGCGTTCAGAAATACGCATGCGGTTATTGTCTTGAGTGATGGTAAAGCGCTGTAGCACATTCATGCCTAACAAGGGTTGGCTCAAATTAGGCACCACCACTGCTTCAACATCCCTGATTAAAAATGCCCCTAGTTTTAATCTGTCGATAATGACGGAACATGCACCTGTCGCCCCGTTAGCTGTCTGCATGGTCACTTGATTTTTGCAGTCCAGCTTAGCGGCGGTGGCGACTGAATTGGGCAATGACACGACCGATGCGCCGGTATCAACCACAAAAGTGACGGCATTGCCATTAATTTCGCTATCCACAAAGTAATGCCCACCGTTGCCTTGTTCAAGGGATAAGCTTTGTTTAGGCTGCACATTGTCTTTTGGAGACACCCATGAACTCAAGCTCTCTTCACCCTCCGCACAAGCCGATTTTTGATAAACCATGCCCCGTTGCGTTTTACATTTAAAAATCATACGGTCAGCGAAGGAATTGCCTGACAATCCCATTAAAACAACCGCTGCGATTAGAACTAAAATACCTTTGTACATATCTCCCCCTAAAATATGAAACCTAACAACACCGCTTAATGCCGTGCCATTTGCTGTCCTGCCATTGTCTGAAAAATTCCGCTTTACTTAATGGCGCAGTTCCGGTGTCGGCTTGATGGTGTTGCGCATAATGCTGTAAATACCGTTCATAGGCATCATCGCCGGATAAGCGGCGAATAACCCGCCATAAGTTTTTGAGTTTTGAAATCATCAGTCCCGCACCCAATTTTCCACCAAACGGCTTGGGCTATGCGGGATTTCCGACAACGCAAGCACCGGTCTTCCGTTTAGATAACGCACACAGACCCGTAACATATCAAACACGATCAGCCAAAGTATAGCGACAAAAAACAAGGTCAGCACGGCATCTAAGTGCAGGTTAAAAATCAACTGCGGCGCAATCCCCGCTTTTTCGGGCGGTAATAATCCGGCGGCTAGCTTATCTTGTAAATCATTGGCGGCGGCAAAAAAACCAATGCGTAAATCCGCACTGGTCAATTTTTCCCAAGCGGCGGTGCTGGTGATAATTATTAGCCACAGTAACGGTACGCCTGTCACCCAAGCATAGTTAAGTTTTCCGGACTTAACGAGAATGCCCGTAGCCACACACAAGGCAATTGCCGCCAGCATTTGGTTCGCAATGCCAAACAGCGGCCAGAGGATGTTTACGCCGCCATTCGGGTCTATCACGCCGATATACAAAAAATAGCCCCAGCCCGCTACGACCAGTGTGCTGCTGATTAGCATAGAGGGCGGCCACGAAGTTTCACCCATTTTCGGCCAGATATTGCCCAACATATCCTGCAACATAAACCGTCCCACGCGGGTTCCGGCATCCAATGTGGTGAGGATAAAAATGGCCTCGAACATAATTGCAAAGTGATACCACAACGCCAGCAAGCCATCACCAAACGCGCTGCCGAAAATGCTTGCCATGCCCACCGCCAACGACGGCGCACCGCCAGTACGCGCAAACAACGTAGCTTCGCCCATTTGCTGCGCCAGATGCTGCATTTGTTCCACGGTGACCGGAAAACCCCATGCCGATATTTTGGCAACCGCATCGGCCGCTTCTTTGCCGACAACACCCGCCGGGCTATTGATGGCAAAAAATACGCCGGGTTCCAGCACCGTGGCGGCAATCATTGCCATAATCGCAACTAATGATTCTAACGCCATGCCGCCGTAGCCAATCATCGGTATATCGCGTTCGTTGGCCAATAATTTGGGCGTTGTGCCAGAGGAGATTAACGCATGGAAACCGGAAATCGCCCCGCAGGCAATGGTGATGAACACAAACGGAAATAATTTGCCGCCAAAAATAGGCCCTGTGCCATCGACAAATTGCGTGATGGCCGGCATCTTAACATCCGGTTGCAATAGCACAATTGCCACCGCCAATAAAGTTATCGTGCCGAGTTTCATATAAGTCGACAAATAGTCACGCGGCGCGAGCAACAACCAAACCGGCAAAATCGCCGCCGCAAAGCCGTATAGCATAACCGCCCATGCCAGCGTCAGGCCTTCGTGGTCAAACAGGCCGCGCAAGCTTTCGTTGCCGTCAACCCAGCCACCGGCGGCAACGGACAACAATAGCAACGCCACGCCCAACGCCGAGGCTTCCAACACTTGTCCCGGACGTAAATGGCGCATGTAAACACCCACCAGCATGGCAATCGGAATGGTTGCAGAGACCGTAAAAGTGCCCCAAGGACTGTGCTTCATAGCATTGACCACCACCAAACCCAACACGGCAATCAAAATAATCATGATGGCAAACGTGCCAATTAACGCGGCGTTGCCGCCTAGCGGCCCCAACTCATCCCGCGCCATTTGCCCGAGGCTGCGGGCATTGCGCCGCGTCGATAAAAACAGGATGACCATATCCTGTACGCAACCGCCCAGCACCGCCCCCAATAATATCCACAGCGTTCCCGGCAAGTAGCCGAACTGGGCGGCCAAGGTGGGGCCAACCAAGGGCCCTGGGCCTGCAATGGCGGCAAAATGGTGGCCGAACACAATCCAGCGGTTGGTCGGCGTGAAATCATGGCCATTGTCCAAACGCTCTGCCGGAGTTGCACGGGTTTCATCAATAGTTAAAACGGTTGCGGCAATCCATGCCGCATAGAAACGGTAGGCAATGGCATACACGCATAACGCAGCAGTCACAAACCACAGCGCACTAATGCTTTCGCCACGATTGAGGGCAATGCCGCCAATAGCCGCCGCCCCGACAACAGCAATAACTATCCAGAGAGTGTTTTTTAGCAAGTTACTCATGATTGGTTTTGGGAAAAATTTACGATTGCTAGGATTATCCAGAAAAAAAGCCGTATTGCCACTGGATTTTGATAGTCCATACCCAATGATTCTGTTTGCCCATGGCTTGCCCCGTCAATTCGGGGAGTCATGAGGTTATATTGCCTTTTGCCAAACATAAAAAAATGCCCAGAAAAGAGCCCCCCTCTTGAGCCTGAAGCACTGATATATATAGCGTGGGGGCGGGTATTTCAGTAAAGTACGGGGTTTCTTAAACGCCTTCTTATCGGACTTGTTAATGACCAATAAATTTTTGCTTTCCTTTGTGCAAATCGTTCTTTTTTTAGGCCTGGCATCGCCTGCTTTTGCGGCTGACATAAGCGTTGGGTTGGCGGAGATTAAGCCGTTGGACTTAACTCAGCATTGGGTTGGTTATATGACTTTAGTTTTGTTCGTGACAGCCTACTTATTTGCAATGACCGAGGAAATCACCGATTTGCGCAAGTCAAAGCCTATGGTGTTTGCCGCAAGCGTCATTTGGATATTGATTGCCGGCGTTTATGCCAGTGGCGGTATGAGTGAACAGGCAGGGCTGGCGTTCCGCTCGAGCTTGGAGGCTTATGCTGAGCTCTTTCTGTTTATCATGGTTTCGATGACTTATCTGAACGCGATGGAAGACCGCAGTGTATTTGAACGGCTGCGCGTCTGGTTGTTGAGTAAGAATTTCAGTTATCGCCAGTTATTTTGGATCACCGGCTTTCAGGCTTTTTTCATTTCGGCCGTTTGTAACAACCTGACGACAGCCTTGCTGATGGGTTCGGTGATTTTGGCGATGGGTAAAAACAGCCCCCGTTTCGTCACTTTATCCTGCATCAATGTCGTCGTGGCATCTAACGCCGGCGGCTCTTTCAGCCCATTCGGCGACATCACGACGCTGCTGGTGTGGCAAAAAGGCGTGGTGCCGTTTGCCGATTTCTTTTCGCTGCTGATCCCCGCCATCGTCAACTTGGCATTGCCGGCCGCTATCATGCACTTTTTTATCCCCAAGGAAAGGCCTGAGCCGGTAAAGGAATCGCAACCGATGAAACGCGGCGGTGTCGTCATCATTGTTTTGTTCGGGCTTACAATTGTCACTGCAACTTGCTTCGAGAACTTCCTTAACCTCCCTCCTGCGGCGGGCATGATGCTTGGCCTGACTTATCTCAAGTTTTTCAGTTATTACATGCAAAAGACCCCGGCACAGTCTGCCGCCACAACTGATGAAATGACTGGCAACCCTGCTGTAGAGGCCAAGATCGATTATTTTGCGCCGATGAAATACATGAACAATCCGGAAGCGTTGAAAAAGAAAGAAACCCATTTGGAACAACCGTTTGATGTTTTTACTAAGGTTGCCAATCTGGAGTGGGATACGCTGCTGTTTTTTTATGGTGTCATGGTTGCCGTGGGCGGATTGAGCTTTATTGGCTATCTAGGCGTGGTATCTACGCATTTATATGGCGAGATGGACCCAACTGTAGCCAATATTCTGGTCGGCGTTGCCTCAGCGTTTGTTGATAACGGCACGATTATGCTGGCTGTGCTGACTATGGCCCCTGACATTTCCCAAGGGCAATGGCTGTTAGTGACATTGACGGCTGGGGTAGGTGGCAGCATGTTGTCAGTCGGTTCGGCCGCTGGCGTAGGTTTGATGGGACAGGCTAAAGGGGTTTATACGTTCGTCAGCCATTTAAAATGGTCGCCGGTGATTATGCTAGGTTATATCGCCAGCATTGTGGTGCATTTTGCTATTAATGGCCGTTATTTCTAAAAATTCGCCCAACATCTCGTTAAACCTGCATGGATAACATCCCTTGAAGGGATGTTATCCATTTTGCTGGGTCGAAAATACGGGTTATGGTTGTTGGGCATACTGCCGCAAATCGGGTCTGCCTTGCAAATAAGAGCGGTTCGAATCAATAATAAAACGGGTGTTCATTGCTGTCCGTCCGATTAACAGCCTAAACAACATGGTATCCCGATTGGTTAGGGTGATTTCCGCATTGATCACCGAGCTGCCTAACACCATGGGGGTCTCTATCACATAACGGCGCTGTTTATGGCCACCAGAATCCGAAACAATACGCCGGTCTTTGACGGGCGCATGGCATTCTATAACGGTGTCAGTTTGGTTTTGGACAGGATGAATGGCAAACATAACCCAAGGTTGCCCGTCTTTGCGGTACGGATCAATCTCAAAGGCATGGAGGGCGGAAGATCGGGCACCGGTGTCAATTTTGGCTTTGATTTCGTTAATATTGAGTTCCGGCAATGCCACCCACTCGCGCCAGCCGAGCATCGGTTTTTCAACGGATGATTTTGTCATTAATAACCCTTTTGCTTTTTTAAATTACGGCAATGAATTGGTCTGTTTATATCATTTTGTGTACAGATGAGTCGCTTTATACAGGGATAACCACAAATGTGTCCAGACGGTTTGCCCAACATGCAGGGCAAAAGGGGGCCAAATATTTTCGTGCCCGCCAGCCTGAACGGTTGATTTACATTGAAACCGGCCATAGCCGCAGTTCTGCCGGAAAACGGGAAATGGCCATCAAAAAACTGACCCGGCTGGAGAAACTTAGGCTTATTGCCGCCGAATCTAACCCGCTCGCGTTAGATGCCAATGGGTCTAACGGCCCCAAGGCAAGCGGCGATAAGTGTCCCGGATAGCTGCGGGTCATTGACGCAATACATCCAAACCCTCCGCTAGGCTATCTGCCAGCCCTTCGGTAGTCCGGTCAAGCGCCAGCCCTGTAAAATCAAATAAGCGGGGGTCGGCTAACTGTGACGGCGCGACATTTTGCAGGCTGGTGAAAATAGTTTCCAGACGCCCAGGAAACTGTTTGTCCCAAGTTTTAAGCATGGTCTTCATCGCCTGCCTTTGCAGGTTTTCTTGCGAGCCGCATAAATTGCACGGGATAATCGGGAAGTCCTTAAACGCGCAATAACGTTCAATGTCTTTTTCCCGACAATAGGATAGGGGTCTGATGACAATGTTTTTTTTGTCGTCGCTTAACAGTTTAGGCGGCATAGCCTTAAGTTTTCCGCCATAAAAAATATTCAGGAAAAAAGTTTCGAGTATGTCGTCCCGATGGTGCCCTAAGGCTATTTTAGTTGCGCCGATTTCCTCGGCATAGCCATATAACGTGCCGCGCCGCAATCGTGAGCATAAGCTACAGGTTGTTTGCCCTTCTGGGATAACGCGTTTGACGACGCTGTAGGTGTCTTTTTCAATAATATGAAACGGCACGCCGATGGACGCAAGATAACTGGGCAGGACGTGTTCAGGAAAGCCTGGTTGTTTTTGATCCAGATTGACGGCAATCACCTCAAAATCGACAGGGGCGGTTTTTTGCAAATTAAGCAAAATGTCCAGCAGAGTATATGAGTCTTTGCCGCCGGACAAACACACCATGACCTTATCGCCGTGTTCGATCATTTTGTAGTCGGCAATTGCATCACCGACATAATGCCGTAGGCGTTTTTGTAGTTTGTTGAACTGGGTTCTGGATTTTTGGCTTGGTGCAGGCATGGTCGGCACTCTATTCAATAGCAAAAGGAAAAGGAATGCAGGAGGCTTGTAAGTCTTGCTGCGGCTAAAAAGAAGTGTGTGGGTGAGAGGGGATTGGAGCGCCGTAGGATGCAGGTTAAGCACATCCTACGGGCATTGGCTTGGTGACGGTGTTTAACCGTTAAAACGCTGAAAGATTAAGGTCGCGTTAGTGCCGCCAAAACCAAAGCTGTTCGACATGACGGTGTTTAACAAGACATTGTCTTTGCGCTCGCGGACGATAGGAAGACCTTCCGCAGCAGGGTCAAGCCGCATAATATTGGCTGATGCGCTTAAAAAGTTTTTGGTCATCATCAACAATGAATAGATGGCCTCATTAACCCCGGCCGCACCTAGGGCGTGGCCGGTCAGGGATTTGGTCGAGCTGATCCAAGGCATGTTGTCCAAGCCAAATACTGTCCGCAGTGCGCCCAATTCTTTGGCGTCACCGACCGGTGTGGCAGTGCCGTGGGCATTTACATAATCGATTTTTTCATGCACGGTTGCCATTGCCTGTTGCATACAACGTACCGCCCCCTCGCCGGAGGGCTGCACCATATCGTAACCATCCGAGGTCGCACCGTAACCGACTAATTCGGCATAAATTTTGGCGCCGCGGGCTTTGGCATGTTCCAGCTCCTCAATGACCAACACACCGCCGCCGCCGGAAATGACAAAGCCGTCACGGCTTTCGTCATAGGGCCGCGATGCGGTTGATGGGGTGTCATTGTATTTTGAGGACATGGCGCCCATCGCATCGAACAACACAGACATTGTCCAGTGGACTTCTTCACCGCCGCCGGCAAAAACAATATCCTGCTTGCCCATTTGGATAAGCTCCATCGCATGGCCGATGCAATGTGCGCTGGTTGCGCAAGCCGAGGTGATTGAATAATTGACGCCCTTAATTTTATAAGGGGTGGCAAGGCAGGCGGTGTTGGTGCTGGACATGGTGCGGGGCACACGGTAAGGGCCGACAAATTTAACGCCTTTTTCCCTGAGGATGTCCGCCGCTTCAACTACATTGGCGGTTGATGGCCCGCCTGAACCCATCACCAAGCCAGTCCTTACATTGGACACATCCTTGTCATCTAAACCAGAATCGGTTATCGCTTGTTGCATGGCAATATAGTTGAATGCCGCACCGTCACCCATAAAACGTTTTATTTTACGGTCTATGAACGCATCTACGTCTATGTTGATGGCGCCATGAACTTGGCTGCGAAACCCTAACTCTTTGTAAATGTCTGCAAAAACAATCCCTGAGCGGCCTTCTCTAAGCGATTCGCCCACTTCAGCTTGGTTGTTGCCTATGCTTGAAACAATACCTAAACCGGTCACTACAACTCTTTTCATTACCATAGCCCCTAGAAATTTTCTGTAGAAGTAAATAAACCAACGCGTAAATCAGTGGCTTCATAAATGACTTTACCATCGACTTCCATCGTGGCATCGGCGATCCCCATCACCAATTTGCGCATGATGATGCGTTTTAGGTTAATGCGATAAATCACTTTTTTGGCTGTAGGTAAGACTTGTCCGGTAAATTTGACTTCACCAACCCCTAAGGCGCGGCCCTTTCCGGGACCGCCCAACCAACACAAATAAAAACCGACCAGTTGCCACATCGCATCAAGCCCAAGGCAGCCTGGCATCACCGGGTCACCTTGAAAATGACAGGCAAAAAACCATAAATCAGGCGTAATATCGAGTTCAGCAATAATTTCCCCTTTACCGTATAAGCCGCCCTCATCGGTGATCAGGTTGATGCGGTCCATCATCAGCATGTTTGGTAGCGGAAGTTGCGCGTTTTTTGGCCCATAGAGTTCCCCTCTCCCGGACATCAGTAATTCTTCGCGCGTAAAACTATGCTTTTTCTCCATACTTTATATCCACCTTAAACATTATTTTTATAATTGAACCGTATATTATCTAACAGACACCAATAAAAATCAGCTCAATTTTTGGTTGATTTTACATGACTTAATAAATTTATTATTTTCAGGGCGTTTTTCTGTGTGCGGTATTGATAAATCAAGGCATAAGACAACACACGCGTGACATATTTTCGGGTTTCCTCATAAGGGATGGTTTCTATCCAAATATCAGCCGGCATCGGTTTGTCGGTCGGCAGCCATTTCATGATGCGGTTAGGGCCGGCATTATAAGCGGCAGTCGCCAAGACAAAATGGCCGTTGAAGCGATCCAGCAGCCATTTATAATAAGTGCTGCCATAACGGATATTCAGGTCGGGGTTAAACAAATGCCCCGCAGATTGCCAAGGCTCGCCTAATTTATTGGCTATGTGCTGGCCGGTCGACGGCATTATCTGCATTAACCCTCGCGCGCCCGCAGGGGAGAGGGCGTGGCTGTCGAGCATGCTTTCTTGCCGTATTAAAGCAAAAATAATTGCCGGATCAAGACCTAAGCGATAGGCGTGGGCGTTGATTTGGTTTGCATGCCGTATTGGAAAGCGCAGGGGTATGTCATCCCAGTATTCGGCCTTGGCTAAGGTGATAATTGCCAGCTGATCCCATTGCCAGAGTTGCGCCAGTTTAGCGGCGAGCATTAGTTGCCTTTGGGGCAATTTATTGAGGGCAAAAAACCATTGCCGCCGGGCTTCTGTTGTGAGCTTAAAAAAATTAAACTCCCGAACTACTGCAAAATCCGGCGTTGCGGCTAAGCTGTCCAGTTCATTTTCTGTATAAAGCACGGGCGCATCGGCAATGTGATAAGGTTTATTGATTTTGTCAGCTGCGATAAAGCCGTAAAAACTCCGGTCGTCCGCGAGCTTAGCGTAAGTGAGCCGGGCGGTTTCCAGGTCGCCAGTGGCTTCTTGCGTCCGGGCGGCCCAGTATTGCCATACCGGCATCTGTTGCTGTTGCACGGTCAAACGGGTTAATGCCTGCATGACATGCGGCCAGTTTTGTTGCAGTAATGCCGCCCTGACGGCCCATTCCTTAACTTTTTCGTCATTGGCGGGCAATTGGCTTAACCGGCCGTAAGCCCGGTTGTCACGCTTATAAGCCAAGGCCAGTGCAAGTTTCCGATCAGTTTTTTGCTCGATTTCCGGGGCGATCATTAATGTCTTGTTTCGCCCGTCCCATGCCGCGAGGGCTTTATCAAGGTCAGTTTTAGCCATCTGGTCTATGCCGTGGGCAAATAGCCGCCCCATTTTCGGGTCATTGCCTGGCCAAAAGCTAAGGTCTTGGGTGGCTGCCGGATTTTTATGCACTTGCACCCAAACGTCTGCAATCGGCCGCGAGGCTTGGCTTAGTAGGCCACGCAGGTAGTTGGCCAAGCCACTATTGTTTTTGGCTAAAGCCAATTCAAACCGTTGCCAAACCAAGTCATCCGAAAAGGCGGGCGACATAATTAACGCCAAAAACAAGCCGTCACATGATTTGGGCCGGCTATTCCCTGTTAGCCACAAACGTTTTGCCTCTGCCAACGCCAGCTGTTTGTTGCCAAGTTTATAATGCGCCCAATAAAACCGGCATTCATTTGCCACATTGCCCGTTGCCTGATAATGCCGTTTAAATTCATGCCAACGTTCTTGCCGGGCAAGATAATCCAACCATTGGGATCTAAGCGCGGCGGCATAATAGTTGTCTTTATAGGCCGCTAGAAAGGCCTCTATTTGCCCGGTCCTTTGCAAATTGTCTTTTAGCCATTGATAGCGTAGATAAGGGTAGAGCGGATAACCCTCTATGGTTGAAGATAATGCCAAAAATGTCAGGATATTGCCTTGTTGCAACTGCTGCCGGGCTTGGGAAAAAATGTTTCTTTGCCCGTCCAATGTGTAGCTGCACCCTGACGCCGCTGCAAAAGCCAAGTGGGTCACCAACAATATGCCGCATCGATATTTACACTTCATGCTTTCATACTCGGCTGTTTTATGGATAAATGGCGGGGCAAACCCGCCTTTTATCGGCTAAGTAAAAAACGGGAGGCTATATGCTAGCTTGCCCCCAGCAATAACTCCAGTGGCAAAGTTAAGAAGTTTAAATTTAAAAAACATAAGCCGCCTTTGCCATTTCTTTTGCCGTAGTCTTTACTAACTAAGAAAATTACCTATTATGTTTAAAAATATCTTAATGATTGGTGTGACACGTTTACGGACAACTTAATGTTTTTTAAGAAATTGAAGTTTACTCGCGACAAAAAGGCTACTGAAAAAACTGCGCCCAGCCAGTTTTTTACTTCTTCAGAGAAGCTATATATACCTGTCAGCCAGTTGACATTAGGCATGTACATAGTGGAGCTTGACCGCTCATGGCTAGATACGCCCTTCATGTTCCAAGGTTTTGAATTACAAAACCAAGCACAGCTTCGGGCGGTGAAAAACATTTGTGACTACGTTTATATTGATACGACAAAATCAAAGCGCCATCAGTTCGAGCCGATAGCCAATCAGAATAAGCCCGCCCACGTAAGTGCGTCCAAGCTACTGAACAATATCCATAATACGCCGCCGCTAAAATTAGGCACGTTCGAGCAAGAGATAACAAGGGCGGAAACAATCTATAAGCAGACTGAAACACTAGTCTCTTCAATAATGAAAACAGCGGCCAAAGGCGGCAGTCTTGACGGTTGGGTTGCCCAAAAAGCTGTCTTGGAATGCATGAACAGTGTGTTGCATTCACCGGATGCCATGCTATGGCTAACGCAGCTGAAAGATAAGGACGAATACACGGCACAGCATAGCCTCAATGTTTGCCTTTTATCGATTGTCTTAGGACGCCATATGGATCTTCCACATGACAGCATTGTCACTTTAGGGCTGTGCGGCATGTTGCACGATATAGGTAAAATGCGCATTCCCCTGGAGATACTTAAAAAGCAGCTCCCGCTGAATGAAGAGGAACAGCGTGTTATGGAGTCGCACACGTTGCTCGGTTATGAGTTATTGAAGTCTGGCGAAAATATGCCCACTAGCGTTATGGAAACGGCTTTGACACATCATGAACATGTCGATGGCACCGGCTATCCCCGGCATCTTAAACAAGCCGCAATTTCCGATTTCACCAAGATCGTTGCGGTGGTTAACGCCTACGATGATATGACCAGCAACCGAAATAACCGGAACAGCCTGCCCCATCTTGAAGCAACGCAAATTTTGACCAACTTGGCGGGCTCCCATTTGGACAGGCATGTGGTCATCAAGTTTATCGAGACCTTAGGCGTGTATCCGCCCGGTAGCGTTGTTGTTATGACTAACGGCGAAGTTGCCATTGTTGTTGAAATTAACGAACATGCCAAATTGCGGCCCAAAGTCATCATTATTTTGGATGAAGAAAAAAATCCGGTGGCCGAACGGATGGTTGACTTGTCAACACTGGTCACCGACAAAAAAGGCAACCCCTACACCATTAAAAATGTTATTAGGCCGGAAGATTGGCATATCGACACCAAAAAATATTACCAGTCGGGCTTTGTGCAGAAAAGTTTTGTGGCGAAATAGCACCCGAAAAAATTGTCTCCTCCTCCGTGCCGCTTTTTTTAGCCATTGCCGGTGGAGTTGATATAACCTGAACCTGATTTTTGAGGTGCGCCTTAAAACACGCCCCAAATTTTGGCATTATTAATTAAAATCCAGCTCAGCCACTATGTACAAGCCCACTACCCCTTTACTTGCCGCCGACACCTTAATTGAACTCATTGACCTCCCAGGACGTCCCTTTGTTCTGATTGAACGGGCGAACCCACCGTTTGGTTGGGCAGTGCCCGGCGGCTTTGTCGATGTCGGCGAAACTTTGGAACAGGCCGCAATGCGTGAAGCTAAAGAAGAAACCTGTCTTGAAGCCAGGCTGGTGGCATTATTGGGGATTTACTCCAACCCACAACGTGACCCCCGCAACCATACCGTGACGGCTGTTTATATCGCCGAAGCTAAAGGCACGCCGCAAGCTGCCGATGATGCCAAGAACTGCGGGATTTTCACTTTTGACAACTTGCCTGCACAACTGGCTTTTGACCATGATCAAGTCATTGCTGATTACCGGCACTACCGCCTCGCTGGAGAGGTCACACCACTGCGGTTTTAATGGGGTAACCCGCTTGCTTGGCTCTAGTGGATCAGAGCCAAAAATCGTGACGCCTTTCGGCCAGCCTGCCTAGAGATCAATGCCGTGAACCATATTGCCTTAAAAATGCTCATGGGTGACAAAGGGAAATACCTTGGCATCGTTATGGGACTGACTTTTGCCTCATTAATCATGACCCAACAACCGGCCATTTTTGTCGGTTTGATGTCGCGTTCCTACAGCTTTATTTCCGATGTGGGCCTGCCGGATATTTGGGTGATGGACCCCAAAGTACAGTTTGTTGATGACATTAAACCCTTGCAAGACACTGAGCTGTATCGGGTGCGCGGCATTTCCGGCGTACAGTGGGCCATGCCGATGTACAAAGGCTTGTTGAAAGCACGATTGACAGACGGCACGTTCCAGACCTGCAATGTCATTGGCTTGGACGACACCACGCTTATAGGCGGGCCGCCGATTATGCTATCGGGGAAAATAGAGGATTTGCGCCGCAGCGATAGCGTCATAGTTGACATTGATGGCGCTCGGGACAAACTGGGCAAGCCCTCATCAACGCTTGGGGGCAACCGTGTCCCGCTTGCCGTGGGTGACACCTTGGAATTAAACGATCACCGCGCCATTGTGGTGGGCATCGCTAAAGTCACCCGCACGTTCCAGTCACAACCGGTTGTTTATACAACATATTCCAGAGCCAAAAGCTACGCGCCCAGAGAGCGTAAATTACTGTCTTTTGTCTTGGTCAAGGCAAAGCCAGGCCAGGATATAGCGCAATTGACCCGCCGCATAAGCGAAGCCACTGGCTTGTCTGCCTATAGCCATAATGAGTTTAAGGAACTGACCTACAACTATTTTATGAAAAACACCGGCATTCCGATCAATTTCGGCATTTCGGTTGCATTAGGGTTTATTGTCGGCGCGGCAATCGCCGGACAAACATTCTACAATTTCACGCTGGAAAATCTCCGCCAGTTCGGCGTGTTAAAAGCGATGGGGGCCAGCAACTTGACCTTGTTACGCATGATTTTGTTGCAGGCGGTGCTGGTGGGCAGTGTCGGGTATGGTTTAGGCGTAGGCTTGACCGCGTTGTTTGGACATGCCATGAGGCACACTATTTTGGCGTTTAAGTTCCCTTGGCAACTGCTGGTTTTTAGCGGTGCCGGTGTGAGCCTGATTTGTGTGTTTGCCGCCCTCATCAGCATCATCAAGGTCATCCGCTTAGAACCGGCCATTGTTTTTAAAAGCTAACCTATGACTGAAAAACAATTGGCAGTGCATTGCCGGCATATTGGTAAAACCTACCATGCCGGCGGGCAAAAAATCGTTGCGCTCAATGACATTAATCTGGAAATCGCCTTAGGCGAACTGATGATGTTGGTCGGGCCTTCTGGTTGCGGGAAGACGACTCTGATTTCTGTGATTGCCGGCATTCTCGACCAAGATGAGGGCAGTTGCGAGCTGTTTGGTGAGGATTTACAGCAGATGCGCAGCAAAGACAAACTTAACTTTCGGGCGCAGAATATCGGCTTTGTCTTTCAGGCTTATAATTTGTTGCCGTCATTGACGGCGGCAGAAAACGTTTCGGTGCCGCTGATTATCAACGGCATGAAGCGTGCCGTCGCCGAGCGTAAGGCAAGCGGGATACTTGAATCGGTCGGTCTGGGCACACGGACTAAATCGTTGCCTGCGCAGCTTTCCGGAGGGCAGCAACAACGCGTTGCGATAGCCCGTGCGCTAGTCCATAGCCCACGGCTGATAGTCTGTGATGAACCGACCAGTGCGCTGGACCACGAAACCGGACAGACGGTCATGGGCTTGTTGAAAGACGTGGCGTTACATGCGGACCGAGCGCTGGTGATTGTCACCCATGATGCCCGTATCTTTAACTTTGCCGACCGCATTGCCAAAATGGATGACGGGCACATCATTAGCGTAGGGGCAACCGTTGCGGGTGCTTGAGTAGTGGGGAAGATAAAGCCATTGCATCCATTTTTGACATTAACCGTAGCTTTTTAAAAACCGCCATGACATTAAAATACCTGCTTCCCTTGCTGGCACTCTTAGGTTTTGCGTTTGCTTCTTATACGGTCGTCAAAAGCAACAAACCAATGCCGGTTGCCGCTGCCGTGGCCGAACCCGCTTTTGCGCCGTTTTCCTCCTATATCGCAGGCTCAGGTATTGTTGAAGCCAAAAGCCAAAATATCGCGGTTGGCACACCGTTAGACGGCATTGTCGACCGGATTGCCGTTAAAGTGGGTGATAATGTCAAAGCCGGTATGCCGTTGTTTTACTTGGATGACCGGCAGACTGGGGCGGAACTGGTTGTAAAACGTGCCGATCTGGCTAAAGCCCGCGCTGATGTCGGGGTTGCCAAAGCCACTATCAATGAGGCTTTATCATTGAGCCAGATGGCGCAAGCGGTCACTGACAAACGCGCCATTAGTGGCGAGGAATTGCTCAAACGCAATAATGCCGTGCAGATTGCAAAGGCCAAACTCGACAGCGCGGCAGCGTTGGTGCAACAAGCCGAAGCCGCTTTGCTAAGCACACAAACCACGCAAAACAGGTTGGTTGTCCGCGCACCGGTTGATGGCCAAGTGTTGCAGGTGAACATCCGCCCCGGCGAGTTTGCTTCCGCCGGATTTTTAAACACGCCGCTGCTGGTGCTGGGCAATTTGCAGCAACTGCATGTCCGCGTTGATATTGACGAAAACGATGCTTGGCGGTTTGTCAAAAGCAATAAGGCAGTCGCCTATTTGCGCGGCAACCGTCAGTTTAAAGCGGATCTTACGCTTGCTTATGTCGAACCGTTTGTAGTACCCAAAAAATCCTTGACCGGCGATAGCACCGAGCGGGTTGACACCCGCGTTTTACAAGCGTTGTATAGTTTTGACCGGCAGCAGATACCCGTCTATGTCGGCCAGCAAATGGACGTGTTCATTGAAGCCGAAAACTACTCTGCGGACAATATTGCCGAGCCGTCATTATGAGTGGCCGCCCATTCTTTAGCTATGGCTTGGCCGTGCTGTTATCGGCGTGTGCTGCGGTCGGCCCCGATTATCAGCCGCCCAAAGTGGAGAGCCCCAAGCAGTGGGGCGGCACGTCGGGCATGGCCGTCCCTGCGGCGGCTTCTGTCCGGTTGGATGTTTGGTGGCGGCACTTTAATGATCCTTCCTTAAACCGGCTCATCACCGACACCCTTGCCGCCAATCTTGATTTAAAGCAGGCATGGGTCAAGATTAAAGATGCCCGCGCCCAACGGTACGCCATTTTCGCGGGCGCCCTCCCCGAAGTGACGGGAAAAAGCACCGTCAGCCGGCGTTATAACAACACTTCAGGCACATCGGCGACCGGCGGCGGTGCTGCTGCTGGCGGTTTTGGTGTCGGCAACAGTCTCATCAATATTTTTCAAAGTGGTTTTGATGCCGCATGGGAGCTGGATTTTTTTGGCGGCGTACAACGCGCCTTAGAAGCCGCCGATGCCACGATAGACAGTGAAATGGAAAACAGCCGCGCCGTGCAAGTCAGTCTGCTTGGTGAAGTGGCTCGTAATTATATTGACTTGCGTACCAACCAACAGTTGCTGGCGATTGCCCAAGCCAACATAACTGCACAACAGGAGACCCTCGAGTTGACTGAAGTGCGGCAACAATCAGGTCTTGCCAGTATGCTTGATGTCAGTCGGGCACAAGCCCAGCTTGCCGTCACCACGGCGCAGCCGCCGGTTAATGAAGCCGCTGTCAAGCAAGCAATCCATGCGCTGAGTGTGCTGACTGGGCGCCAGCCTGAGGCCTTGGCGGCACGGCTGGAAAGGTCTGGGCAGATACCCGCCGTTATGGATGCGGCGTTTGCTGAATTGCCATCCGAGCTGTTAAAGCGCCGCCCCGATATTCGCCGTGCCGAGCGTCTGATGGCGTTGGCCAATGCGACGGTGGGGGTGGCCACGTCCGGGCTTTATCCAAAAATCAACCTGTCGGCATTTCTTGGCTTGCAAAACATGCGGATCACCGATATGACGCCCTTGGGTAAATCGTGGTCAACAGCGGCGTCATTAACGCTGCCCATCTGGAATTGGGGGCGCATTAATGCGGACATCAAAAGCAAGCAAGCGCAGTCGGAACACACGGCATTGGCTTATCAGGCGGCTGTTTTGACCGCATTTCAGGAAGTTGAAGACGCCTTGGTTGCTTATCGCCAAGAGCAACAGCGCCAGCAGTCGTTAGCGCAAGCGGTTAAAGCCGATCAGCTGGCGGTGGCCTTGGCCACTGAGCTTTATCAAAAAGGCTTGGTCGGATTTGTTGATGTGTTATCGGCACAGCAAATGTTATACCAGGCGCAGAGCGATCTGGTCACCAGCAAAGCCGCATTGGCGCAGAATTTGGTTGCTCTGTACAAAGCGTTGGGTGGTGGTTGGCAGATGCCGTCATGATGGGATTTGTTACAATGTCGGGCTTGTTCTTTTCCAGCTTGGTTTTTGGGTAATGGTGAAGCCATCATTGTGGTTGGGCGGTTTGTCTCGCTGAGGAAACGGTGCGGCTGCACGTCCTCAGCGGATGTGCAGCCGTTAATTAGCAAGCCGAATTTTATTTTTACATAACAAATTACCGAAACACACTATGAAGATACTTATTTTAGGTGCCGGAAGGACGGGCTCGTCTGTGGCGGAAGCGCTGGCCGGTGAAGAAAATGAGATTGTTGTCATTGATTACAATGCCGAATTTTTGGCGGCGCTAAAAGAGCGCCTGAATATCAGGACAGTTGTCGGTAATGCCGCGCACCCTAAAATTTTGGCACAGGCGGATGTCCAGCACACTGACTTGGTTATCGCCGTCACAGACCGTGACGAAACCAATATGTTAGCCTGCACGATTATTAACAAATTTTACAGCCGGCCTAAAACGATTGCCCGAATACGTGCCATCGACTACTTAAAAAATCCCGCTTTGTTCGGCCCTAATGGCATTCCTATCGATATTGTTATCAGCCCTGAACAAAGCGTTATGGAGTCAATCCGTAATCTGATTGATTTGCCCGGCGTTTTGCATATTTCTGATTTTGCCGGGGGCCTAGTGCGGCTATTTTCAGTTAAAGCCGTGGCAAATGGGTTTCTAACCGGCAAACAAATTAAAACGCTAAAAGGCCGTTTGACCGAAGGCAGAATTCGCGTGGTGGCCATATTCAGGGCAGGTGTTGCGTTGCCTACCAATGGCGAAGCCGTTATTGAAGCGGATGATGAAGTGTTCTTCTTCGCGCCACGTCTTGAAGTGCGGCGTTTGCTAAAAGACCTGGACTGCCTTGAAAAGCCGTTAAAACGTATCATCATTGCGGGGGGGGGGCATATTGGCAAACGTTTGGCGCAAGCGCTGGAAAAAGACCACCATGTCAAAATTATTGAAAAAGACCGTAAACGCGCCCAAAAAATCGCCACCGAATTTGACAATACTATTGTGCTGCAAGGCAACTGTGCTGATGAGGCCTTGTTGATTGATGAATCCATTGACAAAACCGATTTGTTTTGTGCAATCACTGATAACGACGGGGAAAACATTATCGCCGCTTCCTTAGCTAAAGCGCTCGGGGCCCGCAAGGCAATTTGCATACTCAACCATCCGTCTTATAGCAAATTATTGCCCGGAACAGGTATTGACCTTGCCGTCTTGCCCAATGTGGAAACGTTGGGCAGCATCCTGACCCATGTCCGGCGTGGCGATGTCGCGCAGGTCAGCTTGTTGTGCGGCGGCGCAGCCGAAGCGATTGAAGCTATTGCCCATAGGGGGCATGGTGAAAATTCGGTGGTGGGCCGCAAGGTTGACAGTGTCAAATTGCCTGGCGGTATTGTTTTAGGCGCATTAATCCGCAATAACAGCGTGATAGCCATCCATCATGATACGGTTTTTGAAGAGGGCGATCATGTTGTGATGTTCTCGCTGGATAAAAAGCTGGTGGCTGATATTGAAAAGAAATTTCAGCCACTAAAAAAATGACCGCCAGCAAAAGCCTTTATTTTTGTTCTTCGCTACGCACACGGGCAAGCTTTCTGCGGTGCAGTAAAATATAAACCGTTGCGAGAACCGCACTGGCGGCAAGCGCGTCAAGCACCACCTGATGCGAATATTGTTCGATCAGCGCTTCATTGTGGCCGATAAAATAGCCAATCCAAGTTAGCGCCGACACCCAAATAAACGCGCCCAACAGGGTGTACACAGAAAATTTGATGTGGTTCATGCCCGCTAGCCCCGCTGGCAAGGAAATCAAATGCCGGATGACCGGCAGTAGGCGGCCGATGAAGGTGGAGATTTCGCCGTGGCTCCGGAAATATTTCTCGACTTTGTCAAAATGTTCCTCCGTAATCAGAACATAGCGGCCATATTTCAGCAGCAGTGGCCGGCCCAAATAACGGGCGGTGAAATAATTGACATAAGCCCCAAACAGGCTGCCCAGTGTCCCGCTCAGGATGACCAAGACCATGTCCATCTTGCCTTCATGCACCAGATACCCGGCGGGCGGCATGATGATTTCACTGGGAATGGGGATAATTGAGCTTTCCATCGCCATCAGCAAAAAAATGCCGCCGTAACCCATTGCCCCGATAGTCGTGACCAACCAATTAATTGCTTCATGTAACATGCTTTTGTCCTGCGAACAGATTTTAGGGGAATAAATCGCCCACTGTACTGCGTCTATGGCTGCAAATGCAACTGCGCTTAGCCTGGCTTGGCAGTTATAATTAGCAGGACATCTCGGGATAATACTTTTTTGCCTATTTTATGTTTGTTGCCGTTTGAGACGGCGGGGAAACAGTTTGTTCCGCCTAATTTAATGTTCACCGTGCTTTTACCGCTTTAACCTTATTTTTTGGTCGTGGTAAACATTCAAATGCTTAAGTGACAGCGGAGTCAAAAAACATGTTTTTTGCTTCCAAAATAGCATTACCCTTTTTACCACCACCATTTTTTTACCGTCATGCTAAATTTTAAAAATATCGCCCTGCGCCGTGGTGCGCGGGTATTGTTTGCCGATGCCAGTTTTACCCTTCACAAAGGCCAAAAAGTGGGCTTCACTGGCGCGAACGGTGCGGGGAAATCCAGTTTGTTCGCCATGGTCAGGAATGAACTGCATCCTGATGAGGGCGATTTTTCGATGCCGCCTAACTTGGCGGTTGCCCATGTCGCTCAAGAGACCCCCGCCGTGGCCAGTGCCGCCATTGAATATGTTATTGACGGCGATCAAGAATTACGGCAACTGCAAGAGCAACTGGCAGTTGCAGAACAGGCAGGCGATGGCTTGCGGCAAGCGGAACTGCATGCGCTTTTGGAAACTGTTGGCGGCTATACCGCCCAAGCCCGCGCGTCGCGGCTGATGAATGGCTTAGGCTTCAGTGTGGCACAGGAGCAGCTGCCGGTCAGTTCGTTTTCTGGCGGTTGGCGGATGCGCCTGAATCTTGCACAAGCCCTGATGTGCCGTTCCGACGTCTTATTGTTGGACGAACCGACCAACCATCTGGACTTAGATGCCGTCATCTGGCTACAAGACTGGCTGTGCAAATACCCTGGCACCTTATTGCTGATTTCCCATGACCGGGATTTCCTCGACACCATCACCGACCACATCGTCCATATCGAACAAAACAAAGCCGAAATCTACACCGGCAATTATTCTGCGTTTGAGCGGATGCGGGCGGAAAAGCTGTCGCAACAACAAGCCGCTTATCAGAAACAACAGCGGGAAATAGCCCATATCCAAAGCTTTGTCGACCGCTTTAAGGCGCAGGCAACTAAGGCAAGGCAGGCGCAAAGCCGCATCAAAGCCTTGGAGCGCATGGAATTGATTGCCTTGGCGCATGTCGATTCGCCGTTCGATTTCAGTTTCCCCCCGCCTGGCAGGATGCCCAATCCTTTGCTGAGCTTAGAGAAAGCCGACATTGGTTATGGCGAAAAAATCATCATCAAACAAGCGGTATTATCCATTTCCCCAGGCGATAGGATAGGTTTGCTGGGGCCAAACGGGGCAGGTAAGTCCAGTCTTATAAAAGTATTGGCAGGTGAAATGCAACCGTTGTCGGGCCGACTGCAAATTGCCGATGGGCTAAAGATTGGCTATTTTGCCCAGCATCAACTGGAGCAATTACGCTTGGAAGAAGGCCCGTTGTGGCATATCCAGCACTTAGATAAACAAGCGTCTGAAAAAGACATCCGCAATTTTTTGGGCGGCTTTGATTTTCAGGGCGATAAAGTTCTAGAGGCAGTCAAACCTTTTTCCGGGGGCGAAAAGGCGCGGTTGGTATTGGCAATGTTGGTGTACCAGAATCCTAACTTATTGTTGCTGGATGAACCGACCAACCATCTTGATTTGGAAATGCGCCATGCGTTGGGTGTTGCGTTGCAAGATTTTCAGGGCGCGTTAGTCGTCGTTTCGCATGACCGGCATTTATTACGTTCGGTGACCGACCAATTGTTGTTGGTTGCCGGCGGTAAAGCACTGCCTTTCGACGGCGATCTTGACGATTACCGGGTTTGGTTGACCGAACAGAAAAAACCGGAAGAAAAAACAGCGGTTGAGACCGCCCCCACAGTATCGCGAAAAGATCAGCGCAAATTGGAGGCCGAACGCAGACAACGCCATAAACCGTTGTTTGACGCGCTGAAAAAAGCCGAATTGGCGGTGGAAAAATACCATAACGAACAGCGTGAGTTAGAACGGCAGCTGGCAGAGCCTGACATTTATGCCGACACCGAAAAAAACCGGTTAAAACAGTTGATGGAGCGCAAGGCTGCAGTTGACAAGGCATTGGCAGACGCCGAAGCCGACTGGATGGAAGCGGAAGAACGGCTGGAAGCCGCGCAGTAAGCTGTTTTTCAGCGTGATTTAATAAAAATTTGCGTCGGGAAATCCTTATGGTTCTTCACATTTAAACTAGGGATTGCCCTCATTAACGCTTCCGCTTGGTCATCCGCCGATAAAGTATTATCAAAATAAAGCGGCTTATCTGCGCAAGCCCAATAGCTTACGCCTTGGTCAAAACGCAATGTCGTGACTGCGCCGGATTGCCAGTACAGTTTTAGGAAACGGCCATGTCCGGTATTTTCTGAGGCATCGGCAACACAGCGTTCATCCATCGCCGCGAAATGCGCTTGAATGGCTGCCAAGCGTAAACCATCATCCAGCCAATCGGCGAATAGCCCTTTTTTCTGATACAGGCCGTCCGCACGTTTGGGGGCGGTGTGGATATGGATTTCCGGCTTGTTCCAAGCATGTTGCAACGCTTGCCTTAAACCGTCTATCAATTCGGCGATTAACAGCAACGTCCACGGCGAGTACAGGTAACGGTCAGAATAACTGACTCGGCATAAGGGTTCGCCACGGTTAAGGTGCTGTCGTAGCGGTTGATGGTGTGCGCTGATGAGTTCCCAAAATTTATGGCCAAAATCAACCAATTTACCGTTGCATTGGCTCAAAATTTCAATTTCTACATCACCAGAGCCTGCCTGCGGTTTGAGTTGGGCGCTATCCAGATAACGGCTGACTGGAACAGGCGGATAATCATTGGCGACAATCAGCAAATTTTCGCCATCGTTGAGCCAGTTTTCATCTGGGATTATGGTTGTGGTTTTGGAACAGGCCAAAGTTGTTGCACGTTGCGGTGACAGGGCTTGGGCGAGGACTGCACCTAGGTTATCTAACTTGTGCCGTTCAGCCAGCACGGCGGTTTTTATCCCCAAGCGATGCAGCACCCACAAATCTTCTTTGGCAATATCTGTCAATTGCTGTTCCTGAGCCGTGTTGATTAACAAAGTCATGTCCTTATAAAGGTTCTTCCAACAGTAAAGTTGTTCGCCCAATCCGGCAAGAATTTCCCAAGCTGCGGCATCTCCATGCAACATCAAACGCAATTCGCTTGCGCCTTGGTCTGCCGCTTGGCGGATTTCTGTGAACAGGTTTTCGGGTGTCCAGCGCGAATTCGCGCCCAGCAGTTTCAAATCATCGGGCAAGGCCAAGGCGCGGATAAAATCATCGTTCAGAAAAGCCAAGGCCAAATGCCTGTCCAATTGGTCGATATGAAAGCGGCTGTCAAAACCCAGCAAACAGTTTTGGCAGACACTTTGACAAGTGCAGTCCAGATATTTTTTGGCGGCTTGAAATAAGCTAGGGAAATTGCGGTGTGCCGATGAAGCGAAACCTGCGCCGCCGCTGGCGGTGTCGTACAAGGCAATAGTCGCCACCGGATACGTGCAGTTGGGTAATTTCGAGGGCTTGACGGTATAGCCTAGTTCATCAGCATTGATACCTAAAGAATCTGCCAAGGCTTGCCTCAATACTACCGCCAGTGTCCAAGCGATTTTTTTGCTATTGTCGTCGCCTAAGTTCAGGTATGCCTGTTCTTGTGGGTGTTTCAAATACAATTCAAACACGTCGGTGTGGTAGACATAACCCAGATACAGTTTGTCCTTGATGGCGAATTCATTGTCGTTGCCGCTGCACAGCGCATCCGCTTCACCTTCCGGTTTTCCCCTTAATTTAGTGTGCGGCCTTGAAAATACTTCAGGCCGTTTATCGTCAGCAAGCATCGAATCGGCACGTCCGCAATGCCAGCACAACGCGTAGCCGTGTCCGTGTTCACCTGCGCTGTGATAAAAAATACTGCCTCTGTTGTTGGTGCGGAACGCCCCTAGCAACGGATTAGGCAAAAGTTTCAATTCGCTTTTTGCCGTCACCCAGGGTTCTTTAAAGGGGACATAATGCTGCTTGGAAATATCGGTGCTAGGCGATGAATAAAAATCGACGGCAAAACCTGCGGGTTCGATAAATTCATGCTTATGCTCAGGGTTTAACGAATGCCCGCATTCTCGGCAAACATTTCCGGCAAGACTGCTGATGTCATGGTCAACCGCACCGCAATGGTCACAACGCCAAGCCAACATTAGCTTTTGGGTTTCGTTACTGCCGCTATCTGGTTGATGCCAGCTCAAAGCCAAACCTGCGGAGCGATATACCAAGCCATTCAAAACCAGATCATTGCCTGGGGCGTATTCACGGATGGCAATGGATAAGTCGCGAGTGGGTTTGTCGCGCAGACGGCGCAAGTTGTCTTCACGCCCTCCAGTTTGGTCTTGTTTTTGGGATTTGCGCTCGTAATCGTTAATGCTATAGGGATCGAAATAGGCCAATCCGGTCGGGAAACCATAGCCGGGCAAGAAACCACGGGCGGCCAATTCGGATAGCAGATATTCGCCTTTTAACCGTGCCAAATCCCGTTCCACCCGTTTGCGGAAGGCATTGTTTTCATCAATTTTTGCAGTCAGGCTATCGAATTCGGCTTGCAGCGGCTGGTATTCAAGCAACCATTTTTCCCGTATAGCACTCATGGTTTCAGCCGCTTGTTGCATCAAACCAACCAAATTGTTCGATTCCAAAATGGTTTTGGCGGTAACGGCTTTTAAACCTTGTTTTAATTGATCGGGCTTGTTGACTTGGCATTCTGCCAGCCAATCCAGCAAGTGTTGTGCGGGCGAATGGAGGCCTTCACTGCTAAGAAAAAACCAACCGCATTGCAAACGGGTAGTTTGTTCTTGGGTAATGGGCAGCACTTGTTTGAGGAAAAAGCCAAGTAGCAAAGAATTGATATGGCGTTGGACAATTTTGCGGCTGTTCAGCGTAATGTACGGCGATTTTATTTGGGTTACAAAAGGCCATAACGGCTTATTGAACACGGCGCGTTCATGCGGGTTGTCCTTGCACAAGGTGAATGCCAAGGCGCGGCTTTCCTGACGGCGACCCGCACGCCCTGCCCTTTGCAAATAATTGGCGGGATGCGGCGGCACGTTGTTCATCGCCACCGCCGAAATGCCGCCGATGTCCACGCCCATTTCCATTGTGGTCGAACAACTCAGCACGTTGAGCTTTTCTTCTTTGAACAGCTTTTCAAATTGCTGCAAGCGGCTGGCGGGTTGTTGCGCGGAATGTTCGGCAGTGCGGAAGAATACGCCACCTTCGAGGATGCGGTCGCTTAGGTCTGTCCAGAGGTTTTGCTTTCTGAGTTCGGTGATTTCAGAGTTGTTAGCTATCCATGTCCGAATAGCATCTAATCTTTGTTGCTCTAGCTTGCCGTCAGTATCGAATTGGATAGCTTGGATCGGCAAAATAGGGAGTGTGACTTGTTCACATCTGGCCGTTTCATTGGTTGGAGCATACGGCAAATAAGGCGTAATGCCTTTGAAGGTCGAATCAAGTAAACGGTGCGTTATAGGACAAATCCACGCCGTTTTGACAGCGGAAAATGCCATCTTTTCTGGCTTCATTTGATAGGTAGATGAGCCAATGATTGTTGGTTAATATCTCGCTCTGTTGCGTCAATGCCCTCCAAGCTGCCCGCATGATTTGGTTGAGAATATCTTCATGGTCTTTACGCTCAAGTTTTAAATTTGCCGCGAAGGCCAATATCCGAATTAAACGGTTATTTCTGCCTTTTCTGACCAAAGGCCATTTGTTAATACGTTTACTGGTGTCTTCTTTATCAGGACTTAACAAAGACTTGGCATAAATACTGACACCTATCCAATTCACCCAATCGTTAGGGATAGCGATAAAGTTGTCGCGGACATAAAAATCCAAGCAAACTTTCAGGAAATCCTGCCAATCTTGTGGTGAGAACGACAATTTTTGCCATTCGATTGGCGGTTCTTTGACGCAGCTTAATGCCGGGTAATTAACAGCAATCAAGCCCAATGTTTCCAAAGTATTCTGGCGTTTGGCCCGGCGGTTGAACTCGCGGATTAACAACATAGCCGACAATGTTCTAGCCCCCATGTCACCTTTGAAAGCCGATGCTCCCAATTCATCACGGTAATACGCCAACATCGGAAAAATAATGTCATGGTTAGCTTGTAGTTCAGCAATTATTTCATCCCACGACAACGGCTTGTCTTCATTTAATTCATTCAGCTGTTGTTCTAATTCTTTTGCTTGTTTTAAATAATCTTCGGAAACCTCCTTGATTTGTTTGTATTTCTCTGCCTTATCCAAAGAATCTTGGCGTTCCTTTTCAAGCTTCAAGCATTTTGCTTCATCCTTGCCGACTCCTGCTGCTTGTCTTGCAACCACTTCATAAATCAATCCTCGCAAACGGTTACGCTCCGAATCCTGCTGGATTTTTACCGCCAACCGCGCAGTACCTTGGCGGCTGTCGGTGAAGGTAATCAGTCTACGTCCACGGCCTGGGCTTTCCAGCGGCTTTTTGCCGTCTTGACAGAACTCCAACAAAGTCGGCACGGTGTTACTGACGTAAAACGGTGCACCTAATAGGCAACGGCGAAAAACGCCGTTGCGTCCACGGTCAGGGGTAAAGCCACAATACCCACATTTTTCTATTTCGCTGTTATCGGCAAAATGAACAGTAATGGCATTTTCGGTGATGCCCAATTCCCGTTTGCTACGCGATAGTGTCGAGCTATAAGTAAAGTTATCGTTGGCTTTTGCCGCCAAATAGACCCGTGTACTAGCCGTGACGGTTTCATCAAGTTCCTGCCCGTCTCCATCTTCCGCATCCTCTCCCGCTTCGATATGCAGACTGAACTCATCAATAGCTTCACGGGCTATTTGGATTAACGTACCGTTTTGGGTTTGCTGGGCTTGCAAATGCGGGCTGTTGCAATCATTGCAAAACACTAATTCATAAATTGGTGCGCCGCAGTCGCATGTGTCGCGTTGTTGGCTGTACACATAGCCGAAAGGCCAAGCAGCCGCTAACGCTGTGCCGGATTTGCAGCGGCAATCGGGGTCAACACAACACCATAAGCCGTTGATAACTTGGTGGAATAGATGGGCGCGTAAGGGCAGAAAGGGGCGTTCGGGCTTGTTGCCTTCTTTAGGCGAAGCCGTGCCGCTGCATAAATCCAGCCACGCTAAAGTTTGTTCGTGATTCCCTCCGTTACCGAATATGGCCATGCTCAATTGGCTTAAGGTTTTTGGGACACCGCCGTTTAGAGTCAATTCTTCGTGCAGTTTGCGGCTTGTAGGATGATCTTTTAAAACCCTGAAACGTTGTTTAGACTCCTCCTCACCTTGTTCAATAGCAAGCAATGTCGTTATCGGGGTTTTTTGTTTGTAGTCGCCTTTACGCTTATCAAGGGGCGGAATGTCGCGCTTGCCACCAATGACAGTGACATTTTCCGGCGAAATCCCCGCCAGATTCGCCAGATAGTCACGCAACACCTCGTCACCTTTATTGCCAATGGTTGCCGATGTTGCAACAAAACGCACATCTTCGGCCTTAACGCCAAAACTGTGCATGACCCGCCGTAACAACAGCGACAATTCTGCCGCCTGCGAACCCAGATAAGAATGCGCTTCGTCGAGAACTATCCAGCGCAATTGGCCTTGGGATTTTTCCAAAATCGGCGCGTCGTTTTGCCGTACCAGCAGGTATTCGAGCATGGTGGCATTGGTGACGAGTAGCGGCGGCGGTTCTTTGCGAAGCAGTTCACGCGATAGGATTTCGTTGGGTGTTTGGGCTTGAGTGAAGGCTTTAACGGTTTCTGGCGTGTTGCCGTTGTATAAGCAGAAACGAAGGTTATTGCCAAAATCGTGCGTCCACGCGCGTAAGCGGTCGCGCTGGCTGTTAATCAGCGCGTTCAACGGGTAAATGAATAGGGCTTGCACGCCAATTAAAGGTTGGTTTTGTTGCTGGTATTGGCGCACCAAATGATTCAATACCGGCACCATAAAACATTCGGTTTTGCCGGAACCGGTGCCGCTGGTGATGACGATGGATTGCTTTTTGCTGTCGTTGGTAAGCGTTGACCATGCGCGGTATTGATGTTCGTGGGGCTTCCAGTGTTTGCGGAAGGCGTAGTCTTTCAATTCATGCGGCGGCGAATCCATTGCTTCGACCAATCGGCGTTCCAACATGGACGTTGCCAAATAATCCATCGTGCGCCCGTTGGTGTTGGTCTCCCATTCAAAAATCGCCTCAAACACCGGATCAGCCAAGAAATTATTGCTGTCCTTGCTGCCCAAGGGTTGGTTGAACTGTGCCGATAAAAATTGCCGTAAGGCCGGATCACTGATGCCCAAAATACTTAAGGTGGCTTCACTGGCGCGGCTGGACAGTTGATGGATGAGGGCTTGGAAGTAAGTGGTCATGGAGAACGGTTAGGTTGGCTGTGAAGCTATGCGAAAAGGATGTTTGATGAAGGACGTTTCAAGCAAAATGGCAAAAATTTACCAAAACAACGCCGCCGCTCCATAGTCGGAAAAAATGCCATCGGCACTGCACAAATGCAGGTTTTCCAATTGTGATTGCACCAAAATTAGCCTGTCGAATGGGTCTTTATGATGGAAAGGCAATTCTGCCAACGCAAAAATGTGCCGCTGATCAATGGCAAGGATTTGTAAACCATTAGCGTTAGTTTGTTCGTCTATCAGTTGCGCCAGCGGCATGGTCAATTCCAACTTGCCTAATTGGTGTTTGATTTGCATTTCCCAAATGCTGGCTATGCTCAAGAACACGTCATTAGTGATGTCATGGTAAGCCGCCAGCACCTGTGGCGGGATTTTGTCTGGCTGTGTCCTCAGCCATAAAAACACATGGGTATCCAGCAAAATTTTCATCCTTGCCCGCCCAGCCAGAAGTCATCGCCTAACGGGGCGTCGAAATCGTCGTGAATGACAATTTTTCCGATATATTCGCCAACAGTCCGTTGCTTTGCCGCATTTTTTTGTTGTTGCAAGTATTGTAGGTAAAGGCTTAAGGCTTTTTCCACGGTTTCTTGCAAATCTTTGTGCTGGCCTAGTTGCTGAGCCAAGGTTACGTTTTGCTCGTTGTGGATGGCAATGTTAATCATGGTTTGTTACTCCCATTTGGGTTTGGTAGGCTTGGATAGGCTGATATTCGCCTTCTGACAGGTTATCGTCTTCAATAATCCGGCAACGGTTTTCCGGCAATAGCTTGATAAAGTCCAAAACCGTTTGGTAGGTTTTATCCTCAATTTCTAGCAAGATGGTTTTCATGGTCAAATCCCCCAAAGGTGTTAGTGGTTTTGCTGCGACAAATACGCCAAAGCCCATTTAAAAACCGTATTAAACCAGTCTTCATCAAAGGTTTTTAGGCATTTTAGTTTAAAAATGGAGGGTGCGTTGTTTGCGTCCATTTCTAATGTGCCTGTATCGGCGCATCGTATCGCTAACAGAACGGGTAGGGCGACAACGGCGCGGTGGTGTTCTGACATATTTTCCAAATCCAAGCCAAGTTGTTGATTACGATTTAATTGTTGCCATGTACTGGAAAGCTCTTGTTTTAACGCAGTTGGCCAATCGCTGTCGGCTTGTCGTCTGTCCAGTTCTTGCCTTTGTTCGCCGAGCATTTGCGCGAGTTGTTCGGGTGACAAAAATCTTATTTGAAGGTCTTGGTGTTGAATGCCGCACAGCGAACGTTTAAGTATTTTCGCCACCACCTCCAAAGATTCACAAGCCGCCGCTATTTTGTCGATGCGTTTTGCCATGAAGTTAGGCAAATCCGCTTCGTCTAGGCCAATTTGTTTTAAATGTTCTTGATAGGCTGAATAGACCGCCAGCCAATCCGCCAAGGGTAGCAATTCCCAAAACACCGGAAGCTCGATGGTGAGTTTTTCAATCAAGGCGGCATCCATTTGCAAGACCAACGCCGCTAGGATTTGGGGTTCGGTCACAGCGATTATCCAAACATCAAAGCTGCTTAGCGGCAAATGCGGGCAATGCCGCCAAAGTTGCTGCAAATATCCCCAACCGCTGTGGCTGAAATCTTTGCTCATCGCTAGCAAAATACGTTTGATGGCTTCTTGCCTGGCTTCGGTTGGGCCGATTTTCACCGCGCTGTGCAAGACCGAAACATCGGTGTCCGAATGATACGGTGCGTCTGGTTCATAGCCTACCGCCCATAAAATCGGGCGCAACGGTAGCGTTGATTTTGCCACCGGATAAATCAGCCAAGGTTCCGCCACCCGTTTTTCGGGCTGGAACAGCCAGCTTCCTGTCGGCGTGCCAGCCGATTGTTGCACCTCCAATTCGATGTGATCTTGCTCAGGCTGGGACAGGCGCATCGCCTTTAGCGCTATGCCAATCAGCACGTCATAAGATAAACGGGCATGGTTAGGTTGGCTGAGTCCGATTGTGCCTTGTGCCAGAATGCGTTGCAAAGAATACGCATAACGGGCAATTCTTGCCTTGAGTAATTCCGCGCCATTTTCATAAACCGTCAATTGCACCGTGCTATCCAGATTGCTGCTGACTGCCAGCAAGGTTTTAATCCAGTCCAAATAGTCAATGACTGCCAGCTCAATTACCGCGCCTTTTTTCTCCAATTTGGCGAAAAAGCGAAGGTCGCGCAAATCGTCCAAGCTACTGTCAACCAGTGTAAAGTCAATTTGCAAATGGCGTTTCCAGTTCGGCTGTTCGTTAAACAAGCGCAAACGGACACCGTGTAATTGGTCTTGGAACATCGGCTGGCCTGAAGATTGTCTGTTGCCTTCTGCATCTATGATCTGACCGCCCCGTGCCGGGTACGGCAAGCTCAATGTGAGCATTTCAGCCATGCCTTGCCAGCGCAAAGCGACTTTAACTTGGCTGGGCGGTGTTTGATCGGCAAACAGGTCAAGACGGTAACCCCCATTTTCTTGGCTGATGTTATGTTCTATCGCTGATTCACAGATAATTTTTGCATTGCCGATAACGTCGAAGAAAATCGTACCGTCCAAAGAATTTGCTGACGGCTTGAAACGGATTGCGAAGGTTTCGGGCAAGAGCACACATTTTTTACGGAATACAATCGCGCCTTGCTCGACTAAACGAATTTCGTAAATGCCACGCATGATGTAGGCCAAGGGCTGCCAAATTTGTTTGCTATTGACCGGACGGGCGGTCAGTTTGGCGGCGGGGATGGTTTGGCTGTTGCCAGTTTCTGGGTCAGTACAGCGCAAAGTGGGCAAGCCAATATAAGATTCGCTAGGATTGCTGGCAAAACCTAGCTTTTTGCCTTCCAGGTAGTAATAATCCGAGGCGCGTGTCTGCGCGGTTTTGATGGTGAAAATATTGCCTTCGTTGTCCGATAAACGCAGTGTGCCGCTTGCCTCTAGTAACGCGGTGTTAGGCATTGTGGTTGGCAAACTTTGCCCATCGGTATGTTCACACGTCCAATTGTCAGAATAAAGCACCCGGACTTGCAAGGCGCGGGTGTTGAAGCTGGCTAGCCCTGCCAATTGCCACTGCCCGTCACGTTGCACAAAGACCCAAGGCACATCGTTGGCCAACGCTTCGCCGCCAATCAACGGGATTTCTTTTAATGTGTCGGCCAGATGTTTGAAACGGATGCTGTAGCCCAACAAAGCGGCCCCACCTTTGATAGTCGCGGGTCGCTTGGGCATTTGTAAAGAGGGCTTTTGTTTGTAATTGGTTTTTAAAGCGATTCCTAACTGCCGGGCTGTGCCATCGCTGCCGATCAATTCAACTTCAACCCTGCCTGGAACTGTTTCAGCTTCAGCGAATTTTAGGTTTTCAAGGGCGATAAAGCCTGCAAACTCCAGTTGCAATTGTACTGAGCCATCATCGCCTAGCCGCCGGTTGCTCCGCATGGGCATTGCCAACGTGTCATCCGCTTTAGCGGCGGTAGCTATCATGTCAGAAAGCAGTGCTGCGCCAACCGTATCATCTATTGGCAAAGGAAATCGGTCACGCCAAGCAGGTGCATGTTCATCCAAATAGCTGTCTGGCTTATCGCGGTCTTGCAGTTGATATTCCCGTTTAAGATTGACTACCATTGTGACCATATCGCCTAAAATCGCATGAATTTCTCTCTGGCTTCGATAGGTTTTCGGTATGTACTCGCATTCGGCGATAAGCTCGGCGGCATCAATACCCGTTTGTTGCAAGCGTGTGAATTTCGGGATGACTTGCTTGAATACCCGACTTAACCAGTCGTTTTTGGCATTCTTGAGTTGGTTCAGCGGCAAGCCGCCTTCGGTGGCTATCGTCCCCAAATAACGGGAACTACCGTTGATAATCTTGACATCGCGCCGCCAATAACGCAGCCCGGTTTCAACAATCAAGTTGCGTTGTGTGGTTGACAGTTCGTTAACATCCGCCCCAAATGATTTAAACAGGTTTTCCCACTTCCACGAACTGCCGTCATATTCCCGCCGCCACCATTCGGCGGCATAAATGACAAACGCCGCATTCCAGCCGGTTACATTTATCAGATTGGCGACACCTAGCATAGCCGATGTTTTTAGCGTTATTTTTAAAGATTCAAAGTCATCATTGCCCATTCGATAGCGGTAAAGCGGGTGGTCATCAGGCTTGGTGTGGTCTTTGGATTCAAGAAATTGTTTCAGCCAGACTTTGGGTAACATAATGTTTTTCTGTTCGTTTAAAAGAAGGTTGCGTGTATGGTAAATCATTTTTAATACGGCTAGGGCGGCGGGTTCTCCAGCATTGATATTGCTTGGTTGCCCAATCCTTGAAAAAAAGCCACGCCATCCCCACATTCTGGGGCTACTCACATTCACATTATTTTTTAAATTCAGGAACAGTAAAATGACCGTTGAAGCACACAAAGAAACCTTAGGTTTTCAAACCGAAGTAAAACACCTGCTGCACTTGATGATCCATTCCCTGTACAGCAACAAGGAAATCTTTTTACGTGAATTGATTTCCAACGCCTCTGACGCGGCCGACAAACTGCGCTTTCTGGCCTTGTCCAACGAAAGCCTGTACGAAGGCGACAGCGAGCTGAAAATCCGCCTGGAATTCGATAAAGACAAACGCACCATTAGCATTATCGACAACGGCGTCGGCATGAGCCGCGAAGAAGTGCAGGAACATATCGGCACGATTGCCAAATCCGGCACCAAACAGTTTTTTGAAGCCTTAACCGGCGACCAAGCTAAAGACAGCGAATTAATCGGCCAGTTCGGCGTCGGTTTCTACTCGGCGTTTATCGTTGCCGACAAAGTGACTTTAACTACCCGTAAAGCCGGCGCTGACAAAAGCGAAGGCGTGCGCTGGGAATCGGCAGGTGAGGGCGATTACACCTTGGAATCGGTGGAAAAAGCCACGCGTGGCACGGAAATCGTGCTGCATTTGAAAGAAGCCGAAAGCGAATTCCTGGACGGTTACCGTATTCGCGGCATCGTCAGAAAATTCTCCGACCATATCTCGCTGCCTATCGTCATGGACAAAGAGGTCATGCCGGAAATGCCGGAAATGGAAGAGGAAGAAGCTGCTGAAGGCGAAGAAAAAGCCAAACCGGTTGCTGAAATCGTCGAGGAAACCATCAACAGCGCGTCGGCGTTATGGACCA
This sequence comes from Methylococcaceae bacterium UBA6146, assembly GCA_002422395.1. Classification (GTDB taxonomy): domain Bacteria; phylum Pseudomonadota; class Gammaproteobacteria; order Methylococcales; family Methylomonadaceae; genus Methylovulum. The sequence continues at coordinate 2,068 of DIUY01000001.1, read as the reverse complement.
AAGCTCGCCAGGATATTTCCGACGACGACTACAACCAGTTCTACAAACATGTCGGCCATGATTTCCAGGACCCGCTGACCCACGTCCACAGCAAAGTCGAGGGCGTTAACGAATACACCTTGTTGCTGTATGTGCCAGGCCGCGCGCCGTTCGATTTATGGGACCGCGACCACAAGCACGGCGTCAAACTGTACATCCGCAAAGTATTCATCACCGACGATGCCGAACAACTGATGCCGCGTTACTTGCGTTTCATCAAAGGTATTATTGATGCCAACTCGCTGCCGCTGAACGTCTCGCGGGAAATCCTGCAACAAAGTAAACAGATCAACACCATCAAATCTGGCGCGGTCAAAAAAGTGTTGGGCATGCTGGAAAATTTGGCGAAAAACGAGCCGGAAAAATACGAAACGTTCTGGAAAGAATTCGGCAATGTCATCAAGGAAGGCCCGATTGAAGACCATGCCAACAAAGACCGCGTTGCCAAATTGCTGCGTTTTTCTTCAACCCATACCGACAACAGCAAACAGGATGTGTCGTTGGAAGATTACGTCAGCCGCATGAAAGAAGGCCAAGACAAAATTTATTATGTCACCGCCGACAGTTTTGCCGCCGCCAAAAACAGCCCGCATCTGGAAATTTTCCGCAAAAAAGGCATCGAAGTGTTGCTGTTGTCCGACCGTATCGACGAATGGCTGGTGTCTTCATTAAGCGAATTCGACGGCAAACATTTGCAATCGGTTGCTAAAGGCGATTTGGATTTGGGGGCACTGGACAGCGAAGAAGACAAAAAAGCCCAGGAAGAAATCACTCACGATTTTGAAAGCGTGCTCAAACAAATTCAGGAGGTACTGGCCGATAAAGTCAGCGAAGTGCGCTTAAGCCACCGCCTGACCGAATCGCCTGCGTGTCTGGTCTCCGACATCTACGGCATGAGCCTGAACATGGAACGCATCATGAAAGAAGCGGGCCAATCCATGAACTTCGGCAGAAAACCGATTTTCGAACTCAACCCGACCCATCCTTTAGTCAGCAAATTGAAAGACGAGCAAGACGACGCCCGTTTCGCCGACCTGACGCACATCCTGTTCGACCAGGCCATCCTGGCCGAAGGCGGCCAGTTGGACGATCCGGCAGCGTTTGTACATAAGCTGAATGGCTTGTTGCAGGGCTTGCTGCATTAAGATCAAAAAAGGCCGGGTTTATCCCGGCCTTTTTTTACCCAATAACTTAAGTGCATACTCAAAAGTTTTAGGGCTACGGCTGCCCGTCCTCACTTGCGCCCCAGAGGGTGAAAGACGCGCAGTCGTTTTGTTATCAAGCCGAGATAAGCGGTCAACTGTCCGGCAGATTGGATGTGATGGTTGTGCATGGCAAATGTACGGCCTTATCGCCGACACGACTGCCTCGCTGGGTGTTACCGTCCAGGCAGATTTGTCCGCCCGACTGGTACAACCCAGGAACGCTCCCCGAAAAGCGCTGATGCCATCTTCCCCTCGAAAAACACTCTTCCATGCCCACCCACAAGGAATAGGGATAGTGTGATTGCTCTGATTCGAAGATATAATTGCTTGCAAAATCTAAAATTTATAGGCATAATAGTCGGCTCTGAAGTTAAGCACGCTTCAGGCGCGTAGCTCAGTTGGTTAGAGCACCACCTTGACATGGTGGGGGTCGTTGGTTCGAGTCCAACCGCGCCTACCAAATAAATTATATATTGCAGCTTTTCAAAAAAGTTGAAAAATAAAAAAATTATTTTTATAATCTAAAAATTTTAGGGTCGCTAGCTCAGCCGGTAGAGCACCGCACTTTTAATGCGATGGTCATGCGTTCGAATCGCATGCGACCCACCATAAATTAAATATAAATCAACCAGTTAGATACTTGTATCGACTGGTTTTTTTATGCCCGCCATTAACCTTTCCATAATCTTTCCACTTTGCAAAGGGTTAAGTTCTTTTGCTTGGTTCATATAATCAGGCGCAAGGTGCGTATACCTCATAGTCATTTGAAGCGATGAATGCTCCAATAAAGTTTGAAGGGTGATGTGGCTACACTAACCAGGACA
>DIUY01000014.1 GCA_002422395.1 Methylococcaceae bacterium UBA6146 | reverse complement strand
CCGGCTGGACCTGGCTGGTGAAAAAGGCCGATGGTTCGGTCGACATCGTCAACATGGGTGCTGCCGGCACCCCCCTGACCACCGCCGACAAAGCCTTGTTGACGGTTGCCGTCTGGGAACACGCTTATTACATCGACTACCGTAATGCACGCCCCGCTTATCTGGAAGCTTTTTGGGCGTTAGTCAATTGGGATTTTGCGGCGGCTAATTACGCGGCTTAATTTTTTACCTTAAGGTTTACGTCAAGATAAAGCCTTCCGCATCAATAAGGTGCAGAAGGCTTTTTTTATGGAGGTGGGTATGGCTACTGTTTTGATTACCGGCGCTAATCGTGGTTTGGGGTTGGAGTTTTGTCGGCAATATGCCGAAGCGGGCTGGGATGTGATTGCTTGTTGCCGCAATATTGGACAGGCGCAAGATTTGAATAGGCTTGCCGGGCAATATCCGAACATACAAGTGGAAAAACTGGATGTTGTCGATTTTGATCAAATTGATGCGTTAGCGCAGAAGTTGTCAGGACGCAGTATCGATGTGTTGCTTAATAATGCAGGCGTTTACGGCGATAGCCAAGGCCATGGCTTTGGACAATTGGATTATCGGGTTTGGGCTGAGACTTTGCGGATCAACACGCAAGCGCCGATAAAAATGGCGGAAGCTTTTTTACCCCAGCTTCAGCACAGCGATAAAAAATTGTTGGTCAATGTCAGCAGCTTAATGGGTAGCATCGCCGACAACACCAGCGGTGGCAGTATTTTGTACCGCTCCAGCAAGGCGGCGCTCAATGCGGCGATGAAAAGCCTGGCGATAGACCTTAATAAGTTGGGCGTTGGTGTGTTGATCTTGCACCCTGGCTGGGTCAAAACTGATATGGGTGGGCCGGCTGCGTTAATTGATGCCAATGAAAGTGTTTCCGGCATGCGTGCTGTGATAGCGGGTTTTTCGTTGGCGCAGTCGGGCAGTTTTATTAAGTATGACGGCAAATTAATGGCATGGTGAGTGGCTGTGATTAAAAAGATAATGTTTTTTTCGGTAATGTTATTGTCCGATGCCGGCTATGCCTGCCCTGGTGTTTCTGTGCGGATACCCGAGCAAATTGAAGCGCCTGCCGGTTATGGGCCTTTATTGACAGTGCATGCCAAAGGCGATCAGATTTATCAGTGTGCCGTCAGTAAAGGCGAGTATTCATGGGTAATACAAGCGCCTGATGCCAAGTTATTTGATGGCCAAGGCCAAATTGTTGGCAACCATAGTGCGGGGCCGTTATGGGAATATAAAGAAGCTAGTCGTGTGGTCGGTAAGATAGTTAAAAAACTTGCCGTAAACCCAGAAATTGCTATCAGCTGGTTGTTGGTTGAGGTGGTTAAAAATAACCATAAAGGCTTACTGGCTGACGTCAAGTTCATTAATCGGGTCAATACCCATGGCGGCTTGCCCCCCGTGCTAGGCTGTGACGCCAACCATTTGGGCGGTGAACGGCGGGTTCCCTATACCGCCGACTATATTTTTTATGGCGCGAATTAAGGGTTGCCGCTGACCTGCACGGGCTTTACCGGTCAACATTTTCTTGGAGCAGGAATTTCCTTAAAAAAGGGAGGGTCAATTTACATTTGGCGGCTAGTGAAGCGCGGTCTAATTTGTCCAGCAACGCCCATAAATTGACCAGATCGCGGTCATAATGCGCCAATAAAAATTGCCCCGCCTGTGGTGTGATTGCAAAACCGAGTTGGTTGGCTTTAAAAATTAATGCAGTGATTTTGTCGTTATCTGCTAAGGGTTTTACTTTTAAAGTAAGCCCCCAGTTAAGCCGGGTTTTAAGGTCGGGTAATTGGATGGCAATTTTATGGGGCGCACAACATGCCGATAGGATAAGTTTGTGGCCGCTACTGCGGTGCAGGTTAAAAAAATTGAAAAACGCCTGTTCCCAAACCGGATCGCCGGCAATGTAATCAATATTGTCGAAACAAACGAGATCAAATTTGTCCAGGCCAATCAATAATGCCGGATCAGGTAAGCCGGTGTCCGACAAGGCAAAATAAAACGCGCTCAAATTTTGTTTGTGTGCCTGATGGCAACAGGCTTGCAACAAGTGTGTTTTGCCTAGACCCGATTTGCCACAGATAAAGATTTGTTGCTCTTCATCAGCAAGCAGGAAATTTTTTAAGTGCGTGACGATTTCTTGGTTGACGCCAGGAAAAAAATCATCAAACGTCTTGTTTCCACGAAATTCAAAATTTAGGGAAAGTTGTTCAGCCATGGGTAGCGTTTTTTCCTGAAAAACGGACATAAAATGTTGCGCCGAAAAACAGCATCAGGCTCAGCACAGTTTCCAGCGCTGCATACCAACGTCCGTCTGGAGTGGCGTAAAGTTCTTGGACGCCGTGGATAAAGTAAATCAAGCTGATATAAGCTTCCCACGCGCAGCTTTTTAAGTTGTGTGCCAAGAAGCCGCGCATTGGCAAGAGCAGCGGGGTGACGCTGATTAATAAAACCAGCGTGACAGGCATTTGGGAAGAGGGCGCCAAAACCGTATGCCAAAGCATCAATAAGGTGAATAGCCCAAAAAAACCAACCAGTGCGATGGAATGATAATAAATTGGTTTGATGTTCATGTTGAGTTCCCGGAATGCGGCAAGCGCAGCTTGATTAAAATGGCAGTTGATGCGATGTTGCAATGCCGGGTGTTAAAGCCCTCAATGTTGTTTCAATAGCAAGGCCGTTTTTGCCAAACGGGCACCGAACGTCCGGCATAGGGTTTTTTCGTGGTCGCTCAGGCCATTGTCCTCTAAGGCGACATGGCTAGGGCCGTATGGGGTGCCGCCAGATACGGTTTCCCGAAGTGCATGCTCGGTGTAAGGCAGGCCCAGCAATAGCATGCCGTGGTGCATGAGGGGCAGCATCATCGACAATAACGTGCTTTCTTGCCCCCCGTGCATACTGCCGGTAGACGTAAAAACCCCCGCCGGTTTGCCGGCTAATGCGCCGGAAATCCAGAGGGCGGTTGTGCCATCGAGAAAATATTTTAGCGGCGCCGCCATATTGCCGAAATGGGTAGGGCTGCCCATCGCCAGGCCGTCGCAATTTTTTAGGTCATCCAAAGTGGCGTAAACCGCACCTTCAGCGGGGATAGTTGCGGCGGTTTTTTCACAAACCGTAGAGACATCAGGCACAGTGCGGAGGACAGCACTAGCGCCGTCAACTGATTCCACACCGCGGGCAATATGATTCGCCATTTGTGCGGTGCTGCCGTGGCGGGAAAAATACAGGATGAGGATGTTGGCCATGCTTGCTGTCCTCACAAAATAGCCAATACAGCTTCAGGGGGGCGGCCAATAGCGGCTTTATCATTAGCCAGCACTATGGGCCTTTCAATCAGGATGGGGTTGTCAAGTATGGCGGCAATCAGGGCTTGTCTGTCTAATGTGGGGTCGTCCAAACGGTTTGCTTTGTATGCGGCTTCTTTTGTGCGCATCAATTCCCTCGGGCCCATGCCAAGTTTTTGGAGAATGTCATCCAGTTCTTGTGCGGAGGGCGGCGTTTTCAGATACTCGATAATGGTCGGTTCAAGCCCTTGTTCTTTAAGCAATGCCAGGGTTTGTCTGGATTTGCCGCGGCGCGGGTTGTGATAACAGATTACACTCATGCCGGATAGGCCCGTATCAAAAATAAAGCCGTTATAATAGCATTTAACAAAACACACACGTTGAAAAATAATGATGGAAAGACTTAAACAGTATTGGTTATTGGCGCGTTTCAACCGGCCTATTGGCACCTTGATTTTACTATGGCCAACCTTGTGGGCTTTATGGGTGGCAGGCGAGGGCAGGCCTGATGGCTTGGTGGTCACGGTGTTTGTGTTGGGTGTGGTGCTGATGCGGGCGGCCGGTTGTGTCATCAATGATTATGCTGACCGTGATTTTGACCCCCATGTCGAACGCACCAAACAACGGCCCATCGCCGCCGGAAAAGTGAAGCCTAAAGAAGCTTTGGTGGTGTTTGCGGTGCTTTGTTTAACGGCTTTCGCTTTGGTGTTGCTGATGAACACCTACACCCTCTTGTTATCGTTTATCGGTGCATTCCTGGCCGCTAGCTACCCGTTTATGAAACGTTACACGCATTTGCCGCAAGCGTATCTGGGCATGGCTTTTGGTTGGGCGGTGCCAATGGCCTTCGCCGCCCAAACCGGCAGCATTCCTGGCGTGGCTTGGGTGATGTATTTGGCGGTCATGCTTTGGGCTTTGGTTTACGACACGATGTACGCGATGGTCGATAAGGATGACGATCTTAAAATTGGCGTCAAATCCACCGCTATCCTGTTTGGTGCTTATGACCGGCAAATCATGGGCTTGTTGCAGCTGGTCATCATCAGTTTATTGGTTATGGTGGGGTTAATGGCGCAGCTGAACTGGCCTTATTATCTGGGCGTTTTGATTGCGGCGGGGTTGTCGATTTACCAGCAAAAACTGATTTTCCACCGCCAAAAAGTGGATTGTTTTAAGGCGTTTTTAAACAGCAACTGGTTTGGTTTGGCGGTGTTTGCCGGTTTACTGGTGGATTATTTGCTATAAAAACGACCCGATTGCTGGGGTTGGTCATGTTATGCCTTATGTAGCAAGGTTTTTTGGTTGTGTAGCCCGTATTCTGCTGCCTTTAATACGGGCTATACCGTACCAGCTTATTGCGATTGGCTTGCTTGCCTGGTGTTGCCGTCATATCCCAAGTTGATCCGCCCGCCATTCGGAGAAGGTTCGCTGCTATAGGCGGACGATGGATCGCCAGCATCAATAGCGGGGCTATGCTCGCTATCGGCCACCCAGCCTCGGCTTGCGATATCCCAGCGGCCTGCTGTTGATTTTAGATGGTAATCGTTGGTGAGTTTGTCGGCGAACAGCGGATTTTTACGGATATTGCCGATACCGTTGTAGGGTTGTTTTGACAAGGTATAACCGACTGCCAGTGTGGCATTGCTATTAAGGGTGAAAAAGTCAGGGCCATAGTCACCTGGGCTGTTGCCCCAGAAAATTGAATTACGGACGGTCACATCGGAAACTTGCACATACACGCCGTTGCCGCCGACCCAGCCGCCGGTATTATGGGCAATGGTACAATTGATTATGTCAACGTGGGAACGCGGGCTATCGGGGGTTTCTGCTTCATTGCCGCCCCCGTCAACATAAATTCCCGCCCCGCCGTATTCGGTCACGCGGTTTTTGACAATCAGATTGTTTTTCAGAACGGCGTGGGCGCCTTCATCGATGAAGATGCCGCCACCAATGGAATACGCATAATTACTGCGGATTTTATTGCTTCGGATTATAAAATCCGTGCCTTCGCCCACTACAATAAGTCCGCCTCCCCAACCGTAACCTTGAATATGGCCAACTTTATTGCGGTAAATAAGATTGCCGATTATGGTGCCGGTGCCGTTAAACCAAAGGCCACCGCCATGATCCCAGTGCCCTTGGTTGTCCGTGACGGTGTTTTTGCTGAACAATAGATTGAGTGTTGCATTGGTGAAAACTCCGCCCCCCCAACCGGCATGGTTATTTTTAATTTTGTTGTTAATCAAGCGATGACCGTTGCCACAACAAACTAACATGCCGCCGCCATGATCTGGCATAGCCGCCATCCCATTGTTTTCAATAAAGTTATTGGTGATGGTGACTTTATTGCCTACCCAATCGGTATCGTTAAACTCAATGCCGCGCAGCCCGCCGGAAAAATGTAAACCGTCTATCTGGGTTTCGCCAGTTTGTACGCCTCTTAGCCGCAACACGGCAACATCACTGCGTTTGGCCTGCACATGGCTGTCATGGCGAGTAAAATCGCGGTTGTTAAAATTGCCGCCATTTCCGTTCGTATAGTCGGCGCCGGTCCCGCCAGGATAGCCGCCTATCAGGTTCAACCGCTTATTAATGCTAATGTTTTCTTTATATAACCCCGCTGCGACACGTATGGTATCGCCCTGCGCCGCCGCTTTTATCGCCGGCTGTATTTGGTTGAAAGGGTAAATTTTGCTGCCTTGTTGTGTGCCAGTAAGGTTGTCGTCATCAACATGCCATATTGTTGCTTGGACTGCCAACGGTAACAGTAAAAAAAAACCATATATGGATAGAAGTGCCTTCTTATTGGAGCTGTTTTTCATGGTGTCCCCCCCCTTTTTGATGGTGTTGTCAATTAAGTAGCGCTCGGATACCGATTTCATTTGAGCATTGACAGCATAATAACTTGTTAGGCGTCAAAGCATCAATGCTTCGACGCATCATCATATTTTTTATAAATTGTAAAATGACATATTTTGTCAGCGACGCCATTTAATGCGCCCTAAGCAGAGGGTGTTGGGGTATGGGGTTAACATCGCATAATTAAGTTACTTGCCAAATTTTGAGTGGATGACTACAGGCGCCCAAGTATCTCCTCCATCATGGGAGCGAAATAGCCGGTCTGAAGAAGTGGCGAAAACTGTTTTGTCAGTTGCATAGGCTGGGGAAAATCTGATCGATGATGACGATGCCACTGGAAATCCGGCCCAAAGTGCAAATGAAAAATTGTTCTTGAACCATACCTTAGCAACTGCCTTAAATGTCAAACCGTTGTCTTGGGATTTAAATAACCCTTTTCCCCTAACAGTCATCAGAAAGGTTTTGTCATTTTTAAAGTTAGGCGAAATTGCCAATTCTTCAATGTAGCCATCGACGCCTTTGGCGTAGCCGGAAATTTTGTGCCAAGTTTTAAAGTTATCAACGGTACGGAACAGACCTGCAGTCCCGCCTATAAAAAGGGTATGGTCCGCTGCATAATTGGGAGAGAACGCCAATTTGACTTGCTGGCCGAAGGTTGTTTTCCGGCCTTTAATCGACCATGTGCCACCACTATCATTACTCATAAAAACGCCGCGTTTGGTGGCTAATAACAAGGTTCGGTCATCAGAAAAATTGGGTGAGATGGCGAGGGAGGAAACACAATAGGCGCAGTCGGGATTGATGCCTTCATCGTAAATCGAGGTAAAAGATCGCCCGCCATCAGTGGAGCGGTTTAGGTGTGCGCTTCTGGTGACAACAAAAAGGGTTTGGTCGTGGATAAAGGCAGGGGATACCGCAATGATTGTAGGCCAGCCGTTATTAATCGGTTGGCCTGTCCAAGTTTTACCCCGATCTGCGGACTTGCCAATTTGAGTGTGCTGCGAGCCACCCATAGTGGCGAATATAGTCCCATCCAAATAATACGACGGCGAGAAAGCAATGTCATTGTTCCGGTCAGTTATATTATCTGCGATGCCGTTCCAGGCACCGCCATCATCGGCTGACATATAAATGCCATTCCGATAGGTTGTAAGGGCAATTGTGGCGTCTTGACCATAATCGGGCGATATTGCGATGCTCTGTATGAGTGTGGTGGGCAGGGTATCCATCTCATGCCACTGCATCCCCCCATTAACCGATCTGAATAGCCCGTCAAATCCGGCGAGAAAAATTGTCTTGTCTGTTTTAAAATCGGCCGAAACGGCTATGCCACTAAAATGTGGGCTTGATTCTCCGCCTTGGTTGTCTATTGTTAAGCCGTTGTCAAATTTTGACCAAGCCAATCCCCCATTGGTGGAAACAAAAATGGCTTGGGACCATGTTGATGCAAATACGGTGGCATCAACCTTAAAAGTAGGGGATATGGCAATGGCTTGGATGTTTAAGTCTTTGATACCGATGTTAGCTGCTTGGAAGGACTTGCCGCCATCGGCTGTACGAAAAATACCGCACTTGCCGGTCCCGATAAAAAACGTGTTCCGTAACAGCGGGTTCCGTGATGACTCTATGCTGTTAATTGCGCCGCAGTTAGGAAGTTCGAGAATTTTATGCCAAATAAGGCCGCCATCTGTAGACTGGGACAGTGTGCCGTTATCATCACCTACCAGCACATGGCGGTTGTTCGGGAAGACCCAGCCAAACCCGTTAATCGCAGTAATGGCCTCTGGATTATCGTAGACTTTAGTCCAATTTGCCCCACTGTTTAGCGTTCTATAAAGTGACCGGTTGCCGCTGACCGCAAATAAGACCGCGTGGTTTTGGGCGGCCGGCACATATAGTTTACCGATAGTTAGCTTATCCAAGCCTTGGTTGATTTTATGCCAGGATCTTCCCGCATCCTCAGATTTGTAAACTCCCTCGGATGCCGTGGATAAATACAAGAAATTCGGTGACATCGGATCGATTGCAACAGCCCTTATCGGCGACTCATTATTGTCAATCCCATATACAAGACGTTTCCATTTGACGCCCCGGTTAATGGACTTTAGTAAGTTGTTCCGGACTACACCATAAATGGTGTTGTCGGTAGAAAAGGTGGGGGAGATTGCCACGCCCTGAACTACGTCATGTGGTGCATGAGCGAATACCGGTGAGGAAATTTGGAACACCACAACAAGTATTGGAACAACGGCGGTGAGGGGGTTGGGGCAGACCGTTTTGATGCTAAATTTTTTGGCGCTCATTTCGTAACCTATTGGTTTATGTTTTTGCGAGTGGTAAAAATTCAAATGCTTAAGTGACAGCGGAGTCAAAAAACATGTTTTTTGCTTCCAAAATAGCATTACCATTTTTACCACCACCATGATTTTTAGAATGACGTGAATGCAGGAGTGGTCAGGTCGGACTGATTTAAACAGGCTTTACATTAACAGTCAGATTTACAGCCACCATGTTGACCAATCACATCCGCCACACCCCTACGCTTTTAAATATCCCGGCCATAGACGGTGACATTCAAAAGGGTGAATTAACATAATTTATCGCCTAAATGAGCATGCGGCAGCCATTTATTTTTAAGTGTATGCTGATGGTATTCCGCCCGACAACTTGTTTTTTTAGTGAAGTGTCCATGGGTGGCCGTCTTCCGTTGGCCGGTTGCTTAAGTTTTTCAAGCCGGTTGGTTGTTTAAAGTGAAGTTTGACATTTGGTAAATCTGTTACAATGTGGGCAATATCAAGCAGTGCGGATAGTGTAACAGCCGTCACGCATATCAAAGGCCTTCAACTTTATCATCAGAAGAAACATCCGTGGATTTAAAACATATTAGAAACTTCTCCATCATCGCGCATATCGACCATGGCAAATCAACTTTGGCAGACCGTTTTATCCAGATTTGCGGCGGCTTGACTGAGCGCGAAATGTCGGCACAGGTGCTTGATTCGATGGATATCGAGAGGGAGCGGGGCATCACCATTAAAGCGCAAAGTGTCACCTTGGATTTCAAGGCCAAAGATGGGCAAACTTACCAGCTCAATTTTATCGACACACCCGGGCATGTAGACTTTTCCTACGAAGTTTCTAGGTCGCTGGCTGCTTGTGAAGGCGCGTTGCTGGTGGTCGATGCCGCGCAAGGCGTGGAAGCACAAAGTGTCGCCAATTGTTACACTGCGATGGAGCAGGGGCTGGAAGTTGTGCCGGTGCTGAATAAGATAGATTTGCCGTCAGCCGAACCGGAGCGGGTACAGTCTGAAATAGAAGAGGTTATCGGTATCCCGGCTGATGAGGCGTTGATGATTAGCGCAAAAACCGGATTGGGTGTTAAAGATGTGCTGGAGCAGCTGGTTATTAAGGTGCCGCCGCCGCAAGGCGATATTGACGGGCCGCTACAGGCGTTGATCATTGATTCTTGGTTTGACAGCTACTTGGGCGTGGTGTCGCTGATCAGGATTATGCACGGCAGTATCCGTAAGAAGCAAAAGATCACCATCATGTCGACGGGCAAGTCGTTTCTTGCTGAAAAAGTCGGGGTTTTTACGCCTAAACGTCTTGAAAGGGATGTGCTAAATACCGGCGAAGTGGGGTTTTTGGTCGCCGGAATCAAAGACATTTTTGGCGCACCGGTCGGCGATACGATTACTTGGACTGATAATCCGGCTAAAGAGCAGCTTACCGGATTCCAACGTGTGCAGCCACGGGTTTTTGCCGGTCTGTATCCGGTCAGTTCCGATGATTATGAGGATTTGCGCGAGGCCCTAAACAAATTAAACCTCAATGACGCCGCCTTGCAGTTTGAACCTGAGTCATCCCAAGCCTTGGGCTTTGGTTTTCGCTGCGGATTCTTAGGCATGTTGCATATGGAGATTGTGCAGGAGCGGCTGGAGCGGGAATATGATGTTGACCTCATCACCACCGCACCAACGGTGATCTATGAAGTCATCACCCATAACGGTGAAGTATTAATGGTCGACAACCCCGCAAAATTACCCGATATTGGCACCATAAAGGAAATCCGCGAACCCATTATCCGCGCCAATATTCTTGTCCCTGAAAATTATCTCGGCGGGGTGATTACGCTGTGTATAGAAAAACGTGGCGTACAGAAAGATATGCAGTTTGCCGGGCGCCAAGTGTCCTTGCATTACGAAATGCCGCTGAGCGAGGTTGTGCTGGATTTTTTTGACCGCTTGAAATCGGTCAGCCGTGGGTTTGCTTCTTTTGATTATGAATTCCTGCGTTTTCAGGAGGCCGATTTGGTCAAATTGGATGTGTTGATCAACAATGATAAAGTCGATGCGTTGTCGACTATCGTGCATAAAGATATGAGCCAGAACCGTGGCCGCGATCTGGTGGAAAAAATGAAAGACCTGATTCCAAGGCAAATGTATGAGGTCGCGATACAAGCGGCGATAGGCTCTAAGGTTATCGCCCGCTCTACGGTTAAGGCAATGCGCAAAAACGTGACGGCCAAATGTTATGGCGGCGACATCAGCCGTAAGAAAAAATTGTTGGAAAAGCAAAAGGCAGGGAAGAAGCGGATGAAACAAGTCGGTAATATCGAAATCCCTCAAGAGGCATTTTTGGCAGTTTTGCAGCTTAACAAAGAATAATTTGGCATTTCCCCTTTATTCACAGATTACTTACAACCTACAGACTTAACTATTATGGATTTTGATTTTTCTTTTTTTCTGCTGCTTGCAACGGTGGTTACGGGCACACTCTGGGGCGGCTATTTGCTGTACCTGAAAACTCAAGGCGCCACGTTTGATGAAAAAAATGAACCGATACTTGTTGAGTATGCGCGGTCATTTTTTCCGATAGTGCTGATAGTGCTCTTGTTGCGCTCTTTTTTGGCAGAGCCTTTCCGCATCCCTTCGGGTTCTATGATGCCAACCTTGTTGGTGGGGGATTTTATTCTGGTGAATAAATTCACTTACGGCATACGCCTGCCGGTTATCAACACTAAAGTGGTGGAAATGAACAAGCCACAACGCGGTGACATTGTTGTGTTCCGCTTCCCGAAAGATCCGACGGTTGACTATATTAAACGGGTCATTGGCGTTCCGGGTGATAAAATTGTTTATGAAAACAAAAAACTGACTGTCAATGGCGTACCGGCCAAGCAAGTTTCATTAGGGCGTTATGAAGGGGTCGGCCAGGGTCGCGATATGACCGGCGCCGAGCATTTGCTGGAAGACTTAAGCAGCGTTGAACACAGTATTTTGGTCAGGCATGATGCGTTTTCAGCCGAAGGCGTTTATGTCGTGCCGGAAGGCAGTTATTTTGTCATGGGTGATAACCGTGACAACAGCAATGATGGCCGCTACTGGGGGATGGTGCCGGAAGAAAACTTGGTGGGCAAAGCCTTTTTTATCTGGATGAGTTGGGATTGGCAATATAAAGGCGTCAGTTTTGAACGTATTGGCACGGTACTCAAATAATTACCTAAAAAAACGGGGCAGGCATGAAAACATCATTTAAACGTCAACGTGGTTTAACTTTTATTTCGCTGATTTTTGTATTAGGGATAGTCGGCTTTTTTGTCTTGCTGATCCTTAAAGTAGGCCCTATTTATTTGGACCACAGCAAAGTCCTTAGTGCATTGGCGGCGGTCGAAGAAGCCCCTGATGCCGCGATGTTAAGCGAACACGACATTAGGGAAATGTTGCGCAAACGCTTTGATCTTAATTATGTGTCTGATGTTGAGGCTAGCGACATCAAAATTTATAAAAGTGGTTATTATCTGAAAGTTGAAATCGAATATGAAGTGGTTAAGAAAATTATGGGCAATTTGAGTGTGTTAGTGGAGTTTGATGACGTTATCGAGGTGGGGAGCGAGTGATAAAAAAGCCGGAAACCTTAGCCAAAAAACTTGGCTTGGCATTTAATGACCCCACGATTTTTACGACGGCGTTAACACACCGTAGTTTTGGTGCCAATAATAATGAGCGTTTGGAGTTTTTAGGCGATTCAATTTTGGGCTTTGTGATTGCCCAAAAACTGTATGACCAGCTTCCGGGGGCTAGCGAAGGCGCTTTAAGCCGGATAAGGGCCAGTTTGGTCAATGAAACGTCATTGGCTGAGTTGGCCAGAAAACACCAGCTAGGGGATTATTTGCTGTTAGGGCAGGGGGAGCTGAAGAGCGGTGGGTTTCGCCGTGACTCCATCCTGTCCGATGCGCTGGAAGCGATTATGGGCGCGTTGTTTAAAGACCAAGGTATTGTGGCTTGCCAGCAGTGGATAGAGATGTTGTTTGAGGATAAGTTACAGGGATTGTCATTAACCCATGGCCAAAAAGACTCTAAAACACAATTGCAAGAATTGATGCAGGCAAAAAAACTGGATTTGCCCGAATATACGTTATTGACCATGACCGGCCCATCGCACGAACAGACCTTTAAAGTGCAGTGTACCATCGCTTTAATAACCGACGCCTCTATTGGCACCGGCATATCCAGAAGAAAAGCCGAACAGGCGGCGGCAGAAAAAATGCTTGAATTATTAAATAAGGCTGATTAATGAATTGTGGTTTCGTAGCCCTGATAGGGCGCCCCAACGTGGGCAAATCAACACTGATGAACCATTTGCTGAAACAAAAAATCAGCATCACCTCGCGCAAGCCACAGACGACCCGGCATCGTATCCTGGGGATTAACACCACCGCCGCAGGCCAGGCCATCTATATGGACACGCCAGGTATGCACGACAATGAAAACCGCGCCTTAAACCGGCATTTAAACCGTACGGCAGAGGCCACTTTGTTGGGTGTCGATGTGATCGTTTGGCTAATTGACGGATTGGCGTGGCATGAATACGATGAAGTCATCTTTAAGA
>DIUY01000023.1 GCA_002422395.1 Methylococcaceae bacterium UBA6146 | reverse complement strand
CCGAAGCAGCCGCAAAAGCCAAGGCTCAAGAATCTGAACTAGCAGAAGCCATAGCCGCTATTAAAAGACGAGTAAATGGCAGTTGGATACGCCCTATTTCGGATACCCAAGGCTTAAAATGTCGGCTAAAAGTACGTTTGGCAACAGACGGTACAGTTATTGATGTGGATCTTGTTGCCAGCAGTGGCGACACTATGTTTGATAATTCGGCAATCAATGCCGTCAATAAAGCATCACCTTTACAAGTACCCAAAGATAAGGAACTGTTCGCTAAAAAATTCAGACCATTAATATTCGACTTCAAACCGTAATAGTAATAGCTGGACAGGAATAAAATTGGTGGGCAAAAAAACGTTGCCCACCCTACGACTTAAAGGTTAAAAATCATGGTTTTTTTTAGAAACGTTTTGTTAATTGCTTTCTGTAGCCTTAATGCGTCCTTCAGTTATGCTGATTTGACGATTGAAATTACCGAAGGCGTTGAAAGCGCATTACCCATCGCCATTGTGCCATTTGCATCAAGCACCGCACCGGTTGATATCAGGGATATTGTCAACGCCGATTTGGAGCGTAGCGGTTATTTCAAAATGATGGCTGAATCCAGCATGCCAAGCCACCCTACGACGGCACAGGAAGTTAATTTCAAAGACTGGCAATCGTTTAACCAAAATTATTTGGTCGTAGGGCGGGTGAACGATAACGGTGGCCAGTATGACGTCCAATTCCAATTGCTTGACGTTTACAAAGGCGGGCAGTTATTAGGTTACCGGATGAACTCCTCAGCCGCTGATTTGCGCCGCACCGCGCACCATATCAGCGATTTGATTTTTGAAAAACTGACCGGCAAAAAAGGCGTGTTCAGCGGCCATATTGCCTACATCACCAGCAGCGGCGCTAACGCCCATCAGCTCCAAGTTGCCGATGCCGACGGTTTTAATCCGCAAACCATCGCCTCTTCTGTTGAGCCGCTCATGTCGCCTTCCTGGTCACCCGACGGCAAAAAAATCGCTTATGTCTCGTTTGAGAAAAAATCATCGGCAATTTATATCCAAACTCTGGCCACTGGCCAACGCGAACGTGTGGCAGAATTCCGGGGCATCAATGGTGCGCCGGCGTGGTCACCCGATGGCACACGCCTGGCATTGACCTTATCAAAAGATGGTAGCCCGGATATTTATGTCCTTAACCTGCTAAGCCGGTCATTGACCAAACTATCCACCAGCCATGCCTTAGACACCGAACCCGCTTGGTCGCCCGATGGCAGCAGCGTGGTGTTCACTTCCGACCGGGGCGGCAAACCCCAGTTGTATATCGTGTCTAGCCAAGGCGGACAAGAGAAACGGCTGACTTTTTCCGGCAGTTACAATGCCCGCGCGAGTTTTTCACCGGACGGTAAATATATCGCGATGGTGCACGGCGAAGGCGGCAGCTATCGTATTGCTGTTATGGATATGGCAACTCGGACAATCAATGTCTTGACCGCCGGCCCTAACGATGAATCCCCTAGCTTTGCACCTAATGGCAGCATGATTTTATATGCCTCCAAAAAAGGCCGGACCGGCTTCTTATCGGCTGTGTCGATAGATGGTAAAATGCAACAAAGGCTGGTCTTTAATGGGGGCGAAGTACGTGAACCTGCATGGTCACCCTAGATTTTCAACCCTAACCGATTTTTTATAAACTTACTTGGAAATTACAAATGAAATTGAATAAAACATTATTGGCGCTAACTATCAGCGCACTTATGTTGTCCGCCTGTGGGGACACCGAAGAGAAAGACACCAGCCTGCTTGACGGCAGCATGGAAAACACCAGTGGCATCAACGACGCATCAACCAGCGGTTTAAATAACGGCTCCGGTTTTAGTGGCTCAGAAATGGGTGGCTCTGGCGCTTACGGCTCCGGTGCTTACGGTTCCGGCGCTTATGGTTCAAGTGGCGGCGCTAATAATTTAGGCCCTGAATTTAGCGATCCTAGCAGCCCGTTATCAAAACGCACGATCTATTTCATGCTCGATAGCAGCCAAGTGCAACAAGACTTTGTGCCGATTATTGCCGCCCATTCGCAATACCTGCTGGCCAACCCTTCACAACATGTCATCCTCGAAGGCCATACCGATGAGCGCGGCTCACGCGAGTACAATATCGCCCTAGGTGAACAACGTGCCAAATCAGTGGCTAATATGATGAAAATCCAAGGCGTTTCTGATAGCCAGCTGGAAATCGTCAGTTACGGTGAAGAAAAACCGGCCGCATTCGGTAATGATGAAGCGTCCTGGGAACAAAATCGCCGCGTAGTTATTGAATATCAGGGTAAATAAATGAAAAAACGCCTTGTTATTTTATTGTGTGCTTGGAATTGGGCCTATCCAAACGCTTATGCGTTGCCTGAAGTTATTGACAATTCGGTCTATCCGTCTTCAGTGGCGCCGGCCAACAACGTCATCGCCGCAACTCCGTCAACCAATACACTGATTGAAATAACGGGGCGTTTAGATCAGTTACAAGCTGAAGTGCAGCAATTGACCGGTAAAGTCGAAGAACAAGCCTATCAGATTGCCGAGCTGAAAAAACAGCAAAAAACCATGTATGCGGATGTTGACGACCGCCTGCAAACTATCGAAAACAAAACAATAGACACCGACCAGGCCAGCGCTGAAACTGCGCCGGAACCAGAACCACCTGCCGAACCTGCGGCGGCAACACCGTCCACCGGAACTGGCAAACCCGCTGCCGAAACGGCCGCTCCGGCAAGCAAACCCCAAGCCAGCGCCGTCCAAGTTACAGATGCTGAAAAGCAAGAATATCAAGCCGCATACGACTTGCTTAGACGCGGCCGCACCGATCAATCAATAGAAAAATTCAATGCCTATCTGGAAAAATACCCGACCGGTGGCCTCGCCAATAATGCCCAATACTGGCTAGGTGAAGCTTATCGGGTCAAACAAGACAGCAACGCGGCACAGGCCGCTTTTAACAAAGTTATCGACAATTATCCAGGCAGTGCAAAAGTGCCGGATGCGTTGCTTATGCTTGGCAAAATTGAGATGGAACAGAGTAATCCAGACAAAGCACGCGAGTATTTCACGCGGGTCACCACCGATTACCCTAATTCACCCGCAGGCCGTTTGGCAACGAAAAAGCTCCTCCAGCTTAATACCAGCAACTAATCGTGGGTTCGTTGCGCATCACAGAAATATTTTATTCCCTGCAAGGTGAGTCGAATACAGTCGGCTTACCGACAGTGTTTATCCGGCTTACCGGCTGCCCGTTACGTTGCGGTTATTGCGACACCGCATATGCGTTTACCGGTGGCAAAAAAATGGCTATAGATGCCATTATCAGCGAAGTGGAACAATATGGCTGCCGTTATGTCACCGTCACGGGTGGCGAACCGCTGGCGCAACCCGGATGCCTTGAATTAATGGCACAACTGCTGGATAAAGGCCATAAAGTCTCGCTGGAAACCAGTGGCGCCCTTGATGTGGCGGATGTCGACCCGCGCGTGGTCAAAGTTATGGATCTTAAAACGCCCAGTTCAGGTGAAGCCAGCAAAAACCGTTATGAAAACATCAAACACTTAAGCCCTAAAGACCAAGTCAAATTTGTCATCGGCACCGCCGAAGATTATGACTGGTCAAAAGCCATCATTCAGCAATATAACCTAGCCGACTGCTGTGAAATATTATTTTCACCGGTCATGGGACAGCAGCAACCCACCGAACTCGCCGAAAAAATTCTGCAAGACCGGCTGCCTGTCCGCTTTCAAATCCAACTCCATAAACTGCTTTGGCATGACGCCCAAGGTAAATGACCACCGATGCAAAAAAAAGCTATTGTCCTGCTCTCAGGCGGACTCGACTCAATCACCACGCTCGCCCTTGCCCAACAACAAGGTTTTACTTGCCACGCATTAAGCTTTGATTATGGCCAACGCCATAATGCCGAACTTATAGCCGCCGCGCGGATAGCCGCAAAATACCAGGTTGCCGGACATAAAATCATCAAATTGGGTCTAGGCTCAATTGGCGGATCCGCACTCACCGATGCCCATATCGCCGTGCCCAATACCGCCCAACAAGGCATCCCCGTCACTTACGTTCCGGCAAGAAACACCATTTTCCTGTCTTTTGCGCTAGGTTGGGCAGAAGTGCTGGATCTGCACGACATCTTTATTGGCGTCAATGCTGTCGATTATTCCGGCTACCCCGATTGCCGGCCTGAGTTTATCCAGGCGTTCCAGCAGCTGGCTAACTTGGCGACCAAAGCGGGCGTGGAAGGCACGCACTTTAAAATACACACGCCGCTAATCGAGCTGAGCAAAGCGGATATCATCAAACAGGGCATTGCCCTCGGTGTTGACTACAAACACACCGTGTCCTGCTATTCTGCCGACGACCAAGGCCGCGCCTGTAGAGTCTGCGACGCCTGCCGGTTGAGGGCAGCCGGTTTTATCGTGGCCGGTGTGCCAGACCCAACGCGATACCAATCATAGAAGCTGTTTTTTATTGATTGTTCTTGGCGACTACCCGACGTACAGTTACGCCCTTACAACAACGCCTTAATCTCCGGCACACATGACCCGCAATTTGTCCCAGCCTTTAAACAGTGCCCGACTTCCTGATGCGTTTTTAAACCCTTTTCCTTGATGGCGTTGCGTATTGTTTTTTCACCTACGTTAAAGCAAGCGCAAATGATAGCCCCCACGTCAGGTGCGCCCAGCGGCGGCTTACCGGTCAACAGCGCCCGCCGTTCTTCCTGCGTTAACTCCGCGTCAACAAACAGCCCGGTCAACCAACTGCGCTCCGGCAAATTGCCGCCCTGCCCTGCAATAAAAATGACGCCTTCCAAGCGGTTATCAAGCATCTGGGCCGCACGGTAATTGCCGATGCTATTGTCGTGATATTCCAACCATTGTGCCTGGGCGCTATCACCTAGTTGCAGTTTCGCCCAAGACGCCCAATCCTCCGGCAAGTTTTGCCCGGCCAATTCATACCGGTAAAACTGTTCGCCTTTGATTTTGACCCAATAATCAGGTTCGGTAACCTTTAACTCATGCCGTGACAAAATAAAACTCTGCCAAACCGGTTGATAAGCCGTGATGCGCACCGGCGTATATTTGGATTCCGGCTGTTTGGAAAGCGGATCGACGGCGGGATTGACCAAGGCGCCCATACGCCCACGGCTGGCATATTGCCCAGTCCAGTGCATAGGCACAAACAAATTGCCTGGTTGCTGGCTGTCAGTAACTTGCACACGCGCCAGCATAGAACCCCAGCGGCTTTCGATGACGGCCAGCCCATTTTGCGGCAAACCATAACGTTCGGCATCATAAGGATGCACCTCAACAAACGGTTCCGGTTTATGTTGATTTAATTTAGCCGCGAGGGCGGTGCGGGTCATGGTATGCCATTGGTCACGCAGCCGACCGGTGTTAAATATCAGCGGGTAATCGGTATCCGGCATGTTGGCTGGCGGACGTGGGGTAACGGCAATAAATTGGGCTTTGCCGGACGGGGTAAAAAACTTGCCATCATCGAAAAACCGCGCCCTACCGTTTGGATAATCCTTATTGACCGGCCATTGTATGGGCTGCAAATTATCGTAATCGGCGGCGCTAATGGCCGCAAATGCGGAAATGTCAAAATCGCGTTCACCCGTATTTTCAAAACCTGACAGCGCCGCATGTTCACGGAAAATCTCCACCGGACTCTGGTACTGGAACGCTTGACCAAAGCCCATACGCTGGGCGGTTTGGGTGATAATCCACCAGTCCGGCTTGGCGTTTCCTGCCGGTTTGAATAACGTGCGCTGGCGGGAAATGCAGCGTTCGGAATTAGTCACCGTGCCGTCTTTTTCGCTCCAGCCCTGGGCTGGCAACAACACATGCGCTAGTGCCGTCGTGTCGGTGTCGGCAATGCAATCGGACACCACGACAAAACCGCACTGTTGCAAAGCCTGTTTTACCTTATCAGCATTGGGCAGACTGACAACGGGGTTAGTGCCCATAATCCACACGGCTTTAACTTTGCCCTCATAGATTGCGTCGAATAATTCAACGGCGGGCAAGCCCGGTGTTTTGGCAATTTGCCCGCCCCCCCAAAACCGCGCCACCCGATTGATGTCATCAATGCAAGAAAAATCCATGTGGGCGGCGAGCTGGTGGGACAAACCGCCCACTTCGCGCCCGCCCATCGCATTGGGTTGTCCGGTCAGCGAGAACGGCCCCATACCGGGCTTGCCAATCCGGCCAGTCGCCAAATGGCAATTGATAATGGCATTGACTTTATCGGTGCCTGAAGTGGACTGGTTAACCCCTTGGCTGTATAAGCTCATGACTTTTTCGGTGGTGGTGAACCAGTCGTAAAATTGCTGCACATCAGCAGGATCAAGCTGGCAAGTCGCGGCGACGTGCTCTAGGGTTGCGTCATGCGCGGCGGCAAGGGCTAGCCCGAAACCTTCAGTGTGGTTTTGGATGAAATCGGAATTAATGTAGCTTGGGATGACGTTAGGAATCCCAACNNGTTGGGATTCCTAACGTCATCCCAACCTACAAGATAATTCAACAAGCCATTGAACAGCGCCGTATCGCTACCCGCCGCGAGCGGCAAATGCAAATCGGCAATATCACAGCTTGCCGTCCGCCGTGGATCTATGACGACAACTTTTAACTGCGGGTTGGCTTCTTTGGCGGCGCGGATGCGCTGAAAACTCACCGGATGGCACCAGGCCGTATTCGAGCCAATCAGCACAATCAGATCAGCCTGTTCAAAATCATCATAACAGCCCGGCACGGTGTCAGTGCCAAACGCGCGTTTATGACCCGCCACCGAAGACGACATGCACAAGCGGCTATTAGTGTCCATATTGCCACTGCCAATGAAGCCTTTCATCAATTTATTGGCGACATAATAATCTTCCGTCAACAACTGCCCCGAACCGTAAATGGCCACCGCATCGGGGCCATATTCCCGGATAACACGCATGAAAGAGTCGGCGACCCACGTTAAGGCTTCTTCCCAGTCGGTTTCGCGACCCAAAATTTGCGGTTGCAGTAAACGGTTCTTAAGCCCCACAGTTTCGCCAAGCGCCGAACCTTTTGAGCAAAGCCGCCCAAAATTAGCCGGATGCGCCTTGTCGCCTTTAATTTTAGCGCTACGTTGCCGTCCATCGACGCTGGCGGTGATGCCACAGCCTACCCCGCAGTAAGGGCAAGTGGTTTGGATAGTTTTAGTCATTTATGCGTTATATTTTAAGGAAAAAACACAGCAAGCCAATCGCGCCACAAACCGCAATTAAAGGGATAATGCCGACTTTGTAACGCACCAATGCCAACAACGCGCCCGCTGAAATCACTGCCGCAATTACGTCAAATTGCCCCGCATAACCTTGCGGAAAAAACAAATGTTGGGCAAAAAACACCGCTAAATTCAAAATCACGCCAACAACAGCGGCCGTAATCGCCGACAAAGGCGCGGTAAACTTCAAATTGCCGTGCGTCGACTCAACCAGCGGTGCGCCTGCCAGAATAAACAAAAAACTAGGTAAAAAAGTAAAATACGTCACCACCAACGCCGCGCTTGTTCCCGCCATTAGCGCGGCGGCTGAACCAACCGGCAAGGATTGCCAACCGCCCACAAAACCGACAAACGTCACGACCATAATCAGCGGCCCAGGGGTGGTTTCGCCTAACGCCAGCCCGTCCATCATTTGCGCCGCGCCCAACCAATGAAAATGTTCAACCGCACCTTGATAAACATAGGGCAAAACCGCATAAGCGCCGCCGAATGTCAGCAATGCCGCTTTGCTAAAAAACCACGCCATTTGCGTTAGCGTGCCATGCCAACCGTATTGCGAACATAAGAAACCCATCACTGTGCCCCACAACAAAACGCCTGCCACGGCGATTTTTACCAACTGCGCCCAACAAAATTTTGCGTGTTCAGGAATCGGCGTGTGGTCATCAATCAACGCCGCGCCATAACTTTGTTTTGCCGCACCATGCCCGCCACCGACTGCAAAATAGTGCGGCATAAACTTCCCGCCGATTGCGCCAATTATTGCAGCACTTGACACAATCAACGGAAATGGGGTGTGCAAGGCAAAAATAGCCACAAACGAAGCCGCCGCCAATGCCCACAGCAGCCAATTTTTTAACGCCCGCGAGCCGATCCGATACGCCGCAAATAACACAATCGCCGTAACCGCAGGTTTGATACCGTAGAGCATTGCGGCAACTTCGGGTTTATGTCCAAAGCGCAGGTAGCCCCAGCTCAATAAAATCAACACTATTAACGACGGCAGCACAAAGAGCGCACCGGCAATAATGCCGCCCCAAGTGCGGTGCATCAGCCAACCCAAATAGGTCGCCAACTGTTGAGCTTCAGGGCCGGGTAACAACATGCAATAGTTCAGCGCATGCAAAAAACGCTTTTCTGAAATCCACCGGCGTTTTTCCACTAATTCTTGGTGCATGATGGCAATCTGTCCCGCAGGGCCGCCAAAACTGACCAGCCCCATTTTTAACCAAAACAAAAACGCTTGCATCAGGCTAACTGGAGGCGGGGGCGTTTGTTGCACTTTTTCATTCGTCGTAGGCATAATTGTGGTCTGGTGTCATTGTGAAAGAAGCTGCATTATAGAACCGTTTTTCCAGCCTCAGTCCCAAGAAAAAAGAGGTGCTTTTTTGTCATTAAACACGTAGTGTTAACTGACGCCCGACCCACCCATCAGGCCTTGTAGGGTGTCATTGCAGATTTAAACAGTTTTACTTAACCATCTAATAAAAAAGGAGTTGATCATGAGCATATTAAAAGAATTTAAAGAGTTTGCCGTTAAAGGCAACGCGGTTGATATGGCCGTAGGGATCATTGTTGGCGCAGCTTTCGGCAAAATTATTTCCTCTCTGGTTGCCGACGTGTTTATGCCGCCAATTGGTGTGCTTATTGGCGGGGTGGACTTCAGCAAACTGGCAATAACCATTAAAGAAGCGGTCGATGGCGCTCCGGCTGTCACCTTAAATTATGGTAATTTTATTCAGTCTGCCGTCGATTTCACAATCATTGCCTTCGTCATCTTCATGGTGGTCAAACTTATCAACAAACTTAAAAAAACCGAAGTTGCACCACCCCCACCCGAACCCGCACCCACTAAAGAAGAACTGTTACTGACTGAAATCAGGGACTTGCTGAAACAGAAAAATTAACATTTCCCGCCTTATTGGGTCTCCTTTACCGGTGATTATTATTTGCAACCACCTGCACTACAGGGAAACGGCACGGAAAGAGGCGGCTTACTGATTGGGCACAAATCTAGGTTTGTGCCCAATCAATTCTCAAATCCCCGCCAACAAAAAATCCACCGCGCCAACAATCTCACTGCGATTGTTAGAAAGATTGCCAACGGTTTTGCCTAATTCCTTTCTCGGTATGCTGGCAAGCTGTGGTGTTAGCAGCAAATAGCTTTGCCCGTCAATTTCCACTTTAGATGTCAGCCGTGTCATGCCGCGAGTCGCTGTTCCGGCTAGGCACACCGGAATTACCACAGACGTTGCCAAATCAGCCAGTAAATCGCTTTGAATATCCAATAAGTAAGGGATCAAGCCCTTGGTTTTTTGATTACGGTTTTCGTGCAAGTCGAATTGTGGCATCAGAAACTCCGCAAATCATCGGCGAAGGCGCCATGTTCCTCGACGTAACGGTTGTATTCGGTTATCGCCACTTGGTTTTCCGCAAGCCACGCGGCGGCTTGTTTTTGCCGGACCAATTCGACCAGTTTTTGCTCTAGCGCGGCCGATAGATTGATGTCGAATGCTTTGGCTTGTTTTAACAAATCGCTGTTGACGGTGACATTGGTCGGTTTTTTGGTTGCGGATAAATTATATAAGGATTGCATGGCGTATTTCCTGTTGGCTTGTTATGCGTGTTGTTAATGCGCATAATTATATCTGATTTTGCCCAAAAATCATCCCTTCCCGAATCGCCACCAACTCCGCGCCTTGTTCCAGTAATTCCTGATACCAAGCCCCATCCGCCGTATCGCCATACAACACCGCCCCCACTAACTTCCCCGCCTTAATCACCAGCTTTTTATAAATGCCTGAGGCAACATCAGTGAAAATAATGGTTTCACTATCCGCATCACCCAAAAAATCACCCACCGAAAATAAATTGATGCCGGTCACCTTAAGCTTGGTCGCAGCCGGTAGCGTGACATAACCCGCCGCGCCATGTGCGCTCAAATGATTGGCGCACACTTTCGCCTGTTCAAACAGCGGCGCGACCAAACCAAAGGTGTCACCCCGATGCTGGATACACTCGCCGACTGCATAAATGCTAGGGTCATAACTTTGCAACGTGTCATTGACGACTATGCCGCGTTCGCAATAAAGCCCGGATTCTTGCGCCAAGGCAATATTGGGGCGCACACCGATTGCCGTGATAAACAAATCGCATTCCAACTCGCTGCCATCAGCAAACCCCGCAGCGGTGACATGCCCGTTTTTATCGCCTATCAGTTGCTTAAGTTTAGCGGCCATTTTAAATTTCAAGCCACGCCGCTCCAATTCCATTTGCAACAACTTAGCCGCCGGTTTATCCATTTGCCGGTTCAGCAACACCTCGTTGTTATGCACCACAGTCACATCCATGCCCTGCACAGCCAAGCCATTGGCGGCTTCCAAGCCCAGCAGGCCACCGCCCAGCACCACGGCCTTGTTATGGCTGCGGCTGTAGGCCAACATTTTATTTACATCAATAATGTCCCTAAAGCTAACCACACCGTCCAACCCATTGCCTGCAACGTCAGGTATCACCGCCTTAGAACCGGTGGCAATCAACAGGCGATCATACGCGGCGGCGGTGCCGTCCTGCGCATAGACTATCTTGCGCCCCCGCTCAATACGCACAACGGTTTTGGCATCGCCGGCATGTAGGGTTATGCCATTATCGGCGTACCATTGGCGGTCGTTGATGACAATATCTTCAACGGCTTTTTCGCCACACAACACCGCAGACAACATGATGCGGTTGTAATTGCCATAAGGCTCCGCGCCGAACACGGTGATTTCGTATTTATCCGGCGCGGCGCCCAGCAATTCCTCTACGGTGCGTATGCCCGCCATACCGTTGCCAATAACAACCAGTCGTTTTTTCACGTTAATGCCCAACCTTGATAATCAGTCAGGGACCGTCATCTTACCTTCAGCCACCAGCACCGCTTCACCACCGACCCTTAGCGTCAACGTGTCCGTGCCCTTATGATCCATCTCCAGGTTCAGCACGCTACGGCGATGTTTTTCTTCGCCACGGTCGACCGAAAACGGGTAAGTGCCTTTCTGCATGAATTCAAACGAACACAAATAAGCGGCAAAGGCAGGCATTGCGCTGCCGACCGGCGGATCTTCGTGTATGCCAATACGCGAACCCAAAAGGCGGGCATGGAAATTGGCATCCGCGAAAGAGGTCTTCGGCGAAAACAACAGGATTTCCTGCGCGGCGGTTTGCGGTGCACTGGACTGGCTCCAGGTGGCGTAATTAAACCGCGCTTTTCTAACGGTTTCGTAGTTGAACACCGGCACGATCAAATACGGAAAGCCGCACGACACCAGGCGGGGGGAATATTTTTTCGTGTCAATCACGCCAGCTTCTATGGATAAAAAGCTGGCCAGCTCTTCTGTGGTCGGGGCAAAACGGTCGATAATTGAGCTGACTTTACGGGTGAATTGGACAAATGTCGGCCTGCCGTCTTCAGCGGAAATGTTGACCTCAATCGCGCCTGCGTTTTGCTCAAAGAGCGCTGGGGTGATGGCGGCGTTGAGTTCGATGTCACCGATGCTGGCTAACACAAAAGCCGTCGCAATAATCGGATGCCCGGCAAAATCAAGCTCCCGTTGTGGCGAAAACACCCGCATGACCCGTCGCCCAGTAAGCTTGTCGCGTTTTTTTACAAACACGGTTTCCGATAAGTTCAGCTCCCTAGCAACCAGCTGCATTTGCTGTTTGTTCAGGGTCTCGGCATTGGGGAAAACCGCTATTTGCGCACCGCTAAAAATCTGCCGGGTAAACACATCGGCAATGTAATAATCATATTTCATGAACTTGCCTCACTGTTGACCTTAACCCTAGCACCATCAATCTGCACTTTATAAACTGGTATCTGTACCGTTTCATCTTCCAGACAAACACCCGTTTCCAAATTAAAATGTTGTTTATATAACGGCGACGCGACAACGGGTTGCCCGTTAATGTCGCCAATCAAGCCACGCGACAAAACGTTGGCATTGCCGAACGGGTCGTAATTATGAATGGCATAAACAGTGCCCTCTTCAGGCAGATAGAAAAGCGCCACCTGTTGGCCTGCAACTAGGGCGCAAACCCCTGAATCCGGCTGTAAATCATCACTACCACACACGTCTATCCAGGCCATCATGCCACCTCAACCAAGGTAAAATGCTTGCGTTCATCTCCGGCAACCGCAGGCCTTATCTGCCCCCGCTCTTCAACAAACACCACGTTGTCATCCGGCTGGTCGCTGTTAATAAAATGCCGGAAACGTTTGAGTTTGCTGTCATCTTCAATCGTGGTTTTCCACTCGCATTGATACGTATCAATCACATACTGCATTTGCTGCTCGAGTTGTCCGCACAGCCCCAGTTTGTCGTCAATAACCACAGATTTTAAATAATCCAAGCCGCCTTCCATGTTTTCCATCCATACCGACGTGCGTTGCAAACGGTCTGCGGTGCGCACATAAAAACTCAGGAAACGGTCGATATATTTAATCAGCGTGGCTTTATCCAATCCAGTGGCGAACAAATCCGCATGGCGCGGCTTCATGCCGCCGTTGCCGCAGACATAAAGATTCCAGCCGTTTTCGGTCGCAATCACGCCGACATCTTTGCCTTGGGCTTCGGCGCATTCACGGGTACAGCCGGACACGGCAAATTTGATTTTATGCGGCGAGCGCAAACCTTTGTAGCGGTTTTCCAGCGCTATCGCCAGCCCGACACTGTCATCGACACCGTAGCGGCACCAAGTGCTGCCGACACAGGATTTAACCGTGCGCAAGGACTTGCCGTAAGCATGGCCGGATTCAAAACCGGCGTCGATCAGTTCTTTCCAGATAGCGGGAAGTTGGTCAACCCGTGCGCCGAACAAATCCACGCGCTGACCACCGGTGATCTTAGTGTAAAGATTGTACTTTTTGCCCACTTGACCCAGCGCAATCAACATATCGGGGCGGATTTCGCCGCCGGTGATACGCGGCACCACCGAATAAGTCCCGTCCTTCTGCATATTCGCCAAGAACGTGTCGTTGGTGTCCTGCAAGCCCAAATGTTCAGTTTTCAGGATGTATTCATTCCAGTGGGAAGCCAAGATAGAACCGACCGTCGGCTTGCAAACCTCGCAACCACGGCCTTTGCCATGTTTTTCCAGCAATTCGGCAAAAGTCTTGATTTCTTCAACGCGGATCAGGTTGTACAAGTCTTGGCGGGTGTACGGAAAATGCTCGCACAAGTCGGTGTTGACCTCATACCCCTGTTTGGCAAGCTCCGAATTCAGCACCGATTTCAGCAACGGCACACAACCGCCGCAGCCGGTGCCCGCTTTGGTTTCGGCTTTTAACGCATTGACCGTGGTGCAGCCCGCTTCAACCGCCGCGCAAACCACGCCTTTACTGACATCGTAGCAAGAGCAGATTTGCGCTGCCGCCGGCAACGCGTCCGGACCCAAACCGACGGATTCATCAGAGCGGTGCGGCAAAATCAGCGCATCGGGGTTTTCCGGCAATTCAATGCCGTTCAGGCAATATTGCAATAACGTGCCGTAACCGGACGCATCACCGACCAGCACCGCGCCCAATAACTGCTTTTTGTCTTGACTGACCACCAGCCTTTTATAAACTTCACTCGCGCCATTTTGGTAGGTGTACACCATAGCGCCCTGGGTTTTGGCATGGGCGTCGCCGATGCTTGCCACATCCACGCCCATCAGCTTGAGTTTGGTGCTCATGTCCGCACCGTTGAAGCTGGCGGCTTCACCGTTCAAATCGGCGACCACCGTCCGCGCCATCGCATAACCGGGCGCGACCAACCCGTAAATCATGCCGTTCCACAACGCACATTCACCTATCGCATAAATGGCGGGGTCAGACGTTTTACACTGGTTGTCAATGACGATGCCGCCGCGCTGGCCGACTTCCAACCCACACCCACGGGCAATGTCATCACGCGGGCGTATGCCGGCGGAAAACAGCACAACATCGGTTTCCAACTCTTCACCATCAGCAAAACACATCTTGTTGACGCACGTTTCCCCGTCGGTGATGAGGCTGGTGTTCTTACCGGTATGCACGGTCACGCCCAAGGCCTCAATTTTGCGCCGCAACATTACGCCACCGGCCTCATCAACCTGCACGGCCATCAGGCGGGGGGCAAACTCGACAATATGCGTTTGCAGACCCAAATCCCTCAACGCCTTGGCCGCTTCCAAACCCAGCAACCCGCCACCAACGACAGTGCCGATTTTGCCGGTTTTTGCCGCCGCCTGCATGGCCTCCAAATCTTCAATCGTGCGGTAAACCAAGCACTGCGGGCGGTCATGCCCAGGCACTGGCGGCACAAACGGATAAGAGCCGGTCGCCAACACCAATTTGTCATAGCTGACCGTTATACCTTTCGCCGAAGTGACGGTTTTAAGTTCCCGGTCTATCGTTGCCGCCCTATCGCCCAGATGGATCGTGATGCCGTTGGCGGTAAAAAAACCGTCTTCGACTAACGACAAATCAGCGGCGGTTTTGCCGGTAAAAAATTCGGACAGATGCACACGGTCGTAAGCCGCCCTAGGTTCTTCGCAAAAAGTGACTATGTCATAATTTTCTTTTGCAGAACTTGCGGCCAACCCGGCCAGAAAATTCTGGCCAACCATGCCATTGCCGATAACCACTAATGTTTGTTTCATACCCACCTCTACAGGCCTTATTTTCAGGCAAAAAAAAAGGCGTCTATGCCCATAAGCAATGCTTATGTCCAATAGACGCCTTTGTCTGATCAGTTCGACTTTGAACTGGTGCGCGTTACTCCTGCGTCGGAGTTTGAATACTATTTAGCAACTTGTGTGCCTAACAATGGATTATCTGGTTTTCTTGCAAGAATAAACGGGGGATAAGGGCTTGTAGGGATCGGGGCAGTAGGGGCAACACCGCTTTGGGTTTAGGGTGCAGCCACTTATGCCTTAATTTGGTGCGTAAAAAATTATTTTAGTGCAAAAATTCGCCCTCACGCTTAGTGACCTGCCCAATACTTTAGGCTTTTATTTAGGGGCTTACGTTTTATGGCCTTGTCACGATGCCTTGCTTGGGCTGATTTGAAGGCGCTATAACTTGTTTTTGGCGCGGCTTATCCAAGTCTTGTTCAAGCCCCCCCTCCCCAGCGTCCATTTCAAGATAAACTTTTTCAAGGAAAGGCCGTCTGCGGTCAGCTTTGCGCTTATCCAAAAACCTCGTGCCCACCCGATAGCTAGCCCGCCGTTCGTTGCGGCTATTTCTGACAAAATACGCACTGACACCAATTTTCTGGCCATTCAATTGCTTGCCGTCAAGCTTCTTGATAACCCTTTTGGCAACCGTGCCAGGGATTATTGCAACTAAGCCATAATATTCAACCACATCCCTTTCGTTATCTTTTAAAGCCAAAATGGAAATGTTTTCTATAAATCCCCTGCTTGTCAGTAGGCCTCCCTTAAACGTCGGTGCAATGAATGCCTTTATTGCATGTTTTCCTGTTTTTTTTAGTGATTCTTTTTAAGACAATAACCATAACCCCTCCCGTTAACCTACGCCAATAATACTGCAATTTTATTGGCGGCCATAAAGCCACTTATCCACTTAAGCTTGGCATCCAATTAATCGGCAACAATGGACTATAAATTGCTTGTTTAAACAACTACCTAAATAAGACTGTGCCGAAACAGTATGACCCTGCTTAATATAGTATTGATTGAAAACGACCTTAACAGCACCTTGCTGGAATACGGCCTAAAGGGTGCGGGTTTTAAATGCCTGAAAACCCAACACAGCAGCCAGTTTTTAGAAGTGGTTAAAAAAACCGCGCCTGATGCCGTTATTTTTAATCTTGACACGCCATCCGAAAAAATAACCGCTGACCTACACCACCTTAGCCAACACTTCCCCTTGCCCGTCATTATGTTTGCCACCGACATCACCGTTGAGGCCATCAACCAAGTGATTAAAGCGGGCGTCAGCGAACTTATCGTCAATGGCCTTGAAAACAACCTACCCAGCATTATCCACATAGCTATCGCCCGCTTCAATCAACAGCAAGTGCTTAAACATGCGTTGGAAGAGGCGCGTGTCCAACTGGAAGACCGTAAACAAATAGACCGCGCCAAAGCCATCTTGATTAAAACCCGCAACTTCACCGAAAACGAGGCTTACCACACGCTCAGAAAGCTGGCGATGGACAGGAGCATCACCTTGGGTGAAATGGCTAAAAATGTGATCGCCATGGCTGAATTGCTTAAATAACCGCTTTATTGACAACACAAAAACCATGAAAACGTTTATCAAAGTGACTGAAATATGGGTGCCTGACAAAGAACGCACCCAGCTGGAATTCGGTTCTGGCCTTTATGGCGCACTGACTGACTTTAAAGCCGCCAGCAAACAACAACGGTTTGCCTACAACGAAGGCCTGCCCGGCAAAGCCTGGGCGCAACGCCGCCCGATTGTGCTGACGGAATTTGAACATTCTTACTTTATGCGCACCAGTGCCGCCAAACAGGCAGGTTTAACTTGCGGCATTGCCATCCCCCTTTTTTCAGGTGATTTCCTGTTGGCGGTGGTGATGTTTTTATGCGGGGATGATGAAGGGCATGCGGGGGCGATTGAAGTGTGGAGCAACACCAACGCCGCAGACATGCTCAGCGTGAGCGCCGGTTATTATGGGACGCTGCACCATTTTGAAACCCTATCCAAACAAATTAAACTGGCCAAAGGACAAGGCATACCCGGATTAGTTTGGCAAAACACCCTACCTATCCTAATTGAGGATATTGGCCAGCCTGAGTTGTTTATCAGGGGGCTTGAAGCACAACAAGCGGGCATCACAACTTGCTTGGGGATTCCTGTCTGTAGCGACACCAAACACACTTACATCATGACTTTTTTGTCCGCCCAAGCCACGCCTATCGCCAAACGCATCCAATTATGGACGCCCGACCCGCAAGGTGAACGGCTTGTCTGCCAACAAGGTTACAGCAAAAACAGCAACGATTTGGCCCAACTCTTTGAAACATTAACGGTGACCAAAGGAGAAGGCGCGTTAGGCCGGGTCTGGCTGACCGGCATGCCGGTCATCAGCGGCAATCATGAATCCAGTTACACGCCTGAATTGGACAATTTAAGCGCCATGCTCGCCATGCCCGTCATAGAAAACGGGCGTTTAAAAGCAATTGTCACCTTTTTGTTTTGAGCCGGTAATTCCCACTTCGCAGCTATGGCTGAAAAACTTGTCTGATTAACAAAAAACTTCAGCCAGCATCAAAAATTTCGTCATTCCGGCATACTCTCCGGGGCATAAAGGGCTTGCCAGAATCCAAGTGAGTCCCTCCCTTTCCTAACAAAAATAACCGAATCCAATCAGCTACAGAATGACCCCACCTGATCTTCGAACTGAAGATAAACTGACGTTAAAGTTCGCCGATTCGGATAATGCCGACTATCGCTCGCCAAGCACGATTAGAAAATGCGTTAATGCCCAATAACGGCTATATCGGCTACAACGAAAGGTACAAATGGATGAACTATTCGATTGCTTGGGCGACTACAAGAATTACACCTACGACCCGACCACCGGCGATCTTCTGACCCGCACCGACTATCTGGGTCGCATCACCCAATTCGTCAACGATGGCAACGGCCTGCCGTTGACTGAAATCCAAGCCAAAGGCACCCCTTTAGGCAGCACATGGGGTTCGCCCCGCACGGTTTTTGTATAACCGCCATCATCCGGCGCAGGATACCCTTTATATTCACCGGCAGTAACCGCCTTAACCCTGCACCGGCAACCAAACCCGTTCGGCGGATAATGCGCCCGCCACCAAGGGTCATCATAACGCAGCACCAGGCCGTTCCAGCTTTGGTGCAGCTCACGCGGATGCGCCACCAAATCGCTGTGGATGTATTTCCAATACGGACGGTTTTTTAACAAATCAGGATCCGTCAATTGCGCGTAACGCCCCGCAGCATAACTGGTGCGCATGTTGGTGCCATAAATCACCCGCGTCCGCCAATCCCGCCCCGCCTTAGTGTCGCTGCCTTGCCAGCCATGCTTTTCAACAATGCTGTCAAACGCCTTCCTAAAGGCTTGGATAGACTTCCCCCTCCCCAATCGCCTTCTCGACTGCACCGCGAAAATCCGCCTTAGCCGCACCGGCGACAATAAAGGCGCGGTCATGGGCTGCGCCGAGAATATCATCCCACCATTCAGTCATGTAGGGTGGGCAGGTGTTTTTGCCCACCTTTTTGTCCATAAATGGTGGGCAAAAAAACGTTGCCCACCCTACTTGGCTCTACTACATTAATATGGATGAATTTAAAAAATTACTACACCAAAAGGTGAGTAGGCTATTCCTTATTGTTTGGCCACCCTTAGGCGAAGTGGGCAGCAAATCGAAGACGCTAAAAGCCTAGGTGAAGGGGATAGCTATAGAACAGAAGGCGGGCGGTTTGGGCTGACAGAGAGCTTGCAGAGAATCAAGCAACCCTTAAAGAGCTTGATTTAAAGGAAGGCCAAAAAATTGGCAAGCTAAAAAATGCCGGAAAACTAATGACCGGCGCAAAAATAACATCCATACTGCCCAACGGTGAAATAGAAATGCTATTTACCCAAGGCAATAAGAAGTACACGGCAAAAACGACCGCAGGCGAATTAAAAAGGATGGCGGAAATGGCGGGGAATGACGTATTTACCGAACCTAAAAAATCAACAAGCCCCAAGCCCCTAAAAAAATCCCTCCTGGTTTTCTTCCCGCTGCACAAGGCCGCCTAAATGCCCTTTTTCGCCAAAGTGATCGCCATTCATCCCGATTCGCACAGCATTGATGTGGAGCAGATGAACGGGCGGGTATTGACCGCCGTGCCGGTAATTTCGCCGTCAGCGGGCTTTGACAACGGCTTGACCTGCCTGCCCGCTTTACCGGACAACCCCAACAAGCCCATGTTCGCCGTCATTGACTTTTGCGAGGGCGAAGTGGCGTTCGCCTATGGGTCTTGGTTCCCGCAAATCAGCCATTGCCAACTTGGTAGCCGATACTAACAAAACCGCCCTACCCCTTGAGGATTGCGCCATGCTAACAGATATTCAAATACGCAAAACAAACCGCCTGACAAGCCACAAAAGCTAAGTGACGGCGGCGGCCTGTTTTTGTTGGTAACACCGCAAGGTGGTAAATCTTGGCGTTTGGCTTATCGGTTTACCGGCAAGCACATGCAAGCAAACTATGACCTATGGCAAGCGCGGCAAAAGCCAAGGCAACCCATAACGCGGCTGGAGACACACGCGGGATACCCCCCCCCCGACCAACCCGAATAAGCCGCACCTAGCCCGACGGGGCGAACGGCATAAAACACCAAACTAGGGAGTGTTCTCAATCAAGATTAACAAATTTCGCTATATGTACTATATACGCGATGCTCAACTTTAAATGAATTGAAGGCAAGGCCACATCTGCCGTAGAGTTGTTCTACCAAAAGCAACTTTATCAAGGGGACGGGGCATGCCAATCGAAGACTTTACTTGTGCCCCAGAGGGTATCATCTATGTGTATTGCTGTGTAGACGACATCTGCCAGGCCATCGTCGCGGCGAAGGATGAGAAATATTATGGTTTTGAAGGGCATGTGGTGGCCAGCCTCGACGGGATCATCTATCGAAGCCTTAGAGCCGCCACAAAATAGAAAACGCGGTGATGATTTTTCTGCCTCAAGATGTAGATCCTGAGCTGCGGGAACGGGAAATCCAAAATACCTTGCGTTCGATTGAGCAAAAAATGCGTGGGGGGATCATAAGTATTTTCACTGATTCTCAATCTTCATTGGGAATGAGCATATGAGTATTTCAAATCGGTTTGTAAACGACGATAATACGCCAAGCCAAGCGATATATCAGTGCGGAGCAACTGCATCCGCATTTCTATTCTGAATAAACAGAGAAAAACCATGTTTGAAGACCTACGCGACCTCTACCAAGAAGTCATATTTGACCATAACCGCAATCCCCGCAATTTTCGCGTGATAGATAATGCCGACCGCAAGGTGGAAGGCTTTAACCCATTATGCGGCGACCGTCTGACGCTATTTTTAAAAATGGACGGTGACACCATACAGGATGCCAGTTTCCAAGGCTCTGGCTGTGCGATTTCCACGGCATCGGTGTCATTGATGACAGAAATAATCAAGGGCAAAACTGAAGCGGAAGCGGAGGCTTTATTTAAAGCTTTCCACGAAATGACTACAGGCAAAGCTGAGGATATTCAGCTGGAAGCGGTCGGTAAGCTGGCGGTGTTGGCTGGGGTGCGCGAATACCCCGCGCGGGTAAAATGTGCGACCTTGGCGTGGCATACGCTGGATGCGGCATTGAAGAATGAAACTCAAGCTATTTCTACCGAATAACTCAATAAACTCAATGGCTTAACCTTAAACGGTTACTTGCTAAGATGAAAGTTGTTTAAACCATAATGAGGGCGTTGAAAATGATGCATCGTAAAATTCCCGCAATGATCGCCATGATAATGGCAATGACCGCATGTGCCAATAATGAGGCCATTAATGATTATAACCCTATTGCACGCCCTTATTTACCAGTTGACATCAGTGTGCAAAGTGATAATAGCGGAAGCTTGCAACAACTGCCGGTAAGTGGAAATACGGCGCATTACCGCGCTTATGTGGCCGCCATGCCGAATGAACGCTATAGCTTGCGCGTGTCCAATAATAGCGGCCAGCGGGTTGGTGTTGTCATTGCAGTGGATGGCCGTAATATTATTAACGGCCAACCATCGTGGTTACGCAATAATGAACGCATGTACATCCTTGAACCGAATACCAGCGCTGAATATGGAGGCTGGCGTACTAGCGCGAATCAAGTTAACCGTTTTTATTTTACCGAGGCGGGCAATTCTTATGCGGCGGCGTGGGGTGACACTTCTGCGCTGGGTGTTATTGCTATGGCCGCTTATACCGAGCGTCCCCGTCCGGAAATTTATGAGGGAATGTCCAACGCAGAAAGCGATGCCTTTGGTTTGGCTGCAAAAAAGGGCGCTCCAGGAACAGGTTTTGGCGAAACGACCTATTCTCCCAGTTATAGCGTAAATTTTGATCCGCTTCCTGACCCGATAGAAAAAGTGTTTCTTAAGTACGAGTGGCGTGAGACGCTGTGCGCCAAACGGATTTTGCCGGACTGTAGGCGCAGCACCGTGGACACGGATGACAATCGCTTTTGGCCCGCTGATAGCGGTTATGCCCCACCGCCACCCCGCCACTAATTCAAGCGGGCCACCCAGTTAAGCGAATTAGCCAGACCCGCAGCGGTACAGAGCCGAACGGCGTACCGGCCTTTAAAACCACACCAATTAGATATTGCCCCACTCAAACAAGCCAGCGGTTAACACCATGAGAATTGTTGCCGAAAAAGTTTTCGAAGCCGTCAAAGCCCTGCCAGAACAACAGGGAATGCCACAAACTGATTAACGGCAGGTGCATTGCCCAACAGTCCATACCCTTATAGGAAGACCCGCACGGCTCATCCAACCCCATCCGCTTTGAAAAACTGTTCCAAGCTCTAGGCCGTCCCGCCGACGAAGCCAAACGCTTGGCGGAACATATCGACGAACAACAACACATCAACGAATTATTTGCCGCGTTATGAGGTTGTTTGTCCCGTTTAAACGGGCAACCTTGCTCATCCCTTCCGAGCCAGCGCATGACCCTGACCGTAAACATCTTTTCGTACTTCTGACCGACCCTATCGAAGCACCATATTTTGTACCAGCTCAGACTTGATCTGACAGTTACCAGTTTTGAGGGTGTCTGCCGTATTAGATTGGGTTCAGACTTTTCTGGCGCCAAATCTGTTTCCCATCCGGCCCGGCAAAGTGTCCATTGGCGTCCGGCCATTGCACATTTTGCCCTGATGGGTTCGGTCGTTGTTGCAATAATTTGGCCATTCGTCCAGATCTTTTTGCAATGGTTCCAGGCCGCTATAGGGATTTTTGCGGAAGGTGGCCTGATAAGACTCCTGCAAGACGGCCTTATGGGAACGTTCACAAACCCCATTGGTTTGCGGATGCCTGGCCTTGGTTTTGGTATGGCCGATGTCATTAGCCGCCAGATAAGGCGGGTGATCCATGCTGTTCGGCTTTGCCGCAATATTCGGTTCCCCGGCCCGTCAGGATACGCGGCACGGGCAA
>DIUY01000025.1 GCA_002422395.1 Methylococcaceae bacterium UBA6146 | reverse complement strand
GCCGCTTCCAGCGCTTTTCCAAGAAAGGGCAGGGGCATTTGTGATACTCTGGGCATTAATTCATGCAAACCACATTACTCATTAATTTTTTAAAATGACAATGAATCCACGCAACGTCCAAATAGAACGCAACACGCTCGAAACCCAAATTAAAATCAACATCAATCTTGACGGGACTGGAAAAACCTCATTTGTAACTGGCGTACCATTCCTAGACCACATGCTCGATCAAATCGCCCGGCATGGTCTTATCGATATGGACATCGCTGCCAAAGGTGATTTGCATATCGATGCGCATCACACGGTTGAAGATATAGGTATTACCTTAGGGCAGGCCTTTGCCCAGGCAATCGGCGATAAAAAAGGTATTTGCCGCTATGGTCATGCTTATATCCCATTGGATGAGGCCATGTCTCGGGTTGTGATTGATTTTTCTGGACGCCCCGGTTTGTTCTATGATGTGCATTACCCGAAAGCGATGATAGGCAGCTTTGATGTCGATTTGTTTCGGGAATTTTTCCAAGGTTTTGTCAATCATGCCAACGTAACACTGCACATCGACAATTTGAAAGGCGCAAACTCCCATCATATCGCCGAAACCATTTTTAAGGCATTAGGCCGGGCCATCCGCATGGCGATTACCGCCGATACCCGTATGGCGGGTATAATGCCGTCCACCAAAGGTGTGCTATAAGTCACACCTTGCCACTTAACTATCCACGCTGAACATTTATGTCTTCTGTTGCTGTTATTGATTACGGAATGGGAAACCTGCATTCTATTGCTAAAGCCTTGCAATATGCCGTCCCTGAGGTGGATGTGCAGATAGTTTCTAATGCCGATGCGATCTTGCAGGCGGATCGCGTGGTGTTTCCGGGCGTAGGCGCTATGCGTGATTGTATGCGGGCGCTTAGGCATTCAGGTCTAGCCGATGTCATCCATGAAGTTGCCAAGGCTAAGCCATTGTTGGGAATTTGTCTGGGCATGCAGGCCTTACTGACCGACAGCGAAGAAAATGGCTATACTGAAGGCTTGAATGTGCTGGCTGGCCATGTCGTGCGTTTTCCGGACGGATTAACGGATAAAGACGGCAATACCCTGAAAATTCCGCACATGGGCTGGAATCAGGTGCAGCAGTTTCCACATCCGCTATGGGATGGTATTCCCCAGAACAGCCGCTTTTATTTTGTCCATAGCTACTATGCCAGACCGGATAACGCCGCCGTGGTAGCCGCAACAACCGATTACCCGGATGCGTTTGCGTGTGCTTTAGCGCAAAACAATATCTTTGCCGTACAATTCCATCCCGAAAAAAGTCAGGCCGTTGGTTTGCAGCTGCTCAAGAACTTTTTGCACTGGAATGGATTTGTTTAAATTTTGATTACTATGTTGTTGAGGTTTCCTACATTATGCTGTTAATACCCGCTATCGATTTAAAAGAAGGGAAATGTGTGCGTTTACGCCAAGGACGCATGGATGATGACACAGTTTTTTCTGATGACCCAGTCGCGGTTGCTGGGCGTTGGGTGGCAGCGGGCGCAAAACGCCTGCATTTGGTCGACCTGGATGGCGCGTTTGCCGGAAAGCCCAGAAATGCCGATGTTATTCATGCGATAGTTGAAGCCTATCCTGACGTGCCCGTGCAGATAGGCGGCGGTATCCGCGATGAGGAAACCATACAGGCGTACCTGGATGCCGGGGTTGAATATGTGATCATCGGAACAAAAGCCGTCAACGAACCGCATTTTGTTCGGAATATGGCTCTGGAATATCCGCGCCATATTATCGTCGGACTGGATGCTAAAGATGGTAAGGTCGCGATTGATGGCTGGTCTAAATTGTCCAAGCATGATGTGATTGATTTGGCGCAACACTTTGAAGCCGACGGCGTTGAAGCGATTATTTATACCGACATTTCCCGAGACGGCATGATGCAAGGCGTCAATATTGAGGCGACGGCCAGACTGGCCAGAGCCATCCGTATTCCGGTTATCGCTTCGGGTGGTATTACCAATATTGATGACATCAAAGCCTTGGGCGCAGTCGCGCGCGACGGTGTTATGGGGGCGATTACCGGACGCGCCATTTATGAAGGTACGCTGGATTTTGCCGAAGCCGAAAAATTAGCGGAATCATTTTGAAGCCATGAGCCTAGCCAAACGTATTATTCCTTGTTTGGATGTTGATAATGGCCGCGTAGTCAAAGGCGTGAAATTTGTCGATATCCGCGACGCGGGCGATCCTGTCGAAATCGCCAGGCGCTATGATCGCGAAGGCGCGGATGAAATTACCTTTCTGGATATTACCGCAACGCATGATAATCGTGACACGATAGTGCATGTAGTCGAACAAGTCGCTAGTGAAGTCTTTATTCCGCTGACAGTCGGCGGCGGTATCAGAACGCTGGACGATATCCGGCGCATGCTGAATGCCGGCGCGGATAAAGTCGGCATTAATAGTGCGGCGGTGTCTAATCCTGAATTTGTTAAAGAAGCGGCGGAGCGTTTCGGTTCGCAATGCATCGTGGTCGCCATTGATGCCAAAAAAGTCAGCCATGAGGGTGAACCCGAGCGCTGGGAGCTGTTTACCCACGGCGGGCGTAAACCGACAGGTATAGATGCGGTCGAGTGGGCGAAAAAAATGACAGCCTACGGGGCAGGGGAGATATTGTTGACCAGCATGGATAATGACGGCACGCGTGCTGGCTTTAACCTGCCGTTGACCCGCGCGGTTAGCGAAGCAGTGTCCGTGCCTGTCATCGCGTCCGGCGGCGTCGGCAATCTAGACCATCTGGCCGAAGGCATACTCGAAGGCAAAGCGGATGCGGTATTGGCGGCGAGTATTTTCCATTTCGGTGAATATACCATTGAGCAGGCCAAACAACATTTACGTTCACGGGGTATTGAGGTGCGGTTATGAATAGGGTCTGGCTGGATGAAATCCGCTGGACGCAAGATGGGCTAATTCCTGTCATTGCCCAACAATCCAGCAACGGTAGGGTAATGATGTTCGCGTGGATGAACCGCGAATCCCTCACCTTAACCGCCCAAGAAGGCTATGCCGTGTACTGGTCGCGCTCACGCGGCAAATTGTGGCGTAAGGGCGAGGAGTCTGGGCATCGGCAAAAAATCCGCAGCATCCGGATTGATTGCGACGAAGACGTGATTTTGCTGGAAATCGAGCAGGAAGGTGGTATTGCTTGTCATACCGGACGGGAAAGCTGTTTTTACCGGCAGCTGATTGATGGGCGGTGGCTGACGGTTGAGCCGGTGTTGAAAGATTCTGATGAGATATATAAAAGGCTATGAGTGACGTATTGCAACAATTAGCGGATATTCTGGAACAGCGTAAACAGCAATCCGCCGACAAATCCTATGTGGCTAGCCTGTATACTAAAGGTTTGGATACAATTTTAAAAAAAATCGGCGAAGAAGCTACAGAAACCGTGATTGCGGCTAAAGGTGGGGATAAACAGCAAATCATTTATGAAATGGCGGATTTATGGTTCCATTGTATGGTCCTCCTGGCGCAGCAAGAGCTGAATCCCGATGATGTGCTGCAGGA
Organism: Methylococcaceae bacterium UBA6146; assembly: GCA_002422395.1. Taxonomy (GTDB): domain Bacteria; phylum Pseudomonadota; class Gammaproteobacteria; order Methylococcales; family Methylomonadaceae; genus Methylovulum. Next base: position 11,632 of record DIUY01000025.1, on the reverse strand, counting down.
GTTACAGCGGCGTTTTGGTCTGTCCGGATTGGAAGAAAAAGCACGGCGTAACCAATAAAACCGGACAAAACCGTTTTTGTCTGGTTTCAGTAGACTAACTGGAGTTTAAAATGGGTGTCAGTGTCACTAAATTATTAATGTTATTAGTCATAATTGTTGTTGTATTTGGCACCAAGCGATTGCGGAATATAGGTTCAGACTTGGGCGATGCAATCAAAGGCTTCCGTTCCGCCATTAAAGAAGGCGAAGAGGAAAAAGTCACCGAAAATGATGGTGACGCTAACATCATTGATGGTGAAATAAGTGCTAAACAGACTGACAAGTCTGATTCGCATGTTTGAAATAGGCTTTTCCGAGTTGGTTATGATAGGGCTGGTCAGCTTATTGGTGATAGGCCCTGAAAGGCTGCCTAAAATGGCGAGAATTGCGGCCTTTTGGATAGGCAGGACGCAAAAGATGGTGGCTTCCCTGAAGGCTGAAATCAAGCACGAGCTGCAAGTTGAAGAAATCCGGCAGGTGCTGGAACAGCAGTCGGGGAGGCTGGAATTTGAGCTGCTGTCCGATGAAGTGGCAGATACGGCGCAGGCGTTTAAATCGTCAATAGAGCAGTTGCCGGAAGCAGAAAAACGCGCAAAACAGCATGAGTAAAAATAATTACACTGCCCACGAGGCACAACCGTTTATAAGCCATCTGATTGAATTGCGCGACCGGTTGTTGCGGGTCGTATTGGTCGTATTGGTCGTGTTTTTAGGGTTGGCTTCTTATGCCAACGAAATTTACAGTATTCTGGCGGGGCCTCTGCTCAAGCATATGCCGGAAAACAGCTCGATGATCGCCATTGAAGTGGCATCGCCTTTTTTTATACCATTTAAGTTGGCGTTAGTCGTCGCCGTTTTTATTTCTATCCCGTTTATCCTTTACCAATTCTGGGCGTTTGTGGCTCCTGGCTTATATAAACATGAACAGCGTTTGATATTGCCGTTGCTGTTCGCCAGTACGCTATTGTTTTATCTGGGTGTTGTGTTTGCCTATTATGTCGTCTTTCCGCTTATTTTTGGATTTTTGACGGCGGCGGCGCCGGTCGGGGTCACTGTGATGACTGATATTTCCAAGTATCTGGATTTTGTGTTGACGCTGTTTTTTGCGTTCGGTGTTTGCTTTGAGGTGCCTATTTTTACGATTGTGATCGTCTGGAGCGGCCTGGCCACTTCTAAAGACTTGAGTGAACAACGTCCTTATGTGATTGTCGGCGCATTTGCTATTGGCATGTTGCTCACCCCGCCTGATGCCATTTCACAAACCTTGCTAGCGGTGCCCATGTGGCTGTTATTTGAAATTGGCCTGTTATTTTCGCGCTTTTTTGTCCGGAAAGCAGAAAGTGATGGTCAACTTCCTGCTATTGCTAAAATACCGACAGACTTGGATAAAAGCACGAAAAGCACGAAAAGCAAGAAAAACAGATAGTTAGAAATTAACTTGGTTTTGCCTGATTCACGCGATTATAAAATCGGCGGCGGCAAAGCTCAAATTTGCGATTGCAGATAGTTTTGTATGCCGATCTTGCTGATTAAGTCAAACTGTATTTCCAGCCAGTCAACGTGTTCTTCCTCATTTTCCAGAATATGCTGAAAAATATCTCTGGAAACATAGTCTTGCACTTGTTCACAGTAGGCAATAGCTTCCCTGAGCAAGGGGATGGCAACATGTTCCAACTTTAAATCGCATTGGAGCATTTCCTCAGGGTGTTCGCCAATCATTAACTTGTCAAGGCTTTGCAAGTTAGGCAGGCCTTCCAAAAATAGGATGCGCTCAATTAACAGATCCGCATGTTTCATCTCATCAATAGATTCGTGATATTCCTTCTCATTCAGTTTGCTAAAGCCCCAGTTTTTATACATGCGGGCATGTAAAAAGTACTGGTTAATGGCGGTCAGCTCATTGGTGAGCGCTTTGTTAAGGAATTCAATGACTTTTGTATCGCCTTTCATAAGGATGCCTCAAATATTTAAAATGTGCTAAGGACAGGTTGGTTTGACGCCTGTGCCATTATAGGACGCTCTTGCCGATTGCCGTCAAGCAATTCTTTAACATGCTTATTGCATTTTCCGCAGTCGCTACCAACGCCGAAACATTGGAATAATTGCCTGCGCGTACAGACGCCGTTGTCAATGGCCTTTTTTATCTGGGTATCGGTAACCGCTTTGCAAACACATACATACATGAGAGTTATCCTGAGTAACTAATTTACACAAATGATAACAATTCTTATTAACAAAATAAAGCCGCTTTTTTGCTTCTTTGAATGTTTTAAAGCTTACATGCTCAAGCGCACCCCAATCCATCCCGCTCTAGGTGCTCCAGGGGATACGAAACGGCCATCATCGAAGCTTGGAAATATCTCGTCGGCTTCCCCATAAACGCCAAATGAGCTGTAATTATTGTTGAAAACATTATCAAGTTTGCCAAACACGGCAAAATGTTTGTTCACCTTATATTCAGCAGTGGCATTGACCAGCCAGTAGCCTTCTAAAGGCGCGGTGACATTCGCTTCATCGCCTCGGAAGAATTGGTCGCCGCTGTACAAGCCATTAACACCCAATGACACTTTCTGCCATAAATCAACGCCGACCGCCCATTTAAACAAATGTTCGGGGAGGCCCGGAATCCGGTCGCCTGGGTTTACGGCAATAATTTCATCTCCATCCAATGGGTTCATCACGCCAAAACTATCCTGAAAGGTGGCATCCAGATAGGTGTAATTGGTTGAAAAATGCCAGTCATCAATGTCACTGAAAACCTGCGGATAAGTCACGCTGGCACCGGTCTCCAAGCCTTGCCGCACCGTTTGCCCGACATTAGAAAAATAACCCTGGTTAGTGATGTTACTGGAAAAATCGCGCCGGAAAATAATGTCGTTGTTATTGGTGGTATGAAAGTAACCTAAATTCCATTTGCCATCACCAGCGCCTACCAAGCTTTTTAAACTGCCTCTAAAACCAGTTTCAAAGGTATTCGCCACCACCTGTTTTAGCGGTGGATCGGCAACAAATGAGTTGGGCAGTTTGCACGGGGCTTCAGGGTCGGCACAGCTCAGTTCCATCGGCGTAGGTGCGCGGGATGATTCGCTGTAACCGCCGTAAACATTCAGGTTTTTATTGACGTCATAAGTCAAACCGGCGGACGGATTAAAGCGTTCAAAGGTATGATCGCCGTTCAGGTTTTTTTCCGGATCGTTGATGTACTTATCGGTCATCGACAAGTCAACATGGTTATAGCGTCCCGCGACGGTGGCGGTTAATTTTTCGGTGATAGAAAAACTGTCGGTGGCGTAAACGCCAACGGTGTCGCTGTGCGTGTTCAGCCTTACTTTGGACTCATCCACCAGAATGCCGCTGCCTATCGTGCCTCTATCATCGGTCAACGCGGCCAGCTCAGTATCGGAACCAAAATGCACATCGGCATTGTCATAGCTAACGCCTACGGTCAAATTGTTTTCATGCTTAAACAAATCCTGCGCAAACATCGCTTGCAGGGTGCCGCCGCGTGCATACATATTGGTCGCGCTGGTATTATTGGTCGCCCCTTCAACGGCATCATCAGCCATTACATCGTTGCCATTGGTATCGACGACAACTTCTTCATCACTACCTGGGTCTTCGCATAATTTACCTGCATTTCCGGATAAGGCGCATTCTTCATAATCACTGTTATCGCCATTAAATGAGCGCATGCGGTTCTGGCGAAAATACACATTGCCGCTGAATTCAACCGTATCGGTCAGCGCGTAATTGCCGGCCAACTCGGTAAAAAACAGTCGGGTGATGGTTTGGTCGGGGTGGGTGAACACGGCATTGCGGTTTTGTTGCAATAATTGCACGGGCGACGCGCCATTGCCGCGCAGGTCGTTATCGTTGGTCGCCACCGTTAAATCCAGCCCGCCCCGGTCATTCTGCCAGCTCAATGTGCCTAATGCTTGTTTGGCGTCCGACGGTGAAAAGTCACGCCAGCCTTCTTCATGGAAACTGCGCAAATCAACAAAATACCCCCAGGTGCCGTTATTAGCGCCACTGGTTATTTCTTCAACATGACGGCCAAAAGAGCCGCCATAGGCTTCAAGCTGATGGCCGGGCGCAGAAAAACCGGTTTTGGTTTTTATCACGATTGCACCACCTAAGCTATTCAGGCCGTACACCGGATTGGAACCGCCATGTAAGGTGGTCGAGTCAATTGCGCCGGGCGGTATCAAATCCCAATTGACCGAATCGCCAAACGGCTCATTAAAGCGGACGCCGTTGACATAAACTGACAAACCTTGCGGCATTCCCAATAACGGCGATGCGACAAAACCGCGATAATAAATATCGGGTTGCAAGGGATTATTTTGTGCTTCGTTGATATGCACGCTGCCCAGATAGCGGTTGATATAATCTGCCAAGGAAATGCTTTGCTCGGCTTGCAGTTGCGCCGAAGTCACTGTTTGGATGGTGCCGGGTATTTTATCAACCGCCACGCCGCCCTCAGATAAAGGTGTGACTCCGATGACTTCAACCACGCCTAAATCAACGGTTTGCTGGGTATCCGCTAGCGCCGTGACATTAATGACAGAAAAGCCAAATAATCCAAGCACCCTAAAATTTAATTTTTTCATAATTCGTATTGTAAAGGCCACCATGATAGCCAATACGTTATGCAATCTATAGGTTCATACCGAAAAAAGGAAATATTCCTACCCCGGCGATGGCTTAAGTCTTTTGTTAAATTATCGGTACAATAGCCATTAGGCCACATGCAAACGCCTACACAGCATGTGCAATCACTTAACCCTTAGCCACTTATGCTTTTGATTATTAGGATAGCCTTGTTATTAATGCTTGCAGCACTGGTTTTACTGGTTACCGCAAAAATTTCTGTGGGTCTGAAGGTTTTCAGTTTGGCTGCGCTAATAACCCAAGTGGGTCTGACGCTATTGCTGGCAGCGTTTGCTTTGCTGTGGGTAATGGGTGTCTTGGATTTTTTAAAGCGTTTTGTTAAACAGTGCGTTGCGTACTTTTCCCCTCAGCAAAGGCAACAACGAAAAGTTTTATTTATGCAGTATAAAAAAGCTCAAATTGATCAATTGTTTTATTTTAAAAGCTTACAAATCAACTACTTCAGTCAGGTAAAAAGAAATCGTCTGCTTAATGCCAATAATCGCAGGCACATCAGGCAGTTATCAAAAACTATCGACAAAGAGTTGTTTTTGTTGAAACGACAATTATCTGCAAATGAATTCAAGCAGTTACAACAGGAAAACAGCCGCTATCGGAATCGTCACGACAGTTTAGGGTTGTTGGCATTGCAGCAAAAAATAACTATGTTACGCTAAAATGATGCTATTAAAAAAAGTGCTTTTTAAATTTGTCAAGTTTTTTTATTCCGTTAAAGATGAAAATCTTACTTGGCAAGCCGCTAATCAAGAACAACAAGCAAGGTTAAAGCAGGCAAGAATACTTGCTGAGCAGGTATTAACTGGTGAGTTGCAAAAAAAAAGCGTCCAGTTGGCGCATGATATTGCCCTGTTAAAAACCCGGAACACAGCCGAATTGTCAGTGTTGAAAATACGCTGTGAACAGGATGTTAAAGACTATAAGCAGTATTTGAACGCACTCGATCAACTTAAAAGTTCAATCCAGCAAAGTTATGCCCATTTGCCCGAAGCCGTTGTATTCACAATTCACCATCACGCCAAGCATTTGTTAAATAAGATGTGGGAAGCAGATGATTTAGAACAAAAAATGCAGCTGGAATTACGGTTGATCCAGTTTATGTCCACAGTCCATGAAGACGCACAGTTACATCTGGATAATAATGACAAGCCGGAAAAATTGCCCCGCAAGACGCTAGATTTGATTCAGCAGCAATAACAGCGGCATAAACTCAATCCGCTCAGCCGCTTTCATCAATCAGTCATAAGGCCTAGCTATAATGCTAAGTTTTTTATGTTTAACCACATCATTTTAATTTTGGGGAGTTCTATGAGATTGACCACAACACTTGCCGCAAGCATGGCTTTGACGGCTTTGTTTACAACCACGTTACTATCCGGTCCAGCTGAAGCGGCAAGTAGTCGTAAATCTTGGGTAGTGCAAGAAATTTACAGCTACAACCATCCGTTTGCCGTAAACCTTCCTAGAGAACTGGCCACCAAAATGACCAAAATGGCCGCTAGTGCTTTTTCGTTTTATCGCGGCACGGCGCACTTGTTTTATACGGATACCAAAAATACCGTTTCCTGGCCTACATCCTGGTACACCAACACCTATACCAACGGCGTGTGGTTAGGCGGCGATATGCATATGCAAAACATGGGCGGATTCCGTGATGCCAATAGTAATGCTGTATTTGACACCAATGATTTTGATGAAAGTTACTGGGGTTCTTATACTTGGGATTTGCGTCGCATGGCTGTTGCCATCTTGTTGGCGGCCGAAGAAAAGGGTATTAGCAGCACGAATCGCCAAACGTTGGTGAAAAACTTTGTAGATAGCTATGCGACCCAGATGGCCTCATTTAAAGGCAACGACACCGAATTAAGCTACCGACTGACTACCAGTAATACTAACGGTGTCGTTAAAGACACCATTCAGGCCGCTGACGGTAAAACCCGCTCCAATTTGTTGGCGAAATACACCGCAGTCAGTTCTGGCCGCCGTTATTTTCTGACGCTCAGTGGTTCATTGCAACCTGTCAGCAGCTCGGCATTTTCCACTATCAATGCGGCAATGCCGGGTTATATAAGTTCTATCGCTTCTTCTAAGCGTAAAAGTAATAGTTACTATTTATTAAAAGATGCGGCATTACGCTTGGGTTCGGGCACCGGCAGTTTAGGCCGTTACCGGTATTATTTATTAATTGATGGCCCATCGACCGCGACTAGCGACGACGTTATTCTGGAAATGAAACAGGAAACAGACAGTGCCGTATCTATTGCCGCATCCGGCAACATGCCAGCATGGGTTTATGATTATCACAATGGTGCGCGTGCTGTTAAAGGCATGAAAGCTATGCTGACTAATACAGATGTCCTCGCTGGCTATGCCACGGTGAACGGCTTGCCGTTTTTTCTCTTTGAACGTTCACCTTATCAGGAAGATTTTGACTACGCGTTGTTGACCAGTTACACGAAATTCAATGATGCGGTGAAATACATGGGTAAGATTATGGCGAAAAACCACGCATTGGCCGATAAAGATTACGATGCGACGCTGATCCCTTACAGCATGGATAAGGAAATCACCGATGTGATTAATGGCGATGTTTCTGGTTTAAAAACGGAAACCCTAAATTATGCGCTTAGTTATGCTTCTCAAGTGAAGCAGGATTATGCCGATTTTGTGAGTGCCAAAAACAGCGGTGCAGTGCTGTATTAAGCAAATAAAGGTACTGTGTAATTCATTAGCACAGAATTTATTGGTGCTTTTGTTTGTTGCTCCATGTTGTATGCCTGATTTTTAAACACTAACCAAGTGCGTAATTCACGACGCCCCACTTCGTTTAGCCAAGGCATCATCCTCTGGAGCATCCATTTCAGTAAGCTTACTGGTATTAACTTATTTCAGTGCTATTCTTAAGTCACCAAAAAATGGGCTATTTATTTCTGTGTTATCTCAAGGGTGCAAATGAATTCGTACCTACACCATTTTTATATACACTCTTCTTGAAAAACAGATATGATTTGATCGTTGTTTAAAAAACTGATGTCCGCATATTGGCAACGACCTTCCTGATGTTGAAATAAACTCACCGCAATAAACCAGACGCGCACAATTTGTTTAGGGATAAGCCCACCGATAGCGGCTGCGTAATCCTCATAAACATCGCGATCTTCATTGAACCATTCGCCTAAACCTTCTGAGCCAGAACGAATCACAACGTGGGTTTCTCTGTCATGCCAAGTTGGAATTGGGCAACGATAAACTGTTTCTGGTGTGAGTTCCGCACTCCAGTAATAAGTAATGTCTTGCCCATTATCAAATTCAACCGCAATGCTTAAATAATCATGTGTGGGTAAAGTATCTTCACGCACAGAGGAAGGTAATACATCCATTTTCCATGACCAGCGTAAACGGGTATTCGGTGTAAAGGGCAATAATACTGATTTTTGCAATAAACCCGCATCATTATGGGTATGGCAACAAACAGCCGATGGTTTTTCAGGCGTTTTGCAAGCTTGATAGATTTCAGCAGGGCCTGTAAACCAAAGATAATACCAATCTTTAGGTGGTATCACAGGCAATTCCAAGCGGTCGATTTCCAAAGCAATAAGATCAGCCACATCACCGTGTTTTTGCAACTGTTTCAAACTTGCCAATGCGTCATTCTGCCAGCATATCAACAGCACCGTAAAATCACCTGTCACCATATCGTACACAACATCAGGTGTGCTTAATTCGCCCGTTTTGCTCGCCCATTCGCCGGGAAAATAACTAGCCAGATATAAACGTCCAGGTTGTTCGGCGGTGAAACTATGGCTATCTCGTGTACCACGAAATATTTCACTTTCTAAACCAACGCGAAACCACAGTTGAAAACTGGGTTCAACACAAATCGGTAAATCTTTAAATTGTGTCTGACCAATAGCAAACGAAGTTAAACAATCACCTGCTTCAAGCTCAATCCCTGTATCAAACCAAGGCTTATGATTCGATGCCAGCGTTATAAAATTAAAATATCGAATCCGTTCTTTTGCAATCGTTGCCAGCAATGTTTCAAACTGGGACTTAAAATCAAAAACCGTTGTGCTACTCATATTGATGACTCCACTTAGTGTGTGAAAAGCTGACGTTTTTAAAATCAGTGGCAATCATTATAATGAACCATTCAAAATAAAATCTTGTATGAACTCGCTATGTTATCAACTTATCCTTCTTATACACGCTTGTTCATCTGGCAAAATCGCTTACTTTATTTTGGATTATCACAACATTTAACAGCCCATGCTTATGCAACTAGCGCGTTGCATGTCGGTATTTATCAGCCATTTCAAATAAAAATCGGTGATGGTCTTTGGCAAAGTTGTCGCTGTGTTTTTGTTCCCGCAGGTATAAAACATGAGCTTAATTTTGGCAAAGGCATACACGGCAAATTATTTATTGAAAGAGATAGTGCCGATTTTTTGTATCTTAAACGCAGGTTTCCTTTTTCAGTGCAATCGGCAACCTTGTTTCAAGACGATCAATTATTAAAACAATTGTTATGGATTTATGAAGAAAATCCTGATAAAGAACTGATTGAAAGATGCTTAGATACATTACTCAACTGTGATGACTCGCTTAATTTTACGATGGATGCGCGTATACAAGCGGCTATTGATCTAATTCGTGATGAACCTGATTGCAATTTTTCTCAAGACTATTTAGCGGCTATCAGCAATCTTTCTGCATCACGTTTTTTGCATTTATTTAAAGAAAATACCAACGTGGCTTATCGTCGCTTTCGTGTTTGGAAACGCTTGTTTTTGGCAGTAGAGCATTTAAACCAGCGCGACAATATGACTGTCGCTGCATTAGAGGCGGGGTTTTCTGATGCCACTCATTTTAGCCATAGCTTTCGTGAAACTTTTGGGGTTAACCCGCGCTTTGTTTTTCGAGGCATTGAGCGTTTTGAAGTAAAGTAGTGATGGCATTGTTATTTAACTGATGTTACGCACGGTTTATCTGTCCACAAAAAACACGAAAGGCACAAAAAATTTTTTGGTAGCGCGTAGGTTGGGATAAGTGTGCGACCCCCCAACAATTGACGCACCGATGTGTTGTACCCTCTGGGGCATAAAGGGNNCCCTTTATGCCCCAGAGGGTACAACGGGCTACCGCGTCCCCCACACTCGGCGCATTCCATTGCGATCAGGGTTTCGCAGGCGTAAACTCGTCTGAAAACGTTTTCAGATAAGCCACAAGCGCATCCTCCTCTTCGGGGGTCAGTCCGAGGTTTCCGACAATAAACACAGCAGGGTTGGGAAACTCTGACGTGGGCCAGCAATTGTTTTGCAAAGCTTCTTTTTCCGTTGCGTTAATAATGGGTGGTGTCAGATCTTCGCACCTTTTCAAGCCCAAATTATTGCCAGGAATGTCAGCCACGTCACGCGTGTTGTAGAAATGGACAAGGCTTTCCACGCTCTTGAACCAGCCATTGTGGGTATAGGCCTTTTTAAAGTTCGCGCCCAGCCCCTTGGCCACGTTGCGCAGGGTTGGAGTCCTGAATTCTCCTGGATTAATAGAATCAGCAATGACGTGGGCTTTCAGCCCTATTTTCTCACCTTTTGCTACCCCCGGGATTTGACGATTGAAAGGCACGCCGATATGGTGATAGCGGTTGTCGGTGTAAAGCTGGTGCGGCGCCTCACCTGCAGGATCTGCGGGCTCTCCCTGTGGTACCCCATTGTGACATGCATTGCAACGAGCCGCCTTAGCCCTCCCTCCAGGCCCTCCCGTGTTTTGGCCTGAATCGTTCCGACCATAGAACAAATCATGACCGAAATTTTCCTTATCCGTGAACCCTGTGAGGGGAAACTTATGGTCAGGATCTTCTACGAGCGCCTTGTCCCGCGTCGAGCTAAACGAATTGACATCGCTAGAAGCCTGCCAAGCCGCAAGTGACAAGGCGATTAGCTTGAAACTCTTATGATAAGCTCGCTGCCCGACCGGAAGTTGGGGATCTGGGCTGCAGTCGATGGCTTGGTCAAAAGCATCCTCATACAAACCTTTATACTTAGCCGTCTTGACGCGTTGGCAAACGTTCTTCTCGCGGATGTTCTGCTCGACAGCGTTTGGGAAGGGGTTTAAGGCCTGATCGGCCGTAGGACCAAGATATTTTTCATAGTCGGCCTGCTTTGATGATGGTATGTCTGACAGCGTGATCGTTTCGCTGACCCCCCCTGCAGGGACTGCCGCTGGGCAGGCGCCACCTGTTGCCCCGCAGCCTTCGGCGCGACCGTCCCAGAAGTTGCCGCCTTCCCAAGGCGGGATAAAGCCGAAACTTCCGGATCGGAAAGGAGGACTAAAGCTCGCATAGCCGTTAGCGGGTGGCTTAATGTTGCCCAATGCATGCGGCGCTGCGCCCGGTGCCACCACTGTCGTGTTGTTGATGGCGGAATTCGGCAGAATCCAGCCTTTTGCGGGATCGTGGCATGAGTAACAGCCCTGCTTGTTGCCGGGTATGGAAATATTGTCAAAAAAGACATTTTTACCGAGCTTTTCTATAGGCGTAAGCTCCTCAGCGGCCATAGCTTGACCCGCTGATCCTACGCCAAGAATGGTGCCCGCTACGGCACCAATAATGAGATTCTTTGATTTCATTATAACACTCCCAACTTTCTTTGTTTAAGGAGCTACCTCTAGCCTATAAATCTAAGTATTGCATGGCATTTGGGTAACTTTTTGCTTACTTTAATATGCAAGTATTTATTTTTTTAAGCATTGTTTACTCTTATTCCAACTGTTTACTACGGCTTCTATAATCATTTAAGCATCCTTAAATTTCCATAGAAGCAAACTCAAAAGAATCTTAAAATTTTGAGAGTGTTTACATAAAGATACAATTTGACTGTAGTAACTTCCATAATCCAAAGGGAGGGTATAAGAACTTTTGTGTAAA
>DIUY01000027.1:794-3888 GCA_002422395.1 Methylococcaceae bacterium UBA6146 | reverse complement strand
GCCTCAATAAGAAAGTTTTGTTTCCCGCTGTTGCAGGCTTTCCGCAAGGTTTCCCTTGCGTTGAGGCTATTAGAGTTTTTTTGCTGGTAGTGAAACGATGACCGGCTTGAAATGGTTTAATTTGGTTTAATTTGGTTTAATTTGGTTCGTGTACTCATTCCAGCGCCTATTAAAAGAGCGTGGATTTAATGGTTTTGTTACACCGATCATTTTTAAATCCTCACCATTAACGGTAATCCCATGTTTAGGTGAGTCTTTCCATAATGCCGCGCGCGCCTGCACCTTGCTTGGCATTGTATTTTGGTTATTGATGTAAAACTCTTTTGTCATTTCATCAATAACTTCAAACCAATCATCCTTGTTAGCGGGTTCGTTTAGCAAGCCTGAAAGGGCTAGTTCGTTATTGTTCGGCTTGCCTAATGGGGGATTAGTTTCTGGCTCTACATCATCAACCACGCCAGCATCGGCCAATGGTTCAGCCTGTGGCTCTGCTCTGATTGTTTTTAATTCATCCGGTATCTCATAGCCCTTTATTCTTGCCCAATGAATAAACTCATTAGGCCGAACCTCGTTTCTCATTAACCCCGCCGCGCTTTTATCCACTTTCTTTAAACTGCCAGCTTTTAAACTTGCCCTCGCTATATCCCATATATCCATAAAATCACTGTAGATTATTTTTTCATCGTCAGTAATAGGGCTGCAAGTATTATAATTATCAGGCCAATACGGTAGGCTTTCCGCATCAATCAATAACAAGATTGCTCTCTCAACCGTCCACAAATCGGCTTTAATCCATTTATCATAATCAGCCCCCGCGCTTAATGTAGTTTTTAAATCAACCATCACACGCCCCCGAAAATCTTTGCATTCATCGAAGCCACCACATTTGAAACATGACCGTCCGATAAGTGCGCGTAACGCTGAACCATCTGCAAGGTTTTGTGTCCCAAGATTTCAGCAATTTCAGCCAGTGAAGCGCCATTCATCGCCAGATAGGATGCTGTGCAATGCCGTAAATCATGCCAGTGAAAGTCTGTTATCTGTGCTTGTTCCATTGCATGTAAAAAAGCCTTTCGTAAATCAATCGGCTTTTGTGGGTTTCGGCTGCTTGGGAATAATAGCGTGGTATCAAGTCGCCTAATTTTGGCATGGTCGCGTAACAGCTCCAGGCAATGACCGGCCAATGTAACGCGCCGCCGTTCGCCGTTCTTGGTTTCGTGTAGCACTAAAAAGCCGTCTTTTAAATTAACATCCGGCCATGTTAGTTCCATTTGTTCAGCCTGCCTCATGCCGGTGGACAATGCCAGAATAACGCACGGATAAAGCAAAGGGTTTGGTGATTGTTTGCAGGCGGTTAATAATTTGGTGCGTTCCTCATCATCCAACCAGCGCACACGGCCTTTTGATTCTTTCGGCTTTTTAACCTTACGCATCGGTGAATCTTCCAGCCATTGCCATTCATTCACGGCAATAGTAAAGGCGTGGGATAACGCCGCCATGTATCGAACCACGGTGGCCGGGTTTCTTATATTGCCGCGCGGTGCGGGTTCGCTTAGTAGCTTATCCCTGACTTCGACAATTAAGGCCGGCGTTATATCGGATAGCAGATAACTGCCCAGTTCAGCTTTCCAGCGTTCCAACTGTGGCCGCTGTGCCGGTGCTTGTTTTGGCTTGGTGGGTAATACATCCTTAATGTAGCGGTCTACCAAATCGCCCAGCGTATGCTTTTTGGCCTCGGTGGTTTTGAAGTGCCTGCCCTCCCTGATTGCGCTCTCGGTATCTTGAACCCACTTTTTCGCATCGGTTACGCGGTCAAAAGTAGCGATTTGTTGAGGATAGCCTTTTAGTCGAATCCGTGCTGTGTAGTAAGGTTTGTTGTCTGCCGTTAAACGCTTAATGATAGTTGCCATGATTGCCTGCCTCTATAGGATAGCAATCGGCGTTTTGATATGATGCTCTCAGCCATTGCTTAACCCGTCTGTTAAGTAAATTGGTGAGGCCTTGTTTGGTGGTGGTACACCTTCAAGGCCGCTTTGTTTCTGGGCTTGCATTATATACCCACGTGACACTCACGTGACAATTGAATATAAAAAAGGGCGATAAATGGCAATAACTGATAACACAATAAAAAGCACAAGTTATTGAACTAATTGTTATTTATTGTTGTCTTGTGTTGTGGTTTTTTGCTAAAACTGGACTCTTAATCCATGGGTCTAGGGTTCGAATCCCTAACGCCCCACCAATGAAATCAAGGTCTTACAAGAAATTGAAGGCCTTTTTTATTATCTGAAATAAAATTTGTCCCATTCTTGTCCCATTTCTAAAAAAACAACCGCAACACTTGCCAGAATTTCAGGCACAAAAAAGCCGGTGATTAAACCGGCTTGATTGTTGTAACAGGTTTCAAGTGATGATGTTAGCCAGGCTTGAGTGTGGCCAGAATCTCATCTAGCTGGATAGTTAAAATCCCCGTCATCTGCTCTATGCCGCCGTCATTGCTGTGTGCCATTAAATAATCATGGGTTTCCTGAATGCGGTCTATTGCTTCCGTGTGCTGTCCGTTCGCCAGTGAGCGTGTGCGTTCAATTTTTTGTTGCAGTTGGTCAAGCAGTGCGGTTTGCTCCGTAGTGTGTTGTATTGCCGCTAATAACTCCAGCCGGTTGCTGTCATCTTCGCCGTGATAATAGGCCGTACCGCCGCATAAGTAGCAGTCTGGGTAATGCTCAAGCAGTTGAGTTTTTGCGGCTTCTGCCTGCTCTTTTGTGGCAAATAATGCGCTGACAATGCTTTGATGTTTGTCGGCATCGTTGCAGATATAGAAGAAAGTCAGATTAAAAGGCTCTGGTATTTCAGGAAAATAAGGTGTGTTGGCCGTTGATGCTATGCGTGGGTTGGGTGTTAGTTGTTCTGCGTTCATGGTGTTGGTAATCCTATGTAAAGTGAATTACCGCCGCCGATGTTTCTACGGCATCGGGTGGCGGGCTTAAATGGGGTAGAAAAACTAGCATAGGACTAGCCAGCGCCGAACGCTGCCCAAATAAACTCGCCATAATGAAAAGCGCACGCGTATGGGTTTTTGACAGGCATAAAAAAA
>DIUY01000027.1:0-755 GCA_002422395.1 Methylococcaceae bacterium UBA6146 | reverse complement strand
GCCAAAAAGCGCAAAAAATACGCCAAATTAAAGCAAAATCAACCCTTTTTAGCTATCTCTTCCCCTTATGCTAAATTTAAGACGCAAAGACGCTTTAAATTAAACGCCAAACACACCAACGTCCACTCACCTTGCACAGAGGTCAAGCCGCGCAGCATGAAACGACGAAAGCCCATCACTTCCTTGATGATGCCAAAAACGGGTTCCACAGTGGATTTGCGTAGGGCGTAGAATTTTCTGCCAACTTCGGTTTTCATCCGCTGTGCCATCGCTGTCACCGGGGTGCTGTCTTTTACCGCGTCAGCTTTAGCGACCTCGTTTTCCTTGTTTTCCTTGGGGAAGCGTTCGTCCAGCGTTGGGTTATGATGTTGTCGGGCGGTGGGCATGTAGGGCTCGATGCCTGCGGTCTCGAAGCATTGGGTGTTGCTTTGGCTGAAATAACCGCTGTCGGCGGCGGCGCGGGTGATGTGACCCAGATCGTCCGGCAACTCGGCCAGTACCGCCAGGGCGGGGGCGACTTCTTGCTTGTCGTTGGTGTTCTGGCAGACATGCTGGCCAACAATCAGCATCGTTGTTATATCCACGGAGGCTTGGGCATTATAGGCCTGTTCAAAACCGCCGCCCGCTGTCGGCATGATGCGTGACTCGTCATCGGTAAAGTTGACTTGGTCTTTGGCCCGTGGCCCCGGTTCCGGTGCCTGCGGCTTGACGCCGCCTAATTTTCGCCCGCGTTCGCGTTCTTTATCTTCCCGCTC
>DIUY01000017.1 GCA_002422395.1 Methylococcaceae bacterium UBA6146 | reverse complement strand
AGCCGCCCCAGCCCAATTCGTAATACGCCCACCAACTGCCCAGCGTGATGCCGACAGTCAAAAACAGCCAGGCCATATTGGTCCAAGGCCGCGACCACCGCGCCCAAGCTGCATCGAGCCGGCCTTCCAGCAACGCGGCGATAGCGAAGGCGAAGGCGACCGAGAAGCCAACATAGCCCATGTACAGCATCGGCGGATGGATAGCCAAGCCAGGGTCTTGCAGCAGCGGGTTTAAATCACGCCCTTCCAACGGTGCCGGAAACAGCCGCTCAAAGGGGTTTGAGGTCAGTAACAAAAACAGGATGAAGCCGATGGACACCAAACCCATCACACCTAAAACCCTGGTAACCGTAAGGTCAGGGATGGTCTTGCTGAATTGCGCAACCAAGCCCGTCCAAGCGGTCAAAACCAAGCCCCAAAGCAACAGTGAGCCTTCGTGTGCGCCCCAAACGCCGGAAACTAGGTATAGCGTCGGCAAGGCGGTATTGGAGTTATGGGCGATATAGGCGACGGAAAAATCGTGCGCCAACGAGCTATAGGTCAAACAGCCGTAAGCCAAGGCCATAAACAGCAATTGCGCAAACGCGGCAGGGCGGGCGACGGCAATCCAGCCCGCCACGCCACGGGCAGCGCCGATGATGGGTAATGTGCCCAGCACCAACGCCATGCACAAGGCGAGGATGAGGGAAAAGTGGCCTAGTTCTGGGATCATTGCGGTTGTCCTTCGCGCGGGTTTAGGCGTTGGTGGTGGTAAAAATGGTAATGATATCTTGGAATCAAAAAACATGTTTTTTGATTCCGCGGTCACTTAAATATTTGAATGTTTACCATTACCTAGGCGTTTATTTTTGAATCGGGCTACAGGGGCGGCAGTGTGCGCCGTCGGCTAAGAAAAACAGGGGCGTTGTCTGCCTTAATAAGGCGGCAAGCCTAATATTCGGCATCATGGTAAATGTTCTGCACATCATCCAACTCATTCAGCATGTCCAAAAATTTTTCAAACAAGATTAAATCGTCGCCGCTAATGGCCGTAGTGCTTCTTGGCAAGAACTGGATTTCATCGACATCGAAATCAGTCATAGCCAAGCCGTCCGCTAACGCCTGTTTGGCTTTGAAATAGTCGGCGGGGGGGGTGAACACGGTGATTTTTCCGTCTTCGCTTTCCACGTCGGTGACATCGACATCAGCGGTCAGCAAGGCATCCAAAACTGTGTCCTCGTCATCATGGTTAAACGCCAAGATAGCGGCATGGTCAAACATGTGGCTGACTGCGCCCTGGATACCGATTTTCGCCTTGGTTTTGGTGAAACATTGGCGCACATCGTTGAAGGTGCGGTTGGGGTTGTCGGTCAAACAATCGACGATCACCATGCAGCCGCCGGGGCCAAACCCTTCATAGCGGGCTGGTGCAAAATCCTCGCCGCCTCCGCCTTTGGCTTTGTCGAGGGCCTTGTCAATCACATGGGCGGGCACTTGCGCCTTTTTGGCGCGGTCAAGCAACCCGCGTAACGCCAAGTTGCCGTCGGGGTCGGCCCCACCGGCTTTGGCGCACACATAAAGTTCGCGGCCGTATTTGCTGTAGACTTTGGTTTTGGCTCCCGCCGTTTTAGCCATGGACTCTTTACGGTTTTGGTAGGCTCTACCCATTTGGCTGTTGCTCCATTAAAAAGATAAAAATGCTGATTTTACAGTTAAGCATTTGCCTAGGGAAACTTTTAGTCGGTCTGGCAAATGGTGACGGGGTGTTGTCTAGAACTTAATTGCTATGCGGTGTGATGCCTTAATGACTCATCAAAAAGCGGAATATGTGGGGATTCATTAATTTTTTAACATCGAAGGGGCGCTCCTACGATGTTAAAAAACTTTTGCACACTACTTAAGTTCAGCGAGTAGCCCGTATGAAGCTTGCGTAATACGGAGCTTTCGGGCTTCGATTTCCCGTATTCCGTTGCACTTCATACGGGCTACTTGCTTTACTCATAATAAGACCATTGGTTGTTATACATATTTTACTTTTGGGTAGCTCATTTTTTGATATTCAACCAAGTATCCCGATCAATATCGGCTTGTTTCAATAATCTGTTCAGTAAATCAACGCTGATTTCTTGCTTGTACGGATTTGGCAACGTTAAAACCAAGCCGCCTTTAATCATGTAGGGATGTTTGCCGCCTTCGTAAGGGCCGCTAAAGCCCAAGGCTTTTAAATGGGCGATTAGATCATGCCACGAAATAGGGTTTAATTTAGGCAGCTTCCAGCACCTTGGGCGTGATTAATCGACAACCATTTATCTCTGGTATGTCAATGCCTTGGCTGTTGCAAATCAATAGCCAACCTTCCAGATTGCCCAGCAAGTTATCGCGGCATTCTTCCAAGGTTTTACCGGATGCCCAAACGCCTTTTAATTGGGCGATTTCGCCATAATAGGGATCTTCGTCATCGATGATTTCGTAATGGGCGGTGTTCATTGCCGCTTTTAAATATTCTTCAATCATGTCTACTTGCCTCTGGGACTAAACAACTAACTAATATTTTTAGCCATTTGCATCAACTTAGCCTGCGTACTTTCAAGAATAAAATCCCGCAAAAAAATGCTGGCTTTCAATATTTCCACACCGATCAATCGGTAAAAACACACGTTTTATCAAACATTTTTGAACGGAGACTCTATTTTCCTTCAACCGGCCCCTTCAAACTCGCCTTAACCTCCGGTGGCATGTAGTTCTCATCATGCTTGGCCAGCACTTCTTCGGCGACAAACACACCGCGACCATCCAACTTGCCGTTGGCAACGATGCCTTGGCCTTCGCGGAACAAGTCCGGCAATATCCCTGAGTATTCCACCGTGACTTCTTTGCTGTAGTCGCTGAGCTTAAAGCGCACCATCATGCCTTTGTTTGGGCGTTCCACCGAGCCTTTGACGACCATGCCGCCTAAGCGGAACAAATTGTCTTGGGGGGCTTTGCCTTCCACCACATCGGTGGTGGAAAAAAAATACATTAAATTGTCGTTGAACGACTTCAAGGCAAAGCCGACGGCGCCGGCGACGCCGATAACCATCAGGGCAATCAAAATCAGGCGTTGTCTTCTTGCAGGTTTCATGGCGTTACCGTTGGCGTTGTTGTTTTAAGGCCAGTTCGCGCAGCAGTTTTTTCCGTTGCACGATAGGCAGGATGATATTGGCTAGCAGCACGATTAGAGTAAGGCTGTAAGATGTCCAGACGTAAAAGGCGTAGCCGCCCATAGCGAAAAATTCTTGTATAGTCATGCGCGTTTCCCCAGCATCGCTTTGACCCATTGGGCGTTGCGTTCGCGTTGTAACAATTCCAGGCGGGCACGTTGCAGCATGGCTATCACATAATAAAGCTTGAAGGCACCGGCCATCAGCAATAAAGGCACCAACATGCTGATATGGATGGACGGTTTGTCCATTTTAGTGACGGTGGGGCCTTGGTGTAGGGTGTTCCACCATTCGACCGAATAATGGATGATGGGGATGTTGACCACGCCGACCAATGCCAAAATCGCCACCGCTTTGGACGCGGTGCGCTTGTCGTCTATCGCGCCGTACAGGCCGATGACGCCCAGATACAAAAACAACAGGATCAGTTCCGAAGTGAGCCGCGCATCCCAAACCCACCATGTGCCCCACATCGGTTTACCCCACAAGGAGCCGGTCACCAAGGCGATAAAGGTAAAACTGGCGCCGATGGGCGCACTGCTGATGGCAACGATTTCCGCCAGTTTGATACGCCAGATCAGGCCAATCGCGCCTGCTGTCGCCATTACCACATAAATGAACAGCGACATCCACGCACTGGGCACATGGATGTAAATGATGCGGTAACTATCGCCTTGCTGGTAATCAGGCGGCGCTAAAACCAAGCCGCCGTACAAGCCCGGAAGTAACAGAAGTAAAAAAAACACGGTCAGCCACGGCATTAACTTTTCAGTTAAGGCGTAAAAATGCGGCGGTGAAGCCATGCGGTGAAAAAATTTGCCTATTGGGTCGGGGATTAAAAACATAATAATGCGCTGTTAAAAGCTTTTAAAAGTGTCGTCGGGATGCGTTGCCAAAATCTATTACTCACTTAACAGAGGAAAGTTCAAAGTGGCGGGCTTGGCTTTAGCCGCTCAAGCTTTGCAATAAGAAGGGATCCAGCTGCGTTCAACCATGTAGTCAGGCACATCGTTAAAATCAAACGCTTCGCCGTCTTTAACCATTTGTTCAATGTTGAACAGTATGCCGACTTCAGGAATGTCGGCGAAGAACATTTTATAAAATGGCCGGACCAACAGTTTGGATATTTTTATGCCCATTGGGCCGATAAAATTGCGCCGCTGACTGACGTGCGCCACTTCGTCAATGGTGATTTCATCAAGCAAGGCTTTCATGCGCTCACGGACTTCCGGCTCGTCCGCCATTAATTCATCAATCAGACGGTGCAGGTGGAAGTAATAGGTCACGCCCATCAGTTCGGTCACAAACGCCGGGGCAAACAGTAAAAAGCCCGGCAATTTGGGGAATTGTTGGTAAACCCATTCTTTAAATGGTTCTAATGGCACCCATTCCACGTTATCTAAGCCGCACGTGCGCAGCATTTCGTCGAATAGCCGCCAATGACAAAATTCTTCCGCCACATGCACGCGGCTGATTTTTTGTTCGATACTTTGTGACTTCGCCATAGTCGGCCCGAAAGCCCACGCGCCTTTAATGCCCACCCATTCATGCCGGGCAAATTTGTAAATGCTGGTCAACATTAAGGTCTTTTTATCTAAAGAGCCGAGGTCGTCTTGCAGGTCAATATAATTTCTATAGAAGGCCTCAGGGTTTGCCAGCGGCGTCCTTAACCTCACCGGATTATCTTTGAATGACTGCAACGTGGCGCGTTTTTTGGCCAAATCCCGCTCGTCTTCAAACAGTTCGCCGCCATGCGCTTGGGTAAACAGCCAATAATCGGCGAAATTTTCTTGCCGTTGCTGTTTTGTCGCCGGTGAAAAAATAGAGAGGTATTTCGCTGATTCCATAATGTTTCGCTCCGGTTTAGGTTTAATGGTGATGGGAAAGTCTAGCTGATGCTCATTTTCAAGGCTGCCGCCGTAGGCCAAGGGGCCAGCACTAAGGCCAGTAACAACAAAGCGATCAGGATATTGATTTGCGCCGTCACCGGCAAGCCGTTGCCGGCCATTTCCACGGCGTTGCCGGCAAAAATCAGCACTGGCACATACAGCGGTAACACCAGCAGTGATAGTATCATGCCGCCGCGCCGCAAACCCACGGTTAACGCGACGCCAATCGCGCCGATCAGGCTTAGGACGGGAGTGCCTAACAGCAGCGTCAGTAACAAGATGCCAATAGACGTTTGCGGCATCCCCAAAAACACCGCCAATAGCGGAGCCATCAGCAATAACGGCAAGCCGGTCACGAGCCAATGTGCGGTTACCTTTGCCAGCACCAATACCGATGTCGGGTGTGGGCTAAGGACAATTTGTTCCAGCGAGCCGTCGTCAAAATCGGAACGGAACAGGCTGTCTAGAGATAGCATCGCCGCCAGTAAAGCCGACACCCAAATGATGCCAGGTGCTATAGCTTGCAGTAATTGTGGGCGTGCGCCAATTCCTAACGGAAAAAGGGTGATGACCAGCACAAAAAAGAGTAGGGGGTTGGCAATTTCTGAGCGTTTGCGGAGGGCTAGCAGCAAATCACGGCGGATAATGGCAAAAAAAGCGTGGCTTAAGGACATCAGGATAAATGGATGCGTTGGACATTAACGCCGTGCAAGTTGAGGTCATGGTGCGAGGTTAAGACAATCAAACCGTCGTTTGCACAGTGTTCTGCCATAAGGGTTTCTATCAAAGCAATGCCTTGTTTGTCCAGCGAGGTGAATGGCTCGTCCAGTATCCAAAGGCGTTTTTGGGTGATTAACAGCCTTGCCAGCGACAGGCGGCGTTTTTGCCCTGCGGACAAAGTCTGCACCAACACGTTATCGTAGCCGCCCAGCTGCACCTTCTCCAGCGCATCGGCGATGGTGTGCGAACCTGCTTGCGCTAATGCCAAGGCAACCTTCAGGTTTTCCGATACGGTCAGTTCTTTTTTGATGCCATCCAGATGCCCGACATAAGCCATATCGGCATAATACGCACTGCTGTTTATGTCTACGCCACACCACAGCACCTGTCCTGCGTCGGGTTCCCGAAAACCGCATAAAATCCGCAATAACGACGTTTTACCGCTACCGTTTTTGCCTTCCAGCAACAACACTTGGCCGCTGTCCACCGCAAAATCCAATCCTGCAAACAGGACACGGTCATCGCGTATACAGCTTAAGCCGCTGACTGCCAGTTGCTCCGTATTCATGCTTGGCTTGTAACTGACCGTTGCCGCACAACTTCATACAGCAATACGCCGGCCGCCACCGAAACATTCAGGCTGGACACTTGCCCTAGCATCGGCAATTTGATTAACACATCGCATTGCTCACCCGTCAAACGGCGCATACCTTTGCCTTCAGCGCCTAGCACCAGCGCGAGCGGCACGGTAAAGTCGGCTTGGTACGCGGTTTGTCTGGCTTCGCCAGCCGCGCCCATGACCCATACGCCATGTTCTTTCAACCAGCGCAAGGTGCGTGACAAATTGGTCACTTGGTACACCGGCACGGTTTCCGCCGCGCCGCAGGAGACTTTACAGACTGTGGGGGTGATGCCGGTGGCATTGTCTTTGGTGACAATCACGCCGTGTACGCCAGTGGCATCAGCGGTGCGCAGGCATGCGCCGAGATTATGCGGGTCTTGGACATTGTCCAAGACCAGAAACAACGCTGGCGTTGTGAGGTTTTCCACCACCGTTTTCAGTTCGTTCTCTGACAGCTCGCCCGGCATTTCCACTTCAATGACAATGCCTTGGTGGTTGTTGTTTTCGGCGAGTTTGTCGAGCTTCTTGCGTTCGACTTTTTCCGGTTCAATGCCTAAATCAAGCAAATCCTCAATGGCTTGGGCCAAACGCTTATCTTGGCGTTGCGCGTCTATCCAAGCCTTGTTGATTTTTTTCGGCGAGTAATCGAGCGCGGCTTGAACCGAATGTAGGCCGTAGAGTTTTGTGGGTTTCATGCTTGGTTACTTATCTGCGTTTGCCGATTGAAGTTTGGTTAACTTAGGCGCTTTTTTTCCGTCGCCTTTTTTTGGGCTTGCCTGTCCCAGCCCCCGCCCCAGCATCAGCGGCTTTCTTAACCGAAGCCTGTTTTGCCACTAGCTCAAAATCTATTTTCTTTTCGTCGAGGTTGACACCT
Organism: Methylococcaceae bacterium UBA6146; assembly: GCA_002422395.1. Lineage (GTDB taxonomy): Bacteria > Pseudomonadota > Gammaproteobacteria > Methylococcales > Methylomonadaceae > Methylovulum. The sequence continues at coordinate 7,962 of DIUY01000017.1, read as the reverse complement.
ACAACTTTGACTTTGACGCTGTCACCTAACCGGAACGTGGTGTTGGTGCGCTCGCCCAGCAAGCGGTGGCTGGTGGGGTCGAAGTGGAAATAATCTTGCCCCAAGTTGCTGATATGTACTAGGCCTTCAACATAAATGTCCGCGAGTTCGACAAAGAAGCCAAACGAGGTGACGGCGGAGATGATGCCAGGGAAGTCTTCACCGATTTTGTCCATCATGTATTCGCATTTCAGCCAACTGACCACGTCCCGGGTGGCGTCGTCGGCGCGGCGTTCGTTGGCGGAGCAGTGTTCGCCCAAGATTACCATGTCGGGGACACCATAATGGAAGCTGTCGGCTTTCTTGCCTTGAAGGCAATGACGGATGGCGCGGTGCACCAGCAAATCAGGGTAGCGGCGGATGGGTGAGGTGAAATGTGCGTAGGCATCCAGTGCCAAGCCAAAATGGCCTTTGAGTTCAGGGCTATACACCGCCTGCGACAAGGAGCGCAGCAATACGGTTTGGATCAGGTGGGCATCGGGGCGGCCTTTGATGCTGTTGACCAAGTGCATGTAATCCAGCGGGGCAGGGGTGGCGTCACCGCCGAGTTTTAACCCCAACTCCCCCAGAAAGGTTTTTAAGTTGAATAGCTTGTCTGTGCTGGGGCCTTCGTGGACACGCAACAATTTGGGCATTTTTTTGCTGTTTAAATACCGCGCCGCCACGCTGTTCGCCGTGATCATGCACTCTTCAATCAGTTTGTGGGCATCGTTACGGGTGACGGGCACTATTTTACTTATCTTTCGGCCTTCGCCAAAAACAATGCGCGTTTCCTGCGTGTCGAAGTCCATTGCGCCGCGTTGCTCACGTTTCATCCTGAGCGCCTGATAAAGCGCGTACAGTTCTTTTAAATGCGGCAATAGCGGCTTATATTTTTCCTGCAAAACGGTGTCGTTCTCGACCAGGATTTTGGCCACTTCGGTGTAAGTGAGGCGGGCGTGGGAGTTCATCACCGCTTCCATAAACTTGGAACGCACCACATTGCCGTCGGTGTCGATCAGCATTTCACACACCATGCACAAACGGTCGACATGCGGATTAAGCGAACACAGGCCGTTCGATAAAATTTCCGGCAACATCGGGATGACGTTTTCGGGGAAATACACTGATGTGCTGCGGTTTTTGGCTTCGTCATCGAGCGCCGTGCCAACCCGCACATAATGCGAGACATCGGCAATGGCGACCAGCAACTTCCAGCCTTTGGGCGTTTTTTTGCAGTACACGGCGTCGTCAAAATCACGGGCATCCTCACCGTCAATGGTCACCAGTGGAATATCCCGCAAATCAACACGGTCGGTCTTGGCGGCTTCCGGCACTTCGGGGGTGAGCGGCCTTATTTCTTCTTGCACCTCATCGGGCCATTTGTAAGGCAGCTCGTGTGAGCGTATGGCCATCTCGATTTCCATGCCTGGGGCAAGATGGTCGCCGAGCACTTCGATAATGCGGCCTATCGGTTGGCGCAACTTGGTGGGTTGTTCGACAATTTCGGCAATGACGATTTGCCCTTGTTTGGCTTTGCCGACGCCATCCTTTTGCAGCAGTACTGTTTGCGAGATGTTTTTGTTGTCAGGGATGACGTAAGTGAAACCGTCTTCTTTATAAAGCCTGCCGACGATTTGGTGGGTGTTGCGCTCCAAAATTTCAACAACTGCGGCTTCACGGCGGCCTTTTTTATCCACGCCAGCGATGCGCACCATTGCACGGTCGTTATGTAGTAAGGAATTCATTTCCCGGGGCGACAGGAATAAATCGTCCGAGCCATCGTCAGGGCGGATAAAGCCGAAACCGTCGACATGGCCGATGACGCGGCCAACAATCAGGTCTTTGTTATTAACCAGGCAGTAGCGTTGCCCGCGATTAAACAACAATTGCCCGTCACGTTCCATTGCCCGCAAACGGCGGCGCAGGGCTTCGATCTGCTCTTCTTCGTCCAAGGAAAAGGCATCGGCGATGTCTTTGCGGGCCATTGGCTGGCCAGCGTGTTGGATAAACTGAAGTATCAGCTCGCGGCTGGGTATGGGTTTATCATACTTTTCCGCTTCACGCTGTGCGTAAGGGTCTGGTGTTGAACTAAAATCAACGTCTTTTTTAGACTTGGAGGGCATTTAGGAGATATGGCAAATATAAATAGAGTGGGGTAGGGAAATGCATTTGCCCTATATGATACAGGCTTAGGTTATTAAGGTACAAGGTAAAAGCAGTGTAAGTGGGCGCGGATGCCCTGCCGTAAATAAAAAGCAAGCACTGTGTGACGCGGGCGTTTATGCCGATTTGCTTGGATTGCACCAATATTTGTGGGGTTGCCTTGAGGCTGAGGCTAAAGGGCATAGTCGGCTGCGTCGGCATTTCTGGATTTGACAAAGATAAGTAAGCTAAGTATAGTGCGCCCTCGCTTTGCTTTACAGTATCCCCTGCCGAGGTGGTGAAATTGGTAGACACGCTAGCTTCAGGTGCTAGTGGGCGCAAGCCCGTGAAGGTTCAAGTCCTTTTCTCGGTACCATGAAACGGCCCAGCGATACCCTAAGAATTCACAAACCTGCAAGCCATAAGGCTTGGCGGGTTTTTTATTGCCCAATAAAATCATACACAATTAAGCTGGCGCTGTGGTTTATTTAACGCCGTTGGCGCTTTTGCTTGGCATTGAAGTGTTAACCAGTGCGCAAACTTTACCCGAATCAACAGTAAAAAGGTAAGATAACTGGCATTAACGATTTGTTCAAATTAGAATACAATTTCGTAATTTACAACGAAGCCGTTTAACAACAGTCGCGCCCGCCCATAGCGGTGCCGTGCATTTTTAAACATCTTCTTAAAGTGCCAAACCAAACCTGATGGATATTTTAATGACAGACTATAAACTGACCCACCTTAAACAGCTAGAAGCTGAAAGCATTCATATTATCCGTGAAGTTGCTGCTGAATTTGAGCGTCCTGTGATGCTGTATTCTGTGGGCAAAGACTCTGCTGTCATGTTGCACTTGACCAGAAAAGCGTTTTACCCAGGCAAACCGCCGTTCCCGTTAATGCACATCGACACGACGTGGAAGTTCAAAGAAATGATCGCGTTCCGCGACAAAATGATCAAAGACCTCGGTTGGGAGTTGCTGGTGTATATCAACCAAGACGGCATTGACCAAGGGATAGGGCCGTTTACGCACGGCAGCAAAAAACACACGGATGTGATGAAAACGGACGGCCTTAAACAAGCGCTCGATAAATATCAATTTGACGCCGCTTTTGGTGGCGCGCGCCGTGACGAAGAAAAATCACGCGCTAAAGAAAGGGTTTATTCCTTCCGTGATAAAAACCATCGCTGGGACCCTAAAAACCAGCGTCCGGAATTATGGAACATTTACAACGGCAAGATAGATAAAGGCGAAAGCATCCGGGTGTTTCCCCTTTCTAACTGGACGGAGCTTGACATCTGGCAATATATCCATTTGGAAAGCATTCCCATTGTGCCGCTGTATTTTGCCAAGGAACGCCCGGTCGTCGATAAGGACGGCATGTTAATCATGGTGGATGATGAGCGTATGCCGATTGGCCCTGATGATAAAGTTGAAATGAAGATGGTGCGCTTTAGAACCTTGGGTTGTTATCCCTTGACTGGCGCGGTCGAATCAACCGCAACCACCTTGCCAGAAATTATTCAGGAAATGTTGTTGACCACCACTTCTGAGCGTCAGGGGCGTTTAATCGACCATGACCAATCCGGTTCTATGGAACAGAAAAAGCGCGAAGGTTATTTCTAACCGCCCACATTGCAACCCATAACAGGAATTTCCGAGAATTATTATGTCCCACCAATCCGATTTAATCAGTAGCGATATTAATGCCTATTTGGCGCAACACGAACGTAAAGAATTGCTGCGTTTTTTAACTTGCGGCAATGTCGATGATGGCAAAAGCACCCTGATCGGGCGTTTGTTGCACGATTCCAAGATGATTTATGAAGACCAGCTTGCCGCAGTGCAGGCCGACAGCGTCAAATCTGGCACGACCGGCGCGGGTAAAATTGACCTGGCGCTGCTTGTTGATGGCTTGCAAGCCGAACGTGAGCAAGGCATCACCATTGATGTTGCTTACCGCTATTTTTCCACCGCCACGCGCAAGTTTATTATTGCCGACACTCCAGGCCATGAGCAATACACCCGCAATATGGCGACCGGCGCTTCGACGTGTGACTTGGCCATTATTTTGATTGACGCACGCTACGGTGTGCAAACGCAGACTAAGCGCCATAGCTTTATCGCATCCTTGCTGGGTATCCAGCATGTTATTGTTGCTATTAATAAGATGGATCTGGTCGATTACAGCGAGGAAGCTTTTAATAAGATCAAGCAGGATTATTTGAAGTTTATTGAAACGCTAGATTTGCATGATGTGATTTTTATCCCGATGTCCGCATTGGACGGCGATAATGTTGTTAACCCTAGCGAAAATATGCCTTGGTTTACTGGCATGCCGTTGATGGAAGCCCTGAACACGGTCACTATTGCTAATGACCGCAACTTTACCAATGCCCGTTTCCCCGTCCAGTATGTCAACCGTCCGAATCTTGATTTTCGTGGGTTCTGCGGTACGGTGGCGTCCGGCATTTTCCATAAGGGTGATGTGATCACCGCGTTGCCGTCTGGCAAAAGCAGTAAAATCAAGTCCATCGTCACGTATGACGGTGACCTGGAGCAGGCGTTTGCGCCGATGGCCGTCACCTTCACGCTGGAAGATGAGATTGACATTAGCCGGGGCGACATGATTGTCGGTCAGGAAGAAACGCCTGCGACGGTTGCCGATAAGTTCAAGGCGCATATCGTCTGGATGACTGAAAAAGCGTTGGCGCCAGGCCGCCAGTACACAATTAAGCTGGCAACGCGCAGTGTTTCCGGTTCAGTGTCTATGATCCATCATCGGATTGATGTCAATACGTTGGAGCATCATGATGCCAATGAGTTAAATCTGAATGAAATTGGCTGCTGCACGGTGTCTGTTAACGCGCCGGTGGTGTTTGACCCGTACAAAACCAGCCGGGGCACTGGCTCTTTTATCATCATAGACCGCTTGACTAACGGCACGGTGGGTGCTGGCATGATTGTCGGCGCCACTGAAGATGAGACATTGCAACCGGTCAGTGCGGGCGAACGTTGCGCCCGTTTCAGCCAGACAGCCGCAGCTATCGCACTGAGCGGGCCAAATGGTCAGGCTGTGGCATATCAACTGGAAAGAAAACTGTTTGATAATGGCCATGCAACAACAGTTTTGGAAACCCCCGATGCGGCCCTTATTTCCGCCATAAAAAATGCCGGCTTGCTGTGTCTTGCTGTCAATTGCCCGGCTGATTTTTCTGATATTGGTTTTGAAACTGATAAACAGTCGCTTGATGATATTTACGACGCTTTGAAAGATAACAAGATTATTTACTGACTTTAAGGCAGGCAGATAATTTTAAAAGCGGAGCTTCTAAAAGTGCCGTCGGCAGTTCTGGATTCAATACTGTTGACTTATAAGCCGTCCGCTGAGCTTGGTCTGAGCGATGCCGATGGGCGGAGCCGAAGCGGGCAACCGGCTTGGCTTCGGCTCCGCCAACGGTTGCTTTGGATTCATCGTCATTAAGTCAACAATATTTAGTTCTGGACGGGTTTCCCCAACCCGTCCATCTATCTTGGGTAGTGGTAAACATTCTCACCCGTATAAATTGGGCAAGTCTAACAGGCACTATACTAAAGTTTAACTATGCCGATTTTTTGATTGTTGATTCCCTTCAATAATCTTTTGAATCAACGCATCCGCGCCGTCCAGCTGATGATCGTAGACATCGGTTTTATAGGCCGACTCTGGCGTAGTGGTTAAAGGCTCCAGGACTGAGCGTCCGGGACGACTGGTATCGATCCGCACCACCGCCGACAATCCGGGCCGTAAAGGGTTAGCCTTTAGTTCCCCGGCGCGCAAGCCAATCCTGACCGGCACCCGCTCAACGATATGGATATAGTTGCCGGTCGCGTTATCCGGCGGTAACAAGCCGAACACGCTGCCCGTACCTGCGCCTAATCCCTGCACTTCGCCGTGATAAACCACGTCGGAACCGTATAGGTCGACAGTGATTTCCACTGGCTGACCGGGCTGCACATCGGCCAGCTCGTTTTCCAGGAAATTGGCCTCTATCCATAAATAATTCAGTGGCACGATGACCAATAGCGGCATTTCCGGACGAACCTGCTCGCCGGGCTGGATGCTGCGTTTGGCAACGAAACCCGAAATCGGCGCGACAATCTGCTGCCTTGCGTTATCCAGATAAGCCTGTTTCAGTGCAGCGACCGCCTGCAACACTTTCGGATTATAAGCCGGGCTAGTATTCTGAATCAAAGCCTCGGCACCGCCCAATTCGGCCCGAATCTGGCGGACATTGGCTTCCAGCTCGCGGACTTGAAACTCGCTGTTTTCAATCTGCTGAGCCGATACCGCACCATCGGCGGCCACGCTGCTATAGCGGGACAAATCGCGTCGGCTGCGATTCAGTATCGCCTCATTGGCAAGCAGTTTTTGGCGCAACATGTCAGTCTGACTAAACAGCACTTCGATCTGCCGGACGCTATCCGCTAAATTGGCTTCGGCCTGTTCCAGCGCCACTTGCGCCTGCAAGCCGTCGAGACGCACCAACACATCGCCCTGATGCACATACTGGGTGTTATCGACACGCACATCCACCACGGTGCCGCTGGTTTGCGCCTTCAACGGCGCTTGGTTACCGATGACATAAGCATCGTTAGTGACCACGAAATGACTGGAAAAATTCCACCAGTAAAGCAGATAAGTCAATCCAATCAGCAACGCTGCCGCTGTCACCAGCAACAGCCGATAGCTTCGATACTGTTGACGGTGATGAAAGCCGAAATGGCGCCGAGGTTTAGTTTGGGTATGAGTCATGGTTGCAATACGTAACGTCTAAGTTGTATTTTCGTAGCCGCCGCCCAGCGCTTCGATCAATCCGACTGCGGCCAGTAAATGAGCGGTGCGCAGTTCGCTGGCGGTCAGCCGCTGCTGGATCAGCGCCGCTTCGGCGTCGATAATGCCGTCGCGGTTACTGAGGCCAGCCTGATAACGTTTTTCGGCCAGCGTTGCTTCCGCGTTGGCGGCTTCCAGTGCCCGTTCCTGGGCGGCATCATGTTCCAGCGTTTGCCGCCATTCGGCCAAACTGTCGGCGACCTGTTGCACGGCAACCAGCAATGTCTCGTTGTAGCTTTCGGCGGCGGCATCGTATGCGGCTTGCTGATTTTTCAATTCCGCTTCCAACCGTCCACCTTCAAAAATCGGCAGGGTAATCGTCGGCCCCATTCCATAAGCTACGCTGGCGCCATTGGATAGGAACAAATCCTTCAGGTTAAGGCTGCGTAAACCGGCAAAGCCAACCAAATTGACGTCAGGGTAAAAATTGGCTTTCGCCACTTTTATTAATTGGGCGGCCGCCTCGACCCGCCACAGCGACGCCGCCACATCCGGGCGATGCGCGAGCAATCCCAGCGCTATCGATTCCGGCTGCGGCAAGTGTCCGACAACCTTATTGTCCGCGACATGAATGGTCTTGCCCCAATCCGGCCCCTGTCCGACCAGCACTGCCAGCCGATTGCGCAATAGCTGCGCTTGGTTGTGCATACGGGTTTCGCGCTGTCGAGCCGCTTCCAACTGCTGTTTGCCGACATAAACCAAATCCTGGCTGGTCAATCCGCGCTGCCAGCGCAACTCGGCCAGTTGCATTTTTTTCTCGGCTTGCTCAGTCAGGCCATGAGCCAACTCGATGTCTTCCTCGGACGAGCATAGGCGGATATAGCTGCGTGCAATCGCTGTACTCAGCATTAGCCGCGCCATCGCCAATTCCGAAGCTTGCGCCTTCTCCTTTCCTAGCGCCGATTCCAAAGCGGCTTTATCTTT
>DIUY01000006.1 GCA_002422395.1 Methylococcaceae bacterium UBA6146 | reverse complement strand
GTCATACTTGGGGTCGATACCCACCACCAAATAAATCAAGCCCTTGCACGCTTTGTCGTCCAAGGGCTTTTCTACAATTCTCCGAATGTGGCCACTCGCGCAGTGTGTTGATTCACCGTTCGGCTGGACATACCCGGTCATGCGGGGAATAGTGCCCCATTCGCCGCACGAAATGCGCCGAATGACTTGCCGCCGAGGCGAATGGGGTGTTTAATCACCGCATGAATAGCGGAGAAAATCTTTACATCTGGCAGAGCGAGGATTGGCCGCAGTGGCGCTATGACCTCTCAGCGCTGACTGGCCCACTGACTGATGTCAGCCGTGCTCAGGGCCTGCTGCTGGGGCGGCTGGCTGACGTCGGCATGGCGCTGCGTAACCAGGCCAGTCTGGCCGCGCTGACCGAAGACGTGGTCAAAACCAGTGAAATCGAGGGCGAAGTGCTCAATGTGCAGTCGGTGCGTTCTTCCATCGCCCGCCGCATGGGGGTGGACATCGGCGCCGTTGCGCCGGTGGACCGGCATGTGGAGGGGGTGGTCGAGATGGTGCTGGACGCCACCACCCGCGCTGCAGCGCCCCTCAGCGCCGAGCGGCTGTTTGGTTGGCACGCGGCCTTGTTTCCCACTGGATACTCCGGCATGACACGCATCGCCGTGGGGCAGTGGCGCACCGATACCGAAGGCCCCATGCAGATTGTCTCCGGCCACGTGGGGCGACGCAAAGTTCACTTCCAGGCACCACCGGCCGAGGTGCTGGCGGCCGAGACCGATCGCTTTCTGGCATGGGCGAATGCCGAGACCGGTGAGCCGACGCTGATCAAGGCCGGACTGGCACACCTCTGGTTCGTGACCTTACACCCTTTCGACGATGGCAATGGCCGCATCGCCCGTGCTGTGGGGGATCTGTTTCTGCCCCGCGCCGACGGCAGTCCGCAGCGGTTCTACAGCCTGTCGGCACAGATCCAGCGCGAGCGCAAGGACTACTACGACGTGCTGGAACGCACCCAAAAAGGCACGCTGGACGTGACGAGCTGGTTGTCCTGGTTCCTGGGTACCTTGGAGCGAGCCGTCGCCAGCGCCCAGACCACCCTGGATGCCGTGCTGGTGAAGGCGCGTTACTGGCAACGCTGGGCGGGGTTGCCGTTGAACGAGCGGCAGGTCAAGTTGCTCAACCGTTTGCTCGATGGTTTCGATGGCAAGCTGACCAGCAGCAAGTGGGCGGCGATCGCCAAGTGCTCGCCCGACACGTCCCTGCGGGACATAACGCAGTTGCTGGCGCTGGGTGTGCTCCAGAAGACACCGGGGGGTGGGCGCAGTACGGGGTACGAGCTGCACCGCTAAGCGTTCAGAGGCGGTCCGACTTCATGCCTTGGCGTTGTTCAACCGCAGCATCAGCGTCATGGGGCTCTGTGGCTACTCCTGAAAGCCGTCGTGGTCGTAGAACTGCTTGGCGCGGTCGTGCGGTAATCCCCCCGATTTGCATCGGGCTGAGAAGTAGATTCATGCCGCCCGGCCCAGGCGCCGCAGCAGCGCCTTTTCCAGCTCCAGCACCAGCAGCACCGCCACCCCGGCGGCGGCAGCCAGGGCCAGTTCCCAGGGCCCGAGGGCGCGGGTGCCAAACAGGGTTTGCATGAAGGGGGCATAGGTGAACAGCGCCTGCAGCCCCAGCACCGCGGCCACCGCCACCAGAACGCGCGGCGTGCCCTGCACCCCCTGCAGGGTGAAGGACGGCGCCTTGAGGTAGCGCACGCTGAACAGGTAGAACACCTCCATCGCCACCAGGCTGTTCACTGCCAGGGTGCGCGCGGTGGCCACATCGGCCCCGCCGGCCAGTGCCCACTGGTAGCTGGCAAAGATGCCGGCCAGAAACAGGCTGGAGACCAGCACGATGCGCCAGACCACAAAGCGCGTCAGCATCGGCTCGCGTGGCGGGCGCGGCGCGCGGCGCATCACGTCGGCCTCGGTGGGTTCGAAGGCCAGCACCATGGCCAGGGCGATGGAGCTGACCATGTTCACCCAAAGGATCTGCACCGGCGCAATCGGCAGCGCCAGGCCCAGCAGCACCGCGGCCAGCAGCGACAGCGATTCGCCGCCGTTGATCGGCAGCAGGAAGGTGATGGTCTTGCGCAAGTTGTCGTACACCGTGCGGCCTTCCTCCACCGCATGCGCGATGGAGGCGAAGTTGTCGTCGGCCAGCACAATGGCGCCGGCCTGCTTGGCCGCTTCGGTGCCTTTGCGGCCCATGGCCACGCCCACGTCGGCCTGCTTCAGTGCCGGGGCGTCGTTCACGCCGTCGCCGGTCATGGCCACCACATGCCCGTTTGCTTGCAGGGCTGTCACTAGGCGCAACTTGTTTTCGGGGCTGGTGCGGGCAAAAACATCAATGGTACCGATAGCCTCTTTAAGTTCGCTATCGCTCATTCGGTCCAGCTTTTCCCCGCTCAGCACTTGGCCGTCGCCGATATTGATCTGCGCGGCGATGGCGGCGGCGGTCGCCGCATGATCGCCGGTAATCATCTTGACGCGGATACCGGCGTTTTGACACTTGCGCACCGCCTGGATGGCTTCAGGACGCGGTGGGTCAATCATGCCGACAACACCTAACAAAGTCAGCCCAGTTTCAACATCGGCATGTTTGATTTGCTTCTGTGTGGGAGGTGCTGTTTTGAAGGCCACCGCAAGCAGGCGCTGGCCCTGCCCTGCGATGGTTTCCATCATTTGCCGCCAATCGGCGGCATGGATAGGGCTATCTTCGCCGTTGATGCGCTGCAGCCCGCACATGCCCAGCACCTGTTCGGGCGCGCCTTTGATGAATATAAAGGCATGGCCGCCACGGTCATGATGCAGGGTCGCCATGTAGCGATGTTCGGATTCGAACGGGATAGTATCGGTACGGGGCATGTCTTGGTTGAGGGTGTCGGTGTCCATTCCAGCTTTATGCGCCAGCGTGATTAACGCCCCCTCAGTAGGGTCGCCGTGGACAATCCAGTTACCGGATTTGTGCTCTAATCGTGCGTTATTGCACAGTGCTGCGGCGCGGATCAGCTCATGCAAATGCGGGTGGTCTTTTGCGGCGGTTGTCTCTCCGGCCAGTTGAAAATCGCCGTAAGGGTCATAACCGACGCCCTCCACAGTGAACAGCTTGTTATTTACAAAAACCGATTTAGCGGTCATCTCGTTACAGGTTAATGTGCCGGTTTTGTCTGAACAGATAATGGTCACCGAACCTAAGGTTTCAACCGCCGGTAACCGCCGGATAATAGCGTTGCGCTTGGCCATGCGTTGCACGCCGATAGCCAGGGTGATAGTCATAATAGCCGGCAAGCCTTCTGGAATCGCCGCTACGGCAACGCCGACCACCGACATGAACAACTCTGTCAAAGAAGCGTGCTGAATGGTCCAGCCATAGGCAAATGTGGCGGATGCCACGGTTAAAATGGCTAGGGTCAACCAAGTGCTGAAGCCGGCAATCTGCTTTAGCAGCGGCGTGGTCAGTTGCGGGACTGTGCGCAGCATGGAGCTGATTCGGCCAATCTCGGTTTTGTCCCCCGTGCCGACCACGATGCCCAGTCCAGTGCCGTAGGTGACCAAGGTGCCTGAATACGCCAGGCAGAACCGGTCCCCTAGCGGCGCATTGGCATCGGCAACGGCTATTTTTTTTTCGACGGGCATGGACTCCCCAGTGAGCATCGATTCATCGACACGCAAATTCTTGACCTGTAACAGCCGCAAATCAGCGGGCACTTTGTCACCGCTTTCCACGGTGACAATATCCCCCGGAACCAGTTGTCCGGCAGGCATCAGAACATTCTTGCCGTCACGCCAGACCATCGCCTGTTGCGTGAGCATATTGCGTATGGCATCCAGCGCCTTTTCGGCCTTACCTTCCTGGATGAAACCGATCAGCGCATTGACCACCACCACGCTGACAATCACGCCGCTGTCCACCCATTCTTCAAGGGCCGCCGTAACGCCCGCCGCAGCGATCAAGACATAAATGAGCACATTATGAAACTGGCTGAGAAAGCGCTTGAGGGTGCTGCGGCCTACCACGGCTGTAAGCTTGTTCGAGCCGTATTGCGCCAACCGTAGCTTAGCCTCTTGAGAACTTAAGCCTTGCTCAGTGCTGCCCAGTTCGGCGCATGCGGCCTCCGGGGAGAGGCTATGCCATGCACGGCTGTCTTTGTCTGGCGTCCGGTTTTTTTTATTCATCTTTAACCTCATTGAAATTATAACCATTCCGGTTTTAGTTTAATGTTTGGGGTAAATAAGGGGTTACCATACATCAGGCAAGCAGCAACGCAAAATGTTTCCCCGTGTGGGCTTGGGGATTGGATTCATTCCTAAGCGGCTGTCCACCACCTTTTCAGTGGCAGCGCCCAAAATGTCAAGTGTACGGGGTGGCAGTCGGTTTTGGGCTGACGCACCCAGTTTTTGCATTTGTGCTTTTAGGGTTATAAACGGGTGGCACTTGCGCAACCAGGCAAAGGGAAGGGGCGAAAAAACGGCGTTTTGATATCACTTAAGAAGCATCAGCCCCATGCGAATTAGCTTTTTTTTTGGGGGGGCTGGGTTTCTTAAGTGATTAATTATTGGCGGGCGTGAGTGTGGCAAGTTGGCGATGATTGCAATGCCACAGTCCTGATAGGAGACCGCGCCTTTATGTTTTCTCAACCAAACAGGCCAACAAATGGGTGAGGCTCGATGGTTCGCGGGCGTCCACCTGCATGACCGGAAAAGACAAACCTTGCTGGTTCAAATATTCAAGGTATTTCCCCAAATCGGAAGTATCAGTTTCATCGCAATGGGTTATGCCGATAGCCAGTTGGATTTTATCGATGAATTTTTCAAACAAATTCAGGTAATAAGCCAATTCACCAATCGGGTCTTGCTCGGTGTTGTCGATCAGCAATAACATCCCCCAAGCGTTCTGGCATAAAAGTTGGCTCATAAAATCAAAACGCCTTTGCCCTGGCGTACCATAAAGAAAGACTTTCAAGTGTTCATTAAAGCGTATTTCGCCATAGTCCATCGCCACCGTTGTTGTCGATTTTTTTCGGGTGACCGTATCGCTGGGCCTAGTTTCCGTTGTAATCGGCGAAAAATCGCTGAGGGTGGCGATAGCCGTAGTTTTACCCGAACCGACGCTACCCGCCACGACAATCTTGATGCGGCCCGTTGCTAAGTTTTGGCCTATTTTGGCAAACATGTTTTCCAGCGTGTTACGCGCGGCGGTTTTACTGGCAACAATACGGTCAGCGGCGGCGCCGCTCTCTATCAGCTCCATCACTGAGCAGGCATTATAAAAACCCGCCACCTCAAACCAGGAACGCTCTGTTTTGGCGCTCGTTTCTGCGAGCGTCAAGGCATTGGCGTTCATGCAGTCGGCAATAGTTTTAAACTCTTTGCCGTAATAATCCAAACGCAAATATTCGGGCAATTGCTTAAGCAACACCGGGGTTGCGTGTGAGCCGCCGGCCAATAGCCTGCCTTGGGAGGCCATCAGCACCGCAAACCAAAGCAGTTCGTTGATTGAAAAACGTTTGTATTTTTTTACGTTAATGTCGTTGAACAGGTTGTCTTCATCCAAGGACAGATAGCTGGACAATCGCGATGAAAACTTAACGTAGCTGACCGTTTCAAGCACTTGCTGCCCGTCCACTTCCGTAACCGTTATGGCTTCGCGTTTTGTCAACGCCAGCGGGGCTAACTGGTCTATCGGCGAGTTGAGGTAAAAGGCGTTTTCTGACGGCAACAAGTACACATCAGGGCAGGACGGATGTTTGCATATCCGGGCAATCTTGTCCTCCAATGCCTGTTGGACAATGCCATAAAAATAATCGGCAGGGTTGAAGGTGGCAGGTTCTACGGTTTGCCCTTCAGGCTCAAAATGCGCTTGGACACGGCTTAGCAAATTGGCGATGCTTAAAATGCTGGGCATAGTGTGTTGCTTGGCGAACGTGAGCGTCCAGACGGACGGCTCGGAAAATTCGCTGCTGGCCGCCACAATGACCCGTTCCAACGGGAATTTTTCCCGCAATACTTGGAAAGCGTTGGCATCAGCCGCTGAGTTTATCCAGACAAAGGCCAAGTTGGCTTTGGTGGATGGGGCCAATTCCCAACCTTGGCCTAAGCAAGCGATTGCAGAGGCCAGCGTGTTTTTTATGGCCGCCAGTTCAGTGTCACTGGCGGAATTGGCGATAACAGTTAAACGGAGAGTTTTCGACATCATTAGTCCACAAAGTTAATACTGATAAACCTAAGCCCTTAATTAGGCGTCACAATTCAAACCGTCACAGTAAGGCGGCATATCTGTGCGGGCGCAGGCGCACAGGTAAACAGTGCCGGATTGGTCGGCGACAAAGTCCACCGGCAAGGCGGCCGACGGTGACGCTTGGTGGCTGCCCCCGTCACATAACGGCAGGGTTTTGCTTAGTCCGCAGGCGCACCAGGAATAGGTTTTTCCGGCTTCCAAGTCTACAGGCAAGGAGGTTTTTTTTTCGGTCGTCATAGGTTTATTGGAAAAGGAAATTCATGTAATCCGCCGTCCACTGCTCGCCAAAACTGCGGTTCATCAGCTTAAGGCCAGGGGCATTGGTCCGGTGGTGGTGTTTGTAGCCTTGTAAAAGCTGCTGATGCTTGTCGGCCTGCTGTTCATTTAACGGCTTGGCCTGCTTTAACAAGGGGATAAAATCGCGGGCCAATAAGCGCAAGTGGAGAGCGGCGAGCATTTCCATATCATCCTCACCGCGCGGACGGATAAAAAAATCCTGCCCGGAACGGCAAGCCTCAAACCATTCTGGCGTGTCGTTGGCCTGTAACAAGTCGGGATGCTGTTGGTGCGCCGCCGCCATAAATGCCCTGACATCATCAGCGCAAGGCATTGGCATCAGGCACACGGCATCCAGCAACCCCACAATAGGCTGGTTGCCGAACACCACCAGTTCCAAGCAATACACCGGCAATGGCTGTGCCTGACTAGGAAAAAAGAACAAAGTCAAGACATTTATTTTTGGTGAAAAAATATGCACAACCCGTAATTGGCCGAAACTTTCGATAGCCCAGAATTGGGTGGTCATGGTCAGTTCCCCATCCACTTCCTTGCGGGCAATTCGACTGAACTGTTCCGGCAAACTGAGTGCTTGGCAAGGCCGTGGCGCAAAAACGGCTAAGGTGTCGGTTATCAGCTGGGTAAAGCGCATATCACCCTCCAAAAGTTTGGATGCACCACTGCAATGCCGACAGGCTGACGCGGGTGAATTGTGCGGGTGGATGCAGCGCCTGAACTCTGGAGACCGCATCGGCGATAGGTTCGTGATAAAACGCTTGCAGTGCGGCGGCGGCAACTAAAGGGGAGCGGCCTTGACCGCGATGGCAAAACACCGCCGTTGGCGTAAAGGTTTGCAGTTTCTCCAGTAAAGCACGCACGGCGCTCAGGAATGCCAAGCGTTGCCCCTCATCAGTCAGCTGCAAATAGAGCTTGGTGCCGTCAAGCGTGGCATCGGCACTTTGCGGGAGGGGCGGCGCGGTTGTGAACACATCAACCAGCATTTCTTGCGATACTGAAAAGCCGGCCAGTGCTTCGGGCTGATAAATGGCGTAAGCATCAATGCCTGAGACATTCAGCAGATGACTGATGCCGTTTTGTCGCCACAACGCCAATATTTCGGGGGACGGCAAGGCGGAAATCAGCAAACGTCCTTTGGGCGGCATGGGCATGGCTTAACCTTCGGTCAGGCCGGCGAAACCACTGAGCAACTGCTGCAACGCCTCTTGCCGCTGCGGTGCGTCCGGCAATTGCCGTTGCTTGTGGTTGCATAAGTGGAATCCGCCCCACTGCCCGCCATTCAGGCATTGCCCAGCGGCCAATGCCTGGGCTAACGCAGGCAAGGCCGCAGTGGGATAGTCGGCAATATCCCAAAGAATGGAAAATTCGCTCATATACGCGAAAGCTTCGGCAAATGCAGAGCCGTCACAGACATTGACCAAAACCACCGCCCGCTCTATGGGGCTTGGATCGGTGCTTAGCAATGCTAAAGCCGATAAAACGGCATTAATCTGGGCGGGTTGCGCTGGCGCCAATACCATTGGCGCGGCGATGCCTTGATAGCGGCAGCCCAGTTGCTGTAAATGGCGGCCCGGTTGCAACAAGCCGAGCAAGTTTCCACGCTGGTTGTTGAGCGGGTCGAGGGCGTGGGAAAAATGCGATTCGGTGGCCAATTCCACAACGATGTCGGTTTTGGGGTTGAGCAAGCCTTGCCCTTCCAAACAATAAACTGTCCAAATATGCGAATAAAAAACGCAATGTAGAGGTCGAGTCCCAAGATGTGGTTCGGCTTTGTTAAAGTAATCAAATAGTTGTGAAAGTCTCATGTGACGGTTTGATTGTTTAAAAGGGTTATTATTAATGTATGGTCGCCGGTTTTTTGGCTTGCCGCAATAAAACAATAATCGTATGAAACGGCAAGCTTGAACAGACCTAAGGCAAAGGTATGTAGGATTTCTGGTCGTAATGTGAGGCCACAGCAAGACAAAACAGCATTGTCCGTTAGCCAAAACATTTTGCCATTGATGCAGAGGACTTGGCTGATATGTCCCTCTAAAACCAGTTTTTGGCTCAGTTGGGTTATCCCAAGGCACCAAAGCGAATGCTGGGCTGGGTTGCCCAAACTCATGGTCATGGCCAATAGATTGGTGCCGTTATGGCCTAAAGCAACCACCATATCGGTCAGTTGCCACTCCCGTTTAACCTTGGCGTGTTTGGCACGCAATACGATTTTGTTGTTGGTGGGGCCTTCGCTGGTGGCCACGCTGCTATCGGGTAAAATGGCTATTTTTGTGTTACACAGATAATCCGCCAAGGTAAATGAAGTCACTTCTCCAGTCTGCAAGTCATCATAAAAATGATGGAAGGTGTCGCTCCAAACCAGTTTTGGCGTGGCGACATGCCAAGTCATCAAGTCACTTAGCCGCTCCTTAACCAATTGCTCGCTGCCGTCGGCCAGATCAACTATTTGTATCCGTGATGGCGTCGAATAGGCGAATTTATGGTTATCGAGTATTTGTAACGGGTAAGCCGTCACTAAAACCTGATGGGGGTATTCGGGCTGCGAGGGGTTGATAATTTCCACATGCTGCGGATAGGCCAAGGCGACTAACGGGAAACCGTTGACATGGAAGCAATGCAAGGTGAGCGGCTGCCCATTGACTGGAAACGTGCTGTTGCCGCCATTGTTTTCATTGGTGCCGCTAGGGAAGGCCTGTTGTTTTGTTGGTTTACTGGCTTTGTTTAGCATGGACAACGCCAAGGCCGCGTTTCCTATGCGCTGTTGCGGGTTCTTTACTAACAGATGGTCAATAAAATCACGCAACGCTGGTGGCCGGATGCCCGTCAGGGACGGGATTTGCGTTAAATTCGCCTGCGTTATCTCTTCCACTGTGCCGTTGAATGGCCGCTTACCCGTACACATTTCATAAGCGATAACCCCTAGGCTGTATAAGTCGCTGTTGAAAAAAAATTGGTTATGGATCCGTTCGGGGGCGATATATGCCGGCGTTCCGGTAACGTGACGGCCTTGCAAGGCTTCGCGCAGGAAACAAGCCGCACCCAAATCAATCAGGACAAATTCAACATTCCCATCCGCTGTGGGGCGCAGCAAAATATTTTCCGGCTTGATGTCGCAATGAATGCGGTTTAGCCCATGCAGATAAACCAAAGCCTCCAGCAGCGACCGTAGGCAAGCGAGGATAGTGACGGGTGCTAACGGCTGTTGTTTTGTCAATAAACCGGACAAACTGCCACCGGACAAATATTCGTAAACGATGCACGCCATGCCATCGGTGCAATGGAAAGTATCCAAACAATGCAACATATTAGGATGCTTCAAATCGAACACCGCGCGGATTTCCCGTAAATAAGCGCCTTTAGCGGACGGCTTAAAATACTTGATGACCACGTCACAGCAGCTAACGGCATCGTAACTTAACAACAATGTGCTGGATGGGCCATCCCGTAACACTTCCAGAATTGTGTAGTGTTCAGGGAACACGCCGCTATTGGGTGATTTTGAGCCGGTCCAATGCTTCATTAGGGCTCATATCTTGAATTTTTAATTGTTCCAATGCTGAAATCCGCGCTGCACCGCTGATGATGAATTCACTGGTGCTCTTGCCTGCATAGCCATAAGAGATTTGCAGGCATTGCAAATCTTGGCCGCTAATTTCAGAAAAAATGCTTTGCAACATGCCGGCGATCATGTAATCGACTGGTTCAAACACCTCCGCTAAGGTATGGGCAAACAGGCTATTGGTGAGGCTGGCCCGCACAACGCCGTGGCTTTGGGCATCGTCGAGCGAAAAGCGCATCTTGCCCCAACCGTGATTGGCGAAATAAACTTCCAGCAAGTCGATGTAACTATCGACACATAAGCCGCCTAATGATTGGTGGCCTACCGCTTGCAGTTCTTTTTCCAATGAGGCGCAAACCCGCTTGCCCCAAACGAGGCCGCAATTTTTTAAGATCAGTGCCCAAGCACTGCCGGCTTCATAGGTAAGGGTGTTGTAAATCGCATGGATGATGTCGGTTGACAGATAAATGACCCTGACATCGGTGTTGCCGATAACGGTGCCTTGGGTCATGTCGAAGTTTTGCGCCGCCTCGCCAAAAATTGTTGCCAAAATTTGTGCGCTGAGTTGTTGCGCTGAAACGGCGGGTTCATTAAGGGTTGTCATGGTTATAAACTCATTCTGAAGCAAGTATGTCTACGGCAAGTTGCAAATGCGGTTCGAGCAAGGCAAAAGCCGCCGGTGACAGCACTTGCTTATAGTTCATCAGTAACCGCGCGTAAGTCTCATAAACCGCTCTTTGCCGCTTTGGCAAGGTGTCGGCGTGGCGGGTGATTTCAGGGTACGGGGGCATTTGTTCGGGCGTCGCGCCGGGGCGTTCTTCACGGGCGGGATATGCAAAGGCCTGCAGGATAGTTTTCAGCCAAAGCAATAGCTTGTCACGGAACCATTCGGAATCACACATCAACATGCTATGCGTGGCATAAGCGCTGACGTAGCACACATCACGGATACATTTGTCTTTCGGCAATTGGTGGTATTTGGCGAAGGGATACAGAAAAAAGACCTGTTTAATGCTATCCGTCACTACCGCCAATTCATTGGCCATAATTTCCTTCGCCGCCGCCACACGGTCGGCATTGTTAGGCAATAAAGCCAGATATTGCTGGTACTCCGCATCATTTAAATGGCGGCTTTCGGCATTACGGAACAGTTGGGCAATCTCTGGATTGTCCCGTAATTTTGCCTTGGGTGGATTGGTCAGTGCGCTCATGCTCGATTCCGGTACAAAATTAGAGTTAAAATTATTGGTTGTTGGGTCACCACGGCAATGCTTGAAAGAAACGGTCGGCTTTATCCGGCCCTTGTTTCGGGTTTTTGACGGCACTCCGTTGTGCCGCTTGTATCGCCGTTTGCGTGGCGATATTGGCAATGCTGGTAAAATCGTTATTGCTCATGGCGGCCATAAAATCAGCGCTTTTTCCCTGTTGCCAAGGCAGGCCCGCAAAGAACGGGGTGCTGGCGGTTTGCGCTGTGCTGTGGGCTTGATGGGGTACAGCGGTGGGGATGCTTTCAGGTGCGCTTATTTGCCTAGCGGATTGTTGATGCCAAGGCAACGATGAAAAATAAGCCGCGCTAATTTCTAACCGCGCGTTGGCGGCAATAAGTTGGGGTTGGACAAATGGGGGTTGGGCGGTGGACGGTTCGGCCAGGCCGACGGCTTGTTTGTGCCAAGGTAAAGGTTGGAAAAACTCCGCAACCGTTGGGCTTTGCGCTATGTCGGCAACGGGGATGGGCTCAACTTGCTGGCTTGCAAAGCTTGTGTCGAAGGCTTCGGCAATGGCGGCGGTTTCCTCAACCGGATCGGTTTCAGTCGGCGGGGTCGCAGCCTGCCAAGTCCCCAAAACGGCGGACGCCAAAATATCCAGCGTGGTTTTAAAAGCATCCAGTTGTTGGGACGAGTAGCCTTCGGTCATGTCGGTTGTCTTTACCACAGTATTTTACTAAGGAAGGGTCTGAAATAACTCATGCAACCGTTCGGTGTAAGTTTGCTGGGTGCCGGGCCGAACTGTAAGGGTTGGTCATAAGTTTTTTAAAAGCGTAAGAGTAAGTCTTTACGATAATTCCGTTAAAGAGTTTATGATCGGTCGCTTAATTGGTGAAGTTGGCGGCAAACCTTGATTTAACCCAATTTTGCCAAAACTTCGTTGGCGGTCGCCCCTTCTTTAGACCAAAACTCCGCAGAATTCATCAGTTTGCTAGGCCCCACCAAAAACTTGCAGACATCATTGCCCATGGCATAGCATTGGATTTCAATACAGCCCCGCTCTTCACGGTCATAAAAAGAGAACACCCCCGAAAACAACCCGGCATACATATGGCAAACCGGCTTGCCAGCCAGCGCCATTGATTGCGCCACTGCCGAATTGCGTAGCTCAATCACCGTCAGGCCTTTGCTTTGCAGCGCTTCGTTGTCTTTGTCGCCAAGCGTCAAGTGCCAGCCGCCAAAACCTTGGATGGTCAGCGGCCACCACCACGTCTCCATCACAAATTGCTTGTTCATTTGCCAAATGTCGAGTTTGCTGCCGCCGTACTCATGGCGCATCCGCTCGTTAAAGCGTTTCATGTCCAATGTCGCCCATTGCTGGCCACACTGGTACATTAGCAAGCCGCTGGAATCGCCGATTTCCTCTTCGATACCCAAATGCAGGCCATTGATGAACGATTCGTTGACTTTCGCCGCCCGTTCACCGTCATGCAGATAGATTGCACCCTTGGTGGCATCCGTTTTAAAAAACTCTTCGGGGTGATAATAATTATGATAGCCCTGAAAGCCACCTTCGATGACGTTGATTGTCATAGTTCCACCATGTTTTAGTTAGGTTTTTCCGTTTTAAGCGCCGATGTGTTTGACCTTGGCAATATCAAAATTCAATTGCTCAAGCTTTTCGACAATGGTGCGGATAATGATCTTATTTGCGGGCACCAGCACTTCGCTTGTGACGGGATGCATGATAGCCACCGTGGTGCGCTGCCCGATCAATTTTTCCAACGATTCATACGAATCAATGTATAAGCCCTCCGGTAGAGCCACTTCCACGCCATCGCCTATGATTTTCGCTTGGCAGGACAAGCGGCTGTTAGCGCGGGCGCCGGTCAATACGGCAAGGGTCAAGGTTTCACGTGGTGTGGGGGGCGTGAGGTTTTCGGGGTTTTTAGTGATGTAAACATGGCAAGTGGCGCATAACCCACGTCGGCCACACAGTTGTTTGACATCAATATCCCTTGCCAACAGCGCATCAAGCAGGTGGGATTCAGGCATTAATTCAACGGTGTCAAGGCCTTGTTCAGCGAATTTAATTTTCAAGTTTTCCACAAATTACCACTGGTCAGTAGAATATAGGCCGCATAAAAAGTATGTTCTAATATAATAACTGCATTTTTTTATTAAGCAAAAAAATCGTTATTTTTGATTTTTTGGCAGTTCCCGCGTTAATTGACGCCCTTAATTTAATAATTTAACCGCCACCACACCCATGAACACAAGCAATGAATCAACTGGACATGACCTTTCGGCAACGCTGAATGTCATGGCAGAACTAAAAACAAAAACCCATTCCGCCCATAAAGAATTAGAAAAGCTCCATTGCTTCAAACGCCTGTTTAGCGACGATTACCAAATTGATGAATACAGCCGGCTGCTAGGGTCTTTTTACGGTTTTTTCTGTGCAATTGAACCCCTGCTGTTCAGCAATTTACCCGACGACCAGCAACCTTTACTACGCCATCGGATAAAAACGCCTTGTCTAAAGCTGGATTTGGCGGTGTTCGGAAAAAACCCCCATGATTTGCCAATCTGCCAAAATATTCCAAACTTAGAAACATTTGGCAAAAAAATGGGGGTTTTATATGTCTTGGAAGGTTCGACATTGGGCGGTCGAATCATCGGCAAACATTTGTCAAACCACTTTGGGGCGCAAGTCGGGTCGGCCTTAAACTTTTATGGCTGCTATGGCCAAAATGTCGATGTTGAATGGCGTAGCTTTATGCATTTTATGGATTCGCACTTTAGCGGCCAGCCAGCGGTTGACGAAGTGGTGCAAGCCGCTTGTGCAACCTTTACGGGCCTTCAACAATGGCTCGAACACTGCCACCGTTAACAAAACCGCTTTAATATGCCCGCTCCAGCGACCCACCCAAACCGTGGTGAACGTAAGTTAGGGTTTTAAGAAACGTTGGGCTTGGCTGTGTCTAGTCAGCGGCCATCAGATCTGCCCCGCCAATCCCCCAGAAATTGGCGGGTATGGGCGCCATTTAGGCTCTCTTTTGCAGGCGTACCCCAACCCACACGGCTGTGGCCCAACAGTGTGCCGGTGGCGAAAGCAAGGTCGATTATGGAAACTTGGTAGTCGCCAATGGCGCGCACTTCACGAAGTTGCGCCTCGCCGAGGCGGGTAAGCGTTTCCAGTACCTCGGTCATGGTTCGTAGACCCTCGCTAAATTGTTTTAACTCGGCGTCGTAATTCAGCCCCGCGAGCAAGACGTTTTGCCTTGCGGCGAGGATACGTTGCCAGTTCTGCCCAACTTGATCCAATGCGTCATAGATTTCCCGGCGCACATTCAGCTCCCGCAGTTGCGAGGAGACCAGGCGCTGCAAGCGTTCCTGCACAGCCCTGTCCAGCTGGGCACGCCGCAGTTCGTTGGTGAGCGGCATTTCCATACGCACACCCACCGACCAGTCGGAATAATCGCCGCTGCTGGCCGTATCGAAAGCGCCGCCAAAGGATGACGGGCTGCGCCCCAGCGAGCCATAGTTATAGTCGAGCATAAACATCGGCAGGGTTTGGTTGCGCAGATAATCGATTTTGGTCAGATCGGCGGCGAGTTTCAGTTCTAGCTCCAGCAATTCCAGCCGCCCAGCCAGCGCGCGTTGCGCCAATTGTTCACGGTCAAATTTGAACTCGACCAGAGTTGGTGTGGATTCTGGGATCAGGAGGGTGGGCGAGTCCAGATCCAAGTTGGGGTCGTTAAGGAACAATTTGAGTTGGCGTGCTCTAATTTTGAGCGTGGTTTCGGTGACGATTAGCCCTTCCATCCGCTCCGCCACACCGATTTCGGCACGGTTGATTTCTACCGCCGCAGTCAGTCCCGCCGCTACGCGCTTTTTAACCATGGCTAGGTTGTCCGCTGCGTTCTCGTATTGCTGGAGGCGCACATCCAGCTCGCCCCAGGCCACATACAGCGCCCAATAAGCGCGTTCGACGGCGGCCAGCACCCGGATTGCCTGCAAGCGGGTCTTCACGTCCACTGCTTGTTGTTCGTACTGGGCGATGCGGATGCCGGTGACATTGTTATCGATTCCCCCGTCCCGCAGCAAAGGCTGGCTGATGGAAAAACGCAGCGCACCCAGGTATTGATCAGAGGAGACCCCCCGGAACTGTTTTTTTTCGTCAAACGGCGCACTGATGGTAATTTTAGCCCCCGTGCGCAAGGGAATGACCACGCCTGCGTCCATCTCTAGGGTTTCGGTCAGTTGCGGCACGGCGGTAAGCTTGTCCACTTGCCCCTTAAGGTCAGGCGGGCTGGATTCGGATGGGGTGAACGTCACCACATCGAGGTTTTGAGCGGGCGTGTTCTTGCTGGCATATTTTGCCCGGGCGAAAATCAGATCATCAAATTTGGCTTCTTCTTGGCTGATTACCGTCGCTGCAATCTTAGGGTCGATCTGGGCAATTTTTAAATCCAGATTGTTCTCCAGTGCCAGCGTTCTTGCCTCGGCAATGGATAACTGTTTGCTGGTTTCGGGCTGAACCTTTGGCTTCAGCTTACCATCCGCTCCTGCGGCCCCGCTCAGGGTTGGCCTTTCGGCTTCGCTCAAGACAGGTGGCAGGGGGCGGTCGGATCGGGGACGGCCTTCCTTGAATTTGGGCATGGCCTGCTCAATGCTAACCGGCGGCGTTTCTGAAAGCTGCTCCAGCGGCAGGCCCTCATCACTGCTCAAACGCTCCTCGACCCGGCGGCTCAACTGCCGCTCCAGCCCGGTGTCAAAATAATAGCTGCATCCGGTAAGCAAGGGCAGCACAAGCAGAAGTCCGGTAAAAGGAGGGTGGCTATGGCCGTTCCCTCCCCGACGCACCGAATTAACGGTGCCTGTAAATCGGTGTTTCCCGTGATTTTTAAAGACGCTATGCGCAGCAAAAAGAACAGATACAAATTGTTTCATAACGGATTATTTCAATTTTTGACGCACCGAATCAGATGCTGGGGTTTCCATTGTCATCTGTGGGGGAAAAGCGTTCAGCTGACGCCAGAGTTCGTAAGCCATTGTGACGCGGTTCAGCAATACCCAGCCTTTAACGCGCACACCCTGGCGCAAGAAGCGCTCAGATGGCCAAGGCTGGTCGGCTTTGTTGGGGACAATAAGTAGACGAAACTTGCCCTTGCCATCGTCGGTGGCATCCACAAAGGCGACGATGCCGCCGAAAGTGCCCACCGCCACTTCCGGCCAGCCGGCAAACTGCATGGCTGGCCAGCCTTCGAATTGCAGGCGTACATGGCGACCCGGCATGATGAGTGCGGCATCGTTGCCATCCACCCACAATTCTACGGCCTTAATGTCCGTGTCCGGCACGAAAACCAGCAGGGGATCGCCCTGTTTGACTATATCGCTCTGCGGATTGACCAAAAGACGCAAGATACTGCCGTCACGTGGCGCCTTGACCACTTGGGATTGTTGACGCGACAGGTCAACCTCGCTTTTGAGCAGGCTGGTCCGGCTGTCTTCCAGTTCGCTCCGGGTCTTGTTGGCTGAAGCATTGGCGGAATCTATACGTGCCTGGGCATCGGCGCGGATGCGTGCTATTTCAGCTTCGGCGGCACGCTGTTCGGACAGTGCTGCTTGCAGTGCAGCCTGGCCACTGTTCAGGCTGCGCCGCGCGACAATGCCGTCACGTTCTGCAAGCTCGAACTCACGTTTCGACACCAGGCCATCGGTGAGCAGGCGTTGTAAACGTCCTGTCTGAATAGCCGCCGCGTCGAGGGTTGCCTGTGCCGAAGCTATCGCCTCGTTGGCTGAAATCGCCCGCTGGTGCGCCACATCACGGCGATACTGCGCAGTGGCGACTTGCAAATCGCGGGTGGTGATCAAATTATCGATTTGTAGCCGATAAGAGCGCAGCTCTTCTTCCTTGGCCACGAGTTTGGCGGCCGCAGCTTCGCGCTGCTGGCGCAGGCGATTAAGAAGATCAGGGTCGACGTCGACAATCTCTAGCAATACATCCCCAGATTTGACTTTAGTCCCTTCCTTTGCGAACCATTGCACAATACGCCCGGAGACCGGTGCTTTCACTGTCTGTTGACGGTCAAGTGGGGCAAAGGCGGAGACTTTTCCCGTGCCGGAGATATTTTGTTGCCATGGTGTTAGCAGCAAAGCGGGTGGTGTCAACAGAAATAACCATACGACAGCCCACGCCAGCGAGCTGATCACTCGTGGTGTGCGTGCAACCGAGAGGGCGGAAAGTCGGGAAGCTGATTCAGGCATGGACGTCACCCCCTTGTAGTTCCAGCACACGTTCGCAAAGGTGCGCGACCAGCGGCGAACCTGTTAGCACCAGCAGAGTCCAGGGCGCGTCACCGGCAAACAGCGC
The DNA here is from genome assembly GCA_002422395.1 of Methylococcaceae bacterium UBA6146. Taxonomy (GTDB): domain Bacteria; phylum Pseudomonadota; class Gammaproteobacteria; order Methylococcales; family Methylomonadaceae; genus Methylovulum. Next base: position 140,565 of record DIUY01000006.1, on the reverse strand, counting down.
GGGAGTGAGGCGGTGAAGGGCGGCTTCGTCCATCTCATCGAGAATTCCGTCCAAAATCAATAAGGCAGGGGAGCCTGCAATGCCCCGTGCGAGCATCAGCAGTTGTGCCTGAGTGGCGGATAGGGGGGCGCCGCTGGGATTAAGCACGGCATCCAGGCCGTCGTCCGGCAGGCTGGAATTTTCGCCCCCCAAACCGACCGCATCCAGCGCCTGTTCCACTTCGTCCAGACCCAGTTCTGCACGGCCTAAACGTACATTTTCGAAGAGACTGTCCTCGACGATTTCTATGCGGCCAACTATGGCAATTTGGCTACGCAAGGCTTCCAGGCGCAGGTTGCCCAAATCGGCGCCATTGATTTCGATAACGCCTTTTTCGGCGGGGTGCAAACCGCACAAAAAATTGGCTAGCGTGCTTTTACCGCTTCCGTGACCGCCGACTATGGCGATCTTCTCGCCAGGCCGAACCTGAAAACCGAGATTGGAAAATACGGGCCGTTTGGCGCCAAAGCTGAAGGACAATCCCTGCACCGCAAGCGAAACCGGTCCGGTTATGACGGGTTTGATCCCCTGCTCGCGTTCCAGCGGCAAGTCCAGCAAATGACCAATTTTGTCGGAACCGGCCATCAAATCGTAGAAGCCTTCCAAATGCTTGCCGAACTTGACCAGTGAAACGAGCGCCGAGGACACGATCAGTTCCGCAGCCACCAATTGCCCTAGGGACAGATGGCCGTCGATGACCAGATAGCCACCGATAGCCAGCAAGGCTGTGCTGGCTATCGCATACAAGGCCACCGAGCCAATGATCTGGCGCAGCAAGACCCGGTAATGGTTGCGCTTCGCGTCCAGATAGGCCAGCGCAAGCGTATCGGTCCGCTGGGCAGCCAATGGGGGGCCACCACTGAATTTAAAGGTTTGCATGTTGCCGGCCACAACTTCCAGCCAAGCAACCAAGGCGTACTTGGATAGCGATTCCTGGATGGCGGTAGTGACCCCCCCGCGTCCCAGCACGAAAATAATAAAGCCAATCGCCAGCAGCAACACGATATCGAAAGCCAGCAAAAAGGGATGGTAGAAAGCCAGCATAACCAGACCGACGCCGGCTTGGACCGCCGTGCTTAAACCATCGAGGAGCAGGGAGGAGCCCGCTTTTTGCACCGTCAGCACATCGAAGAAGCGGTTGACCAGTTCCGCGCCGTGATGATGCTCGTAGGCATCGCTGCGCACCCTGGGCAGGCGGTAAGCCAGATCTGCGGCAAGACGCACAAAAATACGCCGTTGCACAATCTCCACCAGGTAGGATTCGAGCACATGAACGCCGCCGGCAAACGCGAGGAAGAAAAACAGGATAATCGACAACACCAGCAGGGGTTGCCCCATGCCGCCCATTGCCACGGTGTTCACCAGCGCCTGCACCGCGACCGGCGTGGCTAAAGCCAACAGACCGGAACCCAGCGCCAGCCCCAGCACTAGCCAAAGATCGGCGTGATCGGCACGCATAAGTTCAATCAGCCGGCGTAAGGGTGGCAGGTGTGCATGATGATCGTGGCTAACGGCATTGGCGAGCGGGGCGCGTGCTTGCACCAACAACCAATCCACCAGCGCTCCCTCGGTCAGTCCCAGCAATTCAAATACGGCAGCGGGTCTGATTCGGCTTTCCTCAACCACCTCCCCCTGCACCAGCGCTATGCGCACCCGGCCACCGCGAAAGCCGTAAACAACAAGCCAGCCGCGCCCGTCGGGGAGCCGTGCCACTAGGGGCGTCTGCGCAGCCGATGCCTCTGCTGCGGCACCTGGAGTCAATGCGACGCGATCCATGCGTAAGCCGATGTTTTCGCCCATATCGGACAGGCTATCCAGCTCATCGGAATAATCCAGCAGAACGGGCCGCTCCAAAGACCGGGCGGGTTCAGCCTTTAATTCTAACAATCCTAGCAAAAATCCTAGCACTGTCTGCTTGGCTTGTTTAAGCGCCATGATTTTCTTGTTGTCTATGGAAACAGGCATCTAAATGATAGTCCGTGTACTAATTGAAAAGATAAAGGGTCGTGCTTGTTGAGCTAAATTATAAGCGCAATCTTGCTCCAAACGGCTAGATAATATCCTCTCCAGGACAGGCTTCCCCACTTTCTTTGCAGTTGGTTGGTGTTATGTCCCCTGTTTAAACGGCAGATAGGTTGCCGCATCCTGCTTATAAAACTGCACGGCTTTTTGCTCTCTAATTAAAAATTGTCCAATCGCTTGGGCAAAGCGGGCATCTTTGAGCCAGTGCGCAGAATACGTGGTGATGGGCTCGAAACCACGCGAAATCTTATGTTCCCCTTGGGCACCTGAATCAAACTGTTTTAAGCCATGTTCAATGCAATAGTCCAGCCCCTGGTAATAACAGGCTTCAAAATGCAGGCTGTTATATTCCTCGTAACAACCCCAATAGCGGCCATACAAGGTGTCGCTACCGACAAAACTCAGCGCTGCACCCACATATTTTTCATCCTTAACCGCCAGCACCAGCAATAATTGCTCGCCCATGGTTGCCGCTATTTGCTGAAAAAACGCCAGATTCAAATACGGCTGCGAGCCTCTTTTTAAATAGGTCATCGTGTAAAACTGAAAAAATGCCTGCCATTGCAAAGCACTGACATCCGGCCCTGCAATACGCAACAAACTAACGCCCTGTTCGCTGACTCGCCGGCGTTCGCGCTTGAGCATTTTGCGTTTACTGGCGCTTAAAGTTTGTAGAAAATCATTAAAATCCCGGTAGCCCTGGTTAAACCAGTGAAACTGCACACCCTCACGAATGCTTAAGCCCAATGACCGCAACAACTCGGCCTGTTGCGGGACAGGGAACAAACAATGCCATGAAGAAATACCCCTTTGTCCGGAAAGCTGTTTTATAAAATCCAGCAACGTGTGCGTGACTTCAAGCGGGTTAATAGCGGCTTTGATAACAATACGCGCCCCCTGGCAAGGCGTCAGCGGGATGGCGGTCAGCCATTTTGGATAATAATTGAGCCCATGCTGTTTATAAGCCTGCGCCCATTGTTGATCAAACACATATTCGCCCCAGGAATGCTGTTTGAGATACAACGGCATAAAAGCGACCAGTTCGTCTCCATCCAACACCAGCAAATGCGCAGGAATCCAGCCGGTTTGCCCGCAGACCGAACCGCTTTGTTCCAACGCCAATAAAAACTCATGGCGCAAAAAAGGATAAGCATCACCGGCGAGCCGGTTCCAGTCCTTACCGTCAACTTGCGCCATGCCATTGATTTGTTTTACTTCCATTTTTATAAACCGTCGTGTAAAAAAAGAAAATTAACATCAATTCCTCAAAGACATGAATCAAAAACCTTTTTCCCAAGCCTGTGAAAATAACAAAGATCCTATTTTGCAGGTTATTAAAACAGTTTTTGCACAGCCAGCCACCGTTTGGGAAATCGGCAGCGGCACCGGCCAGCACGCCTGTTATTTTGCCAGACAACTGCCGCATATTGAATGGCAGCCAACCGATAGAAGCGAAAACATCCCCGGCATCTGTTTGTGGCGGGAAGAGGCGTGCACGCCAAACCTAAAACCGCCATTAACGCTGGATGTCGCTGATGCTGTGTGGCCCTGCGACACGATTGACGCTTTATTTACCGCCAATACGCTGCATATCATGAGCTGGGAAGAAGTGCAGATATTTTTTGCCCGCCTGGCCGTTCACCTAAATGCCAAGGCATTTGTGTGCATTTATGGCCCGTTTAACTATAACGGCGTTTACACCAGTGACAGCAATGCCCGTTTTGACCAAATGCTAAAAAGCCAACGGGCATCAATGGGCATCAGGGCTTTTGAAGACATTATGGTGCTGGCGGCATCCGCAGGCCTTGAATTAATCAGCGATAATGCCATGCCCGCCAATAACCGCTTGCTTGCCCTGCAAAATGGCTGAAACTGTCATTGGCTTTCGGTAAGCCACGCCGGAATGACGTGATAAAACGGATGGCTAGCTTAGCGCCCGCAAGCATTTCGCCAGTTTGCCCAGATTAACCTCCAGCGCAAAACGTGGATTGGGTAAGATTGTTCCGCACAGTGTGGGTAACGGGGGGAGATGTCCAAGGATTTGAAAAGCGTTCAATTGCGCGTAGAAACGGAACCCGGCCTCATATTCTGGTTTCATGGCATAAGTGCCAGCCTTAAAAAGGCTCTAGTTGGCCGCTTAGCCATTGCTGCGCACGCTTGTCTGCGCCGGATGGGAATGTGTTTGTCCCCGTATTAATCCAGGCCGCTATGTCTTTCCATGGCGCGTGTGCCTGTAAATCACGCAATAGCATGTGGTGGCCGTGCTGATAAAGGGCCACGGTTATTTCCTCCGCCTCCGCCAAAAGCAATTGTTGCAGGAACAAAAAAATTGGTTTCTTTGGGATGATTTCATCTTTCTCGCCATAAAGCATCAGGATATTGCCCTGTTGTGACCGGGCCGAGTTAAAGGCAATGTCCATTAGGTTCGCCAAGCCGTACAACGTTTCCACACGGCTTGCCTTGATAACTAGAGGATCCAGTCTTAGGGCGCGGAGCATGTCGATGTTATCGGATGCCACGACTTGCACCCCTTTTCCGGTCAGGGTCAACCAAGGCAGGCTGTGCGCCAGCACCCAAAGCAAACTGGTTTGATACCAGGGCATGGTTGACCTGGCCCATAACGCCGGCGCGATGAGGATGCTGCCGGCGATGTCCGGCATATTCCCTTGGCGCAGCGCGGTGATAACCACCGCACCGCCCATGCTTTCGCCGAGCAAATACACCGGTTGGTTAGGGTAGCGCCGTTTGACCAGCCGTGTGAAAACTTGCAGGTCTTTGACATACGCCGCACTCCCTGCCCATAACCCCCGTTGCGGGGCCGAGCCAAAGCCCCGTTGGTCATAAGCCAAACAGGCAATACCCCGGGCGCTGAAATAATTGCCGGGCATGTCAAAAAAATGGCTGTAATCGTTAAACCCGTGCAACGCGATAATCACCGCATGGGGTTCGGTTTTTGGTAGCCAATGCCGCACCGGCAAACTTGCGCCGTCCTCGGTGAGGAAAGCACCTTCGCTAAGCTGGGCGGCATGGTGTTGTGTACCGGGCGGATAGGTCATTGGCATACAGCCGCTTAGCGTCAGGAGCAGTAAAATCAGGTGGGGGCGCATTGGTTTTTCATCTGGGTCATATTTCGTGCGGCCAGCTTTTCGGTTAAAGCGTTGCCAGCCGTTTCAAACGTGCCGAAATCCAAAGGCGCACCGTTCCGACAAGTCATTTAACGCCGTCTTGAATAAATCCAGTTGCTGGTTTTGGGGAGGCTTTAGCCGCGATTACAATACTGTTATTTACTAATCGCAGCTAAAGTCGCTCCCACAAATCATACCATCCCTGTTTTTGGCCTTTCACCCTTAAGAAAGCGCAGATACTTAAAACAATCCCGATATGACGCCATTGTCATCAATATCAATGCGTTCAGCGGCGGGCACTTTCGGTAGGCCTGGCATGGTCATCATATCGCCGGCGATGGCGACAATAAAGCCCGCGCCATTAGCTAGCCTGACTTCGCTGATTTCTATCGTGTGCCCCGTGGGGGCGCCTTTGGCATTGGGGTTGGTGGAAAACGACATTTGCGTTTTTGCCATGCAAATCGGGAAATGGCCGTAATCGGCTTGCCAAGCCGCCAATTGCGCTTTTATTTTGGCATGGGCGGTGACGGCGGCGGCGCCATAAAGCTTGGTGGCAATGGTTTCGATTTTTCCCCACAACCCCAAATTTTCGTCGTAGACGTAGCTAAACTCTGGTTCACGGTCGTCAACTAGAGTAAGCACAGCCTGCGCCAGTTGCTCGGCGCCGGCGCCGCCTTGCGCCCAGTGCTTGCAAAGCACACTGTTTGCCCCAATTGCTTGGCATTTGTCTTGCAGCAGCGCCAGTTCGGCTTCGGTGTCGAAAGTGAAATGGTTGATGGCGACCACGCATGGCAGGCCGTAGTGTTGGGTGATGTTGTGGTGATGGCGCTCCAGGTTGGCGAAACCTTGTTCTAGGGCGGCCAAGTTTTCTTGGTTTAACGCTTCTTTGGCAACGCCGCCGTGGTATTTTAGCGCCCGCACCGTGGCGACCAGCACGACCGCTGAGGGTTTTAAGCCGGACATGCGGCATTTGATGTCGATGAATTTTTCGGCGCCCAAATCGGCACCGAAGCCGGCTTCGGTCACGGCGTAATCGGCTAGTTTTAAAGCGGTCTTGGTTGCTGTTACGGTGTTGCAGCCGTGGGCGATGTTGGCGAACGGGCCGCCATGGATAATGGCGATGTTGTTCTCTAGGGTTTGCACCAAATTGGGTTTGATGGCGTCTTTCAGTAAGGCCGCCATGGCGCCATGCGCTTTCAAGTCGCGGGCATAAACCGGCGTCACTTTGTCGGTTTTGTAGCCGATGACAATACGGCCTAAACGCGCTTTGAGATCAGCGCGGCTGGTTGCCAAACATAAGATCGCCATGACTTCGGAAGCCACTACGATGTCATAGCCGTCTTCGCGCAGATAACCGTTGGCAACCCCGCCCATGCCGACGACGATATGGCGCAGGGCGCGGTCGTTCATGTCAACGACGCGCTTCCACTGGATGCGGCGCGGGTCTATGTCCAGTTCGTTGCCGTGGTTGATGTGGTTGTCAATCAAGGCGGACAGTAGGTTATGGGCAACGCCGATGGCATGGAAATCACCGGTGAAGTGCAGGTTGATGTCTTCCATCGGCACCACTTGGGCGTAACCGCCGCCTGCCGCGCCGCCTTTGACGCCAAAGCACGGGCCTAATGACGGCTCGCGCAGGCACATGATGGTTTTTTTGCCCAGCCGGTTCATGGCATCCCCTAGGCCAACCGTGGTGGTGGTTTTGCCTTCGCCTGCCGGGGTCGGGCTAATCGCCGTCACTAAGATCAATTTGCCGTCTTTTTGGCCTGTCAAGCTGTTGACGTATTCTAAAGATAGCTTGGCCTTAAAATGCCCGTAGGGTTCGAGATGTTCGGCGGCTATTCCGTAGGTTTGTCTGGCCAGGTCAATAATAGGCCGCATTGTGGCGTGTTGGGCGATTTCTATATCAGACATTTGGTTCCTTAAGGTGCTGGTGTTTGATGGGGTTGTTAGGGGTGATGGCGTTGGCTTAACGCCCGTTCCGTTTCCGCCCGCCCTTTGACAAGTTCAGGGCGGACGGAAACGGAACGGGCGGCTTAATTATCGCGCTGACGGTTCTTTAATTGTTTATGGCGCCATTGTAAATGTTCAGGCTGTTGGTGTCTTGCCAGATGCACATGCAGGCCCGCTGGCAGCTTGGCGTTAATGCCCGGCAGATCCACCCCATAAGGCTTTTAAGCGCTTGTCCCGACCACAGTTAAAACGGTAAAACTTATAGGCCAGCGGGTTTTTCAGGTAATAATTTTGGTGATAATCTTCGGCGGGATAAAAGGTGGAGGCGGCAATGATGTCTGTTTTGATGTCGCCTTGGAAGGGTTTGTTTTGCTGCCAAACCGTTTTGGACTGTTCGGCCCAGCGTTTTTGCCCTTCGTCCAGGTAAAAGATTATTGGCCGGTACGGGTCGCCCTTATCACAAAATTGCCCTGAAGCATCGGTGGGGTCTATGTTATGCCAATACACGTCCAGCAATTTCTCATAGCTTACTGTGGCTGGATCATAGGTGATTTGTATGGACTCCACATGCCCGGTGCCGCCCGCAGAAACCTGTTCATAAGACGGGTTTTCCATTTGTCCCCCCGTGTAGCCGGGTACGGTTTTTACCACCCCAGGCAAGGCATCAAAAGGGGGTTGCATACACCAAAAGCAGCCGCCCGCAAAGATGGCGGTCGCCAATGGCTTTTTTTCCGGTTCGGCTGGCGCAGTTATGGGTAGGCTCATAGCTAGCACGATAATACATAAGCGCGTAAACATTTTTTCTTCTCATTTAATAACTTAAGGGGCTGTTATTTTAATAAACAGGCGGGGGCGTCGAAAACACAGCATCACCTTGGCTTGGGCAGTTATAGCTATAGCCAATTGCTTAGGTTTTGCGGGGCGGACACTATCAATCTAAATAAAGTTTTTCTGATGTCAATTTTTGCCTTGGTTTTGACTCGAAACTTTTGCTATTGGTTATTCTTGCTATTCAAACAAATGACGATAGAATCAAAAGGTATATTTGAGAACTGTTGGAGAACCAGATGATTGCGTTTCCGTTCAACCCATCCAAACCAGTAATGGGCAAGGCCAGTGTGCAAATTAATAAACCTATCAGTAAAGTGTTTGCTTTTATTGGTAAAAAATTTTTTCATAACTACCCCAAATGGGCCTTGGAACTCGCTGAATTTGAACCTTTAAACGGCGTTGAAGTTTTTGTTGGCGCCAAAGCAAGGCAATTGCGCAAAGACCAGGGGCAGGAGGTGGAGTCGATTTTTGAGGTTATTGAATTCACCCCCGATATAAAGTTGAGTTTTAAGGGCATTGACGCACCGTACCGGAACACCTACGAGCTAGAAAACAGCAATGATTATTCGACACAATTGACTTTTATTTTTGAGTTGTTGGAATTGGAGCTGTTTATGCGCCCTTTTGAAAAGCTCGTCCGCACTGCAATTGAAGAAGGCGCTGAAAACACCGTGGCAAACATAAAAAATCTGCTGGCCGATGATGACGATGAGCATCAGAAAATCAATTAATGCCTGCAAGTTATAAAAAACATCAAGCTATCTAACCAAACTAGGAGTTTAACCATGAGTTTTGTCGTTGAAAAAGATAATGGGCTTATTCCACAAATCCTTTCGTCAATTCTTGATGAATGTGTCAACGGTGTCACTTTAGCTGATCCGGATCTTGAAGATTCCCCCATTATCTATGCGAATAAGGCATTTGAACGTCTGACCGGCTATTCGCAAGAGGAAATCATTGGCCGTAATTGCCGTTTTTTGCAGGGCCCGGATACCGAGCAACCGGAAAAATATAAAATTATCGAAGCGATGAAAAAGCATGAGTCTGTCGAGGTGACGTTGCGTAACTACCGCAAGGACGGCGAGCTGTTTTTTAACCACTTAAAGATCACGCCGCTTTTCGACCGTAAAGGCCGGGTGATTTATTATTTGGGCGTACAGTACGATATCACTTACCAAGTCAATGCAAAAAATGAGATCAAAGAATTGACCACGCTATTGGGCGCTATGCCCGGCAATTAAAAATCAAGGTGCGATATGAATTCGACAACAGACACATTGGCCGGCATAGGGGGAACCCTGCCAGGCGAGCAAGGTAGCCTGGTCTTTAACGAAGTTTTGTTTGGGTTGGCAATGCTTGCGTTTGTCGCCTTGCTGGTGATGGAACGGATAAAGCCTTATCACCGCTTCACCAACAAAATAGCTAAAGAATCCTTCGTCACCAACACCACGGCATTTTTATTCAACAATGTCATCCTGACCATTTTGCGGGCCTCGTCGCTGTTTTTTGTCGCCCAACAGTTTTCTTCGCACGGTTTGTTGAGCGACATGGCAAACGGCCCGCTAAAATGGCTTTGTTCTTTTGTGCTGTTTGATTTGGCCATTTATGCCTGGCATTTCGCCAGCCACAAATATGAATTTTTATGGCGTTTCCACAAAATCCATCATAGCGACAAAAGCTTTAATGTGTCCACGGGTTTCCGCTTCCATGTCTTTGATTTATTGCTGGAAATTGTTTACAAATGCCTGTTTGTAATTATTGTCGGCGTTGAAGCCTATTTGGTGCTGGCCATTGAAATCGTCGAGCTGTTTTTCGTGTTTTTTCATCATGCCAACATTTCCTTCGCCCAAGAAAAACCCCTCTCGCAATACATCATCACGCCCTCGTTACACCGTGTGCACCATTCTTCATTACGTAGTGAACATGACAGCAATTATGGCATTGTGCTGGCGATATGGGACAGGATGTTCGGCACCCGCCAGGAGCTTGTGCCGCAAAAAATTGGGTTGGACATTATCGAGGCGGAAAATTTTCTGCAACTTTTCTTTTTGGCCTTCATAACCGAACGCCGCATCAAAAAATTGCTGCAATTTATCCCCAAAGGTAAGAAGTAGGGGACGTGCGCAAAGCAACTTAGTAGTCAAATACGTTCTTTACAATGGGTAGAATCCACGCCTGCCAGTCTTTCAAGGACTGGCAGGCGGTTTTTGCCCACCATTTCATCCGTAAACTACTCGGCTAAGGATAGAGCCATGAATAACTTTCCGCCCCCCCCCCGTCGCATTAATGCCAGCCGCCATATTGTTTGGTAGGGTCTCCACGAAACCCCGCCGATGTTTTATTGGCATCCGGCACATTGACCCGATTTTCTGCCGCCATCACCATATTGGCACGGGTATAGCCGCCTAAGGCTTTGGCAGCTTCGGCAATGGCCGTGGTCAAGGGGCTAATGTCGTATTGGGTGATGCTCGGTTCAATCACCACCGCGACCAGTTGATCCGCTTCCGGGGTGTCCGGTTTGGGGTGATAACGCATGATAATGGGCAGCCCAGTGTTGGCGGGAATTTCCAGACGGTAATGGTTGCTGTCTTGCAACACCGTTGTGGCTAACAGTTCGCCGTTAAGGCCAGTCACTTTAATGGCGCCGGTTTTCATCGGCGCCTCTTTGCCAGTCACAGACCCCGATAAAACCGTTGCCTTCTCGAATTTTTTCACGCTTTGCTGAACGGCTATTTTTGGTTTGTCGGTTTTGCCACAGCCGGGCAAAAAGCCGCTGGCTATAAATATAGCCAGGATTATTTTTATTGCAGATGATTTAACATTCATTTCAATTAAGCTCCAAAGTACCCCTCGCCTTGAGGAAAGCAAAAACTTACTATATCGGTAAGTGGTAGACTTGTCATTTTTGGACGGTCACAGAAAATAAATTATGCAAACTTTCACTGTCAAATTGGACTCCGGCACGCTCAACCTCCAGCTGATGCCGGGCCGCATCCCTCTTAACCGGTTATTAGGCTTCGCCGCCCGCGTCAGCAGCAAACGTAAATTTTTACTGGTCAGCAAAATATTGGGTAAGCATTATCCGGTATCACCCAGAATGATGCGCTGGTCTTACCGCGCTTTGGCACGGGCGGTGCTTAATAGCGGTGCTGGCAGCGGTTCGCTATGGATAGGTATGGCGGAAACCGCAACCGGACTGGGTTATGGCGTGTTTGCTGCGGCAAGTGATGCCGGTGTGCAAAACGCGCTGTTTATGCAGACCACCCGTTATAACCTGGAAGGTGTCGAGCGGCTGGCATTCGATGAGGCGCATAGTCATGCCACTGACTTTTTTTTGTATTATCCTGAGCATCCCGATTACCTACGGCAGTTTTTAAACGCCCAAACGTTAGTGTTGGTGGACGATGAAATCAGTACCGGCAGGACTTTTTTGCGGCTGATTAATGCGTACCAAACGGTTAATCCTAGCTTGCAAAAAGTGTTTATTGTCAGTCTAGTGAATTTTGCCCATCCTGAAGACCGTGCGTTGTTGGAAGCGCAAGCAGGTGTTGCTGTGGAATGGCTGTGCTTTAGGGAAGGGGTGTTGCACTTTGAAGACAGCCAGAACACGGCGCTTGATAATATTGTGGTTAATGTGTCCGGTAATGGCGCGTGTAAAAAACAGCTGTTGGCTTGGCCCGGACGCTTGGGCATTAATGCGCCGATACAGTTGGAAAACGGCGTTGTCGATGCGTTTTTGCAGCTGACTGCAAGCGCTAGCAACGACCCGCGTCCGATCTTGGTGTTAGGCAGCGGTGAATGTAACACGCCGGCTTATTTGCTGGGTTGCGGTCTGGAAGCCCAGGGGTTTAACGTAAAAGTGCAAAGCACGACACGCTCGCCCATTCATCAGGGCAACGACATTGGGCGGGTTTGCCAGTTTGAAGACAATTATAATGATGGCATCCCCAATTTTATTTACAACCTGGACCCTGCGGATTATCGGGAAATTATCCTGTGCCATGAAACGCCGCTGTGCGCATCGCTGCTAGAACGGTTACATGCCTGGCAAGCTATCAGCGCACGCTTTGAACTTAACCCTAATTCTACACACCATGCAAAGCTACATTTTTTTAGACCTTGATGACACCTTGTTCCAAACTTTGCGCAAATGCACACCAGACACCGATAGCGCCACGTTACAGGTGCGCGCCTATTTGCCGGATGGCACCCCTAATTCATTTGCCACCCGCAAACAACAATGGCTATGGCAATGGCTGGCAAAAGGTTTCAAGATCGTCCCGGTGACGGCGCGGGATGTCCAGGCCTTCTATCGGGTCAATTTGCCGTTTCAGGAGGAGGCGGTGCTGAATCACGGCGCGGTCATTTTGGATAAGCAGGGCGAGGTTGACAACCTTTGGATGGACAGGATGCAGCAAGAACTGCCCGCGTATCAGGAAAAACTGTTCGTGCTATGGGAAGCAATTGCAGCCTATTGCCATTTGCACAAAGGCTACAAACCGCGCTTGGTCACCGATTTTGGCATCACTTGGTATGGCGTCATCAAGCACAAGGACGGTACCGAAGCGACGCTGAAAAAGTTGCTCGACAAGCTGGTCAAGCCACATCCGCATATTCTTGACGGCAGTTTGTATTGGCACATCAACGGCAACAACCTTGCCGTGTTGCCGCGCATTATCACTAAAGAAAGCGCGGTCAGTTACTTGCTGGAGGGGTATCAACAACAGCATGCCGACATTTTGACGTTTGGCGCCGGCGATAGCCGCACCGATGCGCCGTTTCTGGCGTTATGCGACTATGCGCTGATCCCCAAAAACACCCAATTGTTCAATACACTGGTGACGGCATGACGGTAATGACCATGCCGCCTAGCGGTAGCTACGCGCCTGATGATGTCAGGTTTTTGCTTAGGCCGGTTAGCCTGCCCGACACGCCTGTAGGGTACAAAGAAGCTTTAATCCAATCGGGTCATAAACATTATTCACAAATGTTGTCGCATGAGGCGTTGCCGACTGACGCTTATCTGGCGCTGTTCCACCGGGCGATGGCCGCCAATAAAGGGCGCGTGGCGGAGCATGTCTGGACGCTGGCCGAAGGTATTCTGGCAACGCGTCCGCACGGCATCACGCTGGTGTCATTGGCGCGGGCCGGGACGCCGGTCGGAGTGTTGCTTAAGCAGGTGCTCAAACGCCATTTTGGCATCGAGGCGCCCCATTACTCCATTTCCATACTTAGGGATGTCGGCATCGACGCCAACGCGCTGCGCCATATCGTCCAACAACACGCCACCGAAACGCTGGTGTTTGTTGATGGTTGGACGGGAAAAGGCGTTATTGCCGGACAACTGGCGGCCAGCTTGCAGGATTTTGCCCAAAGTGACGGGGTGGTTATTCCCGCTGAATTGTATGTGCTGACCGATTTGTCAGGTTGTGCGGCGGTGGCGGCCTCGTCGGAGGATTATTTGATCCCCTCGTGCATCTTAAATGCGACGGTTTCGGGCTTGGTTAGCCGCTCGGTTTATGATAAAAAAATAATGGCTGCGGATGATTTCCATGGCTGTGTTTATTACCAACACTTTAAACCCCACGACTTATCCAACTATTTTGTTGCTGAGGTACTCGCCAGTGTCGGGCTTATCCGGCAAGGCCAAAAAAATACCCGGACGGTCGATTTGAACCGGCAACAATTACAACAAATTTCCCAGGCGTTGTTGCGGCAACTGACGGTGCGTTATTCTGTAAGCCAGGCGAACCACATCAAGCCGGGGATAGGCGAGGCGACCCGTGTGCTGTTGCGCCGTGAAGCGCGGTTGTTGCTGTTGCAGGATTTGGCATCGGAAGCAACGATGCATTTACGCTGGTTGGCGGAAGCCAAGTCAGTCCCGATAATTGTGTCTGACGATTTGCCGTACCGGGCCGTGGCACTCATTAAAGAAATCTCATGATAACGATGCAATCGCCCGCCCTATCGAAAGACTTTTCGCCGTGGCAACTAGGGGCGCCGCTGTATATGCCTGCACATCGCTTTGATCTGATGGCTATTGCGAATGGTGAAAAACTGTCCGAATTGCGCTCGATGATTTTTTGCACTGAAGACGCTGTCTCTTGCCATGAGATTGACAGCAGCTTGCGGCATTTGGGTTTATGCCTGCAAGGTTTTGAAGACGCGCCTGACTGTTTCCGTTTTATCCGTGCCAGAAACCCTGAAATTTTGGCGCGTTTGCTTGATTTGCCCGGCATTGAAAAGATTGATGGCTTTGTCTTGCCAAAATTCACTGAAAAAGTGTTCAATGCGTACTTTGACCAATTAAAGGGGACGCCATTTAAGGTCATGCCCACGTTGGAAACCCACGAGGTGTTTGATTTTGCGGCGATGTGCGCGTTGCGGGACGGTTTGTTGCAGGATGCTGTTTTACCTTCTGTTTTAATGCTGCGGATAGGGGGCAATGATTTGCTCAACCTATTAGGGGTGCGTAGACCCAAAGGCCTGACGTTGTATGAGACGCCATTAGGCCATGTCATTTCACAACTGGTGACAGTTTTTAAGCCGTCCGGCTTTGCTTTATCCGCCCCTGTGTTTGAATACTTGAATGACACCGGGACCCTACAAAAAGAGATCCGGCAAGATTTGGCTTACGGCCTGACAGGTAAAACCGCTATCCATCCCACGCAAATACCGCTAATCGAGGCGGCTTATGCCATTGACGAGGAGGATTATCAAATGGCGTTGAGCTTGACCGCACAAGAGGCGCCTGCGGTTTTTAAAATGCACAATGCGATGTGTGAGGTCGCGACCCATCAGCGTTGGGCGCTTGATCTTATCCGCCGCCAGCAGTGTTATGGTGTTAATATGTCGGCTTCATTGAAGGAGTGCGCGGGGCTGTCCGTTTAGTTGTTTGACAAAACAAAAAAGGGGGGAGAGTGAATAATAGACTTGATTTAGTTGCTGGCCAAAATTGCCCGCTTTCGACTACAACGCTGCATGTTTCAGTAAGCCATGGGGTATCGCCGCCAGGTTTGACGGTCGATGTCAGTGCATTTTTATTGGATGCGGCAGGCAAAGTTGCCGGGGATGAGGATTTTATTTTCTTCAATCAGCCAATACGGGCCGATCAGGGGGTTGAATTGGATATTGCCCAAAGCCGGTTCACTTTTCACCTTGACCGCTGTACGCCACGCGTTCAAAAAATCGCCTTGACCCTCACCATTTCGGATGGGTTATCGAAAGGGCAAAGTTTCAGCCTGCTGAAGACAGCCACGGTACTGGTTAAAGATTTTCTGACGGGGTTTGAGCTGGCTTGTTTTTCATTAAATACGGCAGCGAACAAAGAAACGGCGCTGATTGTCGCCGAACTTTACCGCCACCAGGATAAATGGAAATTTCGCGCCGTCGGCCAAGGCTTTATTGGTGGCTTGCAACCCTTGGCAGAATTTTATGGCGTGGATGTTGGCGAAGGCGAAGCTGACGGGACGGATAACCAGCCACCAATCGCGCCGACGGCCACTAAAACTAACCTCAATAAAGTCACGCTAGAAAAAAAAGGGCAATCCATCTCGCTGGAAAAGCAGCCCGGCGGGTTAGGGGAAATCTCAGTGAACCTGAACTGGAATGCCACCCCCGTGAAATCATTGGGGTTTTTAAGGTCTTCAACCGGCATCGACCTCGATCTGGCCTGTCTTTGGGAGTTAAATGACGGGACTATTGGTGGCGTCCAGGCTTTAGGCGGACATTTTGGCTCATTGCACCAGTTTCCGTTCATTGAGCTTGATCAAGATGACCGTAGCGGGCAGTCGGTAGGCGGCGAAACTTTACGCATTAATGGCGACCGGTGGCAAGAATTCCGGCGCATTTTAGTTTTTACGTTTATCTATGAAGGCGTGCCTAACTGGTCGCATGTCGATGCGGTGATCACAATCAAAAGCAACAACCAACCCGCGATTGAAGTCCGGCTTGATAGCCACCGTAATGACCAGTTTATGTGCGCCATTGCGATGCTGGAAAATATCAATAACCAGCTGCGCATCACTAAACTGGTCGATTATTTTGCCGGTCATCAACAATTGGACCAGGCGTATGGCTGGGGCTTAAATTATGTTAAAGGCAGTAAATAACCACACCACAAACCCAATCAACAACGGAGAACACGATGAGTTTCGATAATTTTCTTAATCAGCTAAAAACTAAAGCCAATGAATTGAAAACTGAGGCGTTAAAATTTAAAAACAAAGATTTCCTTAATGCCGCAATGGCGGGTTCAGCATTGGTTGCCATGGCCGATGGCAGTGTCAGTGCCGAAGAAAAACAGAAAATGGTCAAGTTTATTGAGAGCCATGAAGCGCTGTCGGTTTTTACCACCAGTGACGTCATCAAAGCCTTCCAGGATTTTGTCGGCCAACTTGAGTTTGATAAGGACATCGGCGAAGCTAAGGCTTATCAGGCGTTAGGTAAAATGAAGACGAATATTGAAGCGTCGCGTTTGTTGATCCGTATGATTATCGCGATTGCCGCTTCGGACGGGAATTTTGACATTTCCGAGAAAGCGGTGGCAACAAGAATCGCTAGGGAATTAGGGCTTAATCCGGCGGAATTTGAATTGTAAGGTTAGGTTTTGTGCGTTAAAAAATAGTTTAAAATAGGGCGCATGGAAGGGTGGGATATTATTTTTGTGATTTTCACCCTTCCGCAGTATTGGCACGGCCACCCGCTATTTTTTAAACAGCTTCATTAAATTAGGCGTTCATAGCCACCCTAAAAATATCCATCGTCATCTTAAAAACCGTTTTTTTCAGCAGCTTTATCTGTCCGGCTGCAACTGCCCGCTTACCACACTCTGCAACACTGGGTGACGGATTTGCTTACCATGCGTACTGCCGTAAATTATAAGCTATGTTTGTGGCTAAGTGTTTTGCTGTCGCTATCGGCCATTGGCGTCAACGCGGATGATTTTGCCGCTGTCATCAAGAACGCGCAAATGGATGCCCGCGATGACGGTTATATGTTGTCAGCCGAGATAAGCTATAAGCTCAGTGAACAAGTTAAAGAAGCGCTGCAAAGCGGAGTGCCGCTGTTTTGGAACATACACATTAAAATTCACCGGCCCCGCCATATGTTGTGGCAAAAAACCTTGGCGGAAACAACCCTGCGCTATCGCCTGCAATATCATGCACTGCTGAATATGTACCGTGTCAGGGACGAAGTTAATGGGGGGATATATAACTTTTCCACCTTGCCCGCCGCCTTGGATTTAATGTCAAACTTACGCGTTGCCCACTTGGCTGACCATGCAGGGCTTGCCCAAGAAAAACAACTGCTGATCGAGTTAAAAGTGGAGTTTGACCGTAGCGCCCTCCCTTTACCATTGCGCACGATTGCTTATCTTAATCGGCAATGGTATCTGTCAAGTGATTGGACTGTATGGCCTTGGAAAAAATAAAGCTACCGATCAACCTTTCCGTACTGACCTTGTTTGGCCTAATTTTGCTGTCGCTACAGTTAATGAGTTCGGCCACGCAAGAATCGTCAGAGTTAGGGGAGATGTATTTCTGGCTGCTGGTGGTTAACGCCTCAGGCTCGGTGGTGCTGTTATGGCTAGTCGGGGCCAATATTTACACGCTGGCCAAGCAGTTGAAAAAGCGTGAGGCCGGGTCTTTGCTAACGACGCGGATGGTGTCGCTGTTTGTTGTGCTGGCGCTGGCTCCGGCGGCTATTGTCTTCTATTTTTCCATGCAGTTTTTGCATCAGGGCATTGATAGTTGGTTTAATGTTGAGATAGACCGCGCCATGGAAGATGCGCTGGAATTAAGTCAAGCGTCACTGGATCAGCGGATGCGCTGGCATTTGAAACAAACCCAACAATTGGCGGTAACGCTGGAAAATGTAGTGTCAGCTAATTTGATCACGCTGGAAATGGAAAATCTGCGTCGGCTTTCTGATGCTTCGGAAATGACGCTATTCTCACGCCCGGGCAAAATTATTGCCTCCAGCAGCATTAACCCCGGTGATATTTTACCTAGTTTGCCCGACGAAAATATCTGGTTGCAACTGCGCCAGAACAGCAACTACGTCGCGTTAGATCCGGTCCGTGAAAATGATTTGATGATACGGGTTATCGTCACCCTTAAGGCAAGCGAGCCTGAATACCTACAGGCGCTTTATCCAGTTCCGGTACGCATTGCGGACTTGGCGGATTCGGTGGAATTTGCCTTTTTGCGCTATCAGGAGATGGGTTTTTTGCGCCACTCGTTGAAGCTAAGTTTTTCGCTGGCCTTGACATTGGTGTTGTTGATGAGTTTGTTGGCTGCGATATGGGTGGCGTTCATCAGCATCCGCTCTATCATAGCCCCCGTAAAAGCATTGGTTAAAGGCACCCAAGCAGTCGCCTCCGGACATTATGACCAGCAATTGCCCGTCATCGCCCAAGATGATTTAGGCTTTTTGGTCGAATCGTTCAACGAGATGACCCAGCGCATAGCCAGTGCGCGGGATGAAACCCGGATGGCGAGCTTTGAGGTGGAAAACCAACGGGCCTATTTGGAAACTATTTTGGCCAATTTAACCGCTGGCGTCATTAGCTTTGATTCAGGTTATCGGATCCGTACAGCCAACCAAGCCGCATACCGCATCTTTCATATCGCCGTCAACCAGTTCATCGGCCATACCTTGCAGGAGCTTGTCCAGGCGGCATCTGAGTTGGCGGAACCGTTAAAATCTATCCAGCGCCTGCTGGTGCAGGCCGATGATATTTGGGAGCGGCGCATTGCCTTTTTAGGCCACAATGGGCGGCAGGAGTTGTTGTGCAGGGGTACCCCGCTGTTTTCCCAAGAAGGCCGTCGGGTGGGGGCGGTTGTGGTGTTTGATGATGTGACAGATTTAATCCAAGCGCAAAAAAACGCTGCGTGGGGCGAGGTGGCCCGCCGTCTGGCCCATGAAATTAAGAACCCGTTGACACCTATCCAATTGTCGGCAGAGCGCCTACAGCATAAACTGGCTGATAAGCTCGATGTGGCCGATGCGACTATCTTGCGGCGCTCGACGACGACTATCGTGCAACAGGTTGAGGCGATGAAGGAAATGGTCGATGATTTTTCAGAATATGCCAAACCCTCAAAAAAACAAACGGTAACTATCGATTTGACTGCCTTGGTGCAGGAAGTTTTGGCCCTTTATGTATTAAAATCCGGCGTTAAATTTAACGCCCATTATGAAAGTGGCTTGCTGATGATAAACGGCGATCCGGTCAGCATCCGCCAAGTGTTGCATAACCTGATTAAAAACGCATTGGAAGCCATAGAAGGCAAAGGGGTTGTCGAAATCAATTTGCATAAGGTGCAAAAAAACGGCACAGACTTTATCGAACTTGCCTTTTATGATGATGGCCCCGGCATTAAAGAAGGGCAAATGGAGAAGGTTTTTGAACCCTACGTCACGACGAAGGCCAAAGGCACTGGTTTAGGGTTGGCGATTGTCAAAAAAATCCTTGAAGAACATGGCGGGGCCATTTGGGTCGATACGAGCCGCACGGTTGGGGCTGGCTTCATCCTTCAATTTCCTGCCACTACGCTTAACATACTGTAAAAAAATATGATGAATGAACAAAATTTCCGCCTATTGGTTGTTGATGATGAACCCGATATTCGCCGCCTAGTCAGCGAAATTCTTGAAGATGAAGGTTATCAGGTCACTATGGCGGATAGCGCCGGCAGTGCCAGGGAGTTAAAAAAAGCAACTGACCCCGACCTGGTTCTGCTGGATATTTGGATGCCTGATACCGATGGCATCACGCTTTTAAAAGAATGGGTCGCCGAAGACGCCCCACTTTGCCCTGTGATTATGATGTCAGGCCACGGTTCTGTAGAGGCGGCCGTTGAAGCGACCCGTCTAGGCGCTTATGATTTTCTCGAAAAACCGTTGTCGATGGCAAAATTATTGTTGATCGTCGCAAGGGCTTTGGAGGCCGGTAATTTACAAAAGGAAAACACTGGGCTTAGGCAGCAGTTGGCCGCAGATATTGAACCGGTTGGCAAAAGTGCGGCGGTTGCCAGGACTAAAGACCAATTAAAGCGTTTGGCCCAGCATGATGCACGGCTTCTTTTGGTCGGTGAGGCCGGGGTTGGCAAAGAGCTTTATGCCCGGTACCTGCACAGTCATAGTGCGCGTCGTGGCCGGCCATTCATTGATGTTGCGGTTGGCAGCATATCGCCAGAAAATTCTGCCGTAGAGTTTTTTGGTAAGGAGTATGGCGGAAAAGTCTATCAGGGATTGTTGGAGCGGGCGAATAGGGGGACATTGTTTTTAGGTGAAATCGGGGGCATGGACAAGGAAACTCAGCTGCGTTTGCTCAGCGCTTTACAGTCGCGTTCCTTCTTGCGGGTCGGGGGTAGCGAGGCGGTGCGTGTTGATGTCCGTATTGTTGCCTCAACCCGCGTCCCGCTTGAGGACGAGGTTAAGGCGGGGCGTTTTAGGCAGGATTTGTATTATGTCCTAAATGAAGTGGCGATCACTATTGAGCCGCTTAGAAACCACAGTGAAGACGTGCCCGCCTTGTTGGGTTTTTATGTCGATTATTTTGTCAATCAAGATAAGCTTCCGTTTCGCCGGTTTTCTATGTCTGCCCAGAATTTCTTGCGTAACTACAGCTGGCGCGGCAATGTGAGGGAATTAAAAAACCTGGTGCAACGGTTAATGATTTTAGGGGTCGGTGAAGATATTGAATTGGATGAAGTGAAATCGGCTCTGGGAACGGTCAGCAATGACTCGCCTAATGTACCGGCCGTACCTGATTTTTTTAACTTGCCGTTAAAAGATGCCCGCGATCATTTTGAAAAAGCCTACTTGGAATATCATCTTGAACGCTCAGGTGGCAGCGTGGCGAAACTATCGGCAACGGTGGGCATCGAGCGGACCCACCTTTACCGTAAATTACATGCATTAAATATTAAATTATGAGTTGAAGGGAATAAATAAAGGTTGAAAAAAATAATAAATTTTAGTAGAATTCTCGCTCTTTTATTGAGCCTTTACAGAAAGACTAAGTAACGATGAAAACATTTAGTGCAAAACCAGCAGAAGTTAAGCGTGATTGGTACGTAGTTGATGCAGAAGGCAAGACGCTAGGCCGCCTTGCTTCTGAAATTGCACGTCGTCTTCGCGGTAAACATAAACCAGAATATACCCCACACGTTGATACCGGCGATTACATTATCGTGGTGAACGTGGAAAAAATCGGCGTGACTGGTAACAAAGAAAAAGATAAGCTTTATCACCATCACACTGGGTATACTGGTAACTTAAAAACCGTTAGCTTAGGAAAGTTAAGAAAAACGTTCCCTGACCGTATTCTTAATACCGCTGTTAAAGGCATGTTACCCAAAAATCCACTAGGACGGGCAATGTTCAAGAAATTGAAAGTGTATGCCGGCCCTGAACACGATCATCAGGCTCAACAGCCAAAAGTTTTAGAATTATAAGCGAGTAGACCATGGCAGCAGCTCAGTATTATGGAACCGGTCGTCGTAAAAGCGCGGTAGCCCGTGTTTATGCAACTAAAGGCACTGGAAAAATTACGATTAACACAAAAACCATTGAAGAGTATTTTGGTCGGAAAACTGATCAGATGGTTTCCCGTCAACCGCTTGAATGCGTTGAAATGGAATCCACATTCGATATCAATGTGATTGTCAAAGGCGGTGGCCCGTCTGGCCAAGCTGGTGCTATTCGTCATGGCTTGACCCGCGCATTAATGGAATACGATGAAGCATTGCGTCCTGCGCTAAGAAAAGCAGGCTTTGTGACACGTGACTCCCGTATCGTCGAACGGAAGAAAGTCGGTTTGCACAAGGCAAGAAAGCGTCCGCAATACTCAAAGCGTTAATCTATTATTTGATAGCATTGATGCCAAAAGGGCTGCATTCATCAGAATGCAGCCCTTTTTTTATGGCTTAAAATGCCTTGTTTTTCATAAAAGTTTAACAAAACGCAAAAACCTTTTACCATAACGGGTTCAGAGAGAATCTTCGGTTTCTTCGCAAGAAATAACAAACACAGGTTAGAAAATGGCACTTTATGTCTATAAATTCGGCGGCACGTCGGTAGGTACGGTTGAGCGTATCAAGGCGGTCGCTGAAAAAGTAAAAAAAGCCCATGATTTGGGCGATCAGATTGTTGTAGTGGTGTCGGCTATGAGCGGCGAAACTAACCGCCTGATTGGCTTGGCAAAAGAAATGCAGGTGCAGCCCACGGATCGGGAAATGGATGTGTTGATTTCGACCGGCGAACAGGTGACGGTGGCATTGTTAAGCATGGCGTTACATGAGCTAGGCTGCGATGCTTGTTCTTACACCGGCAGTCAGGTGAAAATCCTGACCGACAGCAGCTACACCAAGGCACGGATACGTAAGATAGATGACGAACGCATCCATGCCAATCTCAATCAGGGCAAAGTTGTGGTGGTGGCCGGTTTTCAGGGTGTTGATGAACATGGCAATATCACTACGCTGGGACGCGGGGGCTCGGATACTACAGCGGTGGCGCTGGCGGCGGCGTTAAAAGCCGATGAATGCCTTATTTTTACCGATGTCGATGGCGTTTACACCACCGACCCGCGCGTCGAGCCGAAAGCCCGCCGCCTAGACCGTATCACCTTTGAAGAGATGCTGGAAATGGCCAGCCTGGGCTCAAAAGTTTTACAAATCCGTTCAGTTGAATTTGCAGGCAAATATAAGGTTGCGCTGCGCGTTTTATCATCATTTACAGCCGGTAATGGCACGCTCATTACTTACGAGGAATCACCTATGGAAAGTGCTTTAATTTCTGGAATCGCCTTTAATCGGGACGAAGCAAAACTGACGATTACCGGCGTGCCGGATTTGCCGGGCGTGGCGTTTAAAATTTTAGAACCCATCGCCGATGCCAATATTGAAGTGGATATGATTATCCAGAATATCGCCGACGATAAGACCACGGATTTTACTTTTACCGTGCATCGTAATGATTACCAACGCGCTAAAAGTTTATTGGAGCAAACCTGCGCTGATTTGGGCGCCAAGACGGTTACCGGCGATGATAATATCGTTAAAGTCTCTATCGTCGGTGTCGGTATGCGCTCCCATGCCGGTATAGCCAGCACGATGTTTAAAACTCTGGCAGCTGAAGGCATTAATATCCGCATGATTTCAACGTCAGAGATTAAAATTTCTGTCGTGGTTGACGAAAAATATCTGGAGCTTGCGGTAAGGGCTTTGCATGCAGCATTTAATCTGGATCAGAGTGAATAATGCGTTAAAGCTGCATTATTTTGTGTGGCTGGCGGGCAGCGCTTTTTGCCGATGCTTTCTGGGGTTTGCGTATGGAATATGGTGTGTGCCCGCCCAGCCAACATTATCTGGGCGGCAAGTTGTAAATCTTAAACAAGTTGTAAATTTTAAATAGGAATTTCGTCCACTGTTTCGGCCACTTTATCAATTGCATCATGTGTGGTGTTGCCAACGCCCGGCACGATAGAAATAACGGCGCCGCCTAAGCGCATCGGAACGGTGGCCACTTTAGTCAACACGCAACCCTGCGTAATACAGGCGCTGGCGGCAAGTAGCGCGGCAATTTTTAATGTCATTTTTGCTTCCTTTAGCTGGTTAGAAATGAAAGCTTACAATAGCTCATGGCGATTAGGGCTGCAACGCGATTGCTGTGGGATTGTGTGGTTCGGTTTTAGGCCTGTTTTTGGTGTTGATTTTGAAAAATCACCTTTCTGGGGCGTTGGTGTCGGGTAGGCGATTTTGTGTGCCGCGAGTTTTTTGCCCATGCTGTGCATTGCGGTAGTGATCAGTTAGCGTGGAATTTTTAAAGCGAGGGTAATTTATGCAAAAAATTAAAGTGTTGTTTGTTTGTATGGGTAATATTTGCCGGTCGCCAACGGCTGAAGGCGTCTTTGCGGAGCTTGTTAAGCGGCAGGGTTTGGCACATTTTTTTGCTATCGATTCGGCCGGCACGCATGCCTCTCATGTGGGTGAGGCACCCGATTTGCGCGCCCAAAAGGCCGCCCTTGAGCGAGGCGTCACGTTGGCGAGTATAAAATCAAGAAAAGTCAAGCATGGTGATTTTGAAAACTTCGATTTTGTGTTGGCGATGGATGACGATAATTATTCTATCCTGATTGACGCGTGTCCTGAAGAGCATAAAGGGAAGGTGCGTTATTTCCTTGATTATGCCCCGCATTTGAATGTGCGCGAGGTGCCTGACCCTTACTATGGTGGTAGCTATGGTTTCGAGCGGGTATTGGATTTGGTGGAGCAGGCGTCCGAGGGGTTTTTAAAAACCTTGCGTGAAACTGGGCTTGTAACAGCAAAAACAGACGGACAATAAGGGGGGAGTATGGCAATCGTAGCAAACACAGTCACTTATCTCGATGGTGATGTTTTGTTGGAAGCGTTTTTTGCTTTTGACGACGCATTTTCAGGTCGTTGCCCAGCGGTTTTGATCAATCATGCCTGGGGTGGCAGAGATGAATTTGTTGCCGAGAAAGCTAAAAAACTTGCGGGGCTGGGTTATGTCGGCTTTGCGCTGGATATGTACGGAAAGGGTGTCCTTGGTGCGTCGCCCGAAGAAAACGCCCGCCTTATGCAGCCGTTTATGGCTGACCGGGCGCTGTTGCAAAAGCGGATCAAGGCCGCTGTTGCCGCAGTAAAGCTAATGCCTTGGGTGGATGACAGTAAAATCGCGGCGATAGGTTTTTGTTTTGGCGGCCTGTGTGTGTTGGATTTGGCCAGGACGGGGGAGGATATTAAAGGTGTGGTGAGTTTTCACGGGTTGCTGGGGGAGCCGGATAACATCCGCGACAAAAAAATTAAAGCGAAGGTGTTGGCATTGCATGGTCACGACGACCCCATGGTGCCGCCTGAACAGGTGCTTGCCTTTGAACGGGAAATGACCGTCGCCGGTGCAGACTGGCAGTTGCTCACTTTTGGCCATACGATGCATGCATTCACTAATCCAGTGGCCAATAACCCTGATTTTGGCACTGTTTATCAGCCTGATGCGGATCGGCGGGGCTGGGTGGCAATGCAAAATTTTTTGACGGAAATCTTTGGGTGATTCCTGCGGCGTACCCGTAGGTTTGCCCTGCGGGTCAGCTTATAGCCCCAATTCAAACAACAATCTAACTGACGCATAGATAACCAGCCCCATTGCCAGTAAGTAGGCGACATAAACCAATGGCCGCTTTATAAGCTCTTGCCGGAGGGTTTTTTGTTGGCCCAATTGTTTGCGTTGCAAATAATCTTGCCGTGCTGTCAGGTAGCGTTGCTGTTGGTAGTGGCCAATCAATTGGCGGGCTTTTTCCAGTTCCGCGTCATCCCTAAGCCACAGGCCGGGCATCGACACGCCCCAATTGCCCGCAGATGTTTCATAAAAATCAATTTGCTGCTCTGCGAGCAATTCGCGCACTTCATCCGCCTCATCTTCAGGCACGCCGCGTAGGGGGAATAGTAATAAAGCCATAGGTAAGGGGGTAGCTGTTGGAATGCGGCATTATAGGCGTGACAAAATCATATCGACAAGCAAACTGCCAGGTTAGGGTTATTTGGTTTCCTATGGCGCGTTCTGTTGGTGGGCAGGTACAGGAGGCCGTCTCAACAACTTCGACTCTATAGTGACTATTTGTTATAATAGTCGGCTACTTAAGGGGGCGCTAATCAGGTTCTTTGACAAGTTCAGGGCAAACGCTAAGTGGTTGATCTCGTTCGTCGTGGTGCGCTTGTCCGGCTATGATTGGATCAGTTTACATGAGACCTTCCTTAAGCCGTTCGGTCGTGCTTACGGGAACAACCAGAAGCTTGTGCGTTTGCATTTAGCCAAGAAATGCCGTGCCTGAGTCAGCTCTTCTCCGGCACTTATGTTTATATAGGGATCAATGTCAAACTTCGCTAAAGAAATTATTGCTGTTAATCTCGAAGATGAGATGAAACAGTCCTATCTCGATTACGCCATGAGCGTTATTGTCGGTCGAGCCCTTCCAGATGTCAGAGATGGCCTTAAGCCGGTGCATCGTCGTGTGCTCTATGCGATGAGCGAGCTGGGCAACGACTGGAACAAACCTTATAAAAAATCGGCGCGTATCGTCGGTGATGTCATCGGTAAATACCACCCGCATGGTGACACTGCGGTTTACGACACCATGGTGCGGATGGCGCAACCTTTCTCCATGCGCTATATGCTGATAGACGGGCAGGGCAACTTCGGATCGGTGGACGGCGATTCACCGGCGGCGATGCGTTACACGGAAGTGCGCATGGCGAAAATTGCCCACGAACTTTTGGCCGACCTCGATAAAGAAACCGTCGATTTTATTCCCAACTACGATGAGTCCGAGTCTGAGCCTAGAGTGTTGCCGACCCGGGTGCCCACGTTGCTGATTAATGGTTCATCGGGTATCGCCGTCGGCATGGCGACCAATATCCCGCCGCATAACATGTCCGAAGTCATCAGTGCCTGTCTGGCGTTAATCGACCAGCCGGATGCCACGGTGCATGAATTGATGGCCCATATCCCCGGCCCCGATTTCCCAACTGCCGCCATTATTAACGGTGCGTCCGGCATTTATAATGCTTACACCACCGGACGCGGCAAGATTTATTTGCGCGCCCGCTGTCATTTTGAAGACATCGGCGATAGTAGCCGACAAGCAATCATCACCACCGAACTGCCTTACCAAGTCAACAAAGCCAGGCTTTTGGAAAAAATTGCCGAGCTGGTCAAGGAAGGCAAGCTAGAAGGCATTTCCGGTTTGCGTGATGAGTCGGATAAAGACGGCATGCGGATGGTGATTGAGCTTAAGCGCGGCGAAGTGCCCGAGGTTGTCTTAAACAACCTGTATAAGCAGACCCAGTTTGAGACGGTGTTTGGCATCAACATGGTGGCGCTGCTTGATGGTCGCCCGCACTGCATGAATCTGAAAGAAATTATCAGCGCGTTTGTCGATCATCGCCGCGAAATAGTGACGCGCCGGACGCTCTATCTATTACGCAGGGCACGCGAACGGGCGCATGTCTTGGAAGGGTTGGCGGTTGCGCTGGCGAATATTGACGACATGATTGAGCTGATCAAAACGTCCAGTAACCGCGAAGAAGCGAAAGAAGGCTTATTGGCAAAAGCTTGGGACTCTGGCTTGGTCGCCTCTTTGTTGGAACGTGCGGACGCCGACCGGTCGCGGCCAGAGGATTTGCCGGTCGAGTTTGGTATTCATGGTGGCGTATACCGGCTGTCTGAAACCCAAGCGCAGGCGATCCTCGATTTGCGCCTGCATCGTTTGACAGGGCTTGAGCAGGACAAAATCGTTGAGGAATACAAGGAGTTGTTGAAGCAAATTGATGAATACCTGACCATCTTGGGCAGTGATGTCAGGTTAATGGAAGTTATCCGTGAAGAGCTGGTGGCAATCAAGGAACAATATGCGGATCCGCGCCGTACCGAAATCATGCAAAACCAGTCTGATTTGTCCGATGGCGATTTGATCACCGAAGAAGATATGGTTGTCACCATGTCCCATGAAGGGTATGTCAAATCACAGCCGTTAAGCGATTATAAAGCGCAGCGGCGCGGCGGGCGCGGCAAGTCGGCAACCGCGATGAAGGAAACCGATTTTATCGACAAATTAATTGTCGCCAACACCCACGATACGATTTTATGCTTCTCGTCCTTAGGCAAAGTGTACTGGCTGAAAGTCTACCAATTGCCTGTTACCAGCCGCGCCGCACGTGGCAAGCCGTTTGTCAACTTATTGCCGCTGGAAGAGGGTGAGAAAATCAACGCCTTATTGCCTGTCCAAGAGTTTAGCGACAACAAGTTTATCTTTATGGCAACCTCGGCAGGAACGGTAAAAAAGACGCCGCTAAACGAGTTTGAACGTCCCCGCAGCACCGGAAAAATGGCGATAGATATACGCGAAGATGATGGGCTAGTAGGTGTCGCCATTACCGATGGCCAGCAAAATGTGATGTTGTTTAGCAGTGACGGCAAGACGATTTGCTTTAATGAAGCGGATGTCCGCTCAATGGGGCGGACAGCTACCGGTGTGCGTGGCATGCGTTTGCAAGACGGGCAAAAAGTCATTTCGCTGATTATCGCCTCCGAAGGCACGGTGCTGAATATCACCGAAAACGGCTATGGCAAGCGCACGTTGGTCGAAAAGTTCAATTCCCAGGGGCGCGGCGGTTCCGGCGTTATCGCCATGCAAACTTCGGAACGCAACGGTAAGGTGGTGGGTGCGTTATTGGTCAATGATAATGACGAATTAATGATTATCACCGACGGTGGCACATTGGTCAGGACCCGGGTTGCTGAAATATCCGTGGTCGGCAGAAACACTCAGGGCGTGACGGTTATCCGTCTGGATCACGACGAAAAAGTTATCGGTGTTGACCGTATCGACGGCTTGATTGGGATTGATGACGACACCGCCACCGATAACGGGGATGATGTTTTGGTAGATGATGCGGCTGTGGCCGGTGATGAACAGGAATCAGGAGAACAATAATGTCCAGAGTTTATAATTTTAGTGCAGGCCCATCGGCCTTTCCCGAATCCGTTTTGCTTAAGGCGCAGCAGGAAATGTTGGAATGGCGGGATAGCGGCATGTCGGTGATGGAAATGAGCCATCGTGGCAAGCACTTTTCTAGCATTGCTGAGGAGCTTGAAAGTGATTTGCGCGGATTGTTGGCGATTCCAGACAATTACAAGGTGCTGTTTTTGCAAGGGGGCGCATCGGCGCAGTTCTCGCTGGTCCCGCAGAACATCCTTAACGGCAAAACCAAAGCCTGTTACATCAATACCGGCGCATGGTCGGAAAAAGCCATTAAAGACGCGCAGGCTTACTGCGAAGTCATTGTCAGCGCCAGCGCGGAAAGCACAAAATTCACCGCGATCCCTGATGTTGCTGGCTGGGCAATCGATCCGCAAGCGGCTTATCTGCATTACACGTCGAACGAAACTATCCATGGCGTGGAATTCCAGGATATTCCTGATGCCAGTGGCTTGCCGCTGGTGTCCGATATGTCCTCCAACATCTTGTCCCGCCCAATTGATGTCAGCCAGTACAGCGTGATTTATGCCGGCACCCAGAAAAACATGGGGCCTTCGGGGGTCACTGTGGTGATTGTTAGGGATGATTTGCTCGGTCACGCCACCAAGGCTACGCCATCAGTATTTAACTATGCCGAGCAGGCAAAAAACCAGTCTATGCTGAATACGCCGGCAACCTATAACTGGTATTTGGTCGGCCTAGTGTTGAAATGGTTGCAAGACCAAGGCGGCGTCGCCGCAATTGAGCAGCGTAATATCGCTAAAGCCGCCAAACTGTATCAGGCAATTGACCACTCCAGTCTCTATCACAATCCGGTCGAAATCCCTTACCGGTCGCGTATGAACGTGCCGTTTATCCTTGCTGATGAAAACTTGGATAAAGCTTTTCTCGCCGCCGCCGAAGCGAACGGCTTGTATGAGCTTAAAGGTCACCGGTCAGTGGGTGGTATGCGTGCAAGTATTTACAATGCCATGCCCGAAGCGGGTGTGGATGCCCTGATTGCGTTTATGAACGAGTTTGAAAAAACTCATTGAGCATCAGATGACTGCTATCAAGCCTTTAGCAGAGCTGCGCGAGACCATCGACAGCATCGACCAACAGCTATTAAGCCTGCTCAATGAGCGTGCCCGTTGCGCCCAGGATGTTGCTAAAACCAAGCAGGCCGAAGGCGAGCAAGGCACGTTTTACCGGCCAGACCGCGAGGCACTGGTGTTGCGGCGTATTAAGGCGCTGAATACCGGGCCGTTAGCCGACGAAACTGCCATGCGCTTTTTTAGGGAAGTGATGTCCGCTTGCCTGGCGTTGGAAAAGCCGCTGGATGTGGCCTTTTTGGGGCCGGAGGGCACGTTCACCCAGCAGGCGGCATTCAAGCATTTTGGCCATGCTGTCCATACTATTCCAGTCAATAGCATCCATGAAATTTTCAGTAGCGTTGAACACCAGCATTGCCAGTTTGGCGTGGTGCCGGTTGAGAATTCGACTGAAGGCGTCATCACGCATACGCTGGACCGGTTTTTATCGTCGCCGTTGCAGATTTGCGGGGAAGTCGAAATTAGGGTGCATCAAAACTTGATGGCGCGGGTGGACAGCCTTGCTGACATTACCGAAGTCCTGTCGCATCAGCAATCCTTGGCGCAATGTCGCAGATGGCTAGATAAAAACTTGCCTCATGTAAGATGTACGGCAGTGAGCAGCAATGCTGAAGCAGCTAGGCTAGCCGCAGAGCAACCCGGTAAGGCCGCTATTGCCGGCAAAGTCGCGGCTGACCTTTACCAATTGCCAATTTTGGAAAAAAATATCGAAGATGAGCCAAATAACACCACGCGCTTTTTGATTATTGGCGAGCAGCGCCCGTCTGCCACCGGACAAGATAAAACCTCGCTGGTGCTGTCCACGGGCAACCAATCTGGCGCGTTGCATAAGATTTTGGAGCCGTTTGCCCGCTATGGCATCAGCATGACCCATATAGAGTCACGCCCTTCTAGGCAAGGGCTGTGGGATTATGTGTTTTTTATCGACATTGACGGGCATCGTGACGATCAGGATGTCGCTAAGGCGTTGCATGCCCTGCAAGACAATGTCACGATGCTGAATATTCTGGGCTCTTATCCTAAAGCCGTGATTTAGCCTATAACCCCCCCCTTAAATTAAAGTCTAACCCAAGTTAAAACTATGTCCTGTTGCAATGCTTTATTTGACCTTGCCCAGCCGGGTGTAAAACAACTGGTGCCTTATGTGCCGGGCAAACCGATTGAAGAGCTGGAACGCGAGCTGGGCTTAAGCCACATCGTTAAGCTTGCCTCTAACGAAAGCCCGTTAGGCGTTAGCCCGAAAGTGCTGGCCGCCATTGGCGGGGCGTTGCCGGATTTAACCCGTTATCCCGATGGCAGCGGATTTAAACTGAAGGCGGCGATAGCTCAAAAATATGCGGTTAACGAAAACCAGATTACGCTAGGCAATGGCTCCAATGAAATTTTGGAGCTGGTCGCACGGACTTTTTTAAGCCCAAGCTTAAATACGGTGTTTTCGCAACATGCGTTTGCCGTATATCCGATTGTCACACAGGCCGCAGGAGCCAGTGCGCATGTCGTGCCTGCCCGCGATTACGGGCACGACTTATCGGCAATGCTGGCCGCAGTGGACGATAAAACCCGCATTGTATTTATTGCCAACCCTAACAACCCGACGGGCACCTTATTGGCGCCTGCCGACTTACAAGCGTTTTTGCGGGCTTTGCCGGCAACAGTCGTTTGTGTGCTTGATGAAGCCTATTTCGAGTTTATCGCCGCCGAACACAAGGCCGATACCATCAGTTGGCTGGCGGAATTCCCTAATCTAATTGTCACGCGCACTTTTTCTAAGGCTTATGGTTTGGCTGGGCTGCGGATTGGCTATGGCTTATCCAGCCCTGAAATTGCCGATTTATTGAACCGGGTGCGCCAACCCTTCAATAACAATTCATTGGCATTGATCGCTGCTGAAACGGCTTTGCATGACGCTGAGTACTTGACGGCGGCGATTGCCGCCAATAATCAGGGCATGTCCCAGTTGACCGCTGCTTTTGCGGAGCTGGGTTTGGAATGGATACCTTCTGCGGGCAATTTTGTGGCCTTTAACCTAAAACGCCCGGCAATGCCCGCGTATGAGGCTTTGTTGCGGCGCGGCGTTATTGTCAGGCCTATCGGTGTTTATGAAATGCCTGATCATTTGCGCGTGAGCATTGGCACTGAACAGGAAAATGCGGCTTTCATTGACGCGCTAAAGGCTGTGCTGGATGTTTGACAAGCTATGCATTATTGGCGTCGGGCTAATCGGTGGCTCTATCGCCAAAGCGGCAAGGCGCAAGGGTTTGGCAAAAACGTTTGTCGGTTATGGGCGGCCACAGGATATGGCCAACCTTCAAACGGCCAAGTGCTTGGGGGTGATCGACAGTTTTACGCTGGAACTGGCGGAAGCCGTCGCAGATGCCGATTGTGTGGTCATTGCTACGCCCGTTGCCAGTAGCGAGGCTATTTTCAGAATGCTCAAGCCGTTGTGGTCAGAGGGCGCCGTTTACACCGATGTGGGCAGCACTAAAGCCAATGTGATTGCCGCTGCCGAAGCGGTGTTTGGCAACGTGCCGGCCAATCTGGTTCTGGCCCATCCTATTGCTGGCCGTGAGCAAAGCGGTGTCACTGCCGCAGTCGATAACCTGTTTGACCGTAAACGCCTTATCATTACCCCGTTAGCCACAACTTGTCCGATAGCCCTGCAAAAAATCAGCTTGTTTTGGCAGGGTTTAGGCGCGGTCGTCACAACCATGGATGTCCGGCATCATGACGGTGTGCTGGCGGCAACCAGCCATTTGCCGCATATTCTGGCGTTTGCGCTGGTGGACATGCTAGGGCATAAAGATGAACAAAGTGAAATTTTCCAGTATGCCGCCGGTGGCTTTAACGATTTTACGCGGATTGCATCCAGCGATCCGGTCATGTGGCGGGATATTTGCCTTGCCAACAAAAATGAAATCATCCCGTTAATTGAGCAGTTAAAGGGGGAGCTGGATAAAATAAAGCGGTTGCTGGAAGGCGATGATGACCAGCAGCTTTTTGCAACCTTCACGTCTGCCAACAATGCCAGGCAGCGTTTTCTTAATCACTATCAAACCACCATGTCAAAATCAATCACATTCCATATCCAACCCGGCGGACAATTACAAGGCGAAGTGCGTGTGCCCGGCGACAAATCCATGTCGCACCGCTCGATTATGCTAGGCTCGCTGGCGGACGGCGTGACCCATGTCAAAGGCTTTCTGAATGCCGAAGATGCCATTTCCACGCTGGAAGCATTCCGTGCGATGGGGGTTCGGATTGACGGCCCTGTCAATGGCGAAGTCACTGTTTATGGTGTCGGCAAGCATGGTTTGAAAGCACCGGAAAAGCCATTGTATTTAGGCAATTCCGGCACCTCGATGCGTTTGCTGAGCGGTTTGCTGGCGGGTCAGGATTTTGATTGCACGTTGACGGGTGACGAATCGTTATCATCACGGCCCATGCGCCGCGTCACAGAGCCGTTGGCGTTAATGGGTGCGGTTATTGAGACACAGGCGCAAGGCACTGCGCCGCTGCACATCAAAGGCAGCAATAAGCTGAAAGGCATTGATTACACCATGCCAATGGCCAGCGCCCAGGTTAAATCTTGTTTGTTACTGGCGGGCATGTATGCCGAAGGTGAAACTTCGGTGACTGAACCTGCGCCGACCCGCGACCATACTGAGCGCATGTTGAACGGTTTTGGCTATCCGGTGAAACGCGAAGGCAGCAAGGCGGTCATTAATAGCGCGGGCCGATTGACGGCAACCAATATCGACGTCCCTAGCGACATTTCTTCCGCTGCATTTTTTCTGGTCGGCGCGTCTATTGCGCAAGGTTCGGACGTCACTTTACGGCATGTCGGCATCAACCCGACCCGTACCGGCGTCATTGACATTTTGCGCCTGATGGGCGCGAATATTGAAGTGTTGAATGAGCGTGAAGTGGGCGGCGAGCCAGTGGCTGATTTGCGCGTCACCTACCGCCCGCTGAAAGGCATTGTTATTCCTGAAGAGCTGGTGCCGCTGGCGATAGATGAATTTCCCGTGCTGTTTGTCGCCGCCGCCTGCGCCGAAGGGCAGACCGTGCTGACAGGTGCTGAAGAGCTGCGGGTTAAGGAATGCGACCGCATCCAGGTTATGGCGGACGGCCTTAAAACTTTAGGGATAGACGCCCAGCCTACCAAGGATGGTATGGTTATCCAAGGCGGCCAGCTAGGCGGAGGTGTTGTCGAGTCGCACGGCGACCACCGGATCGCAATGTCATTTTCTATCGCCGGTTTACGCGCCGGGACGCCGATCACTATTCATAATTGCGCCAATGTGAACACGTCATTCCCTGAGTTCCGTATTCTGGCGAAGCAGTTGGGCTTACAACTTGAGAGCCAAGAATAGTGGATATCCCCGTATTAACCATAGACGGCCCTAGCGGTGCCGGAAAAGGGACAGTCAGCCGCCTCGTGGCGAAAAAACTGGGCTGGCATTATCTGGATAGCGGTTCGATTTACCGTTCGCTGGCGGTCGCTTTGGCAAAACAATCCATTGATTTAACGGATAAGGCTGGGATTGTCAAAACCGCGCGAGCGATGGTTTTGGAGTTTGACTGTGGCGACGATTTGAAGGTTCGGCTCGATGGTGAAGATGTTACCGGGCAACTGGCGCTTGAAAGCACCGGCAATGCGGCGTCAATTGTTGCCGCTTACCCGGAAGTCAGGCAAGTTTTGCTAAAAAAACAGCAGGATTTTAAAAGATCACCAGGCCTAGTTGCTGATGGCCGAGATATGGGGACGGTGGTTTTCGCCGATGCCGGGAACAAAGTGTTTTTAACGGCCAGCGCTGAAAAAAGAGCCGAAAGGCGGTATAAACAGTTGATAGAAAAAGGAATTGATGCTAACCTTAGCCGCTTAACTATCGAGATAGAAGAGCGTGACCGCCGCGATATGGAGCGTACCAACGCACCATTAAACATGGCTGTTGATGCGCTTTTTATCGATTCTTCTGAAATGACGGTTGATGAGGTCGTTTCAAAAGTGCTGAATTTGATCCGTTAAGGGTTTTTATGTCGCTGCGTGGTGTCATGCGGTTTTTTTTAACTTTAAGATAAAAAAGGCTTGTTTAATCGTGGACAGGCTTGGGAAACAATAAAATGAGCGAAAGCTTTGCTGAATTATTCGAAGAAAGTCTAACCAAGACCGAAATGCGTCCTGGTGCCATGTTAATGGGTACTGTCGTTGATATAGAAAACGATATGATTATTGTCAGTACCCATTCCAAATCAGAAGGTGTCATTCCAAAATGGCAATTTCTAAATAACAACGGCGAATTGGAAGTCAAAATTGGCGACGAAATTGAAGTTGCTTTGGATTTGTTTGAAGATGGTTTAGGCGCTACCCTTCTTTCCCGAGATAAAGCGAAGAAAAACAAGGCTTGGTCTGAATTAGAACACGCGTTTGAAAAAGATGAGACTGTTGTTGGCCGAATTAGCGGTAAGGTTCGCGGTGGTTTCACTGTTGATGTCGGTGCGTTACGCGCCTTCTTGCCCGGTTCGCTGGTTGATGTCCGTCCTATTAGGGACACTACGTTCTTGGAAAATCGGGACCTTGAATTCAAAGTTATTAAAATCGACCAAAAACGCAACAATGTTGTGTTGTCACGTCGGGCCGTTGTAGAAAAAGAATACAGCGCGGAACGCGAAGAATTGCTGAAAACACTGGACGAAGGTG
Organism: Methylococcaceae bacterium UBA6146; assembly: GCA_002422395.1. GTDB lineage: Bacteria > Pseudomonadota > Gammaproteobacteria > Methylococcales > Methylomonadaceae > Methylovulum. Next base: position 105,234 of record DIUY01000006.1, on the reverse strand, counting down.
CGGTTGTTACCGGTGTGGTCAAAAACCTGACCGATTACGGCGCGTTTATCGACTTAGGCGGCATCGATGGCTTACTGCATATCACCGACATGGCTTGGAGGCGTGTGCGTCATCCGTCCGAATGTGTGGAAATTGGCCAAGAGATTAAAGTCAAGGTCTTGAAATATGACAAGGATAAAAACCGCGTTTCATTAGGTATGAAACAAATGGGTGAAGATCCTTGGCAAAACATCGCCCGCCGCTACCCTGCCGGCTCCCGTGCATTTGGTAAAGTCAATAATCTGACTGATTACGGCTGCTTTGTGGAAATTGAAGAGGGCGTTGAAGGTTTGGTGCACGTTTCTGAAATGGATTGGACTAACAAAAACGTTAATCCGTCTAAGCTCGTGCAGTTAGGCGATGAAGTTGAAGTTATGGTGCTGGAAATCGATGAAGACCGCCGCCGTATTTCTTTGGGTATGAAACAATGCAAAACCAATCCTTGGGATGAGTTTGCGGCAACCCATAATAAAGGCGATAAAATCAGCGGTAAAATCAAGTCGATTACTGATTTTGGTATCTTTATCGGCCTAGATGGCGGCATTGATGGGTTGGTTCACATGTCTGACATTTCTTGGGCGGATGACGGCGAAGCCGCCGTGCGTGATTTCAAGAAAGGCGATGAGCTGGAAACCGTTATTTTAGCGGTTGATTCTGAGCGTGAGCGTATTTCTTTGGGTATCAAGCAATTGGAACAAGACCCATTCCAAAATTTCCTGGCGACCCACGAGAAAGGCAGCTTTGTGAAAGGAACGATTAAAGAAGTCGATGCGAAAGGTGCGGTGGTTACTTTGGCGGATCATGTCGAAGGTTATTTGCGTGCTTCTGAAATTCAACGTGACCGCGTTGAAGATGCCCGTACCCTACTGAAAGAAGGCGACACGCTTGAAGCAAAATTCATCGGCGTAGACAAGAAAAGCAAATCAATTTCTTTATCTATCAAAGCAAAAGAGCAAGAGGAAGAAACGCATACTATTAAAGACCATTCTCAGCAGTCAGTTGGCTCACCAACATTTGCTGACATCTTTAAGCAAATGGAAAAATAAAGCGGCAAAAGTCGGGGGTATGTTACGGACACATGCCCCTTGATTTTATTTTTTTCATTAGGATAGCATGTGACAAAATCAGAATTAATTGAGGCTCTAGCTAAACAGCAACCTCATCTTGCACTTAAAGATGTTGAACTAGCAGTAAAATGTATCATTGAAAAGATGAACCAAGCTTTATCGTCTGGTGAAAGGATTGAGATTAGGGGCTTTGGCAGCTTTTCTTTGCATCTGCGGCCTCCCCGCGTAGGTAGAAACCCTAAAACAGGTGAATCTGTAACCCTATCAAAAAAATATGTGCCACATTTTAAGCCAGGCAAAGAGCTTCGTGACCGGGTCGATGCTTCGCGCGAAAAATGTGACATAAGCGAATAATCGTCTATCAGCGCAGCCTACAGATTCTCTGTTGCTGCGCTGGTCTTATGTTTAAACCATCCTTTATGTGCGCTGGCAATACTTGCCAATCCAATCTAAAACAAATAGTTAGGTTGTTCGTCGCCATTTCAATCCCATTTTAAAAAGTCAAACGGAAATCAATTGTGCGTTTTGGCACATTATTTCTATTCTAATTTTCTGCCGCTATGTGTTGAGTGGCTGTCTCTTTATGCAGCTATTTTGCGCTACGGCAGCAAGTAAATTGGCTGGCTTAGCCAAATGTTGATCTCATCGCCATATTAGTCGACCCCGTTTTCTCAGGCATAAAATAGCTGTGTTGCAAGGATTTAATTATGTGATATATTGCTTATTAATGAGAATGATTATTGTTCATTTATTGGCTTTTCCTTATATTAATTGCAGGATTAATCATGGCTATCAGTTTAAAAAATCTTAGGGTGGGCGATTTAGGAAAAATAGTTGGCTTTGAACAATCCGGCAAGGCCTATCGTAAACGCTTATTGGCAATGGGATTGACGCCCGGCACAGCTTTTAGTGTCACCCGTTTTGCACCGCTAGGTGATCCGGTTGAAATAAAATTACGCGGTTTTTCATTAACTTTGCGTAAATCCGAGGCCGATATTTTGCTCATAGAGAAGCTGTAATGGGCACTGATTTTACTGTCGGGGTAGTGGGTAACCCTAACTGTGGGAAAACTACGCTGTTTAACGCCCTGACAGGTGCTAACCAATATGTTGGCAATTGGCCGGGTGTGACGGTTGAAAAAAAAGTTGGCAATTATTCTTTTGCAGGCAAAACGATTCAATTGGTTGATTTGCCCGGCACTTACTCGTTGGAGGCGGCTGACGACACCGTATCGTTAGATGAGAAAGTTGCCCGCGATTATGTGGCATCCAGGCAAGCAGACTTGATCATCAATATTGTCGATGCCTCCAGTATTGAACGCAATCTGTATCTCACGTCGCAATTGATTGAAATGCGGGTGCCGATGATTCTGGTGCTTAACATGATGGATGCCGTTAAGCAAAGAGGCATCAAGATTGATGTCGACGGTTTGGCGCAGCTGTTAGGCTGTCCGGTGGTGCCGATTAGTGCGGCCGCAAAGCATGGCCTCAATGCGTTAAAAACGACCATCAATAGCGCGGCGCTCAGCAAGCCGGTGCCCACTCCGGTCATTAATTATCCTGCGGCTTTAGAACGGGCGATCACAGAGCTTGCCCCGGATCTGGACGCTATTGCAGGTGATTATCCTTGCGATGTGCGTTGGTTGGCCGTGCGCTTATTGGAGGCTGACACACTCGCCCAGCAAATTGTCGGCATCGGCTTGTTGCCTAAAGTTGCCGTTTTGCAGCAACGTATAGAAACTCAAGCTGATGATGAAATCGACATTCTCGCCGCTGATGCCCGTTACGGTTTTGTTAACGCATTAACCCAAGACACAGTCTGTAAGCTGAATGAAGTTAGCCGTCATGTCACAGAAAAAATTGACCATATCGTTTTAAATCGCTTTTTGGGCATCCCCGTGTTTTTGTTGGTGATGTATGCCATGTTTATGTTCACCATCAATATCGGCAGTGCGTTTGTTGATTTTTTCGACCAAGCCGTAGGTGCATTATTGGTCGATGGTTTAAGTGTGGCGCTTACCCGATGGCACTGGCCTGATTGGCTAGTTGTGCTAATCACGCAAGGCCTTGGTGGCGGCGTACAGGTGGTGGCGACTTTTATCCCTATTGTGGGCTTTCTGTTTTTATTTTTATCGGCATTGGAAGATTCCGGCTACATGGCAAGGGCCGCATTTGTCATGGATCGGTTTATGCGCATGATAGGGTTGCCGGGAAAATCTTTTGTGCCGATGATAGTGGGATTTGGTTGTAACGTGCCTGCGATTATGGCGACACGTACACTTGAAAATCAACGTGACCGGATTTTGACTAATCTGATGAACCCGTTTATGTCCTGCGGCGCGAGGTTACCTGTTTACGCTTTGTTTGCGGCGGCATTTTTCCCCGTGGGTGGCCAGAATCTGGTGTTCGGGCTTTACTTGCTAGGCATTGCAGTGGCGGTGTTCACTGGATTGATTATGCGCCATACCTTATTTAAAGGCGAAGCCACGCCTTTCATTATGGAATTGCCCGCTTACCATTTGCCTACGGTAAATGGTGTAGTTATCAGGACTTGGGACAGGCTAAAATCTTTTTTAGTAAACGCAGGTAAGGTTATCGTGCCGATGGTGCTGGTCTTGAATTTTCTTAATGCGTTGGGGACAGACGGCAGCTTTGGTCAAGAAAATAGCAACAAATCCGTCTTAAGTGAAATAGGCCGAAGCCTGACGCCGGCTTTTAAGCCTATGGGCATAGAGAATGATAATTGGCCGGCGACTGTGGGTATATTTACTGGAGTATTGGCCAAAGAAGCGGTAGTCGGAACGCTAGACTCTTTGTATAGCCAGTTTGCCAGTCACGAAGATTTAACCGACGCAGAGCAGTCTTTCAATCTGGGCGATGCCTTAATGGCCGCAGTGTTGACGGTGCCGGAAAACTTGCAGGCAGTGGCTGATAATATATTGGACCCGCTAGGGTTGAATATCGGTCGTGTTGACGACATAGCGGCGGCGGCTTCTGAGCAAGAAGTAAAAACCGATACGTTTGCCGCTATGCAGCATAGTTTTGATGGTAAAGCGGGCGCATTTGCCTATTTGTTGTTTATTTTGCTTTACGCCCCTTGTGTGGCTGCAACTGCGGCAATTTATCGGGAAACTGGCGTGGGATGGACTATTTTCGTGGTCTGTTGGACAACCGGCATTGCGTTTATGACGGCCACTATTTTTTATCAAATGATGAGTTACAGCCAGCACCCACAATATTCATTAATTTGGATCAATGGCTTGCTGATGGCATTCGTGCTGGTGTTGTTCGGTTTATGGCTGACCGGCAGGAATGTCGACAAAAAAAACAGCCAGGAGGTTTTGTAATGATTTTGGCGGATTTACGTGATTATTTGAAACAACAGCATCGCGTTGCATTAAAGGATTTGATCCATCATTTCAATGTCGATGCGGATGCCTTGCGGGGGATGCTGGGGATGTGGATTGGTAAAGGTAAAGTCCGTAAAATGCCAATGGAATCGGCCTGCGGTACGAGTTGTTGTAAATGTGATCCTGAGCTGACGGAGCTTTATGAGTGGGTCGACGAACCTTAAAAGGTTTGTTTGTGGGCCGCTGCGGCTGACAGGCGGGGCTTCCAGAGCGCTTGAAAGGCTGTGAAATTTTACCGCCATGAGTTTGCGCGGTTAGCCTTATTGCTTATCGACAGGGTAGTGATGCCGTAGTTTTCGTGGTTTTAATGGTTTTGTTTCCCTTGGATTTTGAAGTAACCTAATAGCTTTTGATTTAACAGGCATAAAATGTCCGAACAACTGGGTATACAAATTGGCTATATAACGGCCGTCGGCGGTAGTGGCATGGAAGCCAGGATCATTGAAGACTATGCTAACGACGCCCCTCTTCTAAAGGTTGGTGACGAAGAAATATTAGCGGGCCAGTCGGGTTCTTATGTCGTGGTCAGGCAGCTATCAATTAATTTATTGGCGCTGACTTTTAAAATATGGGAACAAGACCGTTTTGACGTGGACGGCAAGCGCGTTACCGACCGCTTTATCGCGTTGATTCCTGTGGGTGAAATTGAGGGCAGCGATACCTTCATTCGAGGGGTGCGCCATTACCCAACCCCAGGCGCGAAAGTTTATGCGGTAGGTGTAAATGAGATAAACGCCATTTTCTCAAAACACCGGGACTACGGTTTTTTTATTGGGCAATTATCATCACATAAAAGTTATCAATTAAGCCTCGATCCCCGCGCATTTTTTGGCCGCCATTTTGCCATTATCGGGCAATCCGGGTCCGGCAAGTCATGGGCGGTCACCAGCATTATCCAAAGCACCATTAAGGCTATGCCTAATGCCCATTTGATTATGTTGGATTTGCACGGCGAGTATTGCTGGAAAAATGAGGCGGGACAGGTTAAATCCGCATTTCCAAGCCATCTGGTCAATTATATTGATGCGACGGAAATGGAGATGCCCTACTGGATGATGACTTATGCCGAATTGATTGATTTGTTCATTGATAGAAGCGACAGTAGCGCCTCAATGCAAATGTCCTTTATGCGTGAAGTTATACAGCAGCTTAAGCGCAAAGAAGCACAGAAGATTGGTTTAAATGCTGTTTCAGTGGACACGCCCATCTATTTTCCTTTGGCTGAAATGTATATGCAGTTTAAGTCGGCCAATGAAGAAAAACGTGAATTTGGGAAAGTCCAAGGCGCGTTGTACGGCCAATTTGATGAGTTCCTGATCAGGATGCAAAGCCGCTTTAATGACGTCCGCTATAATTTTCTGTTAAAGCCCAAAGTGCGCAACAATTCAGCAAGCATGGTTGATGTCTTGCGCCAATTTGTTGGGCTTGGCGCCATTAAAGCGAATATCACCGTCGTTGATCTAAGCTCTGTGCCCACTGACATAAGGCCGGCCATTTCGGCCCAGGTTGGCCGTCTGGTTTATGAATTCAATTATTGGAATCCTAAGCGCCGCGAATTTCCTATCACGCTAATTTGCGAAGAGGCCCATGCCTATATTCCCAGGGAGAAGGGCGGGCAATTTGACGGCACAAAAAAGATGATGGAGCGCATTGCCAAGGAAGGCCGAAAATATGGCGTTTCCATTGGTGTGGTCAGTCAACGGCCTACAGAATTGTCTGAAACAATGCTGTCTCAGTGCAGCTCATTTATTTGCTTGCGCACGTCCAATCCCGATGACCAGGCATACATCAAAAAACTGTTGCCGGAAGCGGAAGGTGATTTGACAGAAGTGTTGAGCTCTCTAGGCAGAGGCGAGGCGTTAGTGTTGGGCGAGGCCGCCCCATTGCCTACGCGAGTGCAGATTTACCGTCCCCGTCCTGAGCCGAAAAGTAACGATGTTGATTATTATTCGGGTTGGCGTGAGGATGGCCATGTTGACCTCGATGTGGAAGAAATTGTCAATTTGTGGCGGACACAAACCCGAAAGTAGCGGTCAGTTGAGCCGGTGGGCGATCAGTTGTCCACCGGCTGCTTGGCAGCCGCCAGCTTAATGTCTTGGGATAAGGTTTAAAAACAAGTTGTTGCGTTGCGGTTTCCTGCGGGCCCTAGTTGGGGGTTCGCAGTAAATCAGTTTGATAATTTCTTTTTTTGCTTCCAGCCAATCAATCAGTTCATAACCCGGCTTAAAATTGCGCTTTTCTGCCCGATAATAAGCGGCTTCGGCGATCATCTCGTCTAAGTTGGCGGGTAACGTTTGCGTATTGGGTGATTTTAGTTGGCTAAAGCCAAACCCTATCAGGCTTATCATATTCTGTGGCGAACGCCCTTTAATGCCGACCGTTTTAGGTTTCACCTCCGCGATTGTGCCGAACAGCCGGTCCCATAGCGATAACGCTGCGCCGTAATTTCTGTCATGTTCGTTACGTTCGGTGGAGTGGTGCGTGTGGTGCAGGTACGGGACAATAAACACGCGCCCCAAAAGCTTTTCGCCGGCAAAAGAAATGTTGCTGTGATGAAACATAATAAAAGCCGTCATTAGTGTTTCATTTATCAGCACCAATAGCTGGTCTATCCCCAAGACGACGATATAGGCCGCTTTTAGCAAATTGGTGAGTAATAATTCCAGAAAATGTATCCTAAATGCGGTGGAGGTGTTCAGGTAAAGGTCATTATGGTGCACTCTGTGAAACATCCACAAGCTACTGAATTGATGACATGCTTTATGCCAAAAATAGAGCAACAAATCGAGCGCCAAGAACGAAAGGAGCGCTTGTAATGCCGGACTTGAAACGTAACGGAGCAGGCCTTGCCCAGAGTGGTGATGTGCAATGGCAAAGAGTGATGATAGGGATAATAACGACATAAACGTGCTATTGACTATAAGCAGGCCGATATTTGTTTTATACGATAGCCGTAGCGGTTTTAAAGGCTGTTGTTCCCGTGGGAAATTAAACTCAAAGTATGAAAACATACAGAAAAGCCCTAGCAAGGTAAATGTTGCCAATTCTCCTGCTAGGGTATCCGGTAACCTGAAATTTGCTTCAGGCAGCATGGTTGCATTTAACATTGGTGTATCCTCAGTATAAGCTGATGGAATTTTTAAAGACAAAGCAATTATTACAGACACCAGTGACAGGGTGATGAAAAGCATATCGCACTGCTTCGCTAAGTCCAGCCATCAGCTTAAAATAGACAATGAGTTTAAAGGGTGGCTCTTGGTTTATTTCGCATCAATTTTATCTCAGCAAGCTACATGCCGTTGGGTTAACAATTGTAATAATAGTGTTTAAATGTCCTTGTGCGCCTTGATTGGCAAGTGTTGATATGTGCTGAAACCGTTGGGGGACGATTGCCCGTTGCTAAAAAAAGCGGCAAATAATATGTCCCAATGTATCAAATAGGTGCTATTGGCTTGTCTTTTTGCACCAAAGCAGGTTGTTTGGGAAATGTGGTCAATTTAAGCTTGTCCTGTACCCGATAACAGCGGGAGGCTAAGTTTTAGGAAGAAACCCTATTGCCTTTATTTGCCTATTGTCGTCCATATCAGGCGTTTCATAACAAAAACAGTGACAAACTTGAGTCTTTCAGGCCAGTCTGGATAATAGCGGGTTAATTTTCCTGATTGGTCAAGACGTTATCTTTTATGAAATTTGCCATCCAAATCAACAGCAGCCCCTATCAGTCCAGCGCAGGGCAGATCGCCTATCAGTTTATCAACACAGTGATAGCGGAGGGGCATCAGGTGTTGCGGGTGTTTTTTTATCACGATGGCATTTACCATGCCTGCAAATATGCCACGCCGCCTGATGACGAGTGCCAGTTTTCCGTCCAGTGGGGCACACTGGCGCGTAAGTCTCAGGTTGACCTGGTGGTGTGCATTTCGGCGGCGCAACGGCGTGGCTTGTTACATAAGGATGAAGCGGGGCGGCAAGGTAAAGCCGATAATGACTTGGCGGAGGGGTTTAGGATTTCCGGTTTGGGGCAACTGGTGGAAGCCACGCTTGCCGCCGACCGCTTTATTGTTTTTGGATAAAACGGATGAAACGTTATTTGTTTATGTTACGCAAACCGCCACACAGCGGTTCGTATGTCCAGGAAATGCTGGACATTATTCTGACCACCGCCGCATTCGATCAGCCTGTTGCTATTGTGTTATTGGATGACGGGGTGTTCCAGCTGAAAATAAATCAGCGGCCTGCCGCAGGCATGAAAGATACGGCGGCTATTTTTAGTGCCTTAGAATTATACGATGTGACGGCTATTTATGCCGAAGCCGAGTCGTTGCAGGAACGCGGCCTAATATTGGCCGACTTGTGTTTGCCGGTGCAGGGGGTGGGGCGCAAGGAGTTGGGTACATTGATGCACCAGTATGACGTGGTGTTTTCGGGGTAGGTTGTTAAAAACACAGTTTCCTAAGGTCACCGCCCTTCAAAGTGCTGATGGCCATAAAGCCCTACAGCTAGGCATTAGCTGTAGGGCGTTTGGGAAGCAAAACGCGTTTTGGGCTTCAAGTTAGGTAAACTTAAGCCGTGTTTATTTCAAATCGTTGCGAAACTTTTCTAATCTTTGTTTAAAGCCTTTTTTATCAACCAGATAATATAAAAACAGCAACAAAAACGGCCACAATAAAAAAACCACTATTTTAAAACCGGTGCCAAAATCCATCATCGTCTCCTGTCAGGTGTTATTGATTAACTTTAACCCAGGCGGCAGCGCTTCGCCAAACAATTGTTTTTCCTCTTTTTCATCCAATTCGCACACTTGCTCGACCATGGTCAGCCATGATGCCGGCGCTTTGCTGAGTTTAAGTTTGTTGACGATTTGCCCGCGCATAGGTTCATCAATATCCCTGGCGCGGTCGCCGCTCATTCTGGCAATCAAGGTCGCGGCAAAACCGACATGGGGTTTTTTCTTCCAGTCTTCGGTTAGTGCCTGCGCTAACCACGGAGCAACAATAGTGGCGGAAACCACGTTGTGGCTACTGCCATGAAACGGCACCCGCGCACCGATGCGGCCAACCGCCCACCAGGTCTGGGTGGGTTCGCCGGATTTTTCAAGACGTTTCAAAAGCCATTCGCCAAGCTGTATTTTTTTCTCGACCGGCAACCGTTCCAACACGGCGGCAAGGCGCACGATGTCGTCATAACTGCGGGTTTTTAACTGTTTGGCAACGACGGGTTGGCGTGCGGCCGCAGGGTTGAGGTATTTGCTGATGTCGTTAAAAATCTGCTCTTGTGCGGACGGGCTTAAGCCGCCGGCAATGCGCCGCCATAAGGTCCACCATTCCGTCCAGTTCTGGGTTTCATTGACAAACTGGATGCCTTGCGGGTAATTCTTCCACAGCTGTTCAACCCGCCAGTCATCCAGCGGATAACCGAACCCTGGGCGCAGGCAAAAACCGGTCAGGCTCAGCCAGACACGTTCATGGTTTTCTGATCGGCGCTGGTGTTTTGCACCGTCCAAGAGCGTTGAGAACATCGCCCTGAGCAGGGGCGTGGGCCATTCAGTACGCGCCAAGCCTAACAACTTCTCCAATTCGGCGCGTAGGTTTTTTACCGCTTTGGGGTCAACGCTTTTGGATTTTGAGCCGAATATGGCGAGGATTTTTTCTTCCACCAATGGCATTGTGTTCGGCAAGGCGTCATCAACGGGGACGCCCGCACGGTCTTTTTTTCTGATCTGAAACTCGACATCCCAACGTTGTCCGCTGTCCGCAACGGCAACGCATTGGATTTTTAACGTGCCAATTTCCGTCTGCGTGGCAGCCAGTTGAACAGTCACTTCGGCATTGGGCTGGCTGCTGTCACCTTCAAAAGCCACGGCCAGCGGCGGCAGGGAATGGAACAGCTCAGTGATTTCGGTGATGTCGCCGGGTTTGAATTCGCTGTCGCCACTGGTGGTGGCCAAGTGAAAGCGCACCGGCATCCCTAAGCGCAAGGCAAATTGCCGGTCTTTTAAAATGATCTCCTCGCCCTCCTCACTGCCTCTGGGCAGGATACACACACCTTGCTGCGCGGCGGATTGCCCAGTATCGACCAGTAAAAAATAGCTTCTTGCCGCGCCGCCGCCAATTTTGAGTTTTTTCTCGCGCCGGGCGATGGCGTAACTGACCGCGCCGAAGGCAACGGCCAATTCGGGGTGTTGGTTTTCCAGTAGCACCGGTGGGCTAGAACGCCAATGGCTGAGCAAGTCAATCGTGCGTTGGGTGATGGGCTGGCTACGGAACACGCCACCGTTCAGCAATAGTGCGTCGGGCACTGTGCCTGCGTCTTGTAAGGCGTCTTTCGAGGCCGCTTGATGTAATTTTAAAAACGCGGCGATATGTTTGCTGATGGCGGGTTCGGCGGTATATGGCAAGCCAAACTCAACCACGCCGCTACGTTTCCGGTCGGGCAATTCATCCAAGCCAGACAGCGGGAAAAAACCATCCAACGCGATGTGGCGGACTTCATCGCGGGTCAGCACAACGGAGCGGGAACTGCCAATCAATTTGGAACCGCCGCCCAGCAAGGTGACATGCACTTGCTCAGGCGCGTCTTCGGCTAACAGCCGTTCTTTGGCGACACGGCACTGTTCAAGCAATTGCGATAAATCAGCGGCGGACAAACGTTTTTCGCCGCCAGTCAAACGGCCTTCGGCAAGATGCGCCAAGGCCAAATCAATATTGTCGCCGCCCAGCATCAAATGGTCGCCGACACCGATGCGGGTCAGTTTAGGCTCGCCCTCGCCGTGTTCCACCTTAATCAAGGTCAAATCGGTGGTGCCGCCGCCGACATCGCACACTAGCAATAAGTGGACGTTTGCCAACGCTTGCTGGAGGTTGCCGGCGTTGCGCCGCAACCAGTCGTAACAGACCGCTTGAGGCTCTTCCAGCAAGCGCACCTGATACAGCCCCGCAAGTTTCGCCGCTTCTAAAGTTAAGGAGCGGGCGGCTTCGTCAAAGGACGCCGGAACAGTGATGACAATGTCCTGTTGCTCCAGCGGCGCATCAGGAAAGCGATGCCGCCAAACGGTGCGGATGTGCTCAAGGTAGCTGGCGCTGGCGTCAATCGGTGAGACTTTAGCGACTTCATCATTGCTGCCCCAGGGCAAAATTTCGGCGCTGTGGTCCACCGAGGGATGGGACAGCCAGCTTTTGGCGCTGGTCACAAACCGGCCTTTAGTTTTTGCGCCCAAAACGCGTGCCGCTTCACCAATGACGGCGCTGTCTCCAGTGGGGGAAAATGCCACGTCAGCCGCTGACAGCTCGCCCGCCGCCGGATGGTAGCGCACGGACGGCAACAATGCGCGGGCGGCGACTTGCCCAGGCGCAACCAGTTGCTCGATCTGGAAAATTTGGATGGTTGAGGCTGGCTTATCAGCACGGATATAGGAGACAACGGTATGTGTTGTGCCCAAATCGATACCAACCAGATAATGCGGAGTTTGCTTTTGCACGGTGTTTTTCTAGTTATGTCATAGAGAATTATTACCCGCTATGTTCTCAAAACCATAAGCAATGGTAAAGGCTTGCGGATTGCCTAGCGTTGGCATGACCGGCAAAATACCGTGGTGCGGTTGGCCAGACGTTGCTCCACCAGCGGTTTTTGACAGCTTACACACGGTAAGCCCGCCCGCCCGTAAACTTTAAGTTGTTGTTTAAAATATCCAGGTTTGCCGGACTCATTGACGAAATTGCGCAAAGTGGTGCCGCCTTGACCGATAGCATCGGCCAACACCACGCGGATACAATCTGCCAGCTGTCCATAGCGTGCCAGGGCGATTTTTCCTGCGTGTCGGGTAGGGTTTATGCCAGCCATAAATAAGGCTTCGTTGGCATAGATATTACCCACCACCACGACATTATGGCTGTCCATAATAAAGGATTTTACCGGCACTTTGCGGTTTCTGGACAATTGGTGTAGCAGTGCGCCATTAAATTCATCGCCGAGCGGCTCAGGCCCCAAACTCTTAAGCAGCGGATGTTCGGCGGCGGGGGCGGTGGTCCATAGCACAGCGCCAAAGCGGCGCGGGTCATTGAAGCGCAACAACGTGTTATTGCCAAAAACAAAGTCGATATGGTCGTGCTTGCCCGCAGTTTGCGCGTCTGTAATGACGCGCAAACTGCCGGACATGCCCAGATGCACCAGTAGCGTCCCAGTGTCTGTGCCAATGAGCAGGTACTTGGCGCGTCGGGTTACCGACCGGACGGTTAGGCCAGTCAATTCCTGATCCAGTGTTTCCGGTACAGGCCAGCGTAAACGGGGGTTGCGGATAAGCACCTGTCGGATGCACTGGCCTTGGATGTGGGGCGCAATCCCCCGACAGGTGGTTTCAACTTCGGGCAGTTCTGGCATGGCTTAATGTCAGGTCAAGAAATGGAGGGAAAATAACAGGGGCAAATGGTAAGTGCATACGCAAAAATTCTAGGGCTACGACTGCCCGTCCTAAAAGGACGCGCAGTCGTTTTGGACGGCTGAAATCATTTCATATTAATTGTCCTAAAATTCATGGGCTAAAACCCTCCAGGTTTCCAAAACCTGGAGGGTTTGGCTACACGAAAACTTATGAGACGATTAATAGCACACGATCATTCGACTGAAAAGTCCCGCATCATGCCCATGTCTTCATGCTCAAGGTTATGGCAATGGAACATAAACAGGCCTTTAAAATCCTGAAACGGTTTGATGATACGTACTTTCTCGCCAGGCATGACCAGTACGGTGTCTTTCAGGCCATTTTCGATAAAGCCTTCGCGCACGCTCGCATAGCCGTCATTTTCACCCGCATCAATGCTGCGGCTGACGATTTGGAATTGCTGCCCATGCAAATGGATGGGGTGGGCCATTGCCATCATCATGCCCATACCACCGCCACCCATGCCACCCATGCCACCGCCGTGGCGCATCCCCATTCCTCCCATGCCGGAATGTCCGCCATCTTGGCCGTTACCGGCTGTCTGGCCACCGTGTCCACTGCCGTGGGCATGGAAAATTTCCATCAACTGGATGGTGTTGACCGGAATCCGTTCAATGTCCTGGACATCGTTGTAAGCATAAGGGCGGCCATTTAACAACATTGCCATGTGCCCTTCAGAAATGCTAATGGGGATGGGTTTGTTGGGGTTGGCGGTATCGCTCAATTTATACCAGTTGATCTTGGACAGCGTTGACGGCAGTTTTGGGCTGTCGCTGACTTTTTTGGTGACACGGGCGGTAAAAATAGGGTAATCGCTACCGACCGGCAAGCTGCTGGTGTGCATCATCCGGCCCATTCTAGGCAAAACCCCAGAGAAGGGCAGGCTGCGCATCACCAGTTGCGAACCTTCGTTGCGGCCACTGAAATCTGCCCAAACATCAATGCGTTCACCAGGCGCGAGCATGACATAAGGCTTGGTTTCGGGTTTTTCCAGCAAGCCGCCATCAACACCAATAACCGTGACTGCGGTGCCGTCGTCCCAAGCCAGTTTGTAGATCCGTGCAGTTGAACCGTTTAAGACACGCAACCGGTAAGCGCGGCTTTCCACATCGATTGCAAAGTCCGCCAATCCGTTGACCAAGATACGGTCGCCGTAAAAGCCCGTCATGCGGTCGCGCATGCCACGCGAATAAATCAGTTGGTTTTCACTGTCAAACAAGCGGTCTTGGATCACAATGGGGATTTCATAATTGCCCGCAGGCAATTCCAGTGCGGCCTCTTCTTCGTCATTAATCAAGATTGCCCCCGCCAAGCCATGATAAACCTGGGTGGCAGTGGCTTCGTGCGGATGCGGGTGATAAATGCTCATGCCGGCGCGGTTGAGCACTTCAAACTCATACACCAGCACTTCGCCCGGATCGATGGTATACAGCGGATGGCCGTCCATTTTGGCCGGCACATGCAGGCCGTGCCAATGGGTGACGGTCGCTTCAGAAAGACCGTTGTGCAAATGGATACGCACTTTCTGGCCTTTTTGTAAACGGATCAATGGGCCAAGGTAAGAGCCTGGCAGTTCCGTCAGTGTTTCTTTGGGGCCTTGCAGTAGCTTTGCCGTGTACTGTAACACTTTGGTTGGGTTGCCCATGAGGATAGGTATTGAGCTGGTTTTGCAAAACAGTTCAATTTCCACATCTGGTTTAAAATTGGGGTCCGCTTTGTTGGGCATCATTTTCGGCATTGCTTGCATACCTTCCATGGCGCTCAGTAAGCCGGGCATACCGGCGAAAGCCAATAGGCCCAAACTGGAGTTGGCGAGAAACTGGCGACGGGAATAGTTATTGTTATGGTAGGACATAAAACCTCCTCTCAGACGGTGGCCGTCTTTGTTGAATACCTGTACCGAAAAGGCAAGGCTTGTCAAGATTCTATATTAGAAAAATATTATATTCAAGCGGTTAGAAAACGCTTTGGCGCACATCTCCCTTATTTGAAGACGGCATTTTTTTGTTCCCCAGACCCAGTAGCCGGGCCAGTAATTTGCGTAATTCTTCAAACACCAATATCGTTGCCGCAACACCGCAGGCCATTAACCAATCGCGGGGGGTCAAGGCGGTGGTGTGGAATATGACGTGTGCCTGCGGCCAATGGATAACCACTATTTGCAGCGCAAGCACGGCAAAAATGGCCAGCCAGAGCATTTTATTGGCAAAGAAATACCGGTTAAAGGCGCTGTGTTTTTCAGCGCGGGCATTAAAGACATTGAAGACTTGAAAGAGCACAAAGGTCGTGAATGCCAATGTGGTTGCATGGGCCGCATCGCCAGTCTGCAAGCTGTAATATAAAACCCCCAAGGTCCCTACAGCCATAATCAGGCCAAAGGTGAGCAGATTGCCGAAGCGTTGCCATGAAAGCATGCGTGCCTCAGGATCGCGGGGGGATTCGTTCATGCTGGTAGGGCTGAAGGGGTCCAAACTTAGGGACATCGCAGGCGGGCCGTCCATGATGATGTTGATCCAGAGCAACTGTACGGCGGAGAAAGGTACGGGCAACCCCAGCAGCGGGGCGCTGGCGACGGTCAGGATGGCACCGATATTGGTGGACAGCTGAAAGCGGACGAATTTGACCATGTTTTCGTAAATCCCCCGGCCTTCTTTGATGGCTTTGACGATGGTCGCAAAATTATCGTCAGTTAAGACCATTGTCGCGGCTTCTCTAGCCACATCAGTGCCGCTGATGCCCATGGCAATGCCAATGTCGGCGCTTTTTAGCGCGGGCGCGTCATTTACGCCGTCGCCGGTCATTGCCACGATGTGCCCCGCCGCTTTGAGGGCGTTGACGATACGGACTTTTTGTTCGGGCGCGGTGCGGGCAAAAATGGCCAGTGTTTTAATGCGCTCGGCTAATGCCTCATCAGATAAGCTTGCAAGCTCTTCGCCGCCGATAATGTCGCCTTGTAGGCCCAGCTCCTTGGCAATGGCAAACGCGGTCACTTTCTGGTCGCCGGTAATCATTTTGACTGCTATACCGGCGCGTTGGCAGAGACGGATAGCGTCTTTGGCTTCAGTACGGGGCGGGTCCATCAGGCCGACTAGGGCGACAAACGTCAAATTTTCAATATAGCCGAACAAGTTGTTCTGGGCCGAAAACTCGGTGGCCGCCAAGCTACGCATGGCAACCCCTAACACGCGCAGACCGGTGCTTGCCATGGTTTGGTTTTGCAGCAAAACGCCGTCTGCCAAAAGTGGTGCGGCAGCGTTGTCCGGGCCGATAAGCGTCTGGCAATAATTGACCAGCACTTCCGGTGCCCCTTTAACATAAATGATGACGGTGTCGCCTTGCTGATGGAAGGTTGCCATAAATTTATGGCCGGCATCAAAGGGGAGCTCGGCAATGCGCGGCAACTGTCCGTTTGCCGCCGTTTTATCAACGCCACCTTTAGCCGCTAACACCAGCAGGGCGGCTTCCATCGGATCGCCGACTATCTGTCCGTCCTGTAAATGGCTGTTATTGCACAAGGCCAGCGGCAACAGCAGGGTGTGCATATCGGCAGGCAGGCTGTCACCGATGGCAGGAAATAGCCCGCCAGTAAGGGCGTAACCTTCACCGGTCACGTTAAGGGTCTGGTTTTTATAGTAAAGGGTCCGCGCGGTCATCTGGTTGACGGTTAGTGTTCCGGTTTTGTCGGTACAAATAACGGTGGTGCAGCCCAGCGTTTCTACAGCGGCTAGGCGTTTGACAATAGCTTGTTGCCGTGCCATGCGGTGCATACCTAAGGCTAGCGTCACTGTGACTACGGCGGGCAAGCCTTCTGGAATGGCGGCGACTGCCAGAGCAATGGCGGTGAAGGCGGTTTCGATGAGCGGCTCACCGCGCCACAAGGCCGTGGCGAACAGCACAATGACCACCAGCAGGGCAATCAGCGCTAGCCGTTTGCCCAAGCTGTCAAGCTGCATTTGCAACGGCGTGTCGCCGTCCTCTGCGGCTGATAACAGTGCCGCCAGACGGCCAATTTCTGTCGCCATGCCGGTTTCAGTTGCTAACATTTCGCAGCGGCCACGGGTCACGCTGTTGTTCATGTACAGCATGTTGCTCCGGTCGGCGATTGGTGTGGCCTCGTGTGCGAGTGGTTGCGGCTGTTTGTCCACGGGCTGTGATTCGCCGGTTAAGGAGGACTCGTCAACTTCCAGGGTGCCTGCGCTGATAATACGGCCATCCGCAGGTATTTTATCGCCCGCTTCTAAGATGACGATATCGCCAGGCACTATTTGTTCGGCGGGTAACGTGGCGACAATGCCGTCGCGGCGCACGGTGGCCTGAAGCGCCAGCATGTTTTTGAGTGCGGCCAGTGATTTTTCAGCTTGAAATTCCTGATAGAACCCAAGCAATGCATTGATGGCCACCACGGTCAAAATCACTACGCCATCGATCAAATCCCCCATAGCCGCCGCCAGGATAGCCGCGGCAATCAGCACCAGAATCAGCAGGCTTTTAAATTGTGATAGCAACAGATGCCAGATGGGACGGGCGGGCTTTTCCGCCAGCCGGTTAATGCCGTAGTGTGCTAACCGTTGCGCCACTTGTGGTTGGGTCAATCCGGTGGTTGGGTTGGTGTTTTGCTTGGCCAGTGCCTGTGCCACAGACATGACGTGCCACAGCGGCTGGTCGTGGGGGGCGGCCTGAGTGCGCTCAGTAAGGCGTTGCGCGTGTTTTAGTTGCCGCTGGCCGTAAAAATAACCCGGCACTATGCCCAAAATAACCGCCAGCACAATGACGGCCAGCAATACAGGTATCGGCAAATTGACCGTGTTGTAGAGGAATTCGGTGTTAGCTAACATTGGCGTTGAATCTCGGTTGCTAAGACGTTTGCCGGCTTATGCGGATTTTCGATTTTCTACGGCACAATAATGGGCTGTAGTCAGTACGCTAAGAAAGTGCATCTCCCGCCTAGGCCGATGCGGGCCATCGTCCTTGAACCGGAAGTTCAAGTGGGAACACGGCCAGCCATTCAGGCTTCCTGTCAAGACAGGCATGCGCACCATGACCGACATCAGTTCCCAGGGGTAATACAGGTTCAGGAAACACCCGGCACACTGTCAAACCCGGCAGGAGATGCGAAGTGATAGTTTAGCGTGTTTAAGGGTTTTCTAAAACGTTTTCTATTTTGTGGCTGATGCCGGTAAGACACTCATTCAGGCTTTGTTTCAGTGCGGCATTTTGATTTTTTGCCACCTGCAATTCATGCGCCAGATTAAGGGCGGTGATGACGGCGATCCGGTCGGCACCGTTGACTTTGCCGGAATCACGCAGCTTGCGCATTTGTGCGTCCAGTTGCCCTGCGGAGTAGATAAGGTCTTCTTGTTCTTCGGGTTCGCAGGCAATTTTATATTCCTTACCCATAATCATCAGTGATACTACATAAGGTTTAATGTTCATGTGTCGTGCTCCATTGCTTTCAAGCGGGTAATCATGGCTTCAATCTTAATTCTGGCTAAGGTGGTCTTTTCTAGCAGCAGGGCGTTTTCTTGAAGCAGTTCTTGATATTGGGTTTTTAAGGCGGCGTTTTCGTTTTTAACGGACTGGTGTTGGGCAATGAGCTGGTCGAGCTTATCTTCCAGTTCTATTAGCCCTAAAGGTTGGTCGGTTGAAGGTTGGGTCATGGCGGAATAATCAGTCAGGCGCTAAGGGTATAAATTCAGGAGCTGTATTTAAGCTAATAATAAATGGTAGCATAAGCGCTATTTTTCTTTATAGCGATAGTGAAATTATTATGTGGGAATTATGGTTTACCCGATAGTGAATAAACTGATTACTGAGTGCAATTCTGATCTGTCCGCAGCGGAAGCGCATGGCATGGCGGCGGGGATGCTGTGTGTCAACGCTGAAACTTTGAGCAGCTATTGGTTAGCGGAACTGCTCGATGACGCTAAGCCGGTTTCAGATGAAGGCAGACAACTGTTGGCGCGGTTATTTGAAGAAACGCGGCGCTTGTTAGCCAGCGATGAGTTTGCCTTCGCCCTGTTTTTGCCGGATGACGACACCTTGTTGAGCGGACGGGTTAGCGCGTTAAAAAGCTGGTGCCAGGGGTTTTTATATGGGGTCGGCACCGCACACCTGACGGCGGATTATAGTAGTGACGTGCGTGAGATACTCAAGGACATTAGCGAATTTACCCGGCTTGATAATATGGCCGAAGGTGAGGAAGACGAAAATGCGTTTGTTGAAATTACCGAATATCTTAAATCGGTAGTGCTATTGTTGCGGGATGATTTAACCACGCACAACCCTGGTAAAATTCATTAGGCGGTATCTATTGTGAAACAAAGCGAATTTAAAAAACGCCGTAAGCAGCTGATACAGCGTATCGGTATCGGCAACATCGCGCTTATCGGCAGTGCGCAACTGCACACACGCAACCGTGATGTCGATTATCCCTTCCGCCAAGACAGTGATTTTTATTATTTGACCGGCTTTAACGAACCGGATGCGCTGGCGGTGTTTGTGCCTGGCCGCGAACAGGGCGAATTTGTTTTGTTTTGCCGCGAATTTGATGCCCAAAAGGCGTTATGGGAAGGCGAGCACGCAGGGCTTAAGGGCGCCACCGAACATTATGGCGCTGACGAGGCATTTCCGATTGACGATCTGGATGAGCGGTTGCCGGGGCTAATGGAAAACACGGGCAAAGTTTTTTATCCGATGGGCTTGGACCCGGAACTGGATCATAGCTTGCAAGGCTGGATCAAGCAGGTGCGCAATAAGGCTAGGGCCGGCGTGACCGCGCCGGGCGAGCTGGTGGCGCTTGAGCTTATTTTGCATGAAATGCGCTTGGTCAAAAGCCCCGCCGAGCTTAAATTAATGCGCCGTGCGGCGGAGGTGTCGGCGGCGGCGCATGTCAAAGCGATGCGGACGGCAAAGGCGGGGTTGTATGAATATCAAGTTGAGGCTGAATTGATTTATCATTTTGCCCAGAATGGCTTAAGGGCGGTCGCTTATCCGTCGATAGTGGCCAGCGGCAAAAACGCCTGTGTCCTGCACTATACCGGTAACCACAGCCAATTAAAAAATGGCGATTTGTTGCTGATTGATGCCGGTGCCGAATGCGATCATTATGCCGCTGACATTACCCGCACGTTTCCCGTTTCAGGGCAGTTCAGCGAGCCGCAAAAACAATTGTACCAGCTGGTGTTGGATGCGCAGTTTGCCGCGATTGAACAGATCAACCCCGGCGCGTCGTGGATCAACGCGCATGAGGCGGCGGTGGAGGTCCTGACTAAAGGTTTGGTTGAGTTGGGCTTGCTCAAAGGTCGGGTGAAAAAGCTGATCGAAAAGGAAAAATACAAACCATTTTATATGCACCGTACTGGACACTGGTTAGGTATGGATGTCCATGATGTTGGCAGCTATAAAATCAATCAGGAATGGCGCACGTTGGAGGCCGGTATGGTGCTGACAGTGGAGCCGGGGTTGTATATCCCCGCCGATTGCAAAGAAGTTGATGAAAAATGGCGCGGCATTGGTATCCGCATAGAAGACGATGTGCTGGTCACGGAAACGGGCAATGAAGTCTTAACCGGTGGCGTGCCGAAAACTGTCGACGAAATAGAATCCTTAATGCAGGGGAACTGATGCGCTCTGATTATGATTTGCTTATTGTTGGCGGCGGTTTGGCAGGCAACTGCCTGGCGCTGGCACTGAAAGACACCGGTCTTAAAGTTGCCGTCGTTGAGGCGAACACTCGTGAACAACTGGCCGCGTCCCCCGCAGGTGACCGGGCTTTGGCATTGGCCGCCGGCACGGTCAACGTGCTGGAAGGTCTGGGTTTATGGCAAGGCGTCAGCGATAAGGCCACGGCGATTAAGCATATCCATATTTCCGACCGTGGCCATTTTGGCAAAACCCGTTTATCGGCGCAAAAACAAGGGGTCGATGCGTTAGGTTACGTTATCGCCGCGCGTGATATTGAAACGCATTTGGCCGGTCTGGTGCAGCAATCGGCAATTGGGCAATTGTGCCCCGCCCGTGTGGTGGGCTTGATGGCGGGCGAAAATGAAATCAATGTCAGTCTAAAGCGCGGTGAAGACTCCTTAAATATCAGTGCAAAACTGCTGGTCGGCGCGGACGGCGGCAATTCATCGGTGCGCAAGTTGCTCGACATCAGGCAACACGTCATCGACTATGGGCAAACGGCGTTAGTCACAACCGTAAAGTCAGCCCTTCCCCATAACAACACCGCATTCGAGCGCTTCACCGTCTCCGGGCCGCTGGCTTTGCTGCCGGTTGCCAAAAACCACTGCGCGGTGGTCTGGACGAGGACGAATGAAGAGGCCGAAGCGCTGATGTTGGGCAGTGAGGCGGATTTTCTTAACGAATTGCAACAGTGTTTTGGTTTCAAGCTGGGCGAGTTGGCCTTGACAGCACCCCGACGCGCGTTCCCGTTGTCGCTGATACGGGCCGAATCGATGTGCCGGAATCGCGCCATTATTATCGGTAATGCCGTGCATCAGTTGCATCCGGTCGCTGGACAGGGGTTTAATTTGGGTCTGCGTGATGTTGTGCAATTGGCGTCGGTGCTTGGCCGGGCAGTCCGCGATGGCGATGACATAGGCGCCGATGATTTCCTAAAACAATATGCCGCCGCCAGGCTCAAGGATCATGACCGTGTGGTTGGCTTTACCGATACGGTTGTCAAAATTTTCTCCAATGACTGGTTGGCAGTCGCTGCGGCCAGAAATATAGGGCTTACCGTGCTGGATCATCTGCCTGCCGCTAAAAATTTGCTGGCAGGACAAGCTATGGGACTGGCTGAATATTTGCCAAAACTGGCCAATAAAAAATAAGGTGGCGGGCAGCCTGCAACACTTGGTGGTGGTTAAACCGTAACTGCCGTGTTACGGCTGCCTGTCCTTCAAGGACGCGCAGTTGTCAGTCCCCGTGCCATACCTGCCGTTTACAAACAGTTATAGTTCAACTATCCCGCTATAACGCCCAATACTCAATTATTATCATGCCTGAATTAAAACTAGATTGCCCTTTACCCCTGCAATATCCGCATATCGTTATGGCGCATGGCGGCGGCGGTCGGTTGATGCAGCAATTGCTGGACAGCCTTATCAAGCCGGTGTTCAGCAATCCTATCCTCAACCAGCAGCAAGATAGCGCGGTGGTCAGCATCAACGGTGCAAAAATTGCGTTCACTACTGATTCTTACGTCGTCAAGCCGTTGTTTTTTGCCGGGGGCGACATCGGCAAAATGGCTGTCTGCGGCACCTTAAATGATCTTGCCATGAATGGCGCCAAGCCTTTATATCTCAGTTGTGCGCTGATTATCGAAGAAGGTTTTGCGCTTGCCGATTTGCAGCGCATTGTGCAGTCGATGCAAGATGCCGCCACACAGGCGGGTGTGCTGATTGTGACGGGCGACACCAAGGTGGTCGATAACGGTAAAGGTGATGGCGTTTATGTCAACACCGCAGGTATTGGCCTGGTTGCGGAAAACGTCAACGTTTCGCCAGCCCGTATCCAAGTTGGCGACAGCATCATCATTAACAGCGACATAGCACGGCATGGCATTGCCATTATGCTCGAGCGGGAAGGTTTGAATTTTGACAGCACGATAAGCAGTGATTGTGCCGACCTTTCCGGTTTGGTGCAGGACTTGTTGCTCGCGGGGATAGATATCCATTGTCTGCGTGATTTGACCCGTGGCGGTTTGGCCAGCGGTTTGATAGAGCTTGGCATAACGTCAGGCCATGCCATTGAAATCAATGAAACCGCCTTGCCGATTCATCAAGATGTCCAAAGTGCATGTGATATTTTAGGTTTTGACCCGTTGTATATCGCCAACGAAGGCTGTTTCGCAATGTTTGTGCCAGCAGCGCAAACAGAATTGGCGTTGGCAACATTACGCCAGCATCCATTGGGCGGACAGGCGCGGCAGATAGGCGAGGTTAAGGCGGCGGGCAATAAAAGTAGGGTCACCCTGCAAACGGCGTTGGGTATTAAGCGTGTGCTGGATTTATTGAGCGGCGAACAGTTGCCTAGGATATGTTAAAAACAGGTGGGCAATAAATAGTGCGGTGGTGAGTTAAACCTGTAATTACAGTTGAAAAAGTGGAGAGCAAACTTTGGTTTGCTCTAGCATAAGCCAACTAACCGGTTTAACCCGCCACCAATAGTGCCGTGCCGTTTTTTGTGATGCGGGTTATTTATTGTTGAGTTTGTTTTTAATAAAAACCCAGCTATTGCTAAGTACGGATGTCACGAGCGGTTTAATGTGGTCGGCCAGTTTTTTGATGCTAGCCAGTAACTTGTCCACCGCCGAGGGTTCGGGGCTGTCGCGCCATTCCAGATAGCGCGAACCCACGCCGTCAATAAAAACCGGCTTGAACAGCCACATTTCCAAGAGTGACGTGACCCACATGAATATAAACGACACGCCCATGCCCATACCGGCAAAAATCACCAGCCAGGCAAACATCGGGTGGATTTTCGTCAGCCACCACGACAAAATATCCGCGATCAGGAACGCATAAGGCATACCGATGGCAATACATTTGTATTGCACCGTAGGCGTTTCGGCAAAACTAAAAATCAGCCCGACAAACATGAAGATAAAGCTGATGCCAAACAAATGGATGTGCGACACGCGTGTTAAAGAGGCAAAAGTGGCCCCCTCGTCTTGGGTCGTGTAAGTTTTTAATACCTCAAACTTTTTAAGGTTAGGTATGCCTGACGCGGTTTCGTTATGGCACATCACACAACGGCTTTCGATGATTTTTTCGATGCCGTCATCTTTGTAATCGTATGGGTCAGCGCCATCCCTGACCCATTTGATAATGTCAAAGCGTTCCTGTTCGGATGCATTTGCTTTCATCGCACCGTTCAGCTGGTTTTCCAACACGGTACCCGAACGGTTACCGTAATAGCTGTACACAATATCATCAACAGACAGGCCAAACTTGCCGTCAGCCATGCCATGCGTGAACAATATCTGGATCAGCGCAAAAAGATAACCGATACCTACGGTGCACAGATAGCCGGTGAACAGAACTTTAATGGGTGTGTCATGATCTTTTAGGGGAGTGTATTTTGTGGCCATAGTATTCACTTGAAGGAAGATGGATTGTTAAGGTTCAAACTGAACCGATTTTATGCTTAATTTAGCATGGGGTAATATTTTAAAACACGTTCTTAAGTGATCCTGCAATTTGAACCATAGGTTACTGGCCAAAGGTTACTTTTAATGTATAAGGTTGATTTGTACTATACATTGCAAGGATTAACCTATTTTATACAGCTTTGGCTATGCAATTGTTGCAGCTATTGTTTATAAACTGTTTAGCATTAGCTCATAAAAGGATTGCACACGTCATTTGAATCCGTCGTGCATTAAATTATTCAAAAAAACAAGGGGAATGCCCGTCATGCAAGCCTGTATTTTAAAAGCCAATGAAGACAATGAATATTACTTTGAGGAAGGCTGCTTTATTTTAGAATTGGCCAACTTAACCGCAGACCCTGATGTGTCGATAGCCAGGGCACGGGTTAAGCCCGGCGTCACGACTGAACTGCATCGTTTAAAAGGTGTGGTTGAGCGCTACGTTATCTTGTCCGGTGTGGCGGACGTGGAAATTGGCGGTTTAGAACCGCAACAGCTATCCGTTGGTGATGTGGTGATTATCCCGCCTTTTTGCGCACAGCGGATCACTAATATTGGCGCTGATGATTTGCTGTTTCTGGCAATATGTTCGCCACGATTTACCGCAAAAGTGTACGAGGCCATTGTTTGAGCCACATGGTTTATAAAAAACCAACAATAAGTGCGTGCCCCCTTTTTTTTGGCAAGCCATAATCAAGCGCGTTTAAAGTTTTCCTACCGGTCTTATAAGCCAGTCCGTCCAATGGGTCGGTGATTTTGTTAATTGTCCGTTTATTGTCATACGTCGCCAATTGGCTGACATTTTCAAACACAATCATTGGGGGGAAAATCGCCCCTCATGGGGGCGATAGACAGTCATCCGCTTAAGCGCTCAAGGCTACTTAAGTTGCTGATAATAAGTGGCTAACTCTTTAATTTCTTCGCCACTCAGTTGTTGGGCGATTAACCGCATACGGCTGTAGATGTCATTGTGCCGCTCGCCACTTTTATAGGCCATTAAGGTGCTTGCAAGGTAATCGGCATGTTGTCCCGCCAATGCCGGGATGTCCATTTTCTCGCCTTGGCCACGGCTGCCATGGCATACCGAACACGGCGGTAAGATGCGCTTGCCATCGCCTTGCGAGACCATTTTTTCCGCCCGCGCCGTCGTTTTGCCTGCCGCCTTGTTTTGTGGTGCAGGCAATGACGCAAACCAGGCGGCTAAATCCGCAGAGTCTTGGTCGCTTAGGTTTTTGGCAAGCATTGTCATTGAGCTGTTAGTGCGGCTATCGTTAAAATAATCGCGTAGCTGCTTGTAGGTGTAAGTGGCAAGCTGTCCTGCGAGTGCCGGAATGGCGGGGATGGTTTCATCATCTTGGATTTCTGCCGGCATACCTTGCCCTTTGTCGCCATGACAGCTTTTGCAGGTTTCGGCTAATACTTTACCATTAGACGCATCGGCGTTTTTAACGTGCTTTAAGGTTTCAGGTGTCCATGCGATTTTAGAGGCGGGTTCCGCATGGAGCGCAAACGGCATGCACAAGGTGATTGTCAGTAAAAGTCGTTTCATGATTAATATCCCCACGCGCTTGAGCCAAATGTTTTCATAAAGAAGAATTGCAAAATTGGAAAGCCAAAGCTAATCGCCATTAACACGGCAATGACTTTATTCCATAGGCCAAGGCTGTTCAAATACTCCGGCATTGGCGCCGGCGCATGGTGTGTCCCGGCAAATTCAATGGTTTCGGCAAAGTCTTCTGAAACGGGATTGAGTTGGGTTTTAACCAAGTTATAAATAAACAAACACGCCGACCCTAACAACACCAAACCGCCAAAAATCATTGCCAGTTCGTAAGGTTTCCAAGCCAATGTCAGTAAGTTGTTATAAACCACGCTGGAAATGCGGCGCGGTTGGCCTAACAAGCCTAAGATATGCCAAGGGGTGGTTAAAATGACCATGCCGATAAACCACAGCCATAACTGGGTTAGGGCCATTGGCTTTGAAAACAGCGGCTTGCCTGCCAGTATCGGCCACAAATAGTAGGCGATGGCGAAGTACATAATAATGGTTGTGCCGCCAAAGATTAAATGGAAATGCCCAGGCACCCATGCGGTGTTGTGGATCATGGCGTTCATGGCATAACTGGCGTTGACGATACCGCCAAAGCCGCCAAAAATCAGCATCAACAAAGATAAAATGACCGACAACACCATGGTGTTGTCCCACGGCAGGGTAAGTATCCAGCCAAACAAGCCTTTACCGCCACGCAGGCGTCCGGCAATTTCTAGCGAAGCGATTACGGTAAAGCCGGTGACTAAAGTAGGTAATGCCACGACGAACGTGCCGATGCCATGCAGCAATTTCCAGCCTTGAGCCTGCTCAGGGTCCATATACAAATGGTGGAAACCGATGGGCAGGGCGAATACGGCAAGCACGATGAAGGCAATCCGCGCCATTTCGTCACTGAACAAAAAGCCGCCCGCTTGTTTTGGCACAAACACATAAAACGCGGTGTAGGCGGGAATCAGCCAAAAATAAACGATAGGGTGTAAGGTCCACGCGAACAAAGTGCGCGCCAAGCCTGGGTCGATGGTGTCAATCCAACCTAATGAGAACGGTATCAATTGGAACAGCACTTCCAACGCCACGCCCGCGCTCGTCCACAGCCATAACAGGGCGTTCATGGCGGTGGCGAACATGGCCAGCGGTACGGCCTGCCCAGGGTTGGTTTTTTTCCATTGGTTGAAAGTCATCAGCATAATGGCACACCATGCCCAAGAGCCTACCACCAACAAGGTCGCGCCAATGTAGAATGCGGCATGGGCGACAATCGGCGGGTAAAACGTGTAAAGCACCGACGCTTTGCCGGCCAATAGCGGAATGGCGGCCAAAACCACGCCGACCAACGCGACCCAAAAGCCAAGCCAAGCGAGTGGCTTGTTCCAGACCGGTTGCTTTAGGCTAGCCGCAGCAACCGTATAACCAAAGCCCATGATAAAAAAGGTGGTGAGGACAAATGCCATCAACACGCCATGTGTACTCACAGAAGCAAAATAAACCGGCGCGGAGTCTAGCGCCGGGATAAAGCCGCTGCGTTCCAGCACTTGGTATTCCCCCATAAAACAAGCCAAAATAAAGGCGGCAAACGCCACCCAGAAATGGCTTAAGGCCAGTTTTTTTTCGGCGGCATCATTCATTGCTGTTCTCCTTTAACCTGAGATTTGGTCGGTGCGTGCCAGTCTTCTTTGGCGATTACAGAAATATTGCTCCACATGTGGTTATGTCCCAAGCCGCAATATTCATTGCAAAGCAGCGGGTAATCGCCAGGCTTTGGGAAGGTGGTGGTGATTTCTGCGACATAACCCGGCACAATCATGGTGCTCATGTTAGTCATGGGGATATGGACGCCGTGCAGTACGTCCATGCTGACCCAACGGAAAGTCAGCGGCGTTTCGGCAGGCACATCAATATGTTTGGGAAAAAAAGAATAACGTCCGGCCACCATGCGGATAGTGATTGCGCCTTTGTCATCGACTTGTACGCCCAAGTTATCTTCAGCAAATTCTTCGCTAAGGTGCAGGCTGGCGGAATCAATGGTTTCAACTTTGCTTGGTGGGTTTATGCCATGGAACAGCGCGTCTATCGTAATGATGCCGACGAAAAGGCCAACAATCATCAACGAAATGGCAATCCATTTACGCTCTAGTGGGTCAATATGGATAGCGTTAAATTGGGTGCATAAATCTTTTATGTAATTGATGCTTTTTGAGGGTTCTGTTTGCATAAAAAATCTTAGCCTCGTGGTAAAAACACACCGTAATATAAAAACAGCCAGGCAATAACCATACCGCCAATTACTGCTGACATTAGGGCAAAAGTTCCAATAGGGGAGCTTTCGAGAATTCGTTGTCGGTCTTCGTCGCTTATTTGATTCATATTATCCTCTCTAACCGCGTTAAATTATTTATTTTTAATCAATACCATTATAAGTGGTGCGGGCATTATAGGTTTAAAAGCGTGGTTTGTCAGTTTGGCGAATGAGCCGGGTAACTGGACGTTGTTTGAATGGATAATCGCCTAGCTTTCATGGATAATACGCCTCTAAATTTGACCCGACAAACGCAGCCTAGCAATGAAACAAAAGATAGAGGAACTTATCCTGCAAGCCGTTGAAAAACTCAAAGCAGACGGTGTCTTAGAACAGGAAATTAGCCAGACCATTACGGTTGAACGCACCCGTGACCCACAGCACGGTGATTTCGCATCAAATATCGCCCTAGTCCTAGCAAAGCCTGCAAAATCAAATCCCCGGCAGTTGGCAGAAAAGATTATTGCCGCGCTACCTCAAGACGGTGCCGTAACCAAAGTGGAATTGGCTGGCCCTGGATTCATCAATTTTTTTATTGACACCCAATCCCAGTTCCAAATTATCAAACAAATCCATGACCAAGGCCGCAAATTTGGCTTAAGCCAAGTGGGCGCAGGCAAAAAAGTGCAGGTCGAGTTTGTGTCCGCAAACCCCACCGGACCATTGCATGTCGGTCATGGCCGTGGTGCGGCGTATGGTTCGGTGGTTGCCGATTTGCTAAAAGCTGTCGGCTTTGATGTGCACCGTGAATATTACGTTAATGATGCAGGCCGGCAAATGGATATCCTCGCGACCAGTATCTGGTTGAGGTATCTGGAAGAATGCGGCGAAGTGCTGCCATTCCCCAGCAACGGTTATCGTGGCGAATATGTGCGTGACATTGCTTGGGATATCCATAAAAACGCCAATAACGAATACCGGCGGCCCGTAGAGCTGGTGCTGGAAAATATCCCGCCCGACGAACCCTTCGGCGGCGATAAAGAGCTGCATATCGATGCCCTGATTGCGCGTGCCAAAACCCTGTTGGGCACATCGCTGTATCTGGATTTTTTTCAGATAGGTTTAAACAATATCTTGGACGACATTAAGGCGGATCTTCATGAGTTCGGTGTTGATTATCAGCAATGGTTTTCAGAGCGCCAGCTCATGGATGACGGTTCGGTCGAAAAAGCTTTGGAACGCTTGCGGGCGGGCGGCTATCTCTACGAGCTGGACGGTGCGACTTGGTTCGCTTCCAGTCAGCTAGGCGACGAAAAAGACCGTGTGGTCGTGCGCGAAAATGGCCAATATACTTATTTCGCCTCCGATATTGCCTACCACCACAATAAGTTGGAGCGTGGTTTTGAGCAGATTATTGATATTTGGGGCGCCGATCATCATGGTTATATCCCTAGGGTTAGGGCGGCCATGCAGGCATTAGGTGCGGATGAATCTAAACTGACAGTATTGCTGGTGCAGTTTGCGACGCTGTATCGCGGTGACGAAAAAGTGCAGATGTCCACACGTTCGGGTGAGTTTGTCACGTTGCGGCAATTGCGCAATGAAGTCGGTAAGGATGCCTCACGCTTTTTTTATGTGATGCGCCGGTCGGAGCAGCACATGGATTTTGATTTGAAGCTTGCCACGTCAAAATCCAATGAAAACCCTGTTTTTTATGTCCAGTACGCTTATGCCAGGGTGTGCAGCGTCTTCCGCCAGCTCGATGAGAAAGGCTGGGAAAGGAATTTGTTGTTAGGTATGGAGAGCCTGGAGCGATTGGTGGAAGAACATGAAACGGCGCTGATGTCGAGGCTGGCGCGTTATCCTGAGTTGCTTGAGCGTGCCGCCTTGCAGCACGAACCGCATCAGCTGATCCATTATTTGCGTGAGTTAGCGCATGAGTTCCACACCTACTATAACGCCCACCAATTTCTTGTGGAAGATACCGGTTTGCGTGATGCCAGGCTCAATTTGATTGGCGCGGTGAAACAAGTGCTGGCAAACGGGCTGGGCTTGTTAGGTGTCAATGCCCCTGAGTCAATGTGATGGCCAGAGACTATAAGCCACGGGGACAACAATCGAAAAAAAAGGGCCGTCGCCCGCCAACGGTGGTTGGGGCTTGGCGGTGGGTGTTGGTTGCCGCGCTTGTCATCTTGTTCATCGCCTTCCTAATTTATCTGCGCGTCAATGGCGACAATCAGTCGGATACGCCGGATACGCCAGTGTCTTCAGCAGCCAATACTGAAAAGTCGGCCGGAGCTGCGCCAAAAAAATCACCGCCTGCTAAGCCAGCGGAGGAAGCCAAACCTAAACCGCCACATTTTGAATTTTATACCGTTCTGCCTGATAAAGAAGTTGTTGTCCCTGAGCATGAAATCAAGACGCGCTCCCGCGAAGAGCGCGTAGGCAAAGCGAAAGAAAGCCGCTATGTCATGCAGGCAGGGTCTTTCAAATCATTGAAAGAAGCCGATCAGTTACGGGCAAAGCTTGCCTTGATGGGAATTGAATCCAAAGTTGAAAAGGCCAAAATAGGCGATGCGGTGGGCTACCGGGTCAAGCTAGGCCCTTACACGCAAATGGGCAGTGTGGATATTATCAGGAACCGTTTAAGGAAAAACGGCATTGATGCGATAGTCACCGAGTCTTTCAACGCACCGAAAAATACAAAACGTTAGGCGACCGCATGGCCGCGATAATTGCTGAGAAGGCTAAGGGATTTATGGCCTAAGCCTTAAGAAATCCCGTACAGTTCCAATTTCTTACGTAACGTGCTGCGGCTTAGCCCCAGCACTTTGGCGGTTTTGGTTTGATTGTGCCCCGAATGCGCGAGAGCCACTTCGAGCAAGGGTTTTTCAACTTCACTGATGACCAGCGCATGCAGATTTACGGCGTCGTGATCGCTTAGCTGGGAAAAATAAACTTCCATGCTCTGTTTGACGTACACAGACAAAGGGATAGGGGCGTTTTTATTAATTGTTTCCATAGGATGCAGAACCGGCATTAGTTAAATGGGGGCGTTAAAAAACCAAAAGCAGCCTGTACCCGTTTTATTTGCTCTGATGGCTCGTTGGCTTGGTTGATGGCGTTTTTTATGTGGGCCGGGATTACATCAAGTTGCTTAAAATACCAACCGATATGTTTTCTGGCCATTCTCACACCTGTGACATTACCATAAAAACTGTAGAGTTTTTCCAGGTGGCTGGCCAATGCGTTGTGTATCTCTGTGGCGCCGGGTTTTTTAAGGTGTTTTCCCGTCTCAAGAAAATGGCTGATCTGGCCGAACAACCAAGGGTTTCCCTGTGCCGCCCTGCCTATCATGATGGCATCGGCGCCGGTTGCCTCAAGCACCTGTCGGGCCGTTTCCGGCGAGTCTATGTCGCCGTTGGCAATGACCGGAATGCGGACTGATTGCTTAACCTGCTTGACGGTTTCATGTTCAGCCTGACCCTCAAACTTGCAGGCGCGGGTCCGGCCATGCACAGTTAACGCAGCAATGCCGGCGTTCTCGGCAATTTTGGCGATATTGACGGCATTACGGTTGTGCAAATCCCAGCCGGTGCGTATTTTTAGCGTGACCGGCACATCAACAGCGTTCACGACGGTCTCAAGAATTTGTCTGACTAACGCTTCGTCTTTTAAAAGTGCCGAGCCTGCCGCGACCGAGCAGACTTTCTTGGCTGGGCAGCCCATATTGATGTCAATGATTTGTGCGCCGCGCCGGACGTTAATCAGCGCGGCATCCGCCATTTGTCCAGGATCAGTGCCTAGTATTTGTACTGAGCGTATTCCGGTGTCGTCGCTATGGTCGGCTTTTAATAGAGTGCGTTTATGGGCTTGTAACGCCGGATTCGAGGCCACCATTTCAGACACAGCCATGCCTGCGCCAAATTGCTTGCACAGCTCCCGAAAAGGGCGGTCAGTAATCCCCGCCATTGGCGCGAGTATAAGATTGTTAGGTAGTTGGTAATGGCCTATCTGCATGGTTTGCCTTAAGGCTAGCGAACACGAAAAGGGCGCTAATGATACCTTAAAACGCATAAATTTTCAGCAGCGATTATGCTTGTCGCTGCTGGTTTAATGCAGCGTTATGATTCTGGAGAGTCTGCTTCAGGGTCGTTCCAGATAGGGTTGTCACGGTCTTCGTCAGTCAATTTGACAACGTCAGCGGGGTAGATATGCCAGAATGATTTGTCAATTGGGGCATTGCTGTAGGTTTCTTTTTTGCCATGCCCGAACGGACACCACCAGTTTTCAACGATTTTGACCAGGTAGGCATGCCATTCGAATAAGGCGACGCTATACGGGCAATACCAGGTGCAGTTGGCTATCCAGAACCATTTGTATTGTGACAAGCTGGGTTGGAAAGAAGGGTTCATCGTGATTTGGGTTTGGTAGGAGTAGCGGTAGCTGGCGCGGTTGGGAAGATAATCGGACCACGTTTTAAGGTTTTCGGCGCCAACAAAACGCAGGTGATAGTAGGTCATATAGGCGCTTAAAATTACAAACGGCAAGGTCAGGATAGGCAGATAAACCAGAATCATGCCGACAGCCCGCTTCCAGACAGGCATGTTGTTATGGTTTTTACCGATTTGAACTCGGCTGTTACTACAGGAATCGCAGGCTTTCATTGGTCTTTATCCTCATTGTCGGGTGGTGTGTCAATTATTGTTATAGTGTCGTTATGGTCATTAAACAGCTGATAAATGCTCAAACAGCCCGCGCAGCAGAACTTCTCTTCCCTATTGTCGGCTATCAGGGTAAATCCCTTTATTTCAACGGGTAGGCCGCAAAGAGCGCAGCTTTCTTGGGGTTTTTTATTGGCCATAAAGTGATTTTTGGCGTTATAAGCTGGGCGATACTGAGCAAAAAAAAGTTTTTAAATAGTTTGTTTCAGGCACTG
Source organism: Methylococcaceae bacterium UBA6146 (assembly GCA_002422395.1). GTDB lineage: Bacteria > Pseudomonadota > Gammaproteobacteria > Methylococcales > Methylomonadaceae > Methylovulum. The sequence goes on along the minus strand of DIUY01000006.1, from coordinate 72,400 downwards.
CCGGGTCGATAGGATGATCCGGCCCTTGCCCACCTTCGGCAAAAAACACTAGGTGGCGGTCTATATGGCGTCCTGACGAGCGTAACAATTCATGCAGATTGTCACGGCTTAGGTGGAAAGAGCAGGATGCCGAAACCAAGATGCCATTTTTTGCCAAAACCTGCAAGGCCAGGTGATTTAATCTCCGGTAAGCCTCGTAACCTTGTTTGAAATCCTTTTTGCGTTTAATCAGCGCGGGCGGATCCAGTATTATGATGTCATAAAGCTGGTTGTCCAGACGCGCCTGTTTTAGATATTCGAACACATCGCTACGGACAAACTGCATGGTCTGTCCAACCTGATTAAGCACGGCATTTTCTTGGGCTAGTGCCAATGCGCCTTCCGAGGCATCAACGCAAGTGACCTCAGCGGCACCGGCCATGGCGGCGGGGATTGCCCACGCGCCGGTATAAGAAAACAAATCCAGGACGCGCTGGTTTTTTGCCATGCCCGCCAATTGTGCACGGCTACTGCGGTGGTCATAAAACCAACCGGTTTTTTGGCCATTGACAATGTCTATTTTAAATCGGGCGCCGTTCTCTTCAATGATGAGCGGGTCAGGGAGGATGCCGTAGACTAGCTCCGATTCCAAGCTTAGGCCTTCCAGTTGCCGCTGGCCGTTATCATTTTTTACGATGATGGCGTCAGGCGCCAATAGTTCGATAAGCACGGCGCACAGGATTTCCTTGCGCTGTTCCATGCCCGCCGTGGTTATTTGCAAGGAGAGCACAGGGCCGAAGCGGTCGATGACCAAGCCGGGTAGGCCGTCGCTTTCACCAAACACCAGCCGGTAATAAGGTTTGCTAAAAAGCTTCTCGCGCAAGGCCAGGGCAGTCGTCAGGCGTTCTTTGAAAAAATTGCCGCCAAACTTTAGGTTGGCTTTTCGCGACAGCAGCCGTGCACAAATCAGCGCTTGCGGATTGACGTAAGCGCTGCCCATAGCTTTGCCGTCGCTACTGTGTATTTGCACCAGTTCACCCGGCGCAAAAGCATCCAGTGGCGAACGTTGGGCGTCAATTTCGTTGCTGAAAACCCATAAATGGCCTTTGCGCAGGCGTTGGTCTTCGTGTTTTTTTAAATACAGTATGGGGTGCGGCATAATTAATAAGTAAGCTCAAAAGTATAGCCGCCAATAGGGTTTTTGGTCGCAGCTATTGGTAGGTTGATGTTCAGGGTTGCATCGGCCGCCATGGCAATTGTTTTGGACGGTTGCGGCAGATAATCCTGCGGCGCAAAAATTCTGTGGGTAAACGGCTTGCCGGTGTAATCGAGTAAAGTCAGCTTAATGTTCGGGTAGGGTTGGGCAAAAGCCGCCTGATTATTGATGATAGCCCGAAACGCGTAATTTTGGTCGGATGACGGGGTTAAAGAACCGTGCAGCACCGTCAATTCATCGGGATTTTGGTAAGCGGGCAGTTGGCAATTAAGGTGTTGGCATAGCTTTTCAAGACTTGGGCGGACGCTTAAATTTTGGCTGAGCGCATACCCTTCAAAATAAGTGGCTTGCGTGATTAATGCTAATAAGCCCAAAAACACGCCAGTGCGCCAGTAAGTTTTGCCGGGCGATGCGGCTTTTTCCCACGGCAGCCCTTGAAGCGGCCGGATTTCCTCCTCGGTGGGGATGGTTGGCGTTTCGCCAATAAGTTCGAGTGCGTCAAACATAATGGCGCAATGCTTACAATGCACAATTGCTTTACTGTTACGTAATTGTTCTACGGTCAGCGACTGTTTTTGATGGCAGTTAGGGCATTGCGTAAACATGGTTTCAGTGTCTGATGCCTGCCAGTCTGATCCAGTCTTCCTGTTGAGCCAGAGGGGCGAAGGTGATGGCATGCCGGTAAGCGGCGATTACCGATTCAGTCTGCTCATGAAGTATTCCTGAAAGCACTAGCTGGCCACCAGGGGCCACTAAGCCGATAATGGTGTCTGCCAAGTCGATTAGCGGTTTGGCCAAAATATTGGCTAACACCACATCGGCTTTAACAGGCGTGAATTGTTCGGGCAGGTAGGTCTTGATTTTGTCTTCGACGTGATTTTTTAAGGCGTTATCATGGGTTGCTGTCAATGCTTGCGGATCAATATCAACCGCGTGGGCGAAGCGGGCATCCAATAGTATCGCCGCAACCGCCAGTATGCCAGACCCGCAGCCGTAATCAATGACAGTTTTTTCGCTTAAATCGTGGCTGGCCAGCCATTCCAGGCATAAGGCGGTCGTAGGATGCGTGCCGGTGCCAAATGCCAGGCCGGGATCAAGCATCAAGCACACGGTGCCGCTTTCGAGCTGTTCTTGGCCGGTGGGGCAAACCCAGAGCTTGCCCGCAAACTTCATGGGCTTATAAAACGCCATCCAAGCGCGTTCCCATTCTTGGTCTTCGACTTGTTCTTCGTGCCAGTTATGTAAGTCTTCTTGTGCAAATCGGGCAAACCCCAACGATTTTATCAGTGCGGGGTCCGCATCCATTTCATAAAGCGCAATAACTTCGGTATTGCGCCATATTTTGGTTTCACCGATGGCGGGTTCATAGACAGGTTCGTCTTCAGCGTCCATGTAAGTCACAGATACCGCCCCTAGGCCGTCGAAAAAGTCGGCAAGTTGCGGGGCGAGGTGTTCGTGGGTGGTGACGGTGATTTGATGCCAGGGCATGACGATGGACTCTGGTGAAGGTGCGTAGGTTAGGGATGCCGCAGGGAACACCCCATGCGGCCCCGCTTATGGCTTAATAAATGCCCAGTTTCTTTTCCAGATAATGGATGTTTTGTCCGCCCGCTGCAAATGCGCTGTCATTCATGATGTCATGTTGCAAGGGGATGTTGGTTTTTATGCCGTCGATGATGATTTCGCTCAAAGCGGTGTTCATCCGTGCGATGGCGCTTTTCCGGGATTCGCCGTGGGCGATCAGTTTGCCGATCATGGAATCATAATAAGGCGGCACCTTGTAACCGTTGTAGATATGGGTTTCACAGCGGATACCAGGGCCTCCCGGCATGTGGAACTGATTTATTGTGCCCGGACAAGGCATAAAAGTTGCCGGATCTTCTGCATTAATCCGGCATTCAATCGCATGCCCTTGAATTTTAACTTGTTCTTGGGTGACGGATAACGGTTCGCCGGCCGCAATCCGTAATTGTTCTTTAACGATGTCAATACCGGTCACCATTTCGGTCACAGGATGCTCGACCTGCACCCGCGTGTTCATTTCAATGAAGTAAAACTCGCCTTTTTCATACAGAAACTCAAAGGTGCCCGCGCCTAAGTAACCAATGTCTATGCAGGCCTTAGCACAACGTTCACCAATTAACCGGCGCTGCTCTTCGGTGATGCCGGGGGCTGGGGCCTCTTCCACCACTTTTTGGTGGCGGCGTTGCATGGAGCAATCCCGTTCGCCTAAGTGAATGGCGTTGCCGTGGGAATCGGCCAAAACCTGAAACTCAATATGGCGCGGGTCTTCCAGAAATTTTTCCATGTAGACGGTGGGGTTGCCGAAAGCGCTGCCTGCTTCAGCTTTAGTCATGGCAATGGCGTTTAATAATGCCCCTTCGGTATGCACTGTCCGCATGCCGCGCCCGCCGCCGCCGCCTGCTGCCTTAATGATTACCGGATAGCCGATTTTTTGGCCTAGTTTCAGGTTTTTTTTATGATCGTCGGACAATGGGGTGTTATTGCCAGGCACACAAGGGACGCCGGCGGCAATCATGGCGTTTTTGGCGGATATTTTATCGCCCATCATGCGGATGGTTTCGGCATTGGGGCCGATAAAAACAAAGCCGCTTTGTTTTACTTTCTCAGCAAAATCGGCATTCTCAGAGAGGAACCCGTAACCTGGATGGATAGCTTCTGCATCAGTCACTTCAGCGGCGCTAATGATTGCAGGGATGTTAAGGTAGCTGTCCGCTGAGGCGGCAGGGCCTATGCAGACAGATTCATCTGCTAGGCGAACGTGCTTTAGGTCGCGGTCAGCCTCAGAATGTACGGCAACCACCTTAACGCCCAGCTCTTTGCAGGCGCGTAAAATACGCAAAGCTATTTCGCCGCGATTGGCGATGACTATTTTATCGAACATGAGGATTCCAGTATTGCGGGTTATTCAATGATGAATAAGGGTTGGCCATATTCGACAGGCTCAGCATTTTCAACCAGGATTTTGCTAATCACGCCGCTGGCATCGGCTTCAATTTGGTTAAGGATTTTCATGGCCTCGATGATGCAAAGTGTCTCACCGGCTTGAACAGATTGGCCAATTTCTGTAAAGGGTCTTGAGCCGGGTGTCGCCGACCGGTAAAAAGTGCCGACCATGGGTGATTTGACGATGTGGCCACGGATAACTTCTTCGGTGGCGGGCGGCGGGACTGCTGCGGCAGGGGCGACAGGCGCGGGGGCGTATGCGATAGGTGCGGCGGCAGCGGTGGAGTAGCGGCTGATACGGATGCTTTCTTCGCCTTCTTTAATTTCCAGCTCAGCTATGTCCGATTCTTCAATCATTTCGATGAGTTCTTTTATATTTTTAATATCCATTGTTTTCATAATCTCTCGGCTAATATCTGGTGAGCGGCCAATAAGGCCAGTTCGTATCCTGTTGCCCCTAGCCCACAGATAACGCCTTGGGCAATATCTGAAAGATAGGAGTGTTTTCTAAAAGGTTCGCGGGCGTGGACGTTTGATAAGTGAACCTCTATAAAAGGGATTCGGGTTGCCAAAAATGCGTCCCGAATGGCGACACTGGTGTGTGTGAAAGCGGCTGGGTTGATGATGATAAAATCAACCTGCATCTGGTAAGCTTGATGTATCAGCCCGACAATTTCATGTTCAGCGTTATTTTGATGGAAAGCCAACTGATGGTTTAATTGTGTTGCTTTTTTATCAAGCATGGCATGGATGTCCGCGAGCGTCTTATTGCCATAATGGCTAGGTTCACGCACACCCAGCAAATTTAAATTAGGGCCATTCAATACGGTGATAGTTGCCATCAAAGTCTTATTTCAGTGGGCTTAAGAAGCATTTAAACCCAACAATTTTACCGTGTTGTAGCGTTTTGTCCATATATGTTTTTGGCAAAAGAACGCCGGTGAGGTATCCCTATAAGACTTTAGCAATGACGAATAACCTAGTGATAGAGTAAACTATAACCCTCTAATATATGGCTTAATACGATGACAGTTAAAGACAATGTGCATCTGCACGAAATCAATAAATTTGGTTCAATGGCGGAACGCTGGTGGGACACTCAAGGTGAGTTTAAAACCTTGCATGACATCAACCCCTTGCGGGTGGCATTTATTCAGCGTTATGCCGATATTGCCGGTACACGCATTGTTGATGTGGGGTGTGGCGGCGGCATCCTGACTGAAGCCCTCGCGAGCTTGGGGGCTGACGCAACCGGCATTGATTTGAGTGAGGAGCTGGTTGAAATCGCCGAGCTGCATGGGCTTGAATCGGGCGTGAACGCGCATTACCAAAAAATCAGCGCCGAGGTTTTGGCCGGGCAGGAGCCGGCTGGTTTCGATCATGTCACTTGCATGGAAATGCTTGAGCATGTCCCGGATCCCGGCTCGATAATCGCCGCCTGCGCCACATTGGTCAAGCCTGGCGGAATGGTGTTTTTTTCCACGCTTAACCGCCAGCCTAAAGCCTATGTGCTTGCCATTCTTGCGGCCGAACATATCTTGCAGATGCTGCCTAAAGGGACGCATGATTTTAAGACTTTTATCAAGCCTTCGGAGTTAAGCGGGTCGGCGCGGGCGTCCGGCCTTGAGTTACAAGGTATGGTGGGGATTGAATATAACCCGTTCACCAAACGCTTCAGCCTCGGCAAAGACATTGATGTCAATTATATTGCCGCTTTTAAACGTGCCGAGTAAGCGCTCATGACGGCTGATTTCAAACTATCTTGTGTGTTGTTCGATTTGGATGGCACGTTGGTCGATACTGCGCCGGACTTGATTGCTTGCCTAAACAAGGCGTTGGCGATCCACGGTCTTGCCACGGTTGCACCGGAAATGGTCAAGCCGTTCATCTCTTTTGGCGCGGCGGCGATGATTAAAGAAAGCCAAGCGCATCCCATGCCCGAAGCACACCAAGCCGATATACTGACGACCATGCTGGATTTGTATCAGGACAATATCGCCGAACACAGCGTTTTTTTTTCGGGCATCCCTAAAATACTGGCGGCAATAGAAACACAAGGTTTGAAATGGGGCGTTGTCACCAATAAACGTGAACGGTTTACCCACCCGCTCATGGCGGCTATGCAACTGACTGGCCGGGCCGCTTGCATTATCAGTGGCGACACCACCGCAAACCCCAAACCGCATCCAGAGCCGATGTTGGCCGCCTGTAAGCAGGCGGGCGTCAGCCCGTTGGAATGTGTTTATATTGGCGATGCCAGCCATGACATTGCGGCCGGGAAAAGCGCCCAAATGAAAACCCTTGCGGCGCTTTATGGTTATCTTAAGCCTACAGACGCACCAGAAACTTGGGGTGCCGACGCCATGATAGCCGCTCCCGAAGAACTTTTGACTTGGATAGGCTCAATCCCATGCCGTTAAAAAATAATGTCATATTAATTACCGGCGCGGGCGGCGGCTTAGGTGGCACTGCCGCTTTGACGTTAGCAAAGCAAGGTGCGCACATCATCCTGCTTGATAAAAATATCGCCAAACTGGAAGCGGTTTACGATGCGATTGTGGCGGCGGGTGCCCCCGAACCCATTATGTATCCGTTTGATTTGGCGGGCGCCAGCGAAAACGACTACCAGGAATTGGCCGATAGGGTCGATGAAAAATATGGCGCTTTGCAAGGGTTGCTGCATTCGGCGGTAGAGTTTGCATCATTCACGCCGATGGCGTTAGTCAGCACGAAAGATTGGGGGCATACCCTAAATGTCAACTTGAACGCGCCGTTTTTGTTGACCCGTGTGCTTTTGCCCTTGTTACAAAAGAGCGGGCATGCGTCTGTGGTCTTTACTTCCGACTCTTCAGCCCGAACAGCGCCTGCATACGCTGGTGCTTATGGGGTTTCAAAGATAGCTTTGGAAGGTCTGGCAAAAATACTGGCGGAAGAGTTGGAAGCCGCCAATAAAATTAGAGTGAACACGTTGATCCCCGGCCCCGTCAACTCCCCGCTGCGAAAACGCGCCTACCCGGCTGAAGATAAGTCAAGGCTACCCGCTATGGAATCGTTGGCTGGAGCTTACCTTTATTTATTTGGTGCACAGAGCGTTGGCGTGACGGGCCAAGCGGTTGATGCCCGCACTTTTCATTTATAACAAACTATTATGGCTGCTGAACGAGAAAACGTAGTTTTAACCAGAGATGTCGATATCGTCACCATTCCTGATGGCGCGGTAGGGACGCTGAACAAAGGCGAGGAAGTCACCATCCACCAGGCTCTGGGGGACAACTATACGGTGATCACCGCTTATGGCCACATGGTGCGCATAGCGGGCAACGATGCCGACGCGCTAGGCAAGGAGGCGCATCAGCTGCATACGCTGGTGTCAGAAACGGATGCGGAAGCGGTTGAAAAAAATTGTTGGGAAGTGATGAAAACGGTTTATGACCCTGAAATCCCTGTCAATATTGTTGATCTTGGTTTGGTCTATTCTTGTGTGGTGGAACCTATCGGCGAGAATCAGCATGAGGTTCATGTCAAGATGACCTTAACCGCGCCCGGTTGTGGTATGGGGCCGGTTATCCAAGGTGATGTGCAAAGGGTTATCCGCGTATTGCCAGGGGTCGCCAGCGTTGATGTTGAAGTTGTGCTTGACCCGCCCTGGTCCCGCGACATGATGTCAGAAGTCGCCCAATTGCAATTAGGGCTGTATTGATACGGATGGCGCGGATAAGATAATCGGGGCCGTTGAGTTTTTTAATAAATTCAGCAAAAACTGCGGGTTGTCATTTATGTGCAATAATTGCCGCCTAGTATCAAATCTTTAGTTCCAGCCGCGAGTAAAAACTTAAATGGCAGCCCTCCTTGATGAATTAATCGACATTCTTAATGGCGAGAAATTAACGCCACATTTTCAGCCTATTGTGTCTTTAAACCAACAGGACATCATCGGTTATGAAGCGCTAATTCGCGGGGCGGCGGATAATGCGCTTTATAGTCCCGTCGCATTATTTAGCGCCGCCAAATCATTCAATTTAAGCACCAAGCTTGAATTCATTTGCCTGAAAATCATTCTACAAAGCTATGCGGGTTTAAACAGCAATAAAAAATTGTTTGTTAATCTAAGCCCTTGGGTGTTGTTGGAAGATATTTTTAAGGCCGGCATGACGCTGGAGTTTTTTGATAAAATTTGTCTTGACCCGCAAGCCATTGTTATTGAACTTACAGAGCACCAGCCGGTTGATGACTACCCATCAATGATCCAGGCCGTCACGCATTGCCGGAATATGGGCTTTGAGATAGCCATTGACGATTTTGGTTCGGGTTATTCAGGGTTACGGGTATGGTCAGAATTGTTGCCTGAATATGTGAAAATAGATAAGCATTTTATTGCCGGGCTGGATAACGACCCGATTAAGCTTAATTTTGTCCAGAGTATTCAAACTATAGCGGATGCCCTTGATTGTCATGTGATTGCTGAAGGTATCGAAACAGAAAGCGAAGCCAATGCCATTCTGGAACTGGGCATTAGCCATGCCCAAGGTTACTATTTTGCCAAACCGACACCGGGCCTTTTGGAAAAGGTTGATAGCGCGTTGTTCGCATGTAAGCACTCGGATGATGACCCGCTGCACCTATTCGATGGCATCCCGCCATTGAATGCTATCGAGAAACGGTTATCCGTTGAGGGTGCTGACTTGTGTTCCGCTAATGCGGCGACCGCATTTAATCTTGCCAAACCGATCACTCCGGTTTCAGCTGAAACTGCTATTGGCGAGGTTATGCAGTTGTTTCAGCTTAACCGGGAACTGACTATTCTGCCTCTGGTTGATAACAAAGTGGCTTCAGGGGTTATTTTCCGTGACCGGTTTCTTTCCAGGCTGTTTTCCAGCCGGTATGGGATAGAGTTATATGGCAAGAAACCGGTAAAAATATTTGTAGAAAAAATGCCGTTAACGGTTGAGCAGCATTTGTCCATAGAGTTGGTTAGCCGGCAACTGACAACAACCAACGACGCTGATCCTGCGTTTGTGGTCACCCAAAACGGCGATTATATCGGCATAGCCACCGTGCTGGATCTGCTTGAAGAAATTACCCGCCAGAAAATCAAACACGCCAAACACGCCAATCCGCTGACGTTATTGCCGGGCAGCGTACCTGTCAATGAATACATCAACCAATTATTGGCAACTAAACAACCTTTTAGTGTCGGCTATTTTGATCTGGATAATTTCAAGCCTTTCAATGATGTATATGGTTATAGTGCAGGCGATGACATGATTAAGGCGGTGGCCCATTTGCTGACCCAATGCATAGCCAGATACTCCGGCATGGTCGGGCATATAGGCGGCGACGACTTCATTGTCGTTTTTACCTGCACTGATTGGCTGAGATGCTGTCAAGAGGTCTTGGTGAGTTTTGGAAAGGCAGTCCCCCGTCACTATAACGACCAGGACAGAAAAAGCGGTGGCATTTATGCCGAAAACAGGAATGGGGGGCGGTGCTTTTTTCCGATGATAAGCCTGTCAGTCGGTATTGTAGACCCTGCGTCGACCAGCCTGTGCCAATCGCATGTTGATATAGCCGACTTGGCGTCCGGCGCAAAAAAACAAGCAAAGAAAATCGTCGGCAACAGTTTTTTTATAAACAAACGGATTGCGGAAAAAAGCCATAAGTATTACATCCCTTCGAGCAGTAATTAACGGGATTTTTGCGTGTTTATTTCCTGATATGATGTAAAGTTATTGGCGGCTGTAATTTGGTATGGCCAGCTAGGGATCCACTGCACATTTCATAAACTATGACAAATTATCATTTTATCGGCCAGATCATGCTCGATGTTGCGGGCTTGACCCTGACCGCACACGAAAAAGACATCATCAACCATCCCAACACCGGCGCGGTCATCCTCTTTTCGCGCAATTACCAAGATCCCGGACAAGTCACTGAGCTTATCGATAGTATCCGTGCCGCGCGTGATGGCGCTATTTTGATTGCCGTTGATCAGGAAGGCGGGCGGGTGCAGCGTTTTCAAAACGGATTTACGCGTTTGCCGCCAGCAGCCAGCTATGTGTTGGCGCCCGAACTGGCACAATCCGCAGGCTGGCTTATGGCGGCCGAATTATTGGCGGTGGGCGTTGATTTCAGCTTTGCCCCCGTGCTGGATATTGATTGCGGCATCAGCGAAATTATTGGTGATCGTTCGTTTTCCACAGATTGTCCACTTGCAACCCAATTGGCCAGTGCCTTCAGAAAAGGCATGAATGCGGCTGGCATGGCGGCAACCGGCAAGCATTTTCCAGGGCATGGTGCAGTGGCGTCAGATTCGCACCTCACCTTGCCGGTGGATGGGCGTGATCTGGACAGTATCCGCGCCAAAGACTTGCTGCCTTTTAAACAGTTGATTGCTGAAGGCTTGGAGGGCATTATGCCCGCGCATGTTGTCTATCCGGCCTGTGATCCGCATCCGGCGGGATTTTCGCCCTTTTGGATACAACAGATATTGCGCCAGGAATTGGCATTTGACGGCGTCGTGTTTAGTGACGACTTAAGCATGGAAGGCGCGGCATCAGTAGGGGATTTTCCTGAGCGTGCCAGACTGGCACAACAGGCCGGTTGCGATATGATTCTGGTTTGCAACAACCCATCCGCTGCCATGCAAGTCCTCGAAACCTTACCGATTACCCAAGACCCTATTCGGGAACGGCGCTTGCAACGCATGCAAGGTAAGCCAACCATGACCCGCGAGCAGTTAATGCAAAGCCAGCAATGGCAACAACACTCAACCCTTATCACTCAATTCACGCAAAATCATGCTTAAAGAAATTACCCAGGTTCAGGCGACGGCTGAACTGCTGCACAGTGAACAAGAAGTCGAAGCGGCGCTTGATAAAATGGCCGTGCAAATTAATTATTTGTTGGCTGACCGTAACCCGTTAGTGTTGTGCGTTATGAATGGCGGCATAGTCGCTGCCGGTAAATTGCTCACCCGCTTGACGATGCCTTTAAATATCGACGCGATTAATGCCAGCCGTTATCAAAACCAGACGTCAGGCGGCACTATCGAATGGGTGCTTAAGCCCAGGTTGCCGCTCCAAGACCGGACGGTGCTGATTATTGACGATGTGTTGGACGAAGGTATCACGCTAGCGGCCATCCACCACTATTGCCTGGAGCAAGGGGCAACATCGGTTTATAGCGCAGTTTTGATTGATAAAGTGTTGGGGCATAAAAAGCCTATCACGGCTGATTTTGTTGGCTTGGAAGTCCCTAACCGTTATTTGTTTGGCTATGGGATGGATTACAAAGGTTATTTGCGCAATGCCGCCGGCATTTATGCCTGCAAAGAAGAAGAGGGGCAGGGCGATGACTAAGTTGGCTATTATCGGTGGCACGGGCTTGACCCAGCTCGAAGGACTGACGCTACTTAAAAGTGAGCGGTTGGAGACCCCTTACGGCATACCATCAGCCGAATTCATCACGGGTGAATTCAATGAAAAGCCGGTGGTGTTTTTAGCAAGACACGGCAACCCGCATACGATTGCCCCCCATAAGATCAATTACCGCGCCAATATCTGGGCACTTAAACAGCTAGGCATTGACGACATTATTGCAGTTGCCGCAGTGGGCGGTATCAGCGCACAGATGGTGCCGGCACATATTGTTATCCCCGACCAGATTATCGACTACAGCTATGGCCGCGAGCATACGTTTTTTAGCGACACTAACCATCCGGTCACCCATATTGACTTCACCCATCCGTACAGTCCGGCACTGCGTGCGGCTTTAATCGCCGCCGCAGGACAGGGGCAGATCAACATTAGCACCGATGCAACTTATGGCTGCACGCAAGGGCCGCGCTTGGAAACCATTGCTGAAATCAAGCGTATGGAGCGGGACGGTTGTGACATTGTGGGCATGACCGCGATGCCGGAAGCAGCGTTGGCCAAAGAGCTAGGCATGAGCTACGCCTCCATTTCCGTGATCGCCAACTGGGCTGCCGGTAAAAGTGAGGGTGAAATCACCATGGCGGAAATCGAGCAGAACCTGAATGTTGGCATGGCGAACACGGCGCGATTGCTTAAGGCCTTTATGGATTAACGGCGGTAAAGCCTGGGGCATCACTGCCCCCCCCCCTCAATATTTATCGCTCCGATGTCTTGCGCCCTCTGGGACATAAAGGGTTCGCACACGTCTCCAACCGCTGATTAAATCTCAAAGATACCTAACATTTCGCAATGCTGGCGTTTTGAAGCCACCAGCCCATCCAGATCAGCGAGTTGAGCAGGACGAATCAACACAGTCAAAATGACAACCCCCGCAATGCCAAGAGAAATACTTGCCGGGCGCGAAACAAGACCATTTCTTGCCATACCGCATCATCCGGGCAAAAATGATGACGCATTATTTTGCGATGCTCGGCACGGGCTTGCAGGTTACCGGTTTGCGCCCAAAGCAAGTGATCCTGTAATAAGACCTCGAACAGTTCATGTGTTCTGTATGTACCGAATTCCAGGGTGATGTAGCAACTACGCACGTTCATAACGCGATGCCAGGCATAATCAAGCAAGCCTGTTTTAGGCACAGAACTGGACGTACCTAACAATGGCAAGGTTACAGAATCTCCATACCAGCGGCTTGCAACAGCGGTTCCCGTACTATCCGGCTCATGATCGCAGATAATTTCACCGTATCCATAGGGGCCTAAGCCGGTATGCAAATCAATCACCGCCAGATCCCGTTGTTGCAGGGAGTAATGGCTTATCAACGCTTCGGTGACCAGTCTGCCATGAGCGGGCGCGCTGCCGCCGTAAAAGGGCCCGGAGGGGTCGGTGTACTGTCCGGCGCTGATAGCGCTTTCGAAGGCTTCGCGTCCATGCTGTTGGGTAAATTCGGCAAAAGCGTCTTGTCTTTGTTGGGCATCAAATAAAAACAACGCCTGCCTGAGTTGTTCATAGCCGGAATTTTCCGGTAAGGGTTTGGTAAAATCGACCACATTACGATTAAGATCAACGCCATCGACATCACAACGACGCTGCCAGGCATAGCCCCAAGGCGTTAAGGCATGAATCATTAACACGGCGGTATCTTCAGGGATAATCACATGTCCTTCGGCCATCAGGCGCAGAATATCGATTTCAATCGCACTACCGGCAAAGCCTTCAATACCATGCGTTCCGGCAATCACAACCAGCACCCTTGCGGCACTTTCGGGGCCAATCCAGACCGTGTCGGTAATCAGCGCCTCGCCTTCCGGACCGGCACCGGCACAATGATAAGGCAGATAATGCAGATGCGCGGATAGCTTCGCCGACTGCGCCAGCCAATGCTCGCGGCCGGATGCGTAGCTGGCGGGAAACAGTTTGGTGTTAATGTGGGTAAAAGGGATGCTTGGTGACATGAGGGATTACCTTAAAATTTATCGTTTTGAGGGCAAGCTATGCCTGCCTAAAGATAGGCGCTTGCTGGCCGGAAGTCATTTTATGCCTACACACCTGCCAAACTAGAAATATTTTTTCATGCCCTATGGGCCGCTGGCGATTATGTGGGCCGGCAAAGCGTGCTTTGCACTCCGCCCCACGCTTTCTGCTATGCAAAGCGATAACTTGGCCGGTTCGGCATTTGGTTGTCATGGTGTTGGCGGCACGAGGCGGCTCTGGCATTGTTTAGTGCGGCCAGAGTTTGTTGCCATTGCAGAGGGCGGTGCAGCTTTATTTTATGGGCGGGTGACTTTACAGGTAAGTATTGTCAGTGGCTTTTTGCGCCCTTTAAGGGCCTAAGTGCAGGATAGTGATGGCGGGGCTTAAGGGCTGCCCTCAAAATAACATGCACAAAAAACTTGCCCCTATTTTTGTAGGGGCAAGTAAGTTGCCGTGTCAGTTAACGGAAACCTTATTTTTTATTGTTTACATTGATTTGATAAACCGTTGTTGTGCCGCTGACTTCATTCCCAACCACCAGCAAAGGCGTGTTGTTTGGGCTTTGGTTTGCAGGAATGAAAGCCAAACCTTCTGGCCCTAAATCGCCGGCAGCAGGATTAGCGCTGCCGTCCGGCAATTCTGCGCTGACACTAAAATCGCGGTTATTGACGTAGTCAACATAGCTTACATTGTATGGGTCAGTCACGTCATAAATCATGATGCCGCCTACGCGCTCCAAGCCAATGAATGCAAACACACGGTTACGGATGGAGCCCAATGCAACGCCTTCTGGCTCAGGGCCTTTGTCATCAGAACGGTTGTCGAAAGTACCATTCTCGTCATGGGTGCTATTGAAGTTGCTTGGCAACAGCTTAGCAGTGATTTTTTCAATATCTGAACCCGAATCAAAAACTAACTCGCCACGGGAGTTACGGATAGAGAATGACCGCGCGCCATAGCTGTAGATTTCGTCAACATCACCGTCACCGTCGGTGTCGCCATTGGCCAAAGTGGTTTTCAAGCGGCCTATATTGGCGTCTTGTTGCAATACAGCGGCATTTGGGAAAACACTTGGGTCTAAAGTCAAATCCTTAACCCGTGCCTCTTCACTAAAGCCATTGTAATCGCGGCTATCGCCTTCATTAGCCGCTACGATGAAGGTGTCGCCACGATAATTGTAGCTGGCAATCGTATCTGGCATGTACATGCCTTTAACTGGCCAATTGGCTATGTTGATGGCGCCGTCTTTGTCGCTGGCATCCAGCTCATTGCCGGCAACGCTATGGTCTTTGAAGCCTAAAGGTTGGATTTCCAAAACTTTGGCAAATTTTACGTCAATCAAAGCGAAAGCGTTGGCTTCTTGCAAGCTAACCCACGCATAACGCGAATCATTGGACACGGTGATGTATTCAGGCTCCAAGTCTTGGGCAACGGTTGCGCCAGGGCCAAAAACCCGCACGCCTTTAGCGCGGAGCGCCGCTTCTGTACCGTTAAACGCTTTGAAATCAGCGGTGGCGACAGTGGCGTTTTTAACACCGGCACGGATATCAATAACGCTGACAGAACCTTCAGGGTCTACTGTGTAGTCATCATTAGGCTCGCCTTCGTTGGCAACCAAAACAAAACGGCCATTTGGTGTGAATGTCACCATGTCTGGCAACGCACCGACAGTCACGCTGTTAAGCAAAGTTAAGGTTGATGCGTCATAAAAAGCCACTACGCCTGGATCTTGCTTGTTAACCGCCTCAATGGCGACGGCCACGACACCTTTATTTACCGCTACGCTATTGGCGCTGCCGCCTAAGGCTGCGGCGTCAATGGTGGCGACTTTATTAGGGCTTGCCGGATTGCTGAGATCCAAAACATCTACGGTTGCGGCTTGGGCATTGACCTTAAAGACGCGTTTAGTGTTTGCATCATAAGTGACGATTTCGGCGGCGCCTTGGGCGAAAACACCTGTTTGGTGCTGGCCGATTTTTTCTAAGGAAATGGTTGGGGCGGCATTTGCACCCGTGTTTAAGGCTAATCCTAAAGCAACGGCAATAAGAGTACGATTCATTATTTTCTCCTGGTAATCATTTAAGTTTATTGAACTGGCGAGTTTAAGGTAACTTTGTTAAATGGATATGTCAGAGATGGGTTATTTTGCTTGAGCAGTATGATTTTTCGGCTGGTTTGAGACGATCATTAATCTGGCTTATAGCGTGCGTTGAAAAATGGTCTATACCATTACGTGATTGGAAAGGGCATTAATCAGTTTATGATTCTGTGCAGGGACGGAATGCCTGGTTTTATTTAACGGCGGTTTGCACAGATTTTGGGTGGTGGGTTAAATCTGTAGCCGCACGTTGATAAGCGGGAGTGCAAACCTGGGTTTGCCTCAGTACAAGCCAAGGCTTGTACGCCAACCACCACATTTAACCCACTGCCCATAATTACTTACGGCTTTTACTGGCTGATGTTTCCTGCGCCATTCAGCTGAAGAACTTAAATTGATTTTGCGCAGCATCACCGCCGCTCACATATCTTTTAACAAGCAATTGTGTTCCGAAGCTGCCATCAATTTTTGGAAATTATTAAGGGCGCTTATAAATAGCTGTTCCTGGTGGATGTTGGGCAAATAGCTGTGCCCGCACTGCTCCAACGCGTTAATGACATAAGCAATAGTCAGGATATTAATATCCACGGCGGGTTGGTAGGCGGCCTCGTCATCGTGGTTTTTTAATTCGACAATAAGCCGGCTTGCCAATAGTTTTAATAAAATCGGTTGGATAACGGCGATGGGGATAAGCAGTTTGGTGGCTATATCGGATACCGTTAATGGGGCGTTCAAGTGGTTGAAATTTTTGACAATCAAATGGCTGATTTGTAGGGCAATCACTTTTTTCAGGAAAAAACTTAAGTTGGAAAACCGGTTGCTATGGCGATGGTTTTCATAATTTTGGATAAAAAAAGCGATTTCGCAGCCAAACAGCACAATCATCCAGCCGATTTGCAGCCAGATAACAAATAAGGGCAAGGCCGCAAAACTGCCATAAATGGCATTATAATTTGACACGCCAATCTGTAGGCTCAGATAAGCCCACTGGAGCACGTTGTACAAAATGCCGGTGACCATACCGGCTATGATGCCGGCTTGGTAATTGACCTTATGGTTGGGCATAAAAATCAAGATAAAGCTAAATAACCCTATCATGAGCAGTAAAGGCGACAAGCCCAGTGCCTGAATAACCAACCATGTCCAAAATTCCGGCAATTGGATCAGGGCTATTAGCCAAGTTATCTTGGTTTTCAGAAACACCGTGATACTGCTTGAGGCTATCAACACCACCGGCGCCAATAGCATAACGGACAAGTAATCGCTAAATTTCCGGCTTATTGTGCGGCTTTTGCCGATTTTCCAGATGGCGTTAAACGACTCTTCGATATTGCTGATGACGCTAATGACACTCCAAAACAGGACAACAATACCAATGCCGGCAACCACTTCACCTTTGGTGTTGTCCAATAGATTTTGCGCAAAATGGATGAGTTGCAGGACCGTGGTTTCTTGCTTCGGCACTTGGCCGATTAATTGCTGTTCCAGTATGTTTTCAAAACCAAAGCCCTTAGCGACACCAAATAACATGGCGATGACAGGCACTATCGACAACAGGCTATAAAGTGTCAATGCCGCTGCCCGTAGGACACACAGGTCATTGGAAAAACCTTGGATGGACAATATAATTATTTTTAACAGCTTGATTAGTGCCGCTTTAAACGGTGGGGATCTTGACTCGTTTAACAGCCATAGGTCTTCTTTAACAAAATGGATTATGTTGATTCCCATCGCTAATTTTCCGGTCGTTATTAATCTGTGGGTACAATAGTTCCGGTAATCCGCCAAGTTTGGTTTTTAAAGCTTTAGCGTTTCACCGGTTGCTTTTGGAGGCGCGGGCAGAAAATATGTTTTGCCCTCCCTAAGCTTATTACGCTATTGTTAAATTTAGATTTTTTCTTCCAACTAATAACCAACAATACTCATGTCAGAACAAAGTGGCAATAACAGCGTTACACAAACGGCGTTAGTACAGCTTAAAAATTTTATTAGCCAACAAATTATCGGCCAGGATTTGCTGGTGGAAAGGATGCTCATCGGCTTGCTGGCGGACGGGCATATTTTGGTTGAAGGCGCACCTGGTTTGGCGAAGACCCGCGCCATTAATGTGCTAAGCAAGGGCATTCAAGGGGATTTCCATCGGGTGCAGTTTACGCCCGATTTGTTGCCCGCCGATTTGACCGGCACGGAAATATACCGTCCCCAGCAAGGCACGTTTGAGTTCCAAAAAGGCCCGTTGTTCCATAATCTGATATTGGCGGATGAAATCAACCGTTCACCGGCAAAAGTGCAGGCCGCATTGCTTGAAGCCATGGCCGAGCGGCAAATCACGGTCGGGCAGGCAACCTATCCCTTACCGGCGTTGTTTATGGTGATGGCAACGCAAAACCCGATTGAGCAGGAAGGCACTTACCACTTGCCTGAGGCGCAATTGGACCGGTTTTTACTGCATGTCAAAGTGGATTACCCCAAAGCCGAACATGAAAAAAGCATTTTGCATTTGGCCCGCGCCGAGGCAAGCCAGAGTGCCGTAAAGCCGTTGCAAAAATTCGGGCAGGTTAGCCAGACCACGCTGTTTGACGCGCGTAGCGAAGTGTTGGGCATCTACATGGCGGACAACCTTGAAGACTATTTGCTGCAAATAGTCCTCGCCACGCGCAACCCAGGGGCTTACGGGCAAGACTTGGCGGGCTGGTTGCAATACGGTGCCAGTCCGCGGGCCAGCATTGCCTTGGATCGTTGCGCACGGGCCAAAGCGTGGCTTTCGCAACGTGATTTTGTCGCCCCCGAAGACATTCAAGACATGGCGTTTGATGTTTTGCGGCATCGCTTGATTTTATCTTATGAAGCCGAAGCGGAAGGCATTGACACCGACCAGGTGATTAAAGAACTGATTGCCCGGATTGCTGTCCCCTAATGTTAAAAAAAGCGTATGCCCCAGCTAACGGGCTGGTTTCAATCTCATTGAAAACCCTGCTTAATCTCGCCAAACCGGCGGCGGGTTTACAATTGAACCATCTTGCCATCCGCGCACAACAAAGCGGCGGCTACGTGTCGCGTTTTAAAGGGCGCGGCATGGAGTTTGACGAGGTGCGCCCCTACCAAGCCGGTGATGACATCCGCAGCATCGACTGGCGCGTCACCGCGCGTACCGGCGAAACCTACACCAAAGTTTTCAGGGAAGAACGCGAAAGGCCGGTGTTTATTTCGGTCGATAACCGCCGGTCGATGCACTTTGCCACACGGGGCGTGTTTAAATCGGTTTTGGCGGCTAAATTAGCAGGATTATTGGCATGGGCCGCCCAGCATCACGGCGATAGGATTGGCGGGCAGTTGTTTTCTGGCGGCCAGTGCACCGAATTAAAACCGCAAAATGGCAAACATGCCGTGTTGCGGTTTTTAAATGCCTTGGCTGAGCAGAAAAACATCCAAACAGAACAGTTTACTTTGGAACAGGTATTGGCAAGGCTCACGCAACATGCCCGTCCTGGCAGCCTGGTGTATATCATCAGTGATTTTCGCGGCTTTAACGATAATGCCCAAACCCATCTGGTGAAATTGGCGCGGCATTGTGACGTGGTGTTGATTTTTGTCTATGACCCGCTGGAAAGCCAATTGCCATTAAAAGGCCGTTACCGATTCACCGATAATGAACGGGATGTGGTGGTTGACAGTAGCGACGCACAGCGTTTAATGGCCTATCAACAGCGCTTTGCCCAGCGCCAACAGCAATTGGAGCAATTGGCGAAAAAAAATGGCTTCGCGTTTATCTCTTGTAGTACCGTCGACGACCCGCTACTTTGCTTAAGATAAGTGATTTTTTAACACGGTAGGCGCAGCCCCTACAAACTGACAAACCCCTTATAGTACGTTTATGCAACCTAATCCACTGCCCCTTAGAGACATCCATTTGCCCGAAGCTATCGCGTGGTGGCCACCCGCGTTAGGCTGGTGGCTATTGGCGTTGTTAATCCCGTTAACCGGCTTTTTTTGCTATCGCCTCTACAAACACCTACGGCGCAAGACGGCGATCAAAACCGCCAAAAAAATCCTGCTTGCCATCAAACGGGACAAGAATCAATCCAACTTACAAAAGCTTTGCGAGCTTTCCGCATTGCTCCGGCGGGTTGCAGTCAGTGTCTCGCCAAGGACGGATGTTGCAGGACTGACGGGGCAGGCGTGGCTGGCATACCTTGACCGCTCGGTTAAAGATGCGCCATTCAGCAACGGTGTCGGACGTTGTTTTGGACATGCGCCTTACCAAAAAACGCGGCCTACCAATGGTGAGCTTATTGAATTGATCGCCCTTTGTGAACGCTGGCTAAAATCCCAGAGCAAACAACCCAAACTAAAATCCGCAAAATGATTCATTTCGAATGGCCGTGGCTGCTGGCGGCATTGCCTTTACCCCTTGTCTTCCGTTGGCTTATGCCCGCCCATCAACCTAGCGGACAGGCCGCCTTAAAAGTGCCGTTTCTGGAAGATTTTCTGGATGGTGAAACGCCCCGTATTCCTCAAACTAGGCAATGGCCGCTAGTGCTGGCGGCTATTGCTTGGCTGCTATTGGTGATAGCCACCACCCGCCCGCAATGGCTGGGCGAGCCAATTGAGCAAGCGGTCAGTGGGCGGGATTTGATGCTTGCGGTGGACTTGTCCGGTAGTATGGAAGCGCAGGATTTTGTTATCAACAAAGACCCCGTTGACCGGTTGACTGCGGCCAAGTGGGTGGCGGGTGATTTCATTAACCGGCGGGTAGGCGACCGGTTGGGGCTGATTTTGTTTGGCACGCGGGCCTATTTGCAAACACCGTTGACCTTCGATAGAAAAACGGTGCTGACCTTGCTGAACGAGGCCGTGCTTGGGCTGGCCGGCGACAATACAGCTATCGGCGATGCGATTGGTTTGGCGGTCAAGCGGCTAGGCGACCAGGACGCTAACAGCCGGGTGCTGGTGCTGATGACCGATGGCGCGAACACCGCAGGCGAAATAGCGCCGTTGAAAGCCGCAGAGCTTGCCGCAGCCAAACATTTAAAAATTTACACTATTGGTATCGGCGCCGATGAAATGGTCGTGCGCAGCTTTTTTGGCAACCGCACAGTCAACCCGTCGGTTGATTTGGATGAAGACACTTTGGTGAAGATTGCCGAAAGCACTGGCGGGCGTTATTTTCGCGCGAGAAATACCGGCGAGCTGAACAATATCTATCTGCTGCTGGACCAACTTGAGCCCGTGGAAAAAGACAAACAATACTTCAGGCCGCGCAGTGAGTTGTTCTATTGGCCGCTGGCTTTGGCACTGGCTTTGGCGGGCGTTATTGCTTGGACACACGTGAGGTTGTCATGAATTTGGGTGATTTTCATTTTATTAGGCCCTATGGCTTGTTGGCCGCTATTCCGGCAATCGCCCTCGTGGTGTTGCTGTTACGCAGCAAGCTTAGGATAGGTGTTTGGTCGTCAGTTTGTGATGCCGCGTTGTTGCCTTATGTGTTGCAGGAAAAAACCGGCACGGCAAGCCGTTGGCCATTAACCATAGGCGCACTGGCCACTTTGCTGGCGATAGTGGCATTAGCCGGGCCAAGCTGGCAACGCTTGCCTGCACCCGTGTTCAGGAACGCGTCGGCGTTGGTGATCGCATTGGATTTGTCGCGCTCCATGGACGCCGAAGATGTCAAACCCAGCCGCTTGATACGGGCGCGTTACAAAATCGCCGATATATTAAAACAGCGCAAAGACGGGCAAACGGCGTTGCTGGTTTATGCCGGTGACGCTTTCACCGTCACGCCGCTGACCGATGATACGGCAACCATAGATAGCCAATTGCCGGCATTGACCACGGACATTATGCCCAGCCAAGGCAGCAATACCTCTTTAGCGCTGGCCAAAGCCGTTGACTTGTTCAAGCAGGCCGGTTTGCAACAAGGGCAGATCATTTTAGTGACGGATGGCGTTGAGCCAGGAGTCCTGCCCCCTTTAGAGGGTTTTCAGTTGTCAGTGCTAGGGGTTGGCACGGCTGAAGGCGCCCCCATCCCGCTAGCAAATGGCAGTGGTTTTATGAAAGATAAGCAAGGGACTATCGTTATCCCCAAACTAAATGTCGCCGACTTGCGCGGGCTGGCCGACGCGGGCCACGGCGTTTATCAAACCATCACCGCTAATGATGCCGACATTGAAACGCTACTGGCAACGCTAAATAAGCCTGTGCAACAAGAAGGTACAGAACAGAATGATTTCCGGCTGGAATTGTGGGATGACCAAGGCCCGTGGCTGTTAATGGCGGTATTGCCGTTAGCCGCCCTGCTGTTTAGGAAAGGCGTGTTGTGTTTCGCCTTGTTGCTGTTGTTGCCGTTGCCGAAAAACAGCTATGCGTTTGAGTGGCAAGACTTGTGGCAGACCAAAGACCAACAAGCGCAGCAGGCTTACCAAAATAACCGGTTTGAACAGGCGGCAACCTTATTCGACAGCCCTGAATGGAAATCTGCCGCGCACTATAAAGCGGGGGCTTATGACAAGGCCTTGGAAAATGCCCCCGCCGAATCCGGCAATGATTTATACAACCAAGGCAACGCCTTGGCACAATCCGGCAAGTTAGAAGAGGCGATAACCGCCTATGAAAAAGCCCTTGCGAAAAATCCTGATAATGAAGACGCCAAATACAATAAAGGATTAGTGGAAGAAGAACTGGAAAAACAAAAAAAGCAGCAAGAACAGCAACAGCAAAAGGACGACCAGGCCAAAGCCAAGGAAAATCCCCCACAAGACGGCAACAAAGATAACGGCCAGAAGGATGAGGAGGGCGAATCATCAGACCAAGCCGACAATAACCAAAAGCCGGAACAAAAACCGGAGCGTCCAGGCGGACAACAAGATGCTGGACAGCCGCAAGATTCCGACGAAAACCAAGCGCAGCAGCAAAAACAGGATGGGCAACAGGCCAAGGGACAAGAAACGGAAGAGCAAAAAGCAGCTGCCCAGCAACAGCAAACCGAGCAAAATAAAGATGGCAACAAACCAAAAGATGCCGCAGCAACAGCGGCAGACGCATTAACCGCTGAACAGCAACAGGCTAATGAGCAATGGCTTAAGCGGATTCCCGATGATCCGTCCGGTTTGTTAAAGCGGAAATTCAAATACCAGTATGGCCAGCGCAAGCGCGAGACGACGGGCGATAACTGGTAGGAGGGCGGAGGTAATCTCTGATAGGTTTTCATTTTTTATTGTTTATTGTTTAATCAAAATACTTTGTTTTATACATGCGCATTTCTAAATACCTAGGAAACATTAAATCTGGAAAACCAATCAATTTTGATGGTTTCTGTAAGCAATTACACCGGCAAGGATATGATGACCAAACTGTTCTTAAGATTTTTTCAACACATAAGCTTTCCAAGTCGAGTTATCAGGTCAGCATAAATGATGAAGAGCAATTTATCCGGCTTCAGGGCAATTTTCCTGATTATGCGATAAACAATAGAGTATCAGCCGCAATAGATGGCGATAGCCATAAGCACCCTGTTAGTCAAACAATGGTGATTATTTGGGCTAATCAGCAGAGCCACCCAGTTGTCGTTTTAAATGATGGTTTAAATATAAATACCCCTTTCACACTAGGCCAACGCTTGTTGGTTATTGAAAATCAGGAAAACTTCGTACAAAAAGATCAGACTTTGGCATTTTTAAAGCACCAGTTCCCTAATTTTAATGATGAAATGCTGGACATTGCCCACGCTTCGGGTAACGCCATCAGCAATCGCCTCAATAAGCTATTTTTTTCCCACTATCAGCAAATTGATTGCCTGCTTGATTTGGATATTGGCGGGCTGACAATTTTTGCAAACTTGTGTCAGTTGACCAAGCATCCGCGCCTTAACTTCCTATTGCCACCCTGTGCCGCCGATCTCCTTAAACAGTCAAGGATTAATTTACAAAACAAACATCTGACCGAATTACGCAAATTCAAAGAAGGTTATCCGCTTTTAAATCCGGTTATTGAGTTGATGGTCAACCACAAAAAAATGCTGGAACAAGAAATGTATCTACAGGATTAATCATGGAAAACGTGGAATTATTGGATAGAAAAATCCCTTACTCGGTAAAAAAATTGGTTGCGGTCAATTCCATCAGTTATTGCTATACCGAGTTGCCTATCGATCAACACTGCGCCTTGTTTGGACGCAACAATCTGGGCAAAACCTCGCTGTTAAATGCCTTGAAACTGCATTTTTTTCCGGAAACCAGTTTCGATAAATGCAAAAGTACGTTTGCTTTTAAATCTTCCAAAGGCGACCTGTACTCTAGCGAAGACAGCTACCGCTATTACTTTCCCACGGACAGCAGCTTTCTGATTCTGGAAGCAGAAAATATCCACGGCCCTTTTTGCCTGATTTTGTTTAAATCCAATAGCAGTTTCGGTTATCAACGCTTGGCCTTACCTTGTGCTTATGACGCTATTCGTGGGCAATTTTGGGATGTTGATAATATCGAAGCCAACAATGGCTTAGGTAGCCCAGTATTAGATTTAGGCATACCCAAAATCCACGCCTTGTATCAGCGTTATAAAGGGGATGGCGCGGAGATACTGAAATCTACCAAGGAAATTAAAGAAAAACTGTTCAGCCACAACCCCATGCAGCGGGCAAAGGGGCGCTACTGTTTGGTACCTTTAAAAGAAGGTGGCATGGAGCGTGAACTAAAAGCTTTCCGCCAACTGATGAATTTTACTTTTGAGATAGCCAAGACCGACACGAAAGGACTAACCGAAACCTTTGCCACCATTATTGAAAGTGGCAAAATAAATTCACAAGATAAATTGCATCAGGATTTGCAGGTAATCATGGATGAATACAACGAACTGCGCCAAACGCAGGATAAGCTCAAAGCCGTAGAAAATTATCGTGATGACTTTGGGCGATTGAATAACTTATATCAAAGCCAAAACCAGCTACAACAAAGTTTTGCCAGAACTTTTCATGCCTTTTTTGAATATTTGAACAAAACTGAAAAACAGAATCGGCAACAAATTGGAAAAATCGAGCCTGAGTTCAAGCGTTTATCGGAAACGCAACAACAGCTCGAAAAATTAGCGAATGAACAGCAAAACCAAGGCAGCGAATACTCAGGGCAATTGAAGGCTTTGTACAGAGATATTGAAAAATTCAAGCAACAAATCGAACAGTTCCAAAAAATTCAACATCAATATTCCGACGCTTCGATTGCTGAGCTTAGAAATCGCTTACAAGACAAACGGGATGAACTCGACGAAAAAATCAGCCAGCTTGAAGACCGCCAAAAAGCCATTGATGATTTGACCGCCAAAGTGGCTTTGCATAAAAGCAAACGTGCCGACCGCGATAAGAAAAAGCAAGCGTTGGAGAGTTATGAAAAATTGCTGATTAGCCGAATTGACGGACATAGCGCTACAGTATTGGGAACACTCAATAAGCATTTTGCTGAAATTACGGTTGCTATTGATGACGATCAAACCGCTATTATTGAGCATTTCACCCATCTGTTCAGTATCGGACAAACGGGCTTAAGCTTTCTTGGCGAGTCGTTTGGCAAAGACCCGATAACATCGCCACAACAGCTCAAAGACCAGTTGCAGCAGGAATTGTTTGCTTTGGATCAAGTCATCCAGCAATTAGATCATCAGGTAGTTGAACTGAAAAACATCGCCTCTGCCTCTGGCGAATACCAAAAGCAACAACATCAGGAAGCCCAGAAAGAAAAAGATAAAATCCAACAGGAACTAAAGATTGTCAATGCTATTGAAACGACTCAAGAGCAAATGCAAATTAAAACCTCCGAAATTGAAGAAATCGAGAACGCGCAACGGCAACTACTTAAAGCGCTCGAAGAAACCCAAGATTTATTGGAACAAAACCGCAATGACCATGCGGCGGCTAAAGAAAGCCTAGAATCATTGAATAAGCGGTTGAAAGAAGTGAATAATCTTTCTCAACGCCTGCAAAACCTGAAACCTGATACTTTGGAAACTTCAAACGTCCAAGACACTGCTAGCGTTTCCGCCAATGATCTAGCGGCTCTTGAAAGTGAGCAAGCGAAAATCAAAAGCCTCAAAGAAAGTCTTGATAACAACATCAATGAATTTGTCCGCTGCGGTCATTTCCAACTGCCCATTGAAATGCCTCACAGCAGCTACAGTTATGAACAACAAAAAGCCATTTTAGACGCATTAAACAGCACCTTTGCCGCCTTGCCCCAGCAACAAGAAACCTTGCAAAGCCGTATTATTGAGCACAACAAAATGACGGGGACTAAGATTAGCGAGCTGACTGGCAACCGCGACCATATCCGTACTTTTATCAATAGAATCAATAAACAATTCGAAGGCTACAGCATTTCCAACCTTAACGAAATTAGAGTGGAAATTGAGCTGGACCATCGTTTTGAAGAGCTGGTCAACGAACTGGATAAAACCAATTTAAATACGACAGACATCCACGACGATGGCTTATATCAACGCTTGAACCAATTCTGCGGCGATTTTTTCATCAGTGCGCGGGGCAACCGCATTCTGGAAATGGGCAAAATCATTACTAACGTCAAATACAGCTACAAAAAAACCCATCAGGAAAAGCGTGAAGAAAAAGGCCAAAGTAACGGTACCAACGCGCTCATCAATTGCACCTTATTGACTATTTTATTGGGCGACCTGCTGGCGCAAGACAGCAAACTCATGCTGCCGATTATTTTTGACGAATTCACCGCGCTTGATGAATACAATCAACGCACAGCCATTAAAGCGGCAAGCGAACATGGCTTTGCCTTGTTTTGCGCTTCACCTACCCAAACGGCGGAAGTTGTTGCTGTGGTGGATTTTTATATTTCGCTAGATGATTTCCATGCCAGCACTATTTATGATGCTGGCGGCGAACGGGATGTCGTGTTCCATCATTTCGCAGAGCGGCTTTATGAGATGACGGAGCAACACCCAGCATGACTGTCTCTTTAGACCGCACCTTAATTTTGTTGATTGAACACAAGGATTTGATGTTCCAATTGATTGACTACATGGATCAGAACCAACGTAAAGATTTACCTACTCAAGCATTTTACAATGCTTACCGTAAGAAGACTGAAAATCTAGGCAGCAAAAAGGAGACAGATCGCCTTAACGACGCATTTGCCTTGGAAAATCTCATAAAAACTGGAATTGTTTCCGAATTCAACAAATCTCGCGGCACAATTGCGTTCCAACCCGCCGTTCTTGAGATATTCAGACTATTTGACAAAGAGCGGATGCGCGGCTTGCGCAGTGCCGAGCTGGAGAATATCCGCGTACAATTGGACAACGCTTATCAACAGCATGAACATTTAAGCTTCGCCAACGACAACATTGCTTTTCTTGAGCAACACGAGCATCTGTTTGATTTACTGCGTACGATTAACAGCCAGATTCAGAACAACACTAGCCATTTACAGCATGAGGCAGACCGTTTATCACAACGTTTGGATCATGATAAGGCAGTATTGTCGCTACAAGAATCACAGCAGCACAGGGAAATGCTGGTGCAGGTAAAAAAGATTTATGACCGGGAAATCATCCCCACCTTGGAATTCCTCAATGTCAGGGAATACAGCAAAACCAAAGCGCCGCTGGCTATCATCGACGACATCATCAGGCTTTATGATATTCGAGGCTATGAAGATGACAGTTATTACATCGGTCAATATAAATTAGCCATCCTCAGTCATTACAAAACAGTGGAAAAGGTTAAGCAAACTTTACACCGCTATTTGCGTCAGGAACGGCGGCATCGATTGATCTACAACGCAATTGAACAAGCCTATTTGAATTTACAGTCTTTTGCGCAGAGAACTTTTACCGAAAGCCTAAAAGACAAATACATTTTCAAGCTCTTAGATCAAGAAAGCCTTTATTATAAAGGGCTTAAGACCCATGCTGCCGGACAAGAAGCGCGTATCGAATGGCATAGCCGTAATCACCGGCTTTATTTTGAAGAATACCTCATACAACAAAAGACGCGCAAACGTAGCGAAAGCCCCGCTCAAATCAAGGCCTTTGATAATAAGCCAAAGAATGACCGCCATAATTTAATCAAGCGCCGAATAGAGCAGTTGATTAAGCGCTGCGATATTAAGCCACCAGTCGATGATGTCTATTTGGTTATTCACAATCTACTGCTGGACAAGCTACAAGAGGATTATCAATTGCACTATTTGTTATATGGCGTGACTTGTTTTAAACAAAATTATGGCGGGAAGTTCAAGTTGCAAGTTAGCTTTAGCCGACCTCAACAGAGTATCCGCTATCAAAACCAAGTGCTTGAATACAACAAACGCGACTTTATCCTATGATTAGTAACGAACTTAGCCAAGCCATCTACAACCAGCTGATTAACGGTAAGGTCATTAATAAACACCGCTACAACATTAAAATAAATCAGCTAGGTGACAATCCCTTGTATACAGAAATTTTTACCAACTTCGATGACTATCGGCAACTCTATCGGCGAATCAATTTTGATTTAGTGGATGAAAAAAATGGTTTTTACTTCATCCGTGAGTTAAGCGGAGGCGATGCTAACGAGGTGACGATTAAAATTCAGGCTTTGCTGATTATCATTGGCCGCATCATTACTGAAAAAGGTTATCTGTTTGATGTGCTCACCGATTATCGCGCTGGAATTAGTCTTGAAGAGCTTTCAATGGCAATGTCGGAAGAACGTTACGCCGATATTCTGCATACTTGTAAGCTATGTCTTTCAAATACTATCGAAAAAGAAATCGACAATCATTTAATAGCTAGAAGTATTATGTTCAAAAATAGCCGAGGACATTATGTGTTAAGCGATGCTGGGGCAGCTTTTTTTAGTGAATTGTCAGGATAAAAGGTGGGCAAAACCGCCTGCCCACCCTACCCCGATGATCTGTCTGGTTTGTTAATGCGGAATCCAAATATCGGTCGGTTAGGGTGGGCAACGCTGTTCTGCCCACCGTTGACGGATGAAAAGGTGGGCAAAACCGCCTGTCCCTGAAGATTACTGTTTGGCGATTTTGACCAGCCAGCCATCGGTGTCGTCACAGCCTAAAACGGCTTTGGCGCGGGCGTTGATTCTGGCAAATTGGCCTGTTAAAGCGGCAGGTAATTTAGCGGTCACTTTATGGAAACTGCTGTTACTGACGACAGTCACTTCGACGGGTTGGCCTTTTACCGTCACTTTAATGGTGCTTGGATCCGCCCAAGGCGATAGTTTGAAAAAAAATTCGGTTTCAGGGGCAATTTCAACTTCATCCGCCGCGTTATACTCAGTCAGGCTGAAGTCAGTGAAGCGTGGTTTTTTGCAGACGTCTTCTTTGTCAGGGTCATAGGCGAACGCGCCGTTATTAACCGAAAGCACTGCCAAAAGCAACGCGGATTTAAAGCGTGTTGTCATTTTCATTTAGGGTCTCCTCGATTGGGATAGGGTGTCATCTTGTATAGTTGTTATCACACCACCCGCCACTTTAATTATTTTTTTTAGCAAATTCAACTAAATCCCCAGTATTTCATTAAGGAATGCCGTCATCCCTATGCGGGGGGGGGGGTTGGGTGCTTAAAACGTTTTGGTAGCCTGCACATAAAGCCGTTGTCTTGTACAATAACTACCATTTAACCTTACGGGAGCATGACATTGAGCACGAAAAACCAAGAAAGCTTGAACTATAAAAGTGCCGGCGTTGATATTGCCGCCGGGAACGAACTGGTTGAACGCATCAAGCCGATTGCGGCTAAAACGCGGACAGCAGGCGTTATGGCGGGGCTAGGGGGATTTGGTTCGATGTTTGAATTGCCGTTGGACCGCTATCAACAGCCGGTGCTGGTGTCGGGCACTGATGGCGTGGGCACCAAGCTAAAACTGGCTATTGATACCGGCGTCCATAACACCGTGGGCATTGACTTGGTAGCGATGTGCGTCAATGACATTATTGTGCAAGGCGCCGAGCCGTTGTTTTTTCTGGACTATTTCGCAACCGGTAAGTTGGATGTCGATACCGCCGCCGCAGTCATCGAAGGCATAGGCAAGGGCTGCGAGCTTGCAGGCGCGGCACTGGTTGGCGGCGAAACGGCGGAAATGCCGGGCATGTACGCTGATGGTGAGTATGACTTGGCTGGGTTTTGCGTCGGCATCGTCGAAAAGTGCAAGGTCTTGGATGGCGCTAAAGTTAGCGTCGGCGACAAGCTTATCGGTGTCGCCTCATCAGGCCCGCATTCCAACGGTTATTCGTTGATCCGTAAAATAATCGCCCACAGCAACGCCCGCCTGACCGATGCGTTCAATGGCAAAACGCTGGGTGAAACCTTGCTTGCGCCTACCCGAATTTATGTCAAACCGTTGTTGGCGTTGCTGGATAAAATCCCGGTGCACGCCTTGGCGCACATCACCGGCGGCGGCCTGACCGAAAATCTGCCGCGTGTTTTGCCAGAAGGGCTTGATGCGGCGATTGACCTTTCATCATGGGAATTCCCCGCCATTTTTAACTGGCTGCAAGAACAAGGCAATGTCGCGCTAGCGGATATGCTGACGACGTTTAACTGTGGCATCGGCATGATTGTTTGTGTTGCGCCTGAAGATGAGCTGGAAACGCTGGCGATTTTGACTGGACTTGGGGAAACGGTTTTCGCCATCGGCGAGCTGGTCGCGGCGGAAGGCAAGCCGGAAGTCAGGTATCTTTAGGGATAATATCGCTCGAAGGGATGTTGTCCCTGTGCGGTCTTATGTAGGTTGGGGTGACGCACGAACCCTTTATGCCCCAGAGGGTGCAACATTTGCCGCCTCGATGTGTTGGGGTTCCTCACGTCCCCCCAACCTACAACATAACTTTTGGCAACCGCCTAATCCTTAGAGAATCCAATGATAAACCCTGAAAGCCTTGATGTGTCCGCCGCTAAACGGGCGCAACTGCACGAATTGTTCCCCGAAGTGTTCACTGAAGGCAAGATTGATTTTAAACGCTTACGCGATGTGTTAGGCGATGACGTCAGCTTTAACAAAGAACATTACGAACTCAGTTGGGCGGGCAAATCCGACGCGCGGGCGCAGATCCAAAAAACCACCAGCGCCACGTTAATCCCCGACGGCGGCATTGCAGCGGCCGGCTGCGGCAATCTCTTTATTGAAGGCGAAAATTTAGACGTGCTGCACGTGTTGCAGCGTTCTTATTTTGGCAAAATCAAGATGATTTACATCGACCCGCCGTACAACACGGGCAATGACAGCTTTGTGTATCCCGATGATTATTCCGAACGCCAAGACGCCTATAAAAAACGGGTGGGCATCACCGACGAAAACGGTTTTTTGAACAAACAGGACTTGTGGAAAAAGAACAGCGGTATGAAGGGTATGGGAACGGGGCTTCAAGAAAATACCGCAAAAAAATTAAATGGTTTATAAGGTTTTGGGTTGGTAGCAAGCATCTTTTATACTACATCCACTTAGAAGCAATTTATTGGATTTTAGATATTTTATGGCGTTATGGCGATTTGACCAAGGTAGGCTTGACTACTTTCAGTTCGATGAGATTAAAAGGCTCGCTCTCGCTTTAGAAAAAATTAACGGTATTCAAAAGCCAGCTGTTGATAACGATATTCTTCGGCAGGCATTGTTACAGTATAGTCCCCGTCCTTTTGCTCCGGCGAATTACACAGTATGGCGTAATTACAAACGGGTATTTGGTTGCTTGTTACTCGCAACCGAAGTAGCCGGAAAAATTATGTGTACAGATTTATGTAAGGCTTTAGCCTCTGACTCAAAAGAAATAGATATTGACGATTATATGGGTCACTTTGCCACCCATTTCTATTACCCTTCGCCAGTTTTTGATGGTTACAATACCAAAGACACGCAGATTTTTCCGGTTGTAGCCATCGTTAAATTTTTACTATCAGGGTACTTAGAAAAAGGAAAAACCAACCTGACAGTAGATGAAATTGGAAGCTATCTCATAGTAAATGAAGTGACCGGTCTCGAACCTTTAAGTTTTTATTCAACGTTAAAGCCCCAAAGTTTTCAGGGCGATTTACGACAAACGCGTGAGCTGACGAGATTTATAAGCCAGTTTTCTTTTCTCAAATGGAATAATCCAAACCTATATTTGGAAGTTACCAACAACATGGAAGCATTTCAGATAGAGAAATTGCTTGCACCTCAATTGAATTCACGACAATCTGACGCAGGTGCAGAA
This sequence comes from Methylococcaceae bacterium UBA6146, assembly GCA_002422395.1. Taxonomy (GTDB): domain Bacteria; phylum Pseudomonadota; class Gammaproteobacteria; order Methylococcales; family Methylomonadaceae; genus Methylovulum. Next base: position 40,531 of record DIUY01000006.1, on the reverse strand, counting down.
GTATTGAATCTGGGTTCACATTTCCAAAGTACGGCTTTGGGTGATTTGACGATCAGCCAAGTTAATGTAATCGACACTGAGTTTACAGAGGGTAGTAAAATTCGTGTGACACATTTGAGGACAGAAAGAAGTGCAAAGTTGAAGGAATTTTACTTTTCAAACTTTTCTAATCCGCATATTTGTGACATGTGTTTTATGGACACAGAAAGACGATACCCTTGGGCTGACCGCATAATTGAGTTACATCATTTGTTGCCATTAAGCTCACCTATTAGGGTAGATGCTGGAAAAACATCAATTAAAGATATTGTGGGTATTTGCCCTTCATGCCATAGAGCCACGCATAAGTTTTATAGTAAATGGCTTAAGCAAAGTGGACTTAAAGACTTTAAGGACTATGACGAGGCGCGATTTGTATACGATAAAGCCAAACAAGAGATTATTTTAACGTGAGTAAAATTCATAAAATTTTTCATGACCCAAGTCCAACAGACCTTTTCAACGATGTGGTATTCCTTGACAAGAAAGTTAAGCATCAGATTGATCTAGTCAATCAGTGCATAAATAGCGCTAAGTCTCTAGTATCAACCTTAAAATCTGCTGGATTATCGTATGATGATTTAATTTATTTCAATAATTATCGGCCTCCCCTTAGAGATACTCGCTATTTTACACTTGAAGACTTTAGTGAACGATCTAACAATATTCCTGTAATTAGCTTTTTTTCTGGTGCGGGTGGGCTTGATTTAGGCCTTGAAGCAGCGGGGTTTTCACATTCCCTATTGATAGAAAAAAACCCACTATTTTGCGAAACAATCAAATTTAATAGACCAAAATGGGATGTCCAGGCAGGAGACGTATCAAAAACCGATGAAATGATTGAGCTTGTTTCAAGCCGTACGGGTAATCGGAAAAAATTTGATGGCTTGTTTGTTGGAGGGCCTCCATGCCAACCGTTTTCTATCGCCGCAAATCAACGGTTTAGTAAAGATGGAAATAATTTTAAACGTGTTGGATTTGCACATGAAACAAATGGAAATTTATTTTTTGAGTACATAGCACTGATTAAACACTTCAAGCCACGTGCTTTTCTTATTGAAAATGTACCAGGTCTAATTGACGTAGACAATGGGGAACAATTAGAAAAAGCTTATAGAGAACTTGAAGCTTGTGGTTATCTTGTCAATCAACCATTAATTTTAAAAGCTGATGCGTATTTTGTGCCACAACAAAGAATTCGTCTATTTATATTGGGTAATCGGGTAAATAAGGAATTTCATCCACCAAAGCCAACCCATAATTCTTTATCTGTTGGACAAGTCTTTAATATATCGATGGAAGGTATTGAAAACCATATCACCCGCGAACATTCTGCGGGTTCGGTTTTGAGATATATGATGCTGAACTATGGAGAACGGGACAAACTAGGCCGAGTTGATAGGTTAGACCCGCTACTTCCTTCAAAAACCGTCATTGCTGGTGGTAGTTCTGGTGGTGGACGCTCTCACTTGCATCCTTATTTTCCAAGGACTATTTCCGTAAGAGAAAGCGCGCGAATTCAAACTTTCCCAGATGATTACATTTTTAAAGGTTCGGTAGCGCGTCAATTTACTCAAGTAGGAAATGCCGTACCTCCTGTCCTTGGTTCCCAGCTTGGTACTGCAATTGTCAAAAGTTATTTTTAACATTCTTACATTGGTAAATATTACTAGTGGCTACCCTATTTTGTTGGGGAAAGAAGTCAGAGCTAATTGGCGCGGCGGCAAAAAGCTTGCAGGATTTTAATAGGTTTCCTTTAACCAAAAGGCCGTCGTTAGAATCCCGCAAGTTTGCATTGCAGTTTAGCGATGAAGGCATTGAGGGTACGCTAAAAAATACCGCCAGAAAAGACATTGAAGACATCAATTATCCTATCCCGGATGTTTACGCGTACATTCAAAACCGCGTCAATGTCAGTAGAAATACGGTTTATGAGGTGTTAAAGCAATCTGGGCGTTGCAACGAATTGGCGGTTAATCCGCAGTTGTTTTTAGATAAAGTGGTTATGGCTATCCGCAATGCGTTAAATGAGTTGTTAATTAATGGTATCGAGTACCACAAAATCAATGGCTCATTTTATGAGATGAGCTTGTTCAAGGCGGAAGAAATAGAAACCTATCTGGATAATTTATTGGCGGTGTCCGTCGATAAACAGGATAAAACGCCGTTCAATTATTATCCTGTCGATAGTGATACTGAACGGGAATTTGCGTGTGCTTGCGAAGCCGAAGAAAACATCCAGTTTTTCTTTAAACTGCCGCACGGATTTAAAATCCCTACACCGATAGGCAATTATGTGCCTGATTGGGCGATTGTGTTGGACAAGGACACGCGGCTTTATTTTGTGACTGAGACCAAAGGGTCCTTGGACAAACAAGACCGCAGGGTCAGTGAAAATATGAAAATCGCTTATGCCGAAAAGCATTTTGAACAATTTCACGATGTGGGCTATAAATTGGCTGTCACCGTTAAGGATTTATAGCATAGGCATCTAAGGGTTTGGCTAAAAGTAACTTCCCGAAGCCAAATTAGACCTGGCAGGTTTTAAAAACCTGCCAGGTCTTACAATCGGGAGTTTAATATTGATCAAGTCCTAAGTACATACGCAAAAATTTTAGGGCTACGACTGCCCGTCCTTACTTGCGCTCCAGAGGGTGGAGTACGCGCAGTCGTTTTATGCCGAAAAACTTATTCATAATCACTTAAGGCTTGCCCTGATAAGCCACTTTGTAAATCACGCCCTGCTTGTCATCACTAATCAGCAAACTACCGTCCGGCATTGCCAAAATATCGACCGGACGGCCTATCACTTCACCATCTTTGGTTAACCAGCCGCTAATAAAGTCTTCTTCTGCTATGGGTTGCCCCGCTTCATTAAATTTAATCAGGACTACGCGGTAGCCTTGTGGTTCGGTGCGGTTCCATGAGCCGTGCTGGGCGACAAACAACTGGTTTTTGTAGCTGGTAGGGAATTGTTCCCCCTGATAAAAACGCATCCCTAACGGTGCGATATGGGCTTTGTATTGCCAGGCAGGGGATTTGAATTGGTTGCATTTTTTGTCGCCCGCAAATTCGGGGTCTGGCGTGTCGCCGCCGTGGCAATAAGGGTAGCCAAAGTGCTCGCCTTTAGTTGACCACTGGTTCAGTTCGTCCGCCGGTTGGTCATCGCCTAAGTGGTCGCGGCCATTGTCATTAAAAAATAACGCATTCGTGCCGGGTTGCCAATCAAAGCCCACCGTGTTCCTAATGCCACGGGCAAGGATTTCCATGTCGCTGCCGTCGGGGTTCAACCGCACTAGCGAGGTGTAGATGTCTTGCTCAGGATTGCAGATATTACAGGGCGCACCCACGGCTGTGTACAGTTTGCCGTCAGGGCCAAAGCGTAGGTATTTCCAGCCATGATGCTGGTCGGATGGGAATTTATCGTAAACCACTACGGGCGCAGGGGGATGGTCTAACTGTTTGGTGATTGAATCGAAGCGCAGGATACGGCTGATGGCGGCCACATACAGTGCGCCATTTTTGTAAGCAACGCCGTTGGGCATGGCTAAGCCGCTGGCAATGAGCCGGTGCGGTTCAGCCATGCCGTCATTATTAGTGTCGGGCACCGCATAGACTTTGCCTTCCTTTCCCGTGCCGACAAAGACCACGCCGTTATCGCCCAGTGCCAAACTACGGGCATTAGGCACGTCATCGGCATAAACGGACACTTTAAAGCCTGCGGGGACGTGCAGTTGTTTGATGATTTCTTCGTGGGGAGTTTGGGCGCAAACGGTATGCGCCGTTAATAGCAAAAAGGCTGCTAAGGTGGATTTTAATAACTTCATGACGATAACCTCCGTTAATAAACTTTAAACTATATTAGCACTCTGATGACAATTGAATTAGTTTATTCAATCCCCATGACAGGGTTTACTTGGCAACTTAATTTGAGGCTCTTACCCATGATGCGTATTTTTCTTTTTTTGGCGACCAATATCGCGATAATGGTCGTCATCAGTATTGTTTTTAGCTTATTTGGTTTAAAAGGCACTTTAGATGCCCAAGGCATTGGTCTTGACCTTAATTCATTATTAATTATATCCGCTGTGATTGGCGTCACCGGTTCGTTTATTTCGTTGGCGATGTCCAAGTGGTCGGCCAAACGGGCAATGGGTGTCCATGTGATTGACCGCCCCCAAAACCAGACTGAGCAGTGGTTGCTTGATGTTGTCACTAGGCAAGCCCAACAGGCCGGTATCGGTATGCCGGAAGTGGGTATTTTTGACACGCCGGACGCTAATGCGTTTGCCACCGGTATGAACCGGAACAATGCGTTAGTCGCAGTCAGCACGGGCTTGTTACAAAGCATGGACGCCGATGAGGTGGAGGCGGTGGTCGGCCATGAAATCACCCATGTGGCCAATGGCGATATGGTGACCATGGCGTTGATGCAAGGTGTGGTCAACACGTTCGTGTATTTTTTTGCAACGGTTATCGGGCATTTTGTTGACCGCGCCGTATTTAAAACTGAACGCGGTTACGGGCCCGCCTATTACATCACCCAGATGCTTGCCCAGGTTGCGTTAGGCATACTTGCCAGCCTGCTGGTCATGTGGTTTTCCCGGCGTCGGGAATTTAGGGCGGATGCCGGCGGGGCGAAATTGGCGGGTAGGGAAAAAATGATTGCCGCCTTGCGGGCGTTGCAACGGGCGCATGATGCGCCAGAATTGCCCGGACAATTGGCGGCGTTTGGCATTAACGGGGGCGGCGTACGCAAGCTGTTTATGAGCCATCCGCCGTTGGCAGAACGCATTGCCGCATTAGAAAATAACCGCTGATTTGCTTTTGGGCCTGTTTTAAACGCAGGGCAGGCCACAGCGCAAAGTATCAAATAGTTGGTGTGTGGGCGGGTTTTAACCCTAATAATTAGAGTTAGACAACGCCCACAGACAAAGACCACGTCCAACGCCATTAATGCTAAACTGCTGGCCTTTTAAGCTACCCTTTTAAACGCCTTGCAGCCACTCAGCCTTTACATACATATCCCTTGGTGCATAAAAAAATGCCCTTATTGCGATTTTAACTCGCATGCCATCAAAGCCGACACGCCCGAAACCGCCTACATCAATGCCTTGTTGAGGGATTTGGCCAAGGATATTTGGTTATATGACGTCACCCGTCCGATAACCAGTATTTTTATTGGCGGGGGGACGCCTAGCCTGTTTTCACCTGACTCTATTAGCCGCCTGTTGCATGGCATCGGCCAACAGATTGAGCTGCAAGAAGGGTTGGAGATTACGCTGGAAGCGAATCCTGGCACGTTTGAAAGCCAAAAGTTTGCGGAATTCAGGGCATTGGGGATTAATCGGCTGTCTATTGGTGTGCAAAGCTTTAATGGCCCGTTGCTAAAACGGCTTGGACGGGTACATTCTGCGGCAGAGGCGATCCGTGCCGCCGAGATTGCGCATCAGGCAGGCTTTGATAATTTCAATATCGATTTAATGTTCGGCTTGCCTGAGGCAACGCCCGACAGTGGCAGGCACGATATAGAAACGGCCATCCGCCTTCAGCCTAAGCATATTTCTTACTACCAATTGACGCTGGAGCCAAACACTTATTTTCATAAGTTCCCCCCTAAATTGCCCAATGATGAGGCAATTTTTCTTGCCCAACAAAAAGCCCAAGCGCTTTTGGCGGACTATGGCTATCAGCAGTATGAGGTTTCAGCCTATAGCCAGCCGGGCTGCCAATGTGCCCATAACCTAAATTACTGGCAGTTTGGCGATTATTTAGGGATAGGCGCGGGTGCGCATGGAAAAATCACCCAAGTGTTGCCGCATCGTATCGTCCGCACGTTTAAACCTAAAAGCCCCGAACTCTATTTAAACAATACCCATAAACAAGGCGGTGCCAAGGCCATTTCTGCTGACGATTTGCCTTTGGAATTTGTTATGAACCATCTCCGCCTTAAGCGGGGTTTTACCCTGGCGGCTTACCAATCAGCAACCGGCCTTGCGCCCGACACGTTGGAACCCATGTTATCAACCTGTTTGGATCAGGGCTTAGTTGCTTATCAGGGCCACCATTATGTTTGTTCAGCGCAGGGTTGGGATTTTCTTGACAGCATCCTGGAAAAATTCGTGCATTAACTGATAAAACCACGCATAAGACCCATAAACAGGCCGGACATAATTTGTGATTAGTTGCTTTTTTTTGTCACTATCTTATCAGATTGGTCACCTGTTATAGATATGGCAGCAACTTTGCTTAATCTAAAACTGATAAAAATATCAATAGATTGTAATTTTTAGAGGTTATCTGGGGATAATGTTTTGTTCTGGTACAGAATATGCGTGTGTTTGAGATTGCTTGGCGTTAAAAATAACCTGGGTATTGTTTCAATATTTTCGGGCTTGTAATCAAAAATCTTCACTTATCAATTTATCCTACTTTATGCTTGATTATCAAAGAGACTTTATTGCCTTCGCCCTGGAGTGTGGCGTATTAAAATTTGGTGGGTTCGTATTGAAATCGGGCCGCACCAGCCCCTATTTTTTTAATACGGGGTTATTTGATACGGGTGCCAAATTGGGCAAATTAGGGTGGTTTTATGCCCAGACATTACAGCAGTCCGGCATTAAAGCAGACATTCTTTTCGGCCCGGCTTACAAAGGGATCCCCCTAGTGAGCGCCACTGCCATTGCTTACGCGCAAATGACGGGGCACGACATGCCTTTCGCATTTAACCGTAAAGAAGCCAAAGATCATGGTGAAGGAGGTGTGCTGGTGGGGGCGCAGTTACAAGGCAATGTGGTTATTGTCGATGATGTGATTTCAGCCGGCACATCGGTCAGGGAGTCTGTTGAGGCCATAAAAAAAGCGCAGGCAACCCCCGCAGGAGTTATTTGTGCATTAGATAGGCAAGAAAAAGGGCAAGGTGCTGTTTCCGCTATTCAGGAAGTTGTTGAGCGCTTTGCCATGCCGGTCGTTTCCATAATATCGTTAACGACTATTATTGACTATTTAACAGAGATCGGGGCCAATGCTGAAATAAACGCGATAGCAGACTATCAGCATCGCTATGGAATTTAATGTGGTTTTTTCAAAAATAACGCGCGTTAATCTAGCAGTTATCAAGATATAAACTACAATTACCCGACAATCGATTTACTTTAAAAGTGCTATTAACAAAAGGCTTGCCATGAGGAACTTGGAATTTAAAGAAAAAATGCACGAATATTCGTTGTGGCGTGCAAATTTAATACAATCCATAGAAATGTACCACCAATGGCTCAACCGCTATGGTTTGAATGATGCGCACAGCACTAATAGCATTTTAAATATTCTTACCGATCTTCAAAATGACCGCATTACCCTAGCGTTTGTTGCTGAATTTTCACGCGGTAAGACTGAGCTGATTAATGCCATGTTTTTTGCCGAAACCGGCGTAAGGTTGCTGCCGTCTTCGCCTGGGCGGACTACGATGTCGCCGACCGAAATCTTTTATGATGAAAAAGGCGGCAGTTATGTCCAATTATTGGATATTGATAGCCGTCTTGAAGATATTTCTCTAGCCGAATTAAAACAGCATCCTGAGCGGTGGTCCCGATTTGATTTGGATTGCGATTCGCCCGCGCAAATGCAGGGTGTGTTTAAGGAGCTTATTGCCACTAAAATGGTTGGCCGGGAGTATGCCGATAAGCTTGGTTTATGGGATGAGCAAGATGCCATTGCACGGGGGGTCAGTGTCCCTCAACAGGTGGAGATACCTTGTTGGCGTCATGCGCTCATCAGCTTTCCGCATCCGTTGTTAAAAGAAGGGTTGGCGATTATTGACACGCCTGGTTTGAATGCGTTAGGTTCTGAGCCAGAGTTGACACTAAGCTTGTTGCCTAGCGCCCAAGCCATTTTTTTCATACTGGCGGCAGATACCGGGGTCACTAAAAGCGACTTGGAGATATGGTTGACGCATATTAGCCGTGCCCGTAGCGGCAAGACTCAAGGTTTAGCCGTGGTCATGAATAAGATTGATGCCATGTGGGACGATCTGGCCGGAACCAACACCTATGACGCTTCCATCAAATCGCAGATCAAAGCTTCCGCGGCTATTCTAAAAATAAACGAAAACTCAATTTTCCCTGTCTCAGCCAAACAAGCATTGTTGGCTAAAGTAAAAGGCGATGCTGAACTGCTTGAAAGAAGTTTGTTGCCACCGTTAGAAAATTACCTTGCTGTTGATATATTAAAACAGAAACGCAACATTATGATGGACACTGTGGTGCGTGATGTTGGAGTTTTGGTTAATGGCTCGTTTAATTTAATTGGTTCGTCATTGCGCCATGCTGAGGAGCAGCTTGAGGAATTCAAGAAAGTCGATTTTCATAATCAGGACATGACCGGCAAGTTAATGGCCGAAACTCGTGACAAACAAAACCAGTATTTGGCCAATGTTGAAAATTTTCAGGCCAGCCGTCGGGTTTTTATTGTTCAGGCGAAAATGCTTATTGACTCATTTGCGGAGGACAGGGTCGATTCCGTCCTAGAAAATGCTAGGCATGAGATTTCAAAAAGTCTGACCACTTATGGCATGAAACAAAATATACGGAAGTTATTTGATGATTTGCGTGATTTTTTACAAAATTCCATCGACATCACCAACGAAACACGCCGCCTTGTGATGGCAATACACAAGAAATTCAGGGACGAATATGGCTTTACCGGAATTGAGCCGCAATTATTTTCCATTAAGCAATATCAGATTGAATTGGAAGAGATTTTTGATGAGGGCGAGGCTTTCCGGTCCAGTGCTAAAGTGACCATGACGGAACAGCATATTGTGGTCACCAAGCTTTATAATACTTTAATTTCCAAAGCTAAAGATGTCATTATGCAAGCCCATACTGATGCAATAACTTGGAGTAATGGCGCGTTGACACCGTTAATGCATCAGATTAAAGAGCGCAAGAAGCAGATTGAAGGCCGTTTGCAAATGCTAAGAAAGATTAACGACTCAAAAGGCAGCGTGGCTGAAAACATTGCCGCCCTTGAAGCGGAATTGGGGCCGCTGAAGCAACAGCGCGACGAGCTTGCTGTGATGATTAAGGCGATGCAGTTAGACGCATATTCATTAGATAATCCATAGCCCAAAGCAACGGTTAAGCCAATAAACGAAACAGATGGTTTGTTACGTTTATTGGCTTTTTTGGTAGTGGTAAACATTCAAATGTTTAAGTGACAGCGAAGCCAAAAATATGTTTTTTGATTCCAAAATATCATTACCATTTTTACCCACCGGCTTTTTTAACATTAAGCTTTCTTAAAAATCAAATCCCAGACCCCGTGGCCCAAACGTATGCCGCGTTGTTCAAACTTCGTCAGCGGCCGGTATTCGGGCCGCAAACAATAATCCCCCGTGGCGCTGGTATTGGTCAGAATATTTTCTGCCGATAAAACCTTTAACATCGCTTGCGCGTAATTTTGCCAATCGGTTGCTGCATGGAAGTAGCCCTCTGACGTTAATTTCTTGGCTAATAACTCGACAAAACTAAGGCTAACGATTCGGCGTTTATGGTGTTTTTTCTTTGGCCAAGGGTCAGGGAAAAACAAATGCACACCAGCCAAACTGTTGTCCGGTATTTTTTGTTCCAAAATCTCGATGGCGTCGTGACAATAAATCCTGACATTACTCAGCGCTTGCTGGTCAAGTAGCATCATTAAATGCCCAACACCCGGTTTATGCACTTCTATACCAATATAATCGGTGTCAGGATTGGCCGCCGCCATTTTTGCCAGGCTTTCACCGTTGCCAAAACCAATTTCAACAATCAATGGGGCATTGCGGCCAAATAGCGCAGTAAAGTCGCACTCTGCTTTAGGGTCAAGACAATAGGTGTTCCAGTGATTGTCCAATGCAAACTGCTGGCCTGTGGTTAGCCGCCCTTGACGACGGATAAAGCTGCGGATTCTGGAGGAGGCTGTTTTTTCGGGTAACGGCATATAGGAGAGTGCTATTCAAAAATGGCGGGAGACGCGCGGCGCTTGGCGCGTCTCTACAGGTATGTTGGGGGGGTATGGGTGTCAGAAGAACAGGCCGTCTATGGGCGATGAGGCGGATGCAAAGCGTTTTCTGGGCATGCGTCCGGCTAAAAAAGCTTCTCGGCCTGCTTCGATGCCCTTTTTCATTGCCGAGGCCATTAAGATAGGATTTTTTGCTGCGGCAATGGCCGTATTCATTAACACGCCAGCACAACCTAATTCCATCGCAATTGCAGCATCAGAGGCGGTGCCAACCCCCGCATCGACCAATATTGGCACGTTGGCGTTTTCGACAATCATTAAAATGTTGTAGGGGTTACGGATACCTAAGCCGGAACCAATGGGTGCGGCAAGTGGCATAACTGCGACGCAGCCTATGTCTTCCAATCGTTTGGCGGCAATTGGGTCATCGTTGGTATACACCATGACATCAAAGCCGTCTTTCACCAGCAATTCTGCCGCTATGAACGTTTCTGCCACATCAGGAAACAAGGTTTTTTGGTCGGCTAACACTTCCAGTTTTACCAGCTTATGCCCCCCCAACAATTCCCTGGCCAGCCGACAAGTCCGCACGGCTTCGTCGGCGGTGTAACAGCCGGCAGTGTTGGGTAAGATGGTGTATTTGTCGGGCGAAATGACTTCCAGCAAATTAGGTTCGCCGGGATTTTGGCCAATATTGGTGCGCCGGATTGCCACCGTGACAATTTCCGCGCCACTGGCTTCAATGGCCAAACGGGTTTCTTCCAAGTCTTTATATTTGCCGGTGCCGACCAGCAACCGTGAATGATAAGCAACGCCTGCGATAAGGAAAGAATCATCCTGGCCACCGCCAATGGCATGGACTATTTCCACCCGGTCAGACGCTTGTAACGCTTGTGTTCCGTATTGGTTAAAGGGCAATATTTCTTTGTTCAGTTCGACGGCAATCTTTTTGCCCGTTAAGCCCAATTCGGCAATTAAATCGGCAACATGGCTGTCCGCTGCACATTCGCGCGGCTCACCATTGACGAAAATGATCATAGTGTCAAACTCCGGCTGGTATCTACAGTTCTGCGTTTTTGCACGGCACGGGCCAAATTCCTTAGTAGCGGCAAGGTGTCATCCCATGATAGGCAGGCATCGGTGATGCTTTGCCCATAAACTAAGGGTTTGCCCTCAATAACTTTTTGGCTGCCGGCTTTAAGATGGCTTTCAATCATGACGCCCATGATCCGGTGATCACCGTTAGCGATTTGCCCCCCCACATCTTCGCCAACGATTAGTTGGCGTTGGCATTGCTTTAAGCTATTGGCATGGCTGAAATCAATCATGATGTTAGCTTTTAAGTCGGCTTTTTTCAGGCCTTCTGCGACTTGCTCAACACTGACGGCATCATAATTGGGGCGGTCATTGCCGCCCCGCAAAATAATATGCACATCTTCATTGCCGGTCGTTGAGAAAATCGCGGAATGGCCGGCTTTGGTCAGCGATAAAAAGTGGTGCGGGCTCATGGCCGCGCCTATTGCATCAATGGCAATTTTTATGGTGCCGTCAGTCGAATTTTTAAAGCCGATTGGACAAGAGACACCCGACGCCAGTTCACGATGCCCTTGGCTTTCAGTGGTTCTTGCGCCAATTGCGCCCCAAGCGATCAGGTCAGAAATATATTGGGGGGAAATCAAATCCAAGTATTCGGTCGCTGCGGGAACGCCTAATTCGTTGACATCCAGCAATAGCCGTCTGGCAACGCGCAAGCCTTTGTTGATATTAAAGCTGGAGTCTAGGTCGGGGTCGTTAATCAGGCCTTTCCAGCCCACGGTGGTGCGTGGTTTCTCAAAATAAACCCGCATGACTATTAATAAGTCGCCTGATAATTCGTCTTTAGCTGTTTTCAAAAGCTGGGCATACTCTTTGGCGGCTTCGGGGTCATGAATGGAGCAAGGGCCTACCACAACCAGCAAGCGGTCATCCTGGCCAGTCAATATGTTATGAATGGCCGCTCTTGCTTGCAGTGTGGTTTGTGCTGCCACTTCGCTAATGGGTATTTCATCGTGAACCTGAATCGGCGCAATAACTTCTTTAATCTCACAAATTCTCAAATCATCAGTGTTGTATTTTGTTTGCATGATAGCTACCAAGCTGTTGCTTTGTTACAGGATTATCGTTAAATCCTAGCATTTTAACTGTTTTCATTATTTTTTTGTTAGTTTTTGCGGTTCTTGATTAGCTGTTACGTAGCTCTCTTTTTGGAGAATTTTAAAAAACTGTAGCTAAAGGCCGCCTGAGGGTCGACGTCAATATCTTCCCGTTCCACCTCTAGCCAATCTCTGGTGTTCCAGTAGGGAAAAAAAGTGTCGCCTTTAAATTCCTTTTTAATTTCAGTTACATAAAGTGTATCGGCATGTGGTAGGAGGGATTCATACAAGGTCGAGCCGCCAATAACAAAAACTTCTTCCGCTTTTTGGCAAGCGCTTGCCAATGCGGCGTCAAGGTCGTTAAAAACCAAACAACCGGTTTGATGATAAGTGGGGTCTTTGCTAATGATAATGTTAGTCCTGCCGGGTAAAGGCTTGCCGATAGACTGATAAGTTTTTCTGCCCATCAAAATGGGTGCGCCCATAGTTATCTGTTTAAACCTTTTAAGATCGGCTGATAAATGCCAAGGCATTTGGCCATTTAAGCCTATTGCCCGGTTGCTTGCCATTGCGACGATAACTGATATTTTCATTTTATTGCACTGTTTGCTTTGCTATTCTTTGGATAATTAAATGTTAGCGAAGCATCATACTATGAAACATATTTTGGTTGTATTTACGGGCGGGACTATTGGCTCTATGGCGATTGACGGCACTATCAACACGGCGGGTTCTGCCCCGTTTAAATTATTGCAGCAATTTAAACAGCGCTATAGCGGTCATCATCAGGTTGATTTCACCACAATCGAGCCGATTACCATCTTAAGCGAAAATTTAGCGCCGGCATTTTGGAAAATACTGATTGAGGCAATAGAAGCCGCCGGCCCGCAGCAATACGATGGCATAATTATCACCCACGGCACTGATACCCTGAGTTATACGGCGGCGGCAATAAGTTTCTATTTTCATGCGCTGGATGTGCCGATTTTGTTGGTGTCCAGCGATTATCCCTTAGATAATCCCAAGGCTAACGGGTTGGGGAATTTTGTCTGCGCGGTGGAGTTTGTTGTTAAGGAAAACCGGCCAGGCGTGTTTGTGCCGTACCGCAACCAGCAGCAACTGACCCAGCTGCATAAAGGCACGCGCCTCGCTTCTTGTTTGCAGTTAAGCGGTGACTTTATTAGCGTGCAAGGCAAAAGCCACATGCAATTTGACAAGGGGCGGTTTTGCCTGCTTAATCAAATAGGTAGCCAACCGTCCGATAACATCGTGCTGCTTAAGGCCTGTTTTTCTGAACGCATTTTATTGATACGGCCTTATCCGGGCTTGGATTACGGTAGGTTTAACCTGATGGGGGTGGATGCTGTCTTGCATGACCTATATCACTCAGGGACTGCTTGCGTTTCAGATCAATGGGGCGAAAACCATTCGTTGCTCAAGTTTATAGGAGACTGTGGCGCCCTTGGCATCAACGTGTATCTCGCGCCTGCGCATCAATCTGATGACGCGTATCAAAGCACCCGTGTTTTAGTGGGTCGGGGGGCGGTTATGATCTGGAATATGTCAATAGAGGCGGCTTATGTGAAATTGGCCTTGGCTTATGGCAACTTTAACGATAGTGAAAAAATAATGGCTTTTATAAATACTGATATTGCAGGTGAGCATGTTTAAAGCAATGTGCCCGCAATATCTGCCATACAAGGTGGTTTAAGCGTTATCGCGGGGTAATTTTCGGTGCTTGCGCAGTAGGCTTTTTAACGATAAAAACCGGCTGTCACCAAAGCGGTTCCGACAGGCATAATGAGTTTGGTAATCGGCCATTGACCGGCTGATCACTTCGTGGGCTTCATCACGGCCATACACATGCGTTATTTCGCAACTGCTGGCCTCGCCGGGCAGGCTTTTATAGGTGAGGAAATAATGCTTGAGGCGATTAATGTAAGAAGCTGGGCAGTCTGACACGTCATTCCATTGCCGGTAAAACTCATCACCTTTCATGACCGCGATAATCTTATCGTCGGCCTCGCCTTTATCCAACATGCGGAAGCCACCTATCGGTATGGCTTGGAGAATAATGTTGCCATGGGTCACGCTCCGTTCACTTAACACGCAAATATCAAGCGGGTCACCATCACCTCTGGCCACGGTTTTTCCTGATTTTAACGCGGCAAACTCGGCCGTCCTTTCCGCACAATAGGTTTGTGGAATAAAACCATATAGTGTGGGGATTGTATTGGAAAACTTTTGTGGCCTATCAATCTTAAGATAGCCTGTGGTTTTGTCTATTTCATATTTGACAGTGTCGGACGGGACGATCTCTATAAAGGCAGTGACAACGGCTGGCGCATTATCGCCTGGGTGGATGCCATGCCAAGGGTGGGCTTTGTGTTGTATGTTCATTTTAATGTGGTTTTTTTTTCCTAGAGGATGTTTTTAAGGGGGTTGGTTTTTTTAAGTGGACGCCTCCAAGCACAATGGCGTTGCGCTTGGAGGTGGAGTGTGCGGTTCAGGCTACCCGCCTTTACAGTGTTTGGTCAAGCAGGCGTGTCCAATCAGAAAGGCCAATTCGTTAGCTAATGGGAACAGTAAGTTAATCGTTTCCGTTATTGGCATGCTCTATATTAAATACTGTGCCGCGAACTGCCGTCACTTTGACCTTGGTGTTAATGTCACAGTCTTTACCATGCACTTTCCAGATAGAGTCATCGACTTTTATTTTGCCTTCGCCATTTTCTATTGCTTCGTACAGATTAAAAACGCGGCCTATATATTGGGCGCCGCGTTTGTTTAGTAATGGGTGGTCTGAGGCTACGATGTTTTTTGTAACAAAAAATTTCCCCGCGACAATGGCGGCAATAGACAGCAAAGAAAATACCGCTATCTGCGTTTCTATACTGACCGATGGGATTAATCCGACCATGCCGCCGGTTATTGCCGCCGCCGCCGCGATCCACAAAAAGAAAAAGCCAGTCACGAGTATTTCCAGCACTAAAAAAACAAGTGCAAACACCCACCAATACCAAAACACAAGTTCAAACCCAGTCATGACTCCGCCCCCTTAAGCACTTGGTGTAGAGCCATTTTTGTTCATGGCTGATTGTGCCAGTTCAGCGATCCCGCCTAACGCGCCAATAACACTAGATGATTCCAGGGGCATAAAAATCAACTTGCTGTTATCGGCTGAGGCAATGCCTTTTAAGGCTTCTATGTATTTTTGGGCAACAAAATAGTTGATGGCTTGTATGTCACCTTTGCCAATTGCTTCCGACACCATCAAGGTGGCCCGTGCCTCTGCCTGCGCTAAACGTTCGCGGGCATCAGCGTCCCGGTAAGCGGCTTCTTTACGGCCTTCAGCATCTAAAATTGCGGCTTGTTGCGCACCTTCCGCGCGTAAGATTTCCGATTGCCGCAAACCTTCCGCTTCAAGTATCGAGGCGCGTTTTAAGCGCTCGGCTTTCATTTGTCGGCCCATTGCTTCAACTAAATCTTTTGGTGGCGCAATGTCTTTTATTTCAATACGTGTGGCTTTAATGCCCCAGGGTGTGGTGGCGTCGTCTACAACCGTAAGCAGCTTGGCATTGATGTCATCGCGTCGGGACAGCAATTCATCCAGATCCATAGAACCCATGACGGTACGGATATTGGTCATGACCAGATTTAAAATAGCCCAGTCAAGCTTGCTGACTTCATAAGCGGCTTTGGCGGCGTCCATAACTTGGTAAAAAACCACACCATCGACCGTGACCATGGCATTGTCTTTAGTGATCACTTCTTGTGACGGCACATCCATGACCTGTTCCATCATGATCATTTTTTTGCCGACATTGTCAATAATCGGGATGATGATGTTCAGCCCGGGGGTGAGTGTGTTGGTGTATTTACCAAAACGTTCAACGGTGTATTCCATTCCTTGCGGAACCGATTTGACGCTCATAAACACCAGTAAGATAGCAAAAACAAGTAAAACTAAAACAAATACACCAAAGCCGCCCATATAGCCTCCGATTGATAATGAATAAAAGGCTCATCAGAGCCTTTTGGCACGGATGTGCCTTGTTATTACAATTTACTGCGATAAATTATAGGCTCGGAATCACAAATGATTCAGGAAATTGCTTATAAAATGATTAAAATAGCGGGGTTACATCCGGCTATAGTAAAAAAACAGATAATACTGTACTTCTTTCAACCAACACTTAACAGGTATATATATGGTAACAGCCGCTTTCGATTTGGCCTTGTGGACAGCCCTTTTTTTTATTGTTGGGATGATTAAGCCTAAATGGCCTTTGTTTTTCTTAAAAAAACCCGACAGATTTATTATCGTGGCGATTACCACAGTTCTTGTGATGATTACTTTAACGCTGTGGGGGGAAGGTAACCGCCGCGAAAAAGCCGAATTGGATGCTAAAAACGCACCCCCTAAAACTATCGCCCCCCCTGCAGCTGCTCCTGTGCCGGTTCCTGCCCCTGCCCCTGCCGCCCCCGCCCCTCAAAACAAGCAGCCTTAGCCGCCCAATTATCCAGTGCCAAGCGGCAATGCAGGCGATAGGGCGGCAACAGGATTTTCCTTGAGCTGCATGGCGTCCTCATCCGCGATATTTCTATAAGTAGTACATGCTCAAAAGTTTTAGGGCTACGACTGCCTGTCATCAAAGGACGCGCAGTCGTTTTGTACCGAAAAACTTATTCATAATCACTTACGTTGGTGTCCAGCCCTTGGGCCTGTCTATCGGCATGATATGACGATCTGACCATCGGTGCGCTAGCAACTTGTTTAAAGCCCAAAGCTTTTGCGAGCACACCGTATTCGGTAAATTGTTCTGGCGTAATATAGCTCTTAACGGGCAGGTGGGCTTTGCTAGGCTGTAAATATTGGCCTAGCGTGAGCATTGAACAGCCGTGGGCCACTAAATCTTTCATCACCTGATGCACTTCTTCAGGTTCCTCGCCGACCCCTAGCATCAAACCCGATTTGGTTGGCACCTGCGGTTGGGCGGCGTTAAAACGGCGCAATAAGTCCAATGACCCTAAATAATCTGAACCGGGGCGCACTTGTTTATACAATCTAGGCACGGTCTCCAAATTATGGTTAAACACGTCACAAGGTTGTTCGGCGAGTAGGGCTATCGCCTTGTCGATGCGGCCACGAAAATCAGGGACCAGAATTTCTATTTTGGTGGTTGGCGTTTGTTGGCGGATTTTTTTGATGCAATCGGCAAAATGTGCTGCACCCCCGTCCCTTAGGTCGTCCCGATCCACCGAGGTGATCACAACGTACTTTAACGCCATTGCCTCGATAGCATTGGCTAGCTGCTGCGGCTCGTCCTTATCTAACGGCAGTGGTTTACCATGCGCAACATCGCAAAACGGACAGCGGCGGGTGCATAAGTCGCCCATAATCATGAACGTTGCCGTGCCGTGCTGGAAACATTCAC
Organism: Methylococcaceae bacterium UBA6146; assembly: GCA_002422395.1. Classification (GTDB taxonomy): domain Bacteria; phylum Pseudomonadota; class Gammaproteobacteria; order Methylococcales; family Methylomonadaceae; genus Methylovulum. Next base: position 22,923 of record DIUY01000006.1, on the reverse strand, counting down.
CTAGATTAGGGCAGGCGGCTTCTTCGCAGACCGTGTGCAAACGGTGTTCGCGCAATAATTGTTTGATACGGGTGATTTCGTCGTTGGCCGATATTTTTACGCGTATCCAGTCAGGCTTGCGCAAGACGGTTTCGGGTTGTTCCACCTTTATGGGGATACGCGCCAGTTTTTCGCCATTGCGCTGGTGAGATTCAGGTGTGCTACGGGAAGGCGCTTGATGGTTCATTGTGGTATGTGTGCGGTAATTGCTTTAACCAGCGTGTCAGCCAGTTCGGCAGTGTTGACGGTGGCGCCAAGATCGGCGAGTTGGGTGACTTTTAGCCCGGAATAACCGCAAGGGTTGATTGCATCAAACGGGCGCAAGTCCATGTTGTTGTTTAAGCTCAGGCCATGATAGCTGCAATGGTTTTTGATGCGCAGGCCTATCGAGCCGATTTTTTTACCGTCGACATACACCCCAGGCGCATCGGCCCTAGCAACGGCGCTGATGCCATAAATAGCCAGGGTTTCAATCATGGCCTGCTCCAATAGTGTCACCAGTTGGCGGATATTGAGGGCGAGGCGGTCAATATCCAACAAGGTATAAACCACCAATTGTCCAGGGCCATGATAGGTGACTTGTCCGCCACGGTCGGACTGGATAACCGGAATGTCGGCGCTGATGCTCAACAAATGCTCGTATTTGCCGTTTAATCCCAACGTGTAAACAGGGGGATGTTCGACCAGCCATAGTTCGTCAGGTGTTGTCGGGTTACGGTTGCGTGTGAATGCCTGCATAGCTTGCCAGCTAGCTTGATAATCCTGGAGGCCAAGATGGCGGATGACGGCTGGCATTAACCGATATGCCGCTTTAGTGCTGCGTGTTGGGCATCATACGGGGCTTTCAAGTGCTTTGCCTGTTTTTGGCTTGGTCATCATGGTGCCGTCACAACGCCATTAAGACATGGGGATGGTTGGACAGGTCTTGGTAAATCGCATCCAATTGCCGTTTGCTGGTGGCTTCTATGGTTACGGTTACCGCCAGGTAATTGCCGTCTTTGCTAGGGCGGGTTTTGACCGCGTTTTCGCCAAAATCGGGCGCATGCCGACGGACGATCCCGATAACGAGCAAATCCAGTTCAACATCGGTTTTGCCCATTGCCTTGATGGCAAATTGGCAAGGAAATTCCAACAAGGTCTCTTCACTCATAAAGATTGTTTATAGGTTTGGAAAAGTTGGTTCATGAGCCGCCATGTAGGGCCTGGTTTGCCGTCCGCTACGGGTTGGCCGTCCAGTTCTATAACCGGCACAATTTCACGCGTCGAACTGGTCACCCAGATTTCGCGGGCGGTTTGCAATTGGGTTAGGGAAATAGGCGCTTCGCGGCAGGTCATGCCGTTTTGCTTGGCAATATCGATAATCACATCGCGGGTAATGCCAGGCAATATGGTGTTGTCTTTAGGCGGTGTTGCCAGTATGTCATCGATGACGACAAAAACGTTGCTGGCGGCGCCTTCGCTGACAGTGCCGTCTTTAATCAGGATGGCTTCGCCGCTGCCTTGGTCCAATGCATTTTGGCGATGGAGGATGTTCGCCAATAAGGCAATGGTTTTCAGGTTGCAAAACTGCCAGCGGCTGTCATCAATGGTCACGGCTTTAATGCCGGTGTTCTGGCCAGCAAACGGGGCAATATCCGAACACATGACAAATACGGTGGGTGCGGTGTCTTCAGGGAAGCTATGGTCGCGCTTAGGCGCCACCCCGCGGGTAATTTGCAAATAGATGTACTGGTTTTTGCTGGCATCAAGCAGGGGGGCAAATATTGCTTGCCATTGCTTGCGGCTGTATGGGTTGGTTAGGCGAATGCCGCTTAGGCTATTTTCCAGGCGTTGCAGATGGTCTTGCAGATGGAACAGTTTGCCGTAATAGCTTGGGATAACTTCGTAGACGCCGTCACCAAACAAAAAGCCGCGGTCAAGGACGGATATTTTTGCATCGGCAAGCGGCAGATACTGGTTGTTTAAATAGACAGTTTTATTTTCCATCATCAGATTTTTCCATCATCATCAAAACGCCGTCATAGAGCCTGCGGGCTATATTGCCCGGTTCTACGGATTTTAAAGCGATCAGATCCCGAACCAGGAGGGGTTCATTTTTTAACGTAACGCTGACCGAACCCTGTTTTTCACCTTCATTAATTGGGGCGGTGATTTTTTTATCAATATTAATTTCCGCCTTAAGGTCGTTGTAATGCCGACGGGGAATAGTGACGAACAGATCCGCTGCAAGACCGAGCGGTACGGTTTGATCATTGCCTTTCCATACCTTTGCTTCACTTAACGCGGTTTTGCCTTGGTAGAGCCTGTGCGATTCAAAAAAACGAAAACCATAGTTTAATAAATTTTGATTTTCGTTGGCACGGGCATTGGCGCTTTGCGCCCCCATCACCACGGAAATAAGCCGCATACCTTCCCTAAGCGCCGATGTGACCAGACAGTAGCCAGCATCATCAGTGAAGCCGGTTTTTACGCCATCCACGGATTCATCACGCGCAAGCAGCTGGTTGCGGTTATGTTGGGTGATTTTGTTGTAAGTGAATTCTTTTTGCGAGAACCAGGCGTAGTAGTCAGGGAATTCACGGATTAACGCGCTGGTGAGGGTGGCTAAGTCACGCGCGGTGGTATAGTGGTCTTCCATCGGCAAGCCGTCGCTGTTTTTAAAGTGGCTGTTAGTCATGCCTAAGCGGGCGGCGTGCTGGTTCATCATTTCGGCGAATGTTTCTTCGCTGCCGGCAACATGCTCGGCTAGGGCAACGCTGGCGTCATTGCCCGATTGAATGATGACGCCTTTGAGCAAATCTTCAATTTTGACGGGTTTGTTGACTTCGACAAACATCCGCGAGCCTGATGTTTTCCATGCTTTTTGGCTGATATTGGCAAGATCGTCCAAATGTAAATGACCGTTGCTGATTTCCCGAAACACGACATACACCGTCATGATCTTGGTGAGGCTGGCGGGTGCAAGCTTGGTGTCAGCATTGTTTTCAGCCAATATTTTGCCGGTATGGTAGTCCTGCAAGAGATAAGCGCTGGCGGCAATGGTCGGCGGTGGCGGCGTGGTGATTTCATTGTCATCTGCATTGGCCGGAAAAAAGGCAAGCTGCAAAATCAACAAGAGAATTGGTGCAAAGGTTTTAGAAAGTGTCATGCTCTTTTAGGTGGGTAGGCTCAATAAAACAGGCTGCTATTGTAGCATGACGATGAGGGTTTGTTGGCTTTCTTGAGGTGTACACTATTATCCCTGCGCTGTGAAAAACAGTGTGGTTTCTTTAGCAGAGGTGCTTTGGCTGTCCATTTTGCGCTGTTTTGCCAGCAAATAACGCTTTGAATGATGCTTGGTTTTGTGCCTTGCTAAAGTCTGCGAAAGCCGATCCGAAGCGGTTGCGGACTTGGTTTTTATGGGCGTCTATATTTTGTATCACCACGCCCATCGCCAAAAAGGTTGGCGCGGGTATCTTTTGGGCAAGCATCTCTTCGCTAAATAGCTTCAGATGGTTTTCTTGGATTTGATAGTCTTGAAAGCTGCCTAAAATGTCCTGTAGTTTTTTTAGGTGGTCAATAAGCGCTTTTATTTCATGCTGAGGGTATAGGCTTTGAAAAAATTCCATCAAATAACGTAACTTTTTGCATGTTTTTCTTAATTCGTGCAAGGTTTCAGCTTCTGACTGTGGGGTGATTGCTTTGCCTTCTTTTAAAACGCGGTTATAAATTTTCCAGATCCGTGTGTCGGCGAGTTGTTTGATTGTCAGTTGCGCATTGGCTTCGGCAGGAAATTTTGGGGCATGGCTTTTAAGGTAGTGTTCCCATTCCAATAATGTTGACAAATATTTTGCGGAACGCAATTTTTTTGCCAACTCCTGCTGGGTTTTGCGTTGCTTGGTGATCAGGAAGCCATAGAATGGGTCCAGGTCTTGGCGAAGGGGTGCCGGAAGGCTTTCCTTATAGCTATCAAAATGCAACAGGTAGACGTCCAAGTCGCGGGTAGGGGTGGTGATTTGCCCTAGCCAGGAAAAAAAATCCGCGTAGTGGGTGGTGACGTCTTCAGGCAGCACACCTTTTAGCTGGCCAAGTCCGGTTCGTGTCCGGCGCACGGCAACCCTGAAATCGTGTAAAAACTCGCTGTCCGTGTCGGCAATAGTGCCTTGCTCATTGTCTTTAATGGCTTTGAGCAGGTGGCTGTAGATATATTTGCCAGCAATGTCGGCCCGCAGGTCCGGGGCTAGGTTGATTGCCAATTTTGAGGAGTAGTCTTGGGGTTTTCGGTTCTGCTGTTTTAAAGCAGCCATCAGAATGGGTTCATTAATGGGCGACAAGGCCAATTTGCCGGTGAGCAAGGTGATAATGTGGTCTGCGGCCTTGTCGTAGCCCTTTATGGGTTGTAATGAAACGCGGTTGTTGAAGAGTTCGTAGTCTTCAATAAACAGGCGTAGCACTGTTTTCTCGTCCTTGTTGGTGATGTTGACCTGATAAAGGCCATAATCCAAGCTGCAGATCTTGAGTAATGCCCGCATTTCCAGAATAGGCGTCAAAATGTCGCGTAATTTTCCGGGGTTGAATTGGCGTGCGAAAACCGGGGCTTGTTTTAGTTCCCAATCTGCAATGATGGGGGTGTTTTCAAGGTTCCTCAGCGATAAGGATGAGGCGGCTTTTGAGTGCGTGTGTTCGCAAACAATGCCCTTTGAGTATAAGCGCCAGTCAAAACTATCATAATAAGATTTTAGCGCGTGCTGGTGGGAAATCAGCTGGGCATCAGTATGATGGCTTAATCGGGTGATAAATTTTTCAGTTGTTAACGTAACTGGAAACTCGAATTGTAGAGACATGGTCGCCGATTGTGGGAGTTAAGCTTAATTGTTAAATTACAATGCTGCTTTAATATTTAAAGGCACTTTGTCACAAATTATTGGTCATAATATAGCAACATAATGGTTAGGATGAAAAATAAGTGACCACTCCCACTATGTGGCGCAGCAGGACAATTGGCGTGGTTTATTAATCAATTAACAGGTGAGACATGAACAGGGAATTATGGTTGCTTCGGCATGGCAAATCTGATCGTGAAATTATTACGGATGATTTTGACCGGCCATTAAAAAAGCGCGGTAAACAGGCGGCCCGGCGCGTTGGCTCATGGATGGGTCGGGAGCGCCTTATCCCAGATATTATCTTGAGTTCGCCGGCCAATAGGGCTATCACTACGGCTATGCTGGTTTGTACGGCTATTGGTGGCGATAGCGCAAAGATCCGTCAGGATAGCCGGTTATATTTTCAAGGTATCGAACCGCTCAAGAGGGTTTTGGCGGAATGTCCGGTTGATGCTCGTCGGGTTTTGCTGGTTGGGCATAATCCTGATCTGGAGGCGCTGTTGCTTGATCTGGTGGGCGAGTCTAATGTGCCTGATGTGGATAAATTATTGCCAACGGCTGCTTTTGCAAGAATCGCCATGCCAAAAGAGTGGCACAGCCTAGATGCAGGCTGCGCCCAGTTATTGTCAATCACTTACGCAAAGCAGTTGCCCGAATAGTTTGGGAACAGGGTTAAAACGCCACTTGGCCACGCAACATAAAAACATCCAAATTATCCACATTGCCGCCATCAGGTTTAGTCAGCGCTGCATTTTCGGTATCCAAGACATGCATATAGTTAGCTTGGAAACGGAAGTTTGTGTTGATATACCAGTTTATTGCTGCGGTAATATTGGAAATTTCACCGCCCAAGAAACCGCCATTATTTAAACTGGCTGCCGAATAACGCATTGCCAATTCCCACGCGCCCCAGCCGCCTGTGCCAGGATTGAAAGGTTTCGAAGGTTCCAGGTATCTGAAATTACCATACTGGTATTTGCGCGATTCACCGGTTACTGACCAAGCGGCTTCCGCGTACCAGCCGTCAAGTTCAATATTGCTTTTGCTTGTATCACCGTCACAACTGGCGCTACAGTCAATCCAGCTACGGGTATATTCAGCGCCAATTGAATAAGGGCCGTACATTCCTGCCGCTTCCAATCCCAGCATTTTAATGTCATTGACATCATTAATTTTTTGGTCAATCACGTTCAAGCTAGACATGTTTGTCGTTTCATAGACATATCTAAGTTTTTTACCTTTCGCCACTTCTTGGTTATCATCGGGTTCGCGGTAATTGCCCGCCACACCCAAATGAATTAACTTGTTTTTTTCATTGACAGGTGAATAAATGATACGGGAAGAAATGCCCCAGCCTTCATCTCCCGTAGGGTCTTGTTCGTCAGGCGGGGAAATCGAATCGCCATAGAACCCCAATTTGGCAGTAAAACTGTCACTAAAATGCTCAAAATCAATGCCTATCGCACGGTCAACCACGGGTGCGTTTAGGATGTTCATCAAAGAACGCTCAGTGAACATCATATCGTTAGAGCTTTCCTGCAATTCGCGGCTAAAGTTTTGTTTTTGTTGCCCGGCGGTAATCGTGACAAATTTCGAACCGAGATATTGTAAATAGACATCCTTCATGCGGACGTTGTCGTCGGCAAAATCGGCTTCGGTTCTAAACAACCAATCTTTGAAAAAAACGCCTTCAAAACGCATACGGGCGCGGCGTATTTCTGTACCTTCTTCGGCTTCAACAGATTCGCCATCTTCAAGATAAGGGTCGCCACCGTGGAAGGACGCGTCGGCATGGATACGCCCGCCGAGCCTGAATTTAAAATTTTTGTCCGCTGACTCAAACCCTATCCCTTTGTTATCCAATTTGACATTAACTTTTTCGGCTTCCGTCATGTGTTTTTGCAATGCCTTAATTTCCATGGACTTCGTCGCCAATTCGCCGCGTATTGCTGAGAGTTCCTTGGCGTCTTCTGTTGTAGCGGGTTTGGTTTCTGGCGCGGCATCTTCAACTCTTACAAAAGAGCCCATTTTTTCACGGTTAGGACCTGGTTCGGCATAAATTTGTTTGGTTTTGGTGTCAACATAAAGGTCAATAGCCAAAGCCTCATGCGATGCGCCGACGCTCACGGCGGTAATGACGGCGAAAGTGATTTTGGAGGTGTTCATACAAAGCCTCATGATGGGTATTGAAAATCAGAATAACGCTTTTTAATTAAGAACTAAAAAGCTAACAATTACAATGGATTGTTCAAGAACGTTGATTAGCGGCGCAACTATAAGGCTTAAGCAAGCGGAAGTCTATCCGTAGGATTGCTTATTCAAATTAAGGTGTTAAATGGCTATTATCACTAGTGGCATTTATCAGCGGATAGCCTGGAGGTTTAAAAAGGTGGCAACTGGCGGTTTACCGGCTGTGTTGCTGTAAATAGCGGTGATTATGTCAGTTTTCGTTAAATTATTTAAAGGCCAGCTGCTGGCTGTCATACATGAAACAGCTATAAATAAACAAAATTGTAATAACTGTGTCATGTAAAATTAATACTCTTGTTATCTGCTTTTTGTAGAGTGCGCACAATAAAATTTTGGAGTTGCTATGAAATTAACTAATAAAACAAAAGCGGTGCTTGCCGCGATAGGTTTTGCATCTGCTGTTATGGGCAGTGGTGTTGCTAGTGCTGTTCAGGAAATTGACCCTGCTACGCCGGTATACGAGAAAGCCAGCGGTATTTCCGGTAACTTGTCCAGCGTAGGCTCCGACACATTGGCCAATCAAATGACCTTATGGGCCGAATCGTTTAACCGCATTTACCCCAACGTCAATATCCAGATTCAGGCGGCAGGTTCGTCCACGGCGCCTCCTGCCTTAACGGAAGGCACATCTAATTTAGGCCCTATGAGCCGTGAAATGAAGGATGACGAACTCGGTGCGTTCGAAAGGAAGTTTGGTTATAAGCCCACGGCAATTCCAGTCGCTGTTGATGCGTTGGCTGTTTTCGTCAACAAGGACAATCCAATCAAAGGCTTGACTGTAGATCAAGTGGACGCTATTTTTTCTTCCACCCGCAAATGTGGCTATAAAAAAGACATAGCAACGTGGGGAGATGCCGGCATTGATGCATGGAAAACAAAAAGCATCCAACTGTACGGGCGTAATTCTGTTTCTGGCACTTATGGCTACTTCAAAGAGCATGGTTTGTGCAAAGGCGACTTTAAAAACAATGTTAATGAGCAACCCGGTTCTGCTTCTGTTGTGCAATCTGTGACGGCTTCCGTCAATGGTATAGGTTATTCTGGCTTAGGTTATGTGACATCAGGCATTAAAGCGGTGCCGTTAGCGAAAAAAGGCGGTAAAGACTTTGTTGAAGCAACGCCTGAAAACGCACTTGCGGGCAAATATCCTTTGGCCCGTTTCTTATATGTCTATGTGAACAAAAAACCAAACCAGCCGTTAGCGCCGTTAGAATACGAATTCATTAAAATGGTGTTGTCTAAAACGGGCCAGGAAGTTGTCATAAAAGATGGTTACATCCCGCTGCCCGCAAAAGTGATTAAAAAAACCTTGGCCACTCTCGAAAAATAGGCCAAGAACTATATTTCGAAGGAACTATATTTGGTGGTGGTAAAAATGGTAATGATGTTTTGGAATCAAAAAACATTGTTTTTGGCTTCGCTGCCACTTAAGCATTTGAATTTTTACCACTACCCTATATTTGTTGTAGGGGGATTTTAATTAAGCGTGCTAGTTAATTCGCCAATGCAATTTTGAAATAGTCTAGGTGCGGATTTGTCCGCGCTGTGCGAATGAATTCGCACCTACATCTGATTCATCATTACATGCTTGGCGGGCCGCTAGTGACCGCCTTGATTAAAGGTTAATTGAGCAAAAAGCGGCTGGCATCATTAATAAATCAGCCGCTTTTTTTTATATATTTTTGCTTTATGCTTTGCCATAGTTTATTTCCAGTAGCGTTATGCCTGACACTAACTCACATATGAAAAACCTTTCAGTTATCGATAAGTCTTCCAATAAAAATTTGCTGCGTTGGCGATTGTTAAAAGATTCGTTAGCGCGTTACGGCGTTGTGGCCGGTGGTATGGGGGTGATCTTAGCGGTTGTAATGATTTTCTTTTATTTGCTGTATGTTGTTTTTCCTTTATTTCTGCCAGCGACAACAGAATTGGTCAGCGAATATGATACTCCGGGAAAAACATTAGGGAAAACCGTGTTGCTGGATATGGAAGAACAGAACGAGGTCGCTGTCCGGTTCACTGATACTGGGAAAGCGGTGTTTTTTTTGGTGGACACCGGCAAAATGGTTTCCATCCAATCTGTGGCCGTGCCTGAAGGTATGGCTATAACCAGTTTTTCTCAAGGTAGCCCCATCAATCAGGGGGCAGTGATTTATGGGCTTTCTGACGGGCGGGCCATCATTGTAAAGCATGCCTATAAAGTGACCTATCCGGACAACAAGCGGCTTATCACCCCCTATCTTGAATATCCTTTAGGCGAGCAGCCGTTAGTGGTTGATGAGTCCGGTGCGGCATTGGATAAAATTGCGGTTCAAGTCGGAGACAATTCTACAACGGTGATCGCAAAAACAGCCGGCTCTCCAGGAGGGGTGGGTAAAATCCATTTGACAGGTTTTGAAAAAGAGCAGTCGCTGTTTGCCGATGAAGCCGCTTTGCAACGGACGGATGCCGCTATAAACCTGCCCGTTGAAGGTGTGGAAGATATTTTAATCGATAAAGAAGGGCGTAATCTTTATTTGGTAAGTAGTAATGGGCGCTTGGCTTATTATGATGTCAGCGACAAAAGCGCACCCGCTTTAAAGCAAGCGCAAAGTGTCGTTGAGGCAGGGCAAAAAATCACTAGCGTCAGCTTTTTAAACGGCGACCTTTCAATGCTGATAGGTGACTCTAGCGGCCTAGTGACCCAGTGGGGCATGGTTAGGGATGAGATGAACCGCCTAACGATGGAAAAAATAAGGGCGTTTAAGGTTTCCGACAAAGCGGTTGTGCAAATAAAAGCGGAGCAACGGCGCAAAGGCTTTGTGACGGTTGACGCGGATGGGCGTTTCGGGATTTATCACACAACTGCTGAAAAACAGCTGATAGAAGAAAGGGGGGTCGGTGCGTTGGCCGCAGTTGCTATCTCGCCCCGTGCTAATGGCCTATTAATGCAGTCAAACGATGAACGGGTGAATTTTTGGCGGGTGGATAATAGGCATCCTGAAGTTTCATTCAAATCACTTTGGGGAAAGGTTTGGTATGAAAGCTATCCTACCCCCGATTATATTTGGCAATCTTCTGCCGCAACCAATGATTTTGAACCCAAATACAGCTTGATACCTTTAGTGTTTGGCACTCTGAAAGCCGCTTTTTATGCTATGTTGGTGGCAATGCCGCTGGCTTTGATGGGCGCAATTTATACCGCCTATTTTATGACGCCATTGATGCGTCAGTATGTAAAGCCAACAATTGAGATTATGGGCGCTTTGCCAACAGTCATTTTAGGCTTTTTAGCGGGGCTATGGTTGGCGCCGTTCATAGAAGAGCATCTGGCGGGTGTGTTTTCCTTTATTTTACTCATGCCGTTCATAGTCATGCTGTTTGCTTATGCTTGGCATCATTTGCCTAAAGAGTTTTTGGAAAAAGTGCCAGAAGGCTGGGACGCAGCGATATTGATACCGGTCATTATGCTAGGAAGTTGGTTTGCTTTTGCGGTAAGCGTACCTCTCGAATCATGGATTTTCCATGGCAGTTTGCGCGAATGGTTCAATAATGAGTTGGGGATAGGCTATGATCAGCGAAATGCAATGGTTGTTGGGATTGCAATGGGCTTTGCTGTTATTCCAACTATATTCTCCATTGCTGAAGACGCTATTTTTAGTGTGCCAAAACATCTGACAGTCGGTTCATTGGCATTAGGGGCTACGCCTTGGCAAACAATGTCCAAAGTGGTTTTGCTAACGGCAAGTCCGGGTATCTTTTCTGCGGTGATGATTGGTTTCGGTCGGGCGGTTGGCGAAACTATGATTGTGCTTATGGCAACCGGTAACACGCCGGTTATGGATATAAGCATTTTTCAGGGTATGCGGACGCTTGCGGCAAATATTGCGGTGGAAATGCCGGAATCTGAAGTTGACAGCACCCATTACAGAGTCTTGTTTTTGGCAGCTCTGGTATTGTTTTCTTTTACTTTTGTTTTCAATACCCTGGCCGAAGTTATTCGTCAGCGTTTACGCGAGAAATATAGCTCATTATGATTAAATTATGGATTAAAAGTGGTAGCCCTTGGGTATGGCTTAATGCGGCGGCAGTCAGCACCTGTCTTATTATGGTCATCGCTGTTCTCGGCCTTATTGCGGTCAGGGGGGCCGCGCATTTTTGGCCATCCAATGTGGCACAATTTAGTTACCAAGAGGCAAGTGGGTCGGTGCAGACCATAATCGGCGAGCATGTTGACACCAGCATAACATCCGCTGCAATGGCGAAGTCCACCGGTCATAAAATGGCGGCGGGTGAAGATACGTTGGTGCAGTATTTAGTTAAAACAGGTAACCGTGATGTGACGGGGACAGATTTTCGCTGGATAGTGGCGCGCGATGTCAAAAATATGGATTTCCCTGCCAACCTGATAGTTATAGAACGGCGTGAATGGGGTAACTTTTATGGGCAATTATTAGCGGTTAAGGAAAATGGCAACGTTGTTGCCAACGGTGAAAAGGCATTCCCTATTGTGCAGGAAAAAATAGCGTCGGTATTGGCTATCGTTGATCAAATACGGCATTTAGAGAAAAAAGAAATAGGTGCAATAAATTATAATCTTGAGCGGTTAAGGCTTAAGGAAAAAAAGTTAAAGCTTGAGAACCTTTGGAGTATCGGGGCAGAACAAGGGATCGCTGAAGAAAGAAAAGGTTATGAAGCAGAATATAAGCAATATCAATTACAGCTAAGTGAGTTATATCAAAAAGTAAGGCGTGACAGTTTAGTTGCAAAAACGGACACAGGTAATGAAGTTGAAATTTCCTTAGCGAAAGTTGTTAGGTTGTATCAGCCAAATAACATGAATGTGTTCAATAAAATGGGTTTTTACGGTGGCAAAGTTATTGAATTTTTAATGGATGACCCGCGTGAGGCAAATACTGAAGGAGGGATTTTTCCGGCCATTTTCGGTACAGTCATGATGGTTATCTTGATGTCGATTATTGTTACGCCGTTTGGTGTTATTGCGGCCGTGTATATGCGGGAATATGCAAAGCAAGGGTTTTTGACAAGACTTATTAGAATTGCCGTGAACAACTTGGCGGGTGTCCCTTCCATAGTTTATGGCGTGTTTGGCTTGGGGTTCTTTGTTTATATTTTGGGTGGAAACATTGACCAATTGTTTTATCCGGAAGTGGCACCTGCTCCGGTTTATGGTACGCCTGGCTTGTTATGGGCTTCAATTACGCTGGCGTTGTTGACTTTGCCTGTGGTGATTGTTTCAACTGAAGAAGGTTTGTCCCGTATCCCCTCATCCATACGTGAGGGTAGCTTGGCGCTAGGGGCCACTAAATTAGAGACTTTGTGGCTTACCGTATTGCCGATGGCAAGCCCGGCGATGATGACCGGATTGATTTTGGCGGTTGCCCGGGCAGCGGGCGAGGTGGCGCCATTGATGTTAGTGGGGGTTGTCAAGCTGGCCCCCACTTTGCCGCTAGATGGAAACTTCCCTTTTTTGCATTTGGACAGAAAGTTTATGCACTTAGGATTTCACATTTATGATGTCGGCTTTCAAAGTCCTAATGTTGAAGCGGCAAGGCCCTTAGTTTATGCAACTGCATTATTATTAGTCGTGGTGATATTAGGGCTGAATTTGGCAGCTATTGTCATTAGAAATCGTCTGAGAGAAAAATACCGAGCACTGGAAGGTTAAAAAAATGACAGCACAAGAAGCACGCACACATACTATAGATATGAATTCGGTCTTGCTTAATCGGGCCCATCAAAGTGAACCTGAGGAAACCAGCATTAAAGTGGAGAATTTAAATCTTTTCTACGGGGAAAAACAGGCGCTCTACGGCATCAATATGGAAATGCCAAAGAAAAAAGTGACCGCCTATATCGGTCCTAGTGGTTGCGGTAAATCAACCCTGTTGCGCTGCATTAACCGAATGAATGATTTGGTTGATAGTGTCACGATTGATGGAAAAATTTTATTGGATGATGAAAACATCTACGAGAAGTCGGTCAATGTTGCAGCGTTGCGTAGGCGCGTTGGCATGGTGTTTCAAAAGCCTAATCCTTTTCCTAAGTCCATTTTTGAAAATGTTGCTTATGGGCTTCGTATCCAGGGCATAAATGACAAGCGCATATTAGCGGAAACTGTCGAAAACGCCTTGCGGGGCGCCGCACTTTGGGATGAAATGAAAGACCGGTTAAACGATAATGCGCTAGGCATATCGGGTGGGCAGCAACAAAGGCTGGTAATTGCGAGGGCAATTGCCATTGAGCCTGAAGTTTTATTGCTTGATGAGCCCGCATCTGCATTAGACCCGATTTCGACATTGAAAATTGAAGAATTAATCAATGATCTTAAAGAAAAATACACAATTGTTATTGTGACCCATAACATGCAGCAAGCTGCCCGAGTGTCTGATTATACGGCGTTTATGTATATGGGTGAGCTGGTCGAAATGGGCGCTACCAGTGAGTTGTTTACTAACCCCAGAAAAAAACAAACTGAAGATTACATAACTGGCCGGTACGGGTAGAGGAGCAGACAATGGAGAGCAAAGAGATAGGGCATCATATATCACAAAAGTTCAATAAAGAACTGGAAGATATATGCAATAAGGTATTGACTATGGGAGGGCTGGTTGAACAGCAAATAGAAATGGCTGTGAAGGCTTTCACAGCACGCGATATCGAATTGGCGGAACTGGTCATTAAACAAGACAATCAGGTCGATGCGCTGGAAATGGAAATTGATTCCGAATGCACCCAAATTATGGCGTTAAGGCAACCGACAGCATTTGACTTAAGAATGTTGATAGCTGTCATCAAGATTGCCCGTGAAATGGAACGGGCAGGCGATAAAGCTGAGCGTATTGCGGAGATGGCCATAAAATTATCCAGCACCGACAACCAATTCGATCATAAGTACGAATTGGAACACATGGCAAGCCTCATTATGGAAATGATGCACGGTGCGCTAGATGCGTTTGCCAGAGCCAATATAGAAAATATCACGGAGATTACCGGCAAGGATGTAAATGTCAATCGGGAATATGAAAATATTCTCAGGCGGTTAATTACCCGGATGATGGAAGACCCTCGCAATATTACCCGTGCATTAGATATTATCTGGGCGGCTCGGGCTATGGAAAGGATTGGCGATTATGCATGCAACATCAGCGAACACTTGATCTATATGGTTAATGGGGAGGATGTGCGTCATTTGACCCAGCAGGAGTTGGAAAAGAGAATGAAGACCCCTTGAAATTCAACAGGCCATATTTGAAAAAAGGCTTGTCAGGTTGTTCTGGCAAGCCTTTTTTTATGGCCGGACACAATACCAGTTATTTTTCTAGGCCAATAAAATCCCAGATACGATGTGATAGCGTTGCATTTTTATGTTCGGGGACAGGAGGGCCGTCAGGGTAGTTTTTTTGATAAACTTGCCTGACATCATTGGCTAAATTTTTCATGTCCAATTTTGCGTAGGCCTCATGCATGACTTGCAGGGCATAGGGGACGGCGGGGGTGCGTTGATATTTTTCAATGACGCCAGCCGCCCTGTTGGCGGCGGCTAAATAAGCTTCGCGCTTTAAATAATAACGGGCGACATGAACTTCGTGCATGGCGAGATTGTTCCTAAGGGCGATCATCCGTAGTCTGGCGTCAGACAAGTATTTGCTGCCCGGATATCTACGGATCAGTTCGGAAAAGTTTTCGTAAGCATTACGCGCACTGCCGGGGTCACGCTGGGAAGTGTCGGTTGGCAAAAAACGGTCAAGGAAGCCAATATCGCGGTTATAGTTGACCAAGCCCTTCAGGTAATAGGCATAATCGACATGCGGGTTACGGGGATTAATCTTAATAAAACGATCTGCGGCAGCAATTGCCGAGTCAGGATCGCCATTTTTATAATAGGCGTAGGCAATGTCGAGTTGTGTTTGTGCCGACGATTCACCAAACGGGTAGCGTGATTCCAACGCCTCGTAGAGTTTGATGGCTTTGTCATAACTACCTGAGTCCAGCGCCACTTTGGCTTCGGTGCGGAATTTTTGTGCATTCCAGCCTGCATATTCATCTTCAGTATCGGAGTTGTTTGATGAGAACCCCAATGTTTCGCAACCCTGAAGCGAGAAGCCCAAAAAGCAGATAAAAAGAAATTTTATTAAAATTAATCGCATAGTACTAACGACACGTTGTAATATTAGAGGTTTTCTCGCTGGTTCAACTGCGATACTTGAATGGTATGTGGGCTAGTGAGTATAACTTAACAATGGGTTATTCAGAAGAACTTGTTATGACGAGATTAACAGCAGAAGTGCCGCTGGAAATGGCGGGAATGCGCTTGGATCAAGTGCTTGCGGAATTGTTTGCGGATTATTCGCGCAGCAAACTGCAAACTTGGATTAAATCAGGGCGTGTACAGGTCAATGGCCTGATACTTAAGCCTAAAGATAAGCTAGACGGGGGGGAGGAGATTGCAGTGGATGCCGAAGCGGAAGTTGTGGTGACGTCCGCGGCCGAAGAGATTCCTTTAGATATTGTGTTTGAGGATGAAAGCCTGCTCATCGTCAATAAACCCGCAGGGTTAGTGGTGCATCCCGCTGTTGGTAATTGGCATGGCACGTTGCTGAATGCCTTGTTGAATCATGACTCTAATCTGGAGACCTTGCCTAGAGCCGGTATTGTGCACAGGATAGACAAAGATACTAGCGGATTGTTGATGATAGCTAAAACCCTGCAAGCGCATAATAGTCTGACCCAACAGTTGCAAGAGCGCGAAATTACCCGTGAATACCTGGCAATTACCCGTGGGCGTATGACAGCAGGCGGTACAGTTGATGAGCCTATAGGCCGCCATCCTACTGATCGTAAACGCTATGTGGTGAGGGAGTCGGGAAAATTTGCTGTGACCCATTACCGCGTAGTCCAGCGATTTACACGGCACACCCTCGTTCAGGTAAAGCTGGAAACCGGACGTACCCATCAAATTCGCGTTCATATGGCGCATATCCGCTTTGCTTTGTTAGGGGATCAAGTTTACGGTGGCCGCTTTCAAATGCCACCTAACTGTAGTGGGCAACTGGAAAAGGAGCTGCGTTCTTTTAAGCGTCAGGCCCTGCATGCCGCAAAGTTGGGTTTACAGCATCCGGTGACTGATGACTATCTTGAATGGGAGCAACCCATGCCCGACGATATGGTCCGCCTTTTGGAAGCGCTGGCTGATAATGAACAAGATTAAACACTGGATAACACCAGACTGGCCGGCACCCAGCAATATTCATGCGGCGACCACATTGCGCACAGGGGGCGTAAGTCTTGGCACATTTAGCAGTCTTAACCCTGCTAGCCATGTCGGGGATCATCCCGAACAAGTCGATCAGAATAGGGCGACCATTAAAGCAATGCTGGCGTTACCTGCCGAGCCGGTATGGTTGGCGCAAATGCACAGTAACTTTGTTGTTGAAGCGATAAAAACACCTTATCCCCCTCAGGCTGATGCCAGTTACACCCATGAGCCTGGCGTCGTGTGTGCCGTTATGACGGCAGACTGTTTGCCGCTGTTAGTTTGCGCTAGGGACGGCAGTAAGGTCGCCGCTATCCATGCAGGTTGGCGCGGTTTGCTGGCGGGGATTATAAGCAATACGCTAGCGGTTATGCCGGAAAATGTGCTGGTTTGGCTAGGCCCCGCCATTGGGGCTGGCTGTTTTGAAGTGGGGGCAGAGGTTCGCGCGGCCTTTTTGGAAAAGTCGGTTGCTTACAGTAAAGCATTCAACCATCAAAGCGACGACAAGTGGCTGGCTGACATTTATGCGCTTGCCCGTATTGAGTTGGCCGCGCTCGGTGTCAATACGGTTTATGGCGGTAATTTTTGCACTGTTACGGAACAAACGCGTTTTTACTCTTATCGTCGTGATAGAGACACGGGACGTATGGCTACACTAATCTGGAGATCATGACTGCGTGGATTTACTGATATTGATTATCATCTTTACGGCTGTCGGCGGTGTTTTAAGCGTTATGGCGGCGTCAATTTTTTTATTGTTGCCTGACAAGCAGCGCAATGCCGTATTGCCTCATGGTGTTAGTTTTGCCATCGGCGCTTTGTTGGCGGTTGCTTTTTGGGGCTTGATACCTCATGCTTTCGAACAGGTTAAGCCTGAACAATTCCAATCTTTATCAGGGACTATTTTAACGGGCATTCTTTGTTTTTTTGTGCTGGAAAAATTGCTCATCTGGCGCCATTGCCATTACGGGGAATGCGAAGCACACGGCGACGATGAACATCAAAACTATGAGCATAAGCATCAGGGCCATGATCATGGTGCTAAATCGGCAGCCGCGATGATTATTCTGGGCGATAGCATCCATAACTTTGTGGATGG
Organism: Methylococcaceae bacterium UBA6146; assembly: GCA_002422395.1. Classification (GTDB taxonomy): domain Bacteria; phylum Pseudomonadota; class Gammaproteobacteria; order Methylococcales; family Methylomonadaceae; genus Methylovulum. The sequence goes on along the minus strand of DIUY01000006.1, from coordinate 5,414 downwards.
TATTTTAATTACCGCCGCATTTTTGACGGATGTCCAATTGGGAATAGTCACCAGTTTGGCGGTTGCCGCACATGAAATTCCCCAAGAAGTCGGTGATTTTGCCATTTTATTGGCGAGTGGCTATAGCAAAGGTAAAGCATTGTTTTACAATGTTCTTGCTAGTTTAACGACGGTGGTGGGTGGGGTGCTCGCGTATTTTAGTTTGGATGACTTGCACGATAGCTTGCCATATTTTCTTGCATTGGCTGCATCCAGCTTTATCTATATTGCGGTTGCTGATCTGATTCCGTCGTTACATAAGAAAACGGATATGAAAGATTCACTGGAGCAAGTTGTGTTAATTGCTGCTGGGGTGTTGTTGATTTGTTCATTGCACGGGTTTGCCCATGATTTATGATAGCCTAAAGACCAAAAGCACATTATGTGCTTTTGGTCCTTTTATAAGAGGTGATGCTTCTTATGTGATTACATCGGGACCTGTCCGGCCAGTGCGTTGCTTAACTTCACAAAACTGCTCGGCTAGGTTTATTAAATCAGCAAGAGCGGTTTGAGCTTCCTGGTTGTGCTTGGTGGCATCCGCTTCGAACCGTTCCAGATAGATCCTTAAGGTTGCTCCGACAGTTCCGGTTCCCGATAGGCGGAAGATGATTCGTGAGCCGTTTTCGAAACCAATGCGAATACCTTGATTTTTGCTAATGCTGCCATCTATTGAATCTTCATAACTAAATTCATCGGCATATTTGACTATATAATCACCAAAAACCCTGCCGGGCAATGTCGGCAATTGACTGCGGAGATGCTCAACAATAGCATTGGCAAACGGTGTTTCTACGGCTTCATAATCGTGGCGGCAGTAGATGTCCCTTCCGAATTTTTGCCAGTGATCATGGACAATTTCCGCAACAGACTGGCGCTTTTGGGCGATTAAATTCAACCAGAACAAAACCGCCCATAGGCCATCTTTTTCACGCACATGATTAGAACCAGTGCCAAAGCTTTCTTCGCCGCAGAGGGTGATTTTTCCGGCATCTAACAGATTGCCGAAAAATTTCCAGCCCGTTGGGGTCTCATAACAAGGGATATTATAGCTTGCTGCAACACGGTCAACAGCTTGGCTAGTGGGCATGGAGCGGGCAACGCCGCTTAAGCCGTTAGCATATGCAGGGATTAATTGTGCATTCGCCGCTATGATCGCTAAGCTATCACTGGGAGTGACAAAAATGTGGCTGCCAGTAATCATGTTGCGGTCACCGTCACCATCGGAGGCGGCGCCAAAAACAGGTGCTGAATCACCGAACATGCGCTCAGCAAGCTCATGGGCATGCGCTAGGTTAGGGTCAGGATGGTGGCCACCAAAATCTTCCAGTGGCTCGGCATTAATGACTGATTCGGCGGGTGCGCCCAACATGTCGACTAATATGCGTTTGGCATAAGGGCCGGTGATGGCGTGCATGGCATCGAATAGGAGGGTGATATAACCAGAGCTAATGCTCTGTTTGAGCAATGGGAAATCAAAAATAGATTGCATTAACTCGGCATAATCAGCAACCGGATCAATGACTGTGATTTTAAAGTCACCGATGCACTGACTGCCGATGCTATCCAAATCAATGTCATCAATGAGCGCTATTTTGTAATTATCAATGAGCTGGCTACGCTGATAAAAAGCGTTAGTGTCTTTTTCGGGTGCGGGCCCGCCGTTGCTGACATTGTATTTGATGCCGAAGTCTTCGTCCGGTCCGCCCGGATTGTGGCTGGCAGACAAAATTAAGCCACCAAATGCTTTGTTCTTTCTGATAAGGTGTGATGCGGCAGGAGTGGACAATAAACCACCTTGGCCTATAATAAGTTCGCCGAAACCATTGGCGGCGGCTATTTTTATGATGGTCTGTATTGCAGGCCGGTTAAAATAGCGCCCGTCGCCGCCTAGAACTAAGGATTTTCCGGCGTAATTTTCTAATGAATCAAAGATTGATTGGACAAAATTTTCCAGATAGCCAGTTTGTTGGAAGATTTTAACTTTTTTTCTGAGTCCAGATGTCCCAGGATTTTGATCGTTATAGGGATGGGTTGCTATAGTTTCTATTTGCATAATTTATCCTTCGCGGTTGTGGCTTGGTGCACGGCTAAAGTACACCAAAATTCTTTTCGAGTGTAAATTTATATGTTACGAATTTATTTATTTCTGTGTTGTAGTTTTATTTCAGTCGTAAGTTATGCAAATAACGATGTTTGGCTTTTAGTGGATACAAAAGCACGCAAAATTGAAGTCAAGAAAGGCGATCAAACGCTTGAAACGTTAAATAGTATTGCTATAGGTCGTGGGGGGTCTGGATTTAAAAAGCATCGTGGTGACAATATTACGCCCTATGGGAATTACAGGATAGGTTGGATTGGTGAAAAAAGTGCGTTTAGGCGATTTTTTGGCCTAACTTATCCTTCTGTGGAAGATGCGCAGCATGCCCTAAAACAAGGTGTCATTGATAACATGACCTACTACCGCATTTTGATGGCGCATAAGAATAACCAAATACCTCCACAAAATACACCGCTTGGCGGTCAGATTGGCATTCATGGTTTGGGGCGGGCCGATGAGCGGGTGCATAGGGCATTTGACTGGACGCACGGATGTATTGCATTGACTAATGGGCAAATTGACCATTTAAGTCAATTGGTAGATACAGGGACATTGGTTAAGATAAAATAAAGCTGGAAAATGCAAAAAACAATGCTAGAATTATGGCTAGCTGTAAATTTTTTGGTGATAACTTTAATATTTAGGAAAATGATATGAAAAAAGTAATGAAATTCTCAATGATTGCCTTGGCTCTTAGCTTTGTTGTCGGTTGTGCAAGCACTTCAGACATCGAAAGCCTACAATCACAAATTGATGGTTTGAAAACTTCTGTTGCTCAAGCGTCTTCTGACGCAGCTAGCGCACAAAGCGCAGCAAACGACGCCGCTTCAAGAGCTGCCTCTGCTGAAGCTGCGGCTAACCGTGCTGCCCAATATGCACAAGACACTAACAGCAAATTGGACAGCATGTTCAAAAAATCAATGATGAAATAAATCATCATTGATTTGTTGTAAAAAGCCCGGTGGCATAGCCCCGGGCTTTTTTTATGCCCTATTTTCGCCGCCGAATAAGGCCACTAATCGGGGCAAAAAATTTGCCAGTTCTAAAGACATGATCGAAAAATCAGCATCGAATTTTTCGGCCTCACTATTACTATCTATATCAGCAATTTGATCTTGAATTAAATCAAGAAAACGCAGACGTTTAATGGCAAGGTTTTCATCAACAATAAAAGCGATGCGGTCAGCCCAGCTAACCGCTAATTTAATGACTTCTTTACCCATGTCCAGATGATTTTTAATTTCTGGTAGCGTTAGATCATGGCGTTTACAGCGAATAATTCCACCCGCTTCCTCAGGTGAGCGCAATTCACACTCATTCTCAATGGTAAGGTCGTCAGGCGTTTGGTTGGTCATTAGCCATTGAGTCATTATTGCTATGGGTTTGTCTATCGTACTGAGCGGTACGGCTGGTAGTGAACCTAAGCATTTACGTAAGTTGCTCAATAAATCTTCGGCGCTTTTTGTGGAAGCGGCATCAACGACTACCCAGCCGCCTTTGGGGTCAATATAGGCGTAAGTTTTGCGTGAAAAGCGGAAGGCTTTAGGTAATAATTCAAAAATCAGCTCATCTTTAATGGCGGAACGTTCTTTTTTTGATAACTTACGCGCTTGCTGCTCTTCGGTTTCAAGTATTTTTTCCTGTACCATTTCGTTGATCACTGCCGCAGGAAGGACTTTTTCTTCTTTTTTTCCGCATAGCATCATAAAGCCATTGCTGCTATGCACTAATTGCTGGGCTGGTTTGCCTACGGGCGGAGTCCAGCCAAAACTGAACTCCTGGTGAGGCGTGCAGGGGTGAAAACTCATGGTGGAAAGTTTTTGCTCAAGATCTTCAGGTGTTAATATGAAGTTTTCAGTAAGACGAAAAATGCTAAGATTTTTAAACCACATGATTGGGTTGTTATCCTATAAAAGTGACGGGCGCGTATTATCGCAAATTTAACAGTATAAAAATAACGTAAATATCAGGGGTTATGCATAATGATCGTGAATAATGGCTTTGAGCCAATTGTTTCGGAGAATGCGGGCTTGTTGATTTTAGGGACAATGCCAGGAGTGGCGTCATTGCTTAAACAGCAATATTATGGTCATCCTAGGAATGCTTTTTGGCCTATTATGGCAGTGTTGTACGGGATCAGTCCCGAAGCTGATTATCAATTGCGTAAAGAGGTTTTACTTGGTAATGGTGTTGCGGTATGGGATGTACTACAAAGCTGTAGTCGCCAAGGTAGTTTAGATGCCCATATAGATCGGGATTCCATTAAAATAAACGATTTTTCTGGATTTTTTGCGCAATTCAGTTTTATTAGCCGAATAGCTTTTAATGGCAGAATGGCGGAAAAATTGTACAAAAAGTATGTGTTGCCTTCTTTGAACCAACGTGTTGCTGAATTTGAATATCAGAGCCTTCCATCAACCAGTCCTGCTTATGCGGGATTAAGTTTGGAGCAAAAGATTGAGGCATGGAAGATAATTAAAAATGTAGATATAAGGGTTTGATATGATTGAAGAACATGATTATGACGATGACGAGGTGGAATATTACGCGATCCGTCCTAATAAAACGCAGCTAAAAAAAGATATTGCGGTGCTTTTTGAGTTGGCTGAAGAAATGTCTGAGCTGTCTGCAGCTCAATTAAATACGCTTGAGCTGCCTGAGAATATATATAAAGCGGTTACTGAGGTGTCAGGAATGCCGCATACAGGGGCGCGTAAGCGACTACTGAAGTTTATTGCAGGCCAGCTGCATAAAAAAATAGATGTGTCGCCTATTTTAGAAAAACTGGCGAGGATAAAAAGCAAAAGCGCCCATGCGACAAGGGAACATCATATTGCAGAGCGTTGGCGGGATCGGTTAATTGCAGAAGGTAATAACGCTCTCAGCGAGCTGTTTGATGAACAGCTTCATGCAGATCATCAGCAGCTAAGGCAGCTGTTGCGTAATGCGCAAAAGGAAGTTGAAGAAGGCAAGCCGCCAAAGTCATCGCGTTTGTTATATCGCTACCTTAAAGAGCTGTTTAAGGTTGAAGGCGAGCCAGATGATTTTGATGCTGAGCAGGAGATTTAGCAGGCGTGGCCAGGATAAGGTTTGCCAAAAGCAAAATGGGTGCAGAGGGTAAAATCGTCATGCGGGTTTTAGCCTTGCACGTTGTCTGCATTATTTAGGCAGTTTGCTGGTTGGGTTGACGACTGCCTGCCCTTAAATGACTGGCAGTGGTGCTGTTTCTTGTGGTGTAGGCGATTCAAAAAACGAGGGTATAAGAACTTTTGTGTAA
>DIUY01000012.1 GCA_002422395.1 Methylococcaceae bacterium UBA6146 | reverse complement strand
ATTCCGGCGGCTGCGGTTTGGGTTACGTTGGCAGTTGGCAGTCTGCAAACTTGCAGACTGCCATTGATTACCACGCCATCCCCCATTAGGCATATTCGCCAGCTTAGCCGCCACCCCCGCGCGTTGGCCTTCGCTCAAATATGAACCATCTGGCTTGAAGCCATTGGATTTTGTTGGGGGTCGTGAAACGCGACCCCTATGCTGTTGGCCAACTTAGCCGAAAAATCGGCTTACCTTAAAAATCAGGTTCGTTTAAAAAATTAAACAAACGACTCGACAATCAGCCGCTTCACCTGTTTGGTTAAAGCCTCGTTGTCGTCATATCCGCCACCGGTTTGTATCGCCTGTTCAATCCACGCCCTGATTGCCGCGTTATCGGTTAAGCCATGCTTGCGCCCCAGTGCCTTCACCAAGTAGCCCTCCAGCATCACCGTAGTACGCTTAACCTGCCCTTGGCGTTTAACGGTAACGCCAAAATGTAGTTGGGCGTAATCGTCATTAAGTTGAACGGGTACATCCGGCTTAATATCTTGAACATCACCATGTTTAACATCTTGAACAGGGTTCAGCCTGTCATAGTGCCATTGCCATATCTCCAGTTTCACATCATCCGGCAATTTCTTGGACTTGCTAGTAATGCCTAGCCCGTCTTTTGCCTGCCCAATCAGGTTTGAAATAAGGGCTGAACTTTTAGGTGAACATCCGCACAAGGCCGCTATGGCTTCACCCAGTTTGCCACTGCCATCATATTGCATCGAACCACCTGTTTAACATGTTAAATAAAGGGCTATCTTATCATGTTTAACATGTTAAATCATAAGGTTGTTTAAAGTGTTAAATGGACGTGTGCTAGGCGCGGCTTAAAAAGTCCCCGCACCGGCGGGGATGTGTATCGCACGGCCTGAACCGTTGAACGATGCACCTGCCGTTAATCAGATTTTGGCATTCGCGGCAATGGTGGCGATCATCAATTGGGTATGGTTGGTCATTCGCCGCCTGCTCCAATTTTAGTGCCTGAATGATTTCGGCCTTGTGGGATTTAAGAAAGTCCAGTTGTGTAGGGCTTAGTTTTGAGAAGGGCTTAATGCTCAACTCAGATTCCCTTAGGCACTACCGCCGGTTTTGTATCAAGCATTAAAAAAGGACGGCGCAGGTTGCCGCCAAAATATTACATTCGCGTGTCCGAAACATTTGGCATCCCTATTAAGGATTTGTGCCCACAAGAAACAATCGCGGGGTAGAGCAGTTGGCAGCTCGTCAGTCTCATAAGCTGAAGGCCGCAGGTTCAAGTCCTGCCCCCACCACCATTTAGACACCGCCCTGGCAGGCGGCGGTAGTTGCCTGCCCCTTTGCTTACCGCCCCACTCGCCGCCTGCGCCCACCAACAGGCGGTTTTTTTACTGACAAAAAATTTATATAGCCATGGCCAATGACGTAGACGTTAAGACCAGCATCACTGAGCAGGACCATGACGACCTGCTGATTGCCGCCCGCCAATACGGGTTTAAGACCCGTAGCGAAATGTTGCGCTGGCTGATCAGGCGCGAGCTGGCATGGGCAAAACCACAGCTACAGATTAACCGGATACCTGGGGCCTTAACAGGCCACGATTGACCCGTGCCGGTCTCCTAAGTATTTGTACGGATTGACAATAATATGAATTTTGTTGCCAAGCTTTTGGCCTTCCTTGTTATCAGCGCCCTCCATGCCAGCCTGTGCGTCATTTACTGGCCGTTAAGCGCGGCGCTGAAGGGGTTGGAAACGTTAACCGAATTACTGACCGATGAGGATTTATGACCGCATTTATAACAGGCAAACCCAAACAGACCGCCGGAAGCCGCAGGGCAAATATTCGCAAACCATCACCTTCCCGCTTGAGTTCCCGACCCAATGTTTCGCTGTGTTCCCGATCATGCAGATTGCCTCCGCCACCAGCCGTGCCGACCATTGGTATCAGCTGGCCGGAAGCCCCACCAAAACAAGTTGTGTGGTGCAGCGCCAAGACACCGGCGAAGGCTCTTACGACGTGCAGACAACCCCCATTATCCTTGCCATAGGACACTGACATGCCCGCTTTATTATTGCTGTTCGCCAAGAGCTATGTCCCAGGCCACACCCGCCGGTTGAAAAACGGCAAAGTGGTGCAGGTCAACGCCTATTACGACAAGCGCACCAAAAAGGCCGCGCAACACGCGCCCGACCACAGCCACGACGTGGGGCATTTGGCGGACGCCGACAAGGCCAAATTCAGCCAGATGCACAAGGAGCAGCATATGACCCGCTTTTATGTGCAGCACGCCTTGGAGCGCAAGCTGGACGGCGAGCGGCAACTGCTGGCCAACTTGCAGCGTTCGGCCAAGCGCCATGAAGCGGCGGGCGACAAGAAAAGCGTGACCCTCGTCCACAACAAAATCATCAGGCTCAAGCAGTCCATCATGCGCCATGAAAAAATGCTGGACAAGGCCAAGGCGGTTGTTGGGGGCATTGGGGAAATGAAAGAGGGGCTTGTGAAGGGTTCTGGAAAAATAGAAACCCCAGAGCAATTGGCCAAAGAAATTGAAAGCAAAAAAAACAAGCCGCATTTTTATTGGGGAACAGAGAAGGCGCGTGGGGGCAAACTACGGATGCCGACAGAAAGCGAAGCCAAGAAATTGACGGATTGGAAAAAAAGAAAAAATCTTTAGAAGAACATGCCGACCAGCAACACGCGCATTATGTGGGCAAGTTGGGGGCTAGGTTTAAAGATGGCAAAGAAAAAACCCGTTCCGGGCAAAGCCGTGTGTTTGCCGACGCGCCTATTATTCAAATGGATGTACGGCTACGACGACCGCCAAGCCCTGACCAGTCTTGTGTGTTTGCCGACGCGCCTATTATTCAAATGGATGTATCCGTTTCCGGCAATGCTAAAGAGGTTATTGCCCAAGCCAAGGAATTCGCCAAGAAAGAATTGGTGGGGAAAGATGTTTACAACGCCGATCTAAAGCAAAGCGTTACCATCTCCATGAGCGGCGTCAAACATACGCTTTCAGGAACGACAGGGCGGGATTTGGCCTTATCGGTATTCAAACTTGAGGCTATGATTAAACAAGGAAAATTACTGGCATCATTGCCCGACAAAAAAGGCAATAAAAGCGTCAAACAACACCATTATCTTGGTGTTAAGCTTGATATTGGCGGGGCTATCCATGATGTCGTCATGGATATAAGGGAGATGGCCGATGGCCACTGGTATTATGACCATAGTTTTGAAAAGAAGGCCGTGGCCGGTGCCACCCCGTTGTCGCAGCCGGACAAGCCGGTTACGGGAACAACGGCCACAACCGTGCTTGACGCATTAGTCGGATCAACCCGGGCACAACCTGGAAAAAACCAAGCGTCTACCCCTAATACGCCGCGCACGGAAATTAATTTAGGCCAGTTGCTTGGGAAAGTCAAGGGCGTGGCCGACGATGAACCCGTTACCGTCCAAGAAGCGACCCAAGGCAAGGGCTATAAGATTCCGCCTAAGCCTGATGATCAGCCAGAAATCATCGGACACAAAACCCGCAAAGGCAAAGTTATCCGTGGTGTAGTCCGCAAAGATTTGACCTATGCACAAGCCAAGGCCATTGACGAGTAGGCGTTCCATTTTTGCTGTCAATAATCAAACAATTTATCCATTGCCCGCTTTTTCCGTAACTTCTCAGGTGAATCAGGCTGGCAACGCACCGCCTGTTAATCAGCTTTTGGCATTCACGGCAATGGTGGCGGTCGTCAAATGGGTATGGTTGGTCATTCGCCGCCTGCTCCAATTTTAGTGCCTGAATGATTTCGGCCTTGTGGGATTTAAGAAAGTCCAGTTGTGTAGGGCTTAGTTTTGAGAAGGGCTTAATGCTCAACTCAGATTCCCTTAGCCCGATCTCAAAACCTGACTCACGGATTTTTGACAGGGCATTCATATCACCCCCCAGTCATTTTCGTTTATCGCCGTTTCCCCCGTTTTATCCGCTACAACGCTACAAGCCTTGCCAGCCGTGGCCTGTAGCGTAGCGGATTGATTTTGGTTGCCGCTACGTAGCGGATAATCCGCTACACTTTGTAGCGGCGTAGCGGATAAATTAGCCTGTAGCGGCAACGTTTTTTTATCCGCCACACCTAAGCTATTGATATTTAAGGTTTGTAGCGGTGTAGCGGATAAATCCCCCAAATAGCGGGCAAATGCCTCACGGAATTGGTCAAGTTCAAAACCCTTGGCAACGGATGAATGCCCAATACGGATATTTTTGGACTTGATCCCGTACTCCCCCAGTCGCTTTGAAACTTGCCGCGGGCTAATCGCCTTTCCCCTATTGTAAGTTGCCCACGGTTTTTCATCGTCATCACATAACGCAACAATTAAATCAGCCGTGCTTATCTTATCCATCCGGTTTGAGTCGAACAGCTCTTTAATGTCTGTTAGCAACTCAACACCTATACTCAGGCTTTCCGCGTCTGAGCCGGACAACTTCAAGGCCGCCCGTGTTGCCCTGTCCAGCCAAGCCGCCCCCGCCAATTCAGCAATCGCTATTAAGGCTTCCCAGTTGTCTTGGGCGCGGTCATGCAGGGCATTGGGCAATGCTGGCTTAGCTCCCCTTAATGCGGTGCGGTTGTCGTCCGCAAAACGCGCAAGCTTCGATACTAGGTCATCGAACAATTCCGGTTCAGCATGGCGCAACCTCTCCACGTTCTCATGGGGCATTTTCCGCCGTAACTCCAACGCGATAGCCCTGTCCATTAGGGTTTCTGACAAATGCCCGATACCCGCCAAGGCTTTTGCGCCCCAAACGTTGAAACGTGTTGGCGTGAAGGTGTCGCCCACGGTGCGGATGATATAAGCCGAATCACGGGTATGCCCACAATTGAGCAAGCCGCGCATGCTAACAGCCGTTGTCGCTGGTTCAGGCTATTGGTGGGTAATATCATTCTCACACCTCGCAACAATCTTCTTTAGCCAGGCTTGGGTTTTTTGATACTTTTGTGACAGAGCCGCCAAGCTTTCACCGTTTTTGTAATCGCTAGCGATCTGCCCGTGCAATTCGGTTGCCCGTTCGTAGCACAAATTCTTTAGATAAATGGCCTGTCCGCCGTGCTTGGCGGCAAGGTTCTCGATAGTTTCACGGGTTATCTCAACCTGAATAGCTGTGCCAATCGCGTGTTTGCAAAGCTCTTCACGGATGATCTCGCCCAGTGTTTTGTAAAAATCAATCATTTCAGTAACCTACTTTAAATAAAGCGGTTAGTTTAACGGCTTTAAATAAGGCGATTTGCCGGTTTTCCTGAAAAAATCAGTGGTGGTGGTAATGCTTGGTGGTAGTGCCATAAAAAACCCCGCCAAGGCTTATCTAGTGCGGCTTGCGGGGCTTTTGGGCTTGGTGGTTACGGGGGTCAAGTTTTTGGCAATTACCGATTCCAACACCTTCACGGCATCGGCAACGCTGCGGGGCGAGACGTTGAGCATTCCGGCGGCTGCGGTTTGGGTTATTGCGCTATTCTGCAAATTTGCAGGTTTGCTAAATTGGTTGCTTCCGTTTCCACCCCTAGGCATATTCGCCAGCTTAAGCCATGCTTGCGCCCCAGTGCCTTCACTAAGTAGCCCTCCAGCATCACCGTGGTGCGCTTAATCCCCCCTTGACGTTTGACTGTCACACCAAAATGCAGTTGGATGTAATCGTCATTAAGTTGAACGGGTACATCCGGTTTAATATCTTGAACGTCATCCTGTTTAATATCATAAACAACGCTATCTTGTTTAATATCTTGAACAGGGTTTAACCGTTCGCAATGCCATTTATAAATGGCCAGCTTTACATCATTAGGCAGGATTTTAGCCTTGCTGGTTATGCCTAACCCCGCCTTGGCTTCTTTAACCTTCAACGCTATCCGCGCCGTGCTTTTAATCGACAAGCCGTACAGAGCTGCGATCTCTTCACCCAGTTTGCCACTACCATCATATTGCATCGAACCACCTGTTTAACATGTTAAATAAAGGGCTATCTTATCATGTTTAACATGTTAAATAATAAGGTTGTTTAAAGTGTTAAATGGACGTGGGTTAAGTGCGGCTATTTGGGCAGATTCTTTGCCTTGCAATTCCGCAAAATTTTGTGGAATAGCATCTTGCTTAAAATCAGGATTACCGCCCCTAGCCCGTCTTTGGCCTCCCTGATCTTGACTGAAATTTGATTCTTGCTTTTTGGTGAAAGTCCGTACAGGGCGGCGATTGCCTCTGCGATCTTGCCTGTGCCGTCGTAGCGAGTTTTTTTAGTCATAATAAAGTTCTCATTGTTATCTGCTAGGTGCGGCTTAAAAAGTCCCCACACCGGCGGGGGTGCGTGTCGCATGGCCTGAACCGTTGAACGATGCACCTGCCATTAATCAGCTTTTGGCATTCGCGGCAATGGTGGCGATCATCAATTGGGTATAGTCGTTTGTGAAACGCTCCACGCCAAGCTGTCTAGGCAAACGTGCGCCCAGCGGCATTTGTCGGGGCAATTTTTGGCCTGCTCAAACTGCGCGGTTGGCGCGGCCCATGCGGGCAGGCCATTGCCGGATAAGCGGGATAAGATGTGCCAGCGCTGCCAGGCCACAGGCGTCAAGATGGTGGGCAAGCGCTTGTGCATCAGTTGCTACAACCGGGAGCGGGAAGTCATTAAGGGCAAAAACCGTAACGGCAACAAGCCGGGGCTTACACTGTTTGAGGCGGCCATCTTTAGCCAAGACCGCGTGGTGTCAACTTATAGCGTCGCATCGGTGCTGGAGGCGGGTATTGCCGCCTTAAAAAGCGGACAGGGCGACTGGACGGTAAGGGCAACATTTTGCCCGCCCCTGTATCAGGATATGGATTTTTTTCAGGCGTTTAATGTGGAGCCGCCCATTACTGGCCGTAAGGCCAGTTACAAGCGGCGTTACCGCCAGAAGGTCATGGCGGAATACCAACACACCCACAACCCTTTGTTATTGCGCGGCATAAAACGGGATAAAAACACCAGTGGGAACAAAGGAAAACAATTGTGCATTTTCCCTTGAGCCGCATGTGTGCCGCTATTGCGGCGGACGCCTGCTGTCAAGGCCGGTTGGCGAGAACGGCACGGAGTATGTGTGCGCCCAATGCGAGGCAAAAATGACGGGGGCGGACGTGCGCGTTTTGTGCGCGTGCGGGGTCAAGGTCCACGGCAAGTCGCCGTTTGCCTGCCAGACTAATGCGGCGGGCAGCGTTGGCCAGCCTAAATTTTTGTTTGGAATTAAAAATGGCTAAGAAATATGACAAAGAGGCGCTGCTGCGGGATTGGCGGGCGGGGACATACCGGACGAAAGATTTGCTGGCACACGCCTATAAAATATCGCCGACCCGCGTTAAGCAGCTGACCAAAGGCATCGGGCAGGATTTAGTGCCGATAGTGACTGAAAAATTTGAGCTGGAACAAAAGGTTAGGCTTCTTACTGACGAAGAAGTGACGGTAATTGACAAAAATGTGACGTTTAAGTTACGTTTGCTCGATGACGTGCAGCGGTTTGGGCATAAGGCCATGATCAAAGCGTCGGCGTTGCTGGACGCCGAAGAGACCGGCCAAGGGTTTAAGGCGATTGTGGAAGGCGTGGACAAGCTGACTGTGACGCACGGCCTGAACCCCCGCTTTGCCAACGGCACCCATATTGAGATCAACAACGCCAACAGCGCCAAGGCGGGCGCGGCGGCTGCGGTTATCCCGGACAACCCCATCGAGGCGGCGCGGGTTTATGGGGAAATTATGGGCGGCGCATCCCTTTGACCGGCTTGTTGGGCAAACTAGCTGCGAATGCCGCACCAAGCATCGGGCAGTAAGTCAGAGCCTCCAATCCGCGTTTTCGCCAAACAATTGGGTTGGTGCGGATTAATAAAAATCAACGACTTAAGGATAACTTACTTGAGAGGCTTGCGAAACGACATGATATTGACAGCCGCGATGAAACAGGACTACGCCGCTTCTAGTTCACCGATCAAATCCGGGTGGTTACCGATGAGCTTTAACAGGCACAGCACACCGCCCGGCGGGGCGAAACGGCCTTGCTCCCAATCGCGCAGCGTGGCCACCGGGGTCAGGATGCGTTCGGCAAACGCCTGTTGCGACAAGCCGGTTTTGGCGCGGGCTGAACGGACTAAAAGCTGCTCAGCCGTGGTTACCCTGCCACTACCTGCCTGCATTTCAGCCAGCCCTTGCCGGAGGTCATCCAGCGCCATGCCCGCATCGGCCTCAATCGCCTGCGCTATTTTTTCAATGTCCATGTCACACCGCCTTTTTGATGTCACTGGCTTGGATGTTGGCCTGATCCGCCTTTGGGTACAGCGTGACCAGCACCACCGTGCCTTGCTCAGTCAAGTTGAAATAAATCACGCGGACACCGCCGCGCTTGCCTTTGCCCGCCACCGACCAGCGGACTTTACGCGCACCGTCCGCGCCTGGGATGACATCGCCTGCCGTGGGATGCTCGGCAATCCAGGCGATAAACGCCATACGCTCATCTTCCGACCAGATTTTTTCGGCCTGTTTTTGAAAAGTGGGGGTTTCAATAACGGTTCGCATGAAAGGCATTGTACGGGAATCCCGTATAGTGTCAAATTTAATACGCGGGTTGACAGTACCGTTGCTCTGGACTATGCAGTTATCCAACTGCCCCACATTGGGCAGGCGGGATTGGTCTCCTGAATTACTGAGGCACAGCCGCAACCCTTTGCGGTTTTTTTGTGCCTATTGCACAGCCTCCAGTTATGGTGGGCTGGGCGGAGCAGCCGCAAGGCTGGCCGGCGCCGCAGTTCCGGTAGACCAACTTCGCTCAGTCCGCCGCCCTATGATTGATCTCGTTCGGTGGCGGGTTTATAACCTGCTTACAGGAACTGCAACCATGAACACCCAATTAATACCCGTCTTCGCTGGCGAACTGTCCGGCACACCTGTAGAACTCGTTGATGCGCGTTTGCTTCATATATTTTTGGAATCTGCCCAAGAATTTGCCAATTGGATAAAAAACCGCATTGAAGATTATGGTTTTATCGAAAACCAAGACTATTTGATAATTTTGTCAAATAGGTCTGATGGTCGTGCTGGCAAGCGCCGCACCGACTACCACCTCACCCTCGACATGCGAAAGAACTCGGCATGATCGAACGCAACGAAAAAGGCCGTCAGATACGCCGGTATTTTTTGGAGATGGAACGGGTAGCACAAACGCAATCTGTTCAAGGCAAACTGCCCGCACCCAAACAAAAAGCCATACCCCCAGCAGAAGACTCGCCGGAAGTGGTGGCGGCCATCGAAACCCGCGCAATGGCGATGAGCCTGCGCCATTACGAACACAACAAGGCGCAACTGCGCGAAGCAGTCAAGAAATTCGGCCAAGGCAAGGTCAACGAAGATTTGCTGCACCTCATCCAGACCATTGAATTGCCCGACAGCAAACTGGTTATCGTCCACCGTAACACGCTATGGCGTCTGACTGCCCGGCTCGCCACAGCATTGGATGCCGTGCATACGCTGGAGCAAGAAACAGGCATGAGCTGGTACGGACGTGACGATGACGCCCCAGCGCCGAGGTTGGGCGCAACGGCAACCGACCAAAATCGCCAGTCGGTGCTGGAGGCGGTGATGCGGTTTGGGCAGGAGGGGTTAAAAGAAGCGTATCTGCAAAACTATTGCCGCCCGTTTAAAAAACTACCCAAAGATAAACGGGACGAACTGGTCAACCAACTGATTGATGACGGCGATCTGGTGCGCGTGTCGGTGAAAATGCCGTCAGGCCAAATAGCTAAGCGGCTGGTGTTTGGCAAGTTTGTTAAGGGGGGCAGTATGAGTGAAATGGCTTTAACTTTGCAAGGCGGCAAACACATCTACCTTCTTGCTGTTTTTAACCGTTTAATATTAAAAGGTTTTTTCAAATGCGTTAGACAGGCGTTAGATGCCTTGCTTAACGCCTTTGAGGCCATTAAAACTTTTAAAATCAAATGGTTATTGCAAGGGTTAGGCGTTAGACAAGAATTTACTAGTTTTAGAGATATTATAGAAAAATAAATAACCTATAAGGTCCAACGTCTAACACCGTAGTTTTTTTATTATAAAACAATTAGTTAAACTATCAAGGTGTTAGAAATTGTCGTCTAACACCTGTCTATGACCTTATTTCTGACTTTTTGGACGGCCAATGACCTCGTTACCGCAAAAACTATCGCGCCTTTGAACAGGTTGTAATGGCAAACCTTAATTAAGCCGGACATACAATCACCACCTCCCAAATCGTGACACGATACTAGGCGGGACTACACAGCCCTGCCTAGTAGAACATGGACACTAAAACCGCCTTTAACACCCATGCGCCCGCTGATGAACGCGCTGACGCGCTCAGTGCGCTGCACGTTGGCCACCTCCCCGGCGTGTCGGAATTATTGCCGATGGACACCATGGCGGCATTGATCGGGCAATATGCCAACGCCAACCCTTTGGCAAAAGCCATCGACCCGGCATTATCCCCCTACCCTAGCCTTGCGGCAAATGGCCGCGCAAACGCCTGTGTTAAATGCCGTCATCAACACCCGCGCCAGGCAGGTTTCGCGGTTTTGCCGCAAAAGCGAATCCGATAATAGCCTGCCCAGTTTTGAGATCCGCCATATTGACCGCAAGCATGAAATCACTGGGGGCGAACATGCCAAGCTGGATTTGCTGGGCCGGTTTGTGTCCAATTGCGGGTTTGAATTTAACGCCCGGCAACACCGCAAGTTAGGCCGGGACACGTTTGCCCAATTGATGCCCAAGGTGGTGCGCGATAGCCTGATATTGGATTCCGTGGCCATCGAGACCGAACGCCGCAATGACAAACAAATGGGCTTGGCGGGCTTTTACGCCGTGGACGGGGCCACCATCCGGTTATGCCCGGAAACCGGCTACAACAACGACCCCGACCTTTTCGCCGTGCAAGTGGTGGGCGGCCTGGTGCGCACGGTTTACGGCCATGACGATCTGATTTACGAGCCGCGCAACCCGCGTAGCGATGTGCTGTCATGCGGATACGGGATGCCTGAGACTGAGTTGCTGGTGCGCGTGGTCACCGGCTTTTTGAACGCCATGGCGCTCAACAACAATATCTTTGACAAGAACAGCATCCTCAAAGGGGTGTTGCACATGTCCGGGCAATATCAGCCACAGGACATCGAAGCCTTCAAAATGTACTGGCAGTCGATGGTGCATGGCGTGGACAACGCTTTCGCCATTCCGTTTTTATGGTCGCCCAATCAAGATTCCAAAGTGTCGTTTGAAAAGTTTGGCGTGGACTTCAACGAAATAATGTTCGCCACAAGAAAGCCTGGCCAAAGCGTTTTTTGATCACGAATGCGCCCATGAAACAGACCTTTTGCACAAAGCCCACCCCGACGGCCAACACGACATTTTCGAACCACACGAAAACCCGTTCATCCGTGACGGCGTTGAAGCTTTCACCGAATCGGGCATGTTCCGGTTGTCGGCGATCCGGCAAGACCTGGACGCTTGGTTAACCGGGCAGAAATTCACCGGCCATGCCGCCTTGCCCGCGCCGCCCGCCCAATGGTTGTATTTGCCACAATGGACGCAAGCACAAGCGGACGCCATTGACGCCTACCTGTCCGGCCTGCCGATTGAAGCCTTCACCGGCAACGATTACGGCCTGCTGGTCAAGCTCTTGGTTTACCGGCACATGCCGGAAGGCGCATTGATTGACGAAGCCCTGAGCTATGCGGCGCAAAACTTGGCATTAGGTGCGGCGCAGTCACAATGGCAAGCGCAAAACAGTGATGCCGCCATTCCACAAGCGCAATTGGCCCGGCTTCATAACGCAATGCCGTCCACGCTGGACGGCATTGCCACCGCGTTGCGGCTATCGGAAACCGGCCAAGCCATGGTGCAGTACGGCGCGGCGCGGGCGGCTGAAAATGTGGTGGCGTTGGCCGATGACACCCGCCGGGCCTTGCAAAACACGCTAATGGACTGGCAGGTGAAGAAAACCGCCGGTGACCCCGCCGCCACCGTGGCAAAGCTCCAGCAAACGTTGTTTGACAAGTTCGCCACGCTAAACCGCGATTGGCGGCGCATTGCCATCACCGAAGCCGGTGAAATGGCGCTGCAAGGCTTGGTGTCCGCCACCCCGCCCGGCACTCGCTTAAAGCGTATCGAGCAATACCGGGGCGCATGTTCCTTTTGCCGGAAAATCAACGGGCAAATCATGACGGTGGCCGCCCCCGACAAAACCGGAAAAGACGGCCACACCGAAATCTGGGAAGGCAAAACCAATATTGGCCGCTCCCAAGCCAAAAACAAGCGCACTGAAAACGGCCTGGTGTCAAGAAAGCCATCCAAAAAGCGTTCAACCCGTCCCCCGACACCGGCGGCCCGGCGGAAATCATTTTTGTCAACGTCAATCCGGTCACGATGTCACCCGCCGAATTGATGTTGAAGGACACCACCGCGCCCACGGCGCTGGACGCCATCAAGGTTTTTGCCGACCAAAACTATTTGGGCCCCAAAGGCGCGGCCATCTCCATCAAAATTGAAACCGGCGCCTTGACCAGCCTATCCTTTTCTTCCAAAAAGGTCACGGTAACCCTGCCAAGCGGCCAAAAGTTGGTTAAAGACAGGGTTATCCAGCGGTTGTTTAGGCTGCAATATGCCGGTGCGGCCACGGCCGCAACCGCCACCGTCACCAGCACCAAGCTGACGGTTACGGTGGACGCGCAATCAACCGACTTGCTGTTCACCACCTACCCCACCGTTGGGGCGTTGGTCAACAAACTAAACACTATCACCGGCCTGACGGCGGCGGTGCTGGGCGAGAACAAAAGAACGGCGGCCACCACCTTGGACGCCGTTTCCGCACAGGACATAAAGACCGCCACCCACCACTTTAGGGCCGATGTCATGGCTATGGCGAAGGCCATTAACCAGCTCCAGGGCGTCACCGCCGAAAAGCAGCCGGGCGCGTTCAAAGACTTGGCCAACATCGGCAACACGGCGCTGGTCTATACGGATGTGCTGGACGCCACCAACACCGACTGGCAAACGGGGATTGACCTGCTCCAGCGGTTTGACGTGGATTGGGTTGTGCCGTTAAGCGGAAGCGACACGGTGCATGAGATGGTCAAGGAACACTGCGTGTTCATGAGCGACACGGTCAACATGGAGCGCCGCGCGGTTGTCGGCAAAAGCGACAACACCGACGGGACGCTCGACCTGAACGCCATCAATTACGCCGACACGTTGCGCAGCAACCGGGTGTCGCTGGTGCATCTGGGCATTTATGACCGCAATGACAGCGGCAAGAACACCTTCTACCCGCCCTACGTCACCGCCGCGTTGGTGGGCGGCATGATGTGCGGCGTAAGGCCGGGCGAGCCGTTGACCAATAAGCGCATCCACTGCACGGGGATGCAGCGTTGGTTGCTGAACCCGACCGAAACAGACCCGCTTATTGACGGCGGCGTGTTGGTGCCATGGCGCACGTATGACAACGAATTTCGGATTTTGCAGTCCATCACGACGGCGGTCAGTTATGACGAGGATGGCACCTACAATTTCAATCAGAATGAAATGTCCGTCGGTGCGGCAACCGATTACCTGTCCAAGGAAATCCGCAAGGTCGCCGATGAGCTGCGCGGCCAAAAGAACACCCCTTATTTGCCGCTGGAACTGAAAGCCCGTGTTGAAGCACGGCTGAAACAATTGGCGACCCCTGAGCCGGAAGGCGAGGGCATTTTGATTGGCGACGATGACAACCCCGCCTTCCAGGGCGTCACCGTCACGCAGGGCACCGATTGGATGACCGTTGAATTCCAGGCGTCTCCGGTCGTCCCCGCCAACTACATCGGCATTGTCATCCACACCGCGCCCTACCAAGGCGCCGGAACCGTTTAATAAGGAGCAGCTACCATGGCTACAGAGAACTTAATCACCCAGTCAGGCAACCGGATTGTCCTGACGTTCGACGGCATCACCGTGGGCTTGGTGCAGAGCATCCGGGCGTCCGAGGACTATTCGCCGGAACCCGCCAACGGCATCGGCGATATTGCGCCCTTGGAATACGTGCCGACCATGGCGCGGTATCAGGCGCAGGTGTCCAAAATGGTCTTGCGCAACGAGGCCATGCGCAAGGCGGGCTTGGTTTACGCCAACGCCGATGACGCGCTGAAAGGCCGCGTTTTTGACATTTTGATCATCGACAAGACGACCAAGGACTTGCTCCGCAAGATCGGCGGCTGTTCCTTCGCCTCAGGCGACGTGGAAATCCGCAAGAACGCCATTGTCATGGCAAACGTCAATTTCATGGCGTTGTCGATCAGCGGCACCGGATTATAAGTTTACTTTTACCGCCACCCCACTGCATAGCCCGCCTAGCGCGGGCTTTTTTTTGCCCGGTGATGTCGAATTCGGGCAAATCGGCGATTTTAATTTTATCGGTCATGGTTCAATCTTACGGCACGGTCAAACCAGCCTAACATCCAACTGTTTGCCTAAAGCCTTGGCGTATTTACGCAAGGTGGCAAGGCTGGGGGAATGCTTGCCGGACACCAGCGAGGCTTCCAGCCTTGCCACCGCCGAGGCTTTTGTCCCCATACGCTCGGCGACCTGCGCCTGGGACAATCCGGTTTCGCGGCGGGCAGAAAGGATCATGTCCAGCATGGGCATTTCTTCGCGTTCGATGCGCTCGTATTCGGCGCGGACTTCGGGATTGGATAGTGCAATGGCTTTCAGTTCTTCATGGGTTCGCATTTTTGACCTCCTTCATTCGGGTTTCGGCAAGCCGCCGTTCTTTCGGCGGGGTTTTTGGGGTCTTTTTGACAAAGCTGTGCAGCATCACGATACGCTTGCCAACCAAGGTGCAGTAAAACACGCGGGCAATACCATCCGCGCCTTTCAAGCGCAATTCAAACAAGCCGCCGCCAAAGGCTTCGGTATGTGGATCACCAAGATTCGCACCAACCGAAATCATCCTGTCAGCCAAGCTGAAATAGCGCGCCAGTAGAGGTATCGGGAAGAGAAAGCACATCGTTCTCGACGGCTTCGCTGTAATAGGTGATGGTGTAGTTCATGGCTAGCATGATAACAAATTTGTTAATAGCTGGCAACCGCCACTTGTTGACAGCCGCGCCTTTTTGGGCGTATGCCTTGCGCCGCAACCTCGTTATCTTTAATCGAAAATACCTTTCCCTCTAATGTCCTGGATGAACTCCAGTAAATCTTCAATATCTTCCTCAGTAAACCGTAAGAAAACCCAACTCGCCTTGCCCGGTTGCCTGACCACCGACACCCAGGACGAAATCAAGCAACTGATCCAAGACCGCGCCGCCGTATTGCCACGCGAAAAACAAGCCGGTTTCGTCATCTCGATGTGGAGCGCGTTGGGTACGCACTTTGGCGTCAAAAAAGAGAAAGGCGACAAAACGCCCGCGTACAAACGCATCCCCGAAGGGGCCCGATTGGAATGCCTGTCCTTGATTGCGCGGCTGTCGGCAGATAACTTAGTGACCCTAACCACGGAAGCCTTTGAGCAAGCCGTCCAAGAGCGCGTCCAAGCCCTGCCTGCGCCAGAACTATCACTAAGCACTAAAATCAACGAACTCATCGACACCAAAATAAAAGTGCTGCAAGGCAAGCTACTGCCCAAACAACCGCTTTTAAAAGACGGCGAGATGATTGTCAGCCAATCTGCATTACAAAAAGCCTTGCGTAAGGCTTATGGCGATGCCATTACGTTTAAAAGCTATAGAGAACTGACCATAAAAGTGCCGGAATATGTTTATGAGGCCAATGAAAAGGCGTTTTTTAACGAGTTAAGCGGTTAAGCAACTGCCCCGCACTAAGCCCGCCCTGCGCGGGCTTTTTTTTGCCCAAAGCATCGTGACTGGACAATAAGCCCAGTTAAAAGAAGCGCCAAGGGTAGCCATGTTCCAGATTAAAGATTTTGCCTCCATCGCCGCGTCCATGATGAATTACGCCAAGGCGACCCAAGGCCGGATCACCGATTTTACCGTCGGCTCCGTGGCCAGGACGCTGATGGAATCACCGGCCATTGAAATTGAAGAGCTGTACCAGCAAATGTGGCTGGGCTTAAAAGAGGCCATACCGACCGCCGTGTACAACGGCTTTGGCTTTGCCAAGCTCCCGGCACAAGCGGCGCGGGGCGTGGTGTCCGTCAGCTTAAGCCCGGGCCCTGCGCAAACCATCGGTGCGGGCGCCCGTTTTGTCACCGGTTCAACCGGCTATCTGGCCACCACGGATGTCGCGGTCACCACTGGCCAGACCACCGTGCTGGTGCCGGTGGCGGCGGAAACCGCTGGCATCGCCCCGCCTGTGCTGCAAAATGACCCGTTCGCCGCCGCGCTGCCCCGCTCTCTTGGCGCCGTGGCCCATGCCGCCTTGCAGCAAGCATTACCGATACGGATATTAGGGTGGCTCAAACAATCGATGTGAGGATTTATTTATGATTAATTTACATCAATATTTTCAATCACTTATTCCGAAATCACGGCAAATTATCGAAATAATCCAAGAGGAACACGATGACGGCTATCCCTTATGCATGACACTTGCCAACCAGCCCATTAAAGCGTTAGGTACGGCTGGGCGCAGTTCGGGAGAAAAGGTGTATATTGAGATAGATCCCAGTTCAGGCGCAAAAATTATCGGTAATGCACCTGACGTGCCTATTTATAATTTTGATGTTTTGTTGGCTGACTGGTTAGGCTGAAAATATGACGCTGAAGAGGACGTTAATTATCCGGTTGATTACACATTTGATGCGGTCAATAATTTTGTGCATTCGCCGGGGGTGAATTTTGAAGAATTGCAATATTGCTGCTTGGGCATGGCGACCGAGATTGAGAAACTAAATACACGTTTGCAGCAAATCAGAGATTGGTATGACCGCGACGGATCGGTTAGCGGTCTATCTCAATTGATGGATTAATGTGAGTCCGGTTTTTTCGCAAATTAACTGCTTATTTTTCGCAAATTATGTGGTGCGCTACATGTCGAACCCTAAACCAAAACACAAAAGGTAACGCCCATGTTGCATACTAACAATCCCATTATCAAACATAAAGCAGGGCTGTTAAACCTGGCCCAAGAACTGCAAAACGTATCCAGGGCATGTAAAGGGGCCAGAAAAGTCTGAACCAAATCTAATCTGACAGGCACCCTCAAAACTGGGTAACTGTCAGATCAAGTCTGAGCTAGTACAGAAAGTTTGAAGTTTGCAGCTTCCGACAGCTTTGTTAAGGAATTCGATAGCCGCAATCATTTCAAGCTTATTCTGTGGGTTTCCCGATAACCAGTCATAAGCCAGCACCATATTGTTATCGAGTTCGCTCATGCTTTTGGGGTATCTGGCTTTGCCGGATGCTTTACCGGCTTTGGCAGCGCGTTTTTTGCGGCCTTTTTCGTCTAGCGGCATCAATGACACTCATCCAAGCGTAAACCATCCAAAAGGGCTAACCGGAAACAGGCCGGATGAATCCCGCTTCTCACCCCGTCGGGCTATCCGGTTAATTTGTTGCCGCCGTGTTAGCGGTAAATGTCTTTTCGGTGTCCGATTTTCACTATTTGAACGATCAACTGAGTATTAAAAACAGAATAGATAACGCGATAATCACCCTCTCGCACTCGATAAATGTTAGCCATCCCTGAAAGTTTCTTGCATCCGTCTGGGTAAGGGGTTTCGCTTAATGAGTCAAATCAATCGGCTAATGCTTTGTATAACGGGCTTTGGCAGGTTAAGCAGGGCTTTTTTAGCCGATTTTTTAAACTCAATGTCATAGCAGGTCATTTTCGTACAACTCCTTTTTAACCTGCTCCCACGGTATCGTTTCTTCGTCCCTAAGTTCTGCAATCGCCGCCAAGTCTTCCAAGTCTTCCATGAGGTCTTGATAATCTTCAAGGGTCAAGATAACGGCGGTTTTATCACCGTTTGAGTTGGTTATAAATTGTGGTTGTGTCGTCATGTTAAACCCCTTTTGTGTGCGTTAGTGGGTTTTATTATACTTGTCTGGACAATGCAAATCTCATACGGCTTTTTTAACCGCCCAAAGCCCTTTAAGACAAGGCATTAGCGATTAGTTAACGGACATTATAATGCTTTACAGAACCAGATGATTTGGATGATGCAACGTATCGACAGAATATGGCTCATGAAAATATTATTTTTTAGCCATGATGATACTGGCAACCTGCAATATGTCGTAGCCATTAGGGCTGATTTGGTTGGCGATTTTTGTTTGATATTCTGATAAAAATTTAAGGCTCAACTACCTTTATATCGACATTTAAACCAATTGCTTTGTTAATGAGCCTTTTATCAAAACTGACAAATTCATCGGCAGATAAACTACAAGCAAGATGTAAAGCATCGGCAAAATCCATTCCTTGTTGATGCCATGCTAACGCGCTAAGCACAGCGGCCTTATCTTCAGTAATAACGTTATGCAATCCCAGTAAACCCGACAAGGCGTAACCAATACGATCAGACGGGAAATGGCATCATTGCTCAATTCCAACAACTCGTTAACTTCGGTTTGCAGGCGTTTTTCCAAGATACCGACTAAGATTTTATGGTCGGCTTCTTACATCTTTTTCAAACATGCGGCATATTTCCTTGACATCTTTGCGCTTAGCCAAATCGGCGTCATCCGCGCCGCCAGTCTGGCTAAGGCTTCTCCCTATTTCCGGTCTTCTTTTAAAGCTTTTGAGTTCAGCGTAATCCGGTATTGCTTGCCGCCAATTCGGTTAACTTGTTAAGCTCGTTTTCCCACTCGTTTTCAAACACCATGTGGAAAGCTATTTTTTCTTTGGAATCTATCAATTCCAATTCACCCTTTGGCTTAATATCGCCCATGAGCGTAGCATTGATAGTGCTGAATAATTTTTGTTTATAGTCGGTGTCTTTGTTGCCTTCCAAGTGTTCCCCTTTGGATTCCACAAAATACAGCCTTTCTATACCCTCTTCCCCCGCCTCTAATTTAACCAGAAAATCAGGGTATATTTTTTCGCGCCGCCAACCCTGTATTGAATATTCCGTACCCTTAACGGCTAACCTGTGCCACCATTCCACAACGTCTTTATTATTGATCGCGTGTGCCACGGCTTTTTCAAGCCCGTTATAATTAGAAAGGTATTGTGGTTCAAACAGGCTTTTTTCTAAGGTCACGGCGGTTTCGTTTAAATTGCGCTGCATTTCTATTGTTTCTGCCATTTGCCAGTTTAAGTTAAAAAATGGCTCTGCAAGCAAATGTAAAAAAACCGTCCCTTCATCCAGTTTGCGCCTGAAAATTGCCTCTGATTGTTCAAGCATCCAGCGGAAACAATCCTTTTTTATTTCCTCAACGATAAACACGGAATTAAGGGCTATTTTTGCCTCACTTTCGCCTTTTGCCCTTAACTCGGACAATACGCCCTCAATAATGCGGAAGGCTTGCCAAGCGTTCGGGACTTTATCCATTAACTGGCTAACCATTAAGGTAATGCTGATTTCGTTAGTTATTTTCTCTGATTTTTTCTGACTCTTAAAAAAATCAATCTGCCCCGGCTTTTCCTTTTCTAAATCCACAGTCAAGCCCTGGTAATCCATCATTTCTTTATCAATCAGGGCGATATTTTCCAATTGATTAAAACGGTAAGCATCCCATTGAATATCACCTAAAACATCAGCGTAATAATCAAATGGGGCGGGTGTGCCGTTACGGATGACATTCAGCGAGGGCAAGAAAATTTTTGTAGCTTGATAGCTTTCTTTTCGCTGCAAAGTCACTTTTTCTTTGCCTGTTGCCTGTCCGCCTCCTGTTATTATCTGGTCGGATACGTCCCCCATGCCTTCATCTTCAAGCCCTTTTTTAATGCCTTCCGCCGCGCTGTTAACGTCTGCGTTGTCACAATAAACGTAACATTGATTTAAGGCGGGGATTGATGTTTCTAAGGCGTGGGGCTGGCGTAAAACGCG
Source organism: Methylococcaceae bacterium UBA6146 (assembly GCA_002422395.1). Classification (GTDB taxonomy): domain Bacteria; phylum Pseudomonadota; class Gammaproteobacteria; order Methylococcales; family Methylomonadaceae; genus Methylovulum. The sequence continues at coordinate 288,667 of DIUY01000012.1, read as the reverse complement.
CCCTATAAATTGGGTCAGTGCGGTTTGGCTCTTGGCATTGGACAATATCGCCAACACATAGGCAAAAGAGCAATCCCAGCCCTCCTTTAGCGCGTCTTTGGTGATGATATAACGCACAGCGCATAACTTGTCGAAAAGATCATCATCCCGCATTTCGTTATTGTCAGAAAGCTTGATACGGATTTCACTTTCCAGCACATTCAAATTTTTCATGAGATAGTTTTTTATCTCGGCGACATGGTCATAAGCCTCGCCCTTCTTTTTGGGTTCGGCCTTAATCACCATAATCGGGCGGATATAGCGGCCTGAATCTGCCTGATACTGTGCCGCCAATAGATTAAGTTCCAGCGTTTTTGCGTGGGCTTGGTTAAGCGTATGCTGCCAATTTGCTTGTTGGTAAGGGATAACATTGATGGGCAGTTTTATCATTTGTTCTTTTTTTAGTTCCTGTCCGCCAACATTCACCAGCACATTGCTGTGGTCTTTGGGGGTGGCGGAAAGCTCCAAAATAAACGCGGTGTTAAACGAATTGACCGTATCTTGTGCCAGTTTGGTAGCCCCACGATGGCCTTCGTCAAAGATGGCAATGGGGCGTAAAAGGCGCATCACGTTGCCTAGTGAATGCCTGATAGAAATACCCGATATAACATTATGCCCCTCCTCCAATAAATCCGCCGTATCGAGGTTAGGGACGGCGGAAAGTAGGGCATTATTGGCGTTGTAATCGTCCAAGGGCGGGAAAAAGCTCTCAAATCTGCCGCTATCCTTAAACATTTTTAGGGCATCTTTGTTCTGGCGATTGCTCGCTTGCAGCATCAGCAAGAGGATGCAAAGGTTGTCTTCCACATCTTGCAAAGTGAAAGCATCATTTTTTTCTAAGATCAGCGTCCTGCCGCCGCTTGCCCTATCCAGCATTTGGCGGTAAGGGTGTTCTTTGTTCCTAAGCTGCTTACTGGTTTGGGTGTAAATGGTATCGCTAGGCACAATCCACAAAACAAAGCCGTTATTGCGCTTGAAATAATCCTGATTGACGCGCTGGATTGCAGCGGTTGCGAGTAAGGTTTTACCGCCACCTGTCGGCACTTTAAAACAGACATTAGGAATATTGCGCCCCATGCCGTCATTACGCACGGTATAGTTAGCGCGATAAACCGCCATTTTTGCCTTTAAGGATTGCCAAGCCAGTTGGCAATAGTCGGATTTTTCCGGCGGGACGGCTTCCTTGCCCTTGTGCGTTTGAAACTCAAAATAATCCTGTTTTTCGACTTTCTGGGTTTTTAATTCGGCAAGGTAGCTGTCCAGATAGTCCAGCACCTTTAATTGATAGTCTTTAAATTCCATAAGTTTTTGATTATCAAATCTGTTTATTGAAATGGATCAATATCACACTCGTAAGCTTCTATCAAATCGCCCACGACAGACACCAGCGAATAAAGCGGATGGTTTTTATCATCCCTCACCTTATCCAAAAGGCTATTCAGTAGCAGCGTTGCTTGATGGTAATCGCCGGGCGTTTCTATGTGCATATACTCTGAGCGGTCAAGTTTTCGGTTTTTTGGGTAGGGACGTTGCATTGCAACGTCTCTATTCCCCATTCACTCGATTTTGTATCCACCGCTAAGCCCACTGCCATTAAGTTAAGATTTTAATAACAATAAAACAATTAGTTATGAATTATTTTGTAGGTCGGGTTAGTGATAGCGTAACCCGACCTACAACTAAGCCCCCACGACTTTATGGATGGTATAGGGCAACTGGCAAAAAGTAATGTTTTGGGTAGAAAGCTCTTTTTGCCCCCTATATTTAGCCGTGGCAAAAACCAGCTTTTCCTTTTTGCTGTTTCGCGCCGCGATAGCCTTTAGCTTCAGGTCATTCAAGGCAGAATCATTGCCCCGCAAAAAAGCAATATCAGGCTTATAAATTAAGTAAACCTCATATAAATCGGTTTCCCCGACAAAATAATCCAATTTTTCTATTGCTTCTCCATCAAGGCTTTTGCCCGTTGCCGTGTAAAACACATAGCTGGCAAGTGCAGAATAATCGGGCAGGGATTCGCCTGTAATGATTTTTTCAATACTGATTTCATTGCCCAATTCACAGAAAGTAAAGCTACCACCTAGCCCTGCTTTTAGGTTTTCATCTTTTGCGGAGGGTACGCCGTTAATCACACGGCGCACCCGCTCGGCGGTGATGGTGTCGGCGTAATCTTCCATTTCCACCAAGATAAATTTGCGGTTGCCGCCGTCTTGGGCATTCAATTTCATAACGGCGTGGGCAGTTGTGCCGCTTCCTGCGAAAGAGTCTAAAAAAATACCCTCATCAATATCTGTTGAACTTAGCAAAATTTCAATTAATTCAATCGGTTTAGGATAATCAAAACTTTCATCTGTTAATCCCTTTAATGAAACCGACCCTTCACTTTTTGTGCCTATAATTGAACGTAACAAAAATTCAGATACTTCTTCTAAATATTTAATAGAACTTGGTTGAGTATTTTCATCTTTAGCGAACCAAATTTTTCCACAAACAAAACTACCATCATGAAGCTCTTTAATATTTTCATAATCAAGTAAAGAATCAAAAGTTTCTTTAGTCCATCTCCAGCCCCTTTCTGGAACTTTACAGGGCTTATTTGTTTTAGGATGAAGTACATCATATCTTGACCCGTAAGTTTGACCATTGGGCCAACTTACATTGATTTTACCCCAAAGTTTATAATCTTCATCTAGTGAGTTATATAACGTAATTCCCCTATCATAATTATTTTTTTTATATAACTTTTTTATTTCAATTTCTGCTTCTGGAATAGGTATTTTCTTTCTTTTAAGACTTGCAAGTAATTCGTTTATATAGGGTATTCCTTCTTTTCTTTGAATAAATTTATGCCCTAAATTTGCATCCTTAACAAAAACCAATACATATTCATGGATATTGCCAATAAATTTATCATTTTTAGGAACGCGTTTGTTCCAAACTAAATGTTCTATAAAATTGATTTCTCCAAAAATTTCATCCATTAACAAACGAAGATTGCATAGTTCATTTTCATCAATACTAACAAAAATAACCCCGTCATCCGCCAACAACTCATGCAGCAATTTTAGGCGCGGGTACATCATGCAAAGCCATTTATCATGGCGTTGCATATCTTCTTTATCCACAGGATTGGCGTTTTTACTGATCCATTCCTTCATCAAAGGTGAATTGACATTATCGTTATAACACCACCCTTCATTGCCCGTGTTATAGGGCGGGTCTATATAAATGCACTTTATCTTTCCCGCATAGTGCGGCATCAAGGCTTTAAGGGCGTGCAGATTATCGCCGTGAATAATGAGGTTATCGTCTAGGCTAGCACTCTTGCCATTCGTTGGTAGGGATTTTTTACCATCAACCAACAATTCCCGAAACGGCACGGAATGGTGGTGTGAATAAATATACTGCTTACCCTTAAAGTCTAATGTTGGCATGATGTAACTCGGTTGCTATTGATAATATAGAAGTCTAGTTTTCCTGTTGACAACTGACTATAAGGGCGAATTGCCTTAATACAGGCCGGTGATGGTTTTGCCATCTTCGCTGATGGTTTCGGTTTGCCGTGCGCCAATTTGTTTGGCGATGGATTTATCACACACCTGATCGGAATTGTCGCGGTTCGGGGAAAACCACGTTTGGGTGGTGGAGACGGTTTTTACCACTGTGCCTTGGACAGTTCACCGATACGGCACAGGGTAGCTAAGCCATTAGGGATAAGTTTTTCGGTACAAAACGGCTGCGCGTTTTTTGAGGACGGGCAGTAATCGGACATCAATTGCAATTTTGCATCTCAATAATGAAGCTTTCCGAGTTCCGCCCGCATTGGGCCGCGTCATTACGCAGGTTTTCAATGCGCTCCAAATAAGCGTCGTCAATATCCCCCGTAATATATTCTTTGCTGAAACAAGACGTGTCAAAATGCTTTATGTCCGGGTTACGTTTGCGGACAGCTTCAATTAGGTCATCAAGATCTTGATAAAATAGCCGGTCTGCGCCAATGGCAGCACACACTTCGTCTTCTGTGCGGTTATGGGCGATGAGTTCATGGGCGGCCGGCATATCAATGCCGTAGACATTAGGGTAACGTACAGGCGGTGCAGCCGAGGCAAAATAGACTTTTTTTGCTCCTGCATCCCTGGCCATTTGAATAATTTGCTCCGAGGTGGTGCCTCTTACAATCGAGTCATCAACCAGCAACACATTTTTCCCGGCAAATTCCAGATCAATGGCGTTTAGTTTTTGTTTAACCGATTTCTCGCGCATTTTTTGTCCGGGCATGATGAAAGTCCGGCCAATGTAACGGTTTTTAATAAATCCTTCGCTGAATTTTACGCCTAACTCGTAAGCCATTTGTAAGGCCGCTGTCCGGCTGGTGTCTGGGATGGGGATAACAACATCAATGTCATGGTCTGGCCATTCCCTCAATACTTTTGCCGCTAGCTTGCTCCCCATACGCAACCGCGCTTTGTAGACGGAAACATTATCTATGATGGAATCGGGGCGGGCAAAATAGACGTATTCAAAAATACAGGGGCAATGGTCTGTGGTTTGGGCGCATTGTTGGGTGTGCAGTTTGCCGGTCTTTTCAATAAAGACCGCCTCGCCTGGCGCTATGTCACGGATAAGGTCAAAGTCCAGCAAATCGAGCGCGACACTTTCTGAAGCGATCATAAATTCAGGGCCAGATTCGCTTTTACGCTCACCAAAAACGATGGGTCTGATGCCATGCGGATCCCTGAAACCTAATATGCCAAAACCCGCAATCATAATGACCACAGCATAAGCGCCACGGCAGCGGCGATGGACGCCGGACACTGCTTGAAACACGTCTTCAACGGATAAATGCAATTTGCCCAGCGTTTGTAATTCATGGGCAAAGATATTGAGCAACACTTCGGAATCAGAATCGGTGTTGATATGCCGCTGGTCTTCCACGAACAAGGCTGTTTTTAATTCTTCAGTATTGGTCAGGTTGCCATTATGCGCCAGCGTCAGGCCAAAAGGGGAGTTGACATAAAACGGCTGGGCTTCTGCCGAACTGGTGCAGCCCGCCGTTGGGTAACGGACGTGGGCTATACCCATGTTGCCCCTTAGCTTCATCATTTGCGTATTGGTGAAAACATCCCGGGTCAAGCCGTTGTCTTTACGCAAATGTAAACGTCCGTGCTCGCAGGTCACAATACCGGCGGCATCTTGCCCACGGTGTTGCAGGACTGTCAGGGCGTCATAGAGATCCTGATTGACAGCTTGATGTGAAACGATAGCGGCAATACCACACATGATTTTAATCTTTTCCTGAAAAGTTATTAGGGCGTGTTGTAAATCCTGTTGCAATTGGATTGCTTAAGTCGAAAGTCTCCAGGCCATTATTTAGCCTGTTTTTTGTCCCGCAACACCAAGGGCAAGGGCTATTTTAAAGCACTCTTTATTGATAATGGACATATTTCGCCAACTCTGATGGGCTATGGTCACGTAGCCACAAGGCGATTGATTGGAAAGGCGGAATGAGCTTTGACTCTTTCCACCAAGGCGATTTGGGTAAAACGGATAGCCCGGACAGCAGGATGATAAGAGTGACTAAAATGACACCGTGGGCAATACCAAAGACCATCCCGCCCAAACGGTCAATAACAGATAGCGCTGGTTTTTTTAAGAGCCCGCCTAGCAGCAGGCCTATTAAACTGGCCACGAATCTTGTGATTAGGCATAGAGCGACAAATGAGGCCGCCATCCTAGCCGCAGGGTCGCTAAGGGTGGGTTGTAGAAAAAATGAAAAATCACGGCTGAAATTTAAGCCCACCAACAGCGCCAATAGCCAAGCCAGCAACGAAAAAACTTGTAGGCTAAAACCTTTTAACACACCCGCCAGTAACGTGATGGAAAACAACCCGATGATAACGTAGTCTATCCAGATCATGGACTTTCCCAGGCCAGTTGCTATGTCTATTCCGCGATTAACATACTCTTGATATTTTGTCTGCCAAGCTTGGCTTGCATTGCGGCCGCCCGCTTTTTGTCAAGCTCCGGACCGACTCTAAGACGATAAAAAGTGCCTTTTCCAGGCACTTGGATGGTTTCCAGCAAAACCGGTAGGCCTTGTTTGCGGAGATTATCGGCAAGCGATGTGGCATTTTCTTTTTTACTGAAACTGCCTGCCTGGACATACCAGCGCACTAGATCCGATTTTGGCTTCGACACCTTATTGTCTGGAATCTTGGGTTTTGTTGTCGCAGGCGCTAGTTTAAGTTCTGCGGCAGGTTTCTTTATGCTTGGTTTTGGGGCTATTTTTTGTGCCTGATTAACGTTGGGGATTGCCGGTTCAGACTCTTCGGGTTCGACACCGCCACTTATGTCTGAATCAGGGATATTCTCTGCATCGGCATGTGAGGAAAAATCATCCTCCTCGCTGTAAGCAGGCTCAGCCGCCATCTCATCAGGGCTTAGCTCAGACGGGCTGTCATTTGTAGAAGATAGCGGGGTGACATCTTCGACAGTGCTAGGCGGATAGGGCGGATTGACAACAGTAGGTGGCGCGGGAATGGGAAGTTCACTCACCACCAGGCCGCTGTTATCAACAGGGTCATCAAATAGCATGGGAATAAAAATAGCGGCTAAAGCCGTGACGACCACTGCGCCAATCAAGCGTTGGGCTAATTCTTGATTCATTTTATTAACTCACTTTTTTCAAATTCATTTAAACAATCAGACACTAAAAAGAAGGAACCAAAAACCAGCAACAAGTCACCCGTCCGAACTTGGCTTTTTGCGGCCTTAAACGCATCAGAAAACCCTGCATATCCAAAAGACACATTGGGTATTGAACATTGTGAAAAAAACGCTTGCATCACCATTTCGGGAGTTGCCCGGGCATTCGTCAGGGGTGCAAAAAACCAGTGGTCAACGACGGGTTTCATGATGTCGAGCACACCATTTATGTCCTTGTCTTTCATCATCGAAAAAACGGCCAGCACACGCTTGCCAGAAAATTGGTCCGTTAGGTAATCGACCAGTGTCCTGACCGCTTCGGGATTATGTCCGACATCCAACAGCACTGGGACATCACCAGAAATCAGCTGGAACCGTCCGGGCAATTGGGCATGTTCGAGACCTGAGCGGATCGCCGATTCGCTTACCGGCAACCGCCCCGCTAACAGGCTGACCGCCAAAATAACCGAAGCGGCATTGCGGTATTGATGCTCCCCTTTTAAGGCGGGTTCCGGCAATTGTTTGATCTGCAGGTTATCGGCAAACCAGTCCCACGTTGGCGGATGCTTTTCGTAGCCAAAATCCTTGTTAATGCAATAAAGCCTGGCACCCTTCTCAACAGCCGTTTGTATCACTGAATCAGGTGGCATTGGATCACCAACAATAGCAGGGATGGACGACCTAAAAATCCCCGCTTTCTCGCGGCCAATCGCCTCGCGGGTTTCACCTAGCCAATAAACGTGGTCTATGCCGATGCTACTAATTAAGGCTGCATCGGGGTCGACAATATTAACTGCATCAAGACGGCCTCCCAAGCCGACCTCCAGCAACTGGACATCTAATTCTGCCCGCCAGAATATATCGAGGGCAGCTAATGTGCCAAATTCAAAATAACTTAATGAATGGCCTGCACGGACTGATTCTATGCGTTCAAATGCACTGCAAATTAGCTTGTCAGAAACCGCTTCGCCATTTATTTTTATACGTTCGTTATATTTTAAGATATGCGGGGAAGTATAGGCGCCAACACGATAGCCTTGCGCTTTGTAAATGGCCTCAAGATAGGCCACTGACGAGCCTTTTCCGTTAGTCCCCGCAACGGTGATCGTCAGCGGTTTAATACGGCTAGGGTTGAGTGCGCCAAAAACTTGGTCGGCACGCTCCAATCCCAAGTCGATTGCCAACGGATGCAAACCTTCTTGCCAACCAAGCCAGCCTTGTAAGCTATCAAAATGCATTAGCGGCTACAATGCGCTTTGATCAGTTAGGCACAACAATGTCTTCAACAGCCACTGGCTCAACACTAGAATTCACTGGCCGGGCCATTTTGCCGGCCGTCAGCAGGGCAAGGATACTGGCTATTTTGTCACGCATATTGCGCCGGTCGATAATCATGTCGATAGCCCCGTGTTCTTGCAAAAACTCACTGCGTTGAAAGCCTTCGGGCAATTTTTCGCGCACCGTCTGTTCGATGACTCTAGGGCCGGCAAAGCCAATCAGCGCATTGGGTTCGGCGACATTAATATCGCCGAGCATCGCCAAACTGGCGGAAACGCCACCCATTGTCGGGTCGGTCATAAAAGAGATATAGGGTATACCGGCATCGGATAATTTAGTCAATGCGGCGCTGGTTTTCGCCATCTGGAATAACGAAAACAAAGATTCCTGCATTCTAGCGCCACCACTGGCAGTAAAAACAACAAACGGCGCTCCTAATTCCAAGCTTTTATTGACGCCTCTGACAAAGCGTTCGCCGACTACAGACCCCATAGACCCGCCCATAAAATTGAAGTCAAAGGCCGCGACAACAATATCTTGGCCTTTCAATTGGCCTTTTACAACCACTAACGCATCATTTTCTTTGGTTTGTTTTTGCGCCACAGCAAGCCGTTCTTTATATTTTCTAATGTCCTTAAACTTTAAGGGATCAACCGGTTTGATTGATTTGCCAATTTCTTCCTGCTCACCTTCATCCAAAAATAGTTGCAACCTTACGCGTGCGGAAATGCGTAAATGGTGTTCACATTTTGGACACACGCTGGCGTTTTTTTCCAATTCGGTGTTGTAAAGAATGCCATTACAATTGGGGCATTTACTCCATAAGCCTTCCGGCACGGTGCTTTTTTTGACAGAAGTTTCTGTCCTGATCGCTGAAGGGCGTAATTTTTCAAACCAACTCATGACCGTGTGCCCCGCTCATCCATTGCTTGGCGCATGGATGCCAATAATTCACAAATTTCATTTTTAGCGCGTGCCAGATCATCTAAATTAGCTTCAATTTTGCTGATTAAAGCGCTACCAACAACAACACCGTCACCTAATACGGAAACTGTTTTGGCTGTTTCAGCATCTTTTACACCAAAGCCGATACCGATAGGCAGCGACGTGTTGGCTCTGATTTGTTTAAGCTTGTCTTCCACATCAGCAACATTTAAATGCCCGGCACCGGTGACCCCTTTTAATGACACATAATAGATATAACCACTCCCTATTTCGTCCATTTTTTTTATGCGTTCGTCACTGCTGTTGGGCGCCAACAGAAAAATCGGGTCAATATCCCGTGCTTTCAACAACTCGCGGCATTCCTGCCCTTCTTCAGGAGGCAGATCCACAGTCAGCACACCGTCCACTTCAGCACGTTGCGCGGCATTGGCAAAATTTTCATAGCCCATTGCTTCAATTGGGTTCAGATAACCCATCAGCACCACTGGTGTGTGCTGGTTAGTTTTTCTGAATTCCATAGCGATTGCCAGCGTCCGTTTCAGGCTCATTTTATGTGCTAAGGCGCGTTCGCTGGCCCGCTGGATGACTGGGCCATCGGCCATCGGGTCAGAAAACGGCACACCCAGCTCGATCACATCAACACCGGCGTCTACCATTGCGTGCATCATTGGCACAGTAAATTCAGGGTTAGGGTCGCCAGCGGTAATAAACGGGATTAATGCTTTGCGTCCGGTTTTGGCAAGTTCTTCAAATTTGGCAGCTAATCGGCTCACAGCTCTATCCCCTCACGTTTCGCCATTGTTTGCATATCTTTATCGCCACGACCGGACAGGTTGACTATGATAATTTCATCCTTGCCCATAGTTGGCGCGAGCTTCATTGTGTAAGCCATTGCGTGGCTGGATTCCAGCGCCGGAATAATCCCTTCCATGCGCGTCAGGGCATAAAAGCCATCCAACGCTTCGTTATCGGTGATGTTGACGTATTGGGCCCGGCCTGTGTCTTTCAGCCACGCATGTTCAGGCCCTACGCCCGGGTAATCAAGACCCGCTGAAATTGAATGGGTCTCGCTAATTTCGCCGTCATCATCAGCCATCAAATAGGTGCGGTTGCCATGTAAAACACCAGGGCGGCCAGCACATAATGGCGCCGAGTGCCGACCGGTCGATACGCCGTCACCTGCGGCTTCGACGCCGATTAACTTAACCGATTTGTCTTCAATGAACGGATAAAACAAACCGATTGCATTCGAGCCACCGCCTACACAAGCGACTAAGGCATCCGGCAAACGTCCTGTTGCTTCCAGACATTGTTGTTTGGCTTCACGGCCTATGATAGCCTGAAAATCCCTGACCATTGCAGGATAAGGATGGGGCCCTGCCACCGTGCCGATGATATAAAATGTATTATCGACATTAGTGACCCAATCCCGGAGGGCTTCGTTCAGCGCATCTTTTAGGGTTTTGGAGCCTGATTCAACGGCGACGACGGTTGCGCCGAGCAACTTCATGCGGTAGACGTTCAGTGACTGCCGAGCGACATCGACCGCACCCATGTAAACGACGCACTCCAGCCCCAGTCTGGCAGCGACTGTCGCGGTTGCAACGCCGTGCTGGCCAGCACCGGTTTCGGCGATAATGCGCGTCTTGCCCATGCGTTTGGCCAGCAGGGCTTGGCCTACCGTATTGTTGATTTTATGTGAACCGGTATGGTTCAGGTCTTCGCGCTTTAAATAAATCTGCGCACCGCCCAGTTCGCGGCTCCAGCGTTCGGCATGGTACAAAGGTGAAGGCCTACCGACATAATATTGCAGATCGGTGTCCAGTTCTGCGATAAAGTCAGGATCGTTCAAATAGTGCTGATAGGCGGCATCCAGTTCCTGAATCGGCGGGATCAGGGTTTCAGCGACAAACATTCCGCCGTAAGGGCCAAAATGTCCCCGTTCATCGGGCATATTATATTTTTCTGTCATGTTCATTCTGTCCAAACTCATGCGGTTCAAATTCATTGGCGGCTTTTAAAAAAGCCGCCATTTTTACCCTATCTTTAACACCTTTTTCCATTTCCACACCGCTGCTGACATCCAGCGCATAAGGCCGGACCGCTTGTATTGCCTGCCTTACATTGGTGGCGTCAAGGCCACCCGCCAGAATAATCGGCACACCACATCCTTCTTTAGGAATCAGTTCCCAGTCAAAGCAATGTCCGGTGCCCCCTTTGGCATCAGGCCGGTAAGCATCCAATAACAACCCCGCAGCATCGTGATAAGCCCGTGCTATTGCCGGAAGGTTTATGCCTTCGTGCATACGCACCGCTTTTATATAGCGTTTACCATACAGCCGACATGCCGCAGGCGGTTCATCGCCATGAAACTGAAGGCAGTCTATCGCCACCTGACCTAGAATTTCGCGTATCCGCGCTTCCTGTTCATCGACAAACAATGCCACAGCGGTGGTGAAAGCGGGCAAGGCATTAACGATTTTAATCGCCTGTCCAATGTCAACATGTCTAGGGCTGGACGGATAAAACACTAAGCCCACCGCATCGGCCCCAAGGCAAGATGCAGAAACCGCTTCGTCAACACGGGTAAAACCGCAAATTTTAACGCGAGTTCGCATAAAGTGATATGAGAATTTATCCAAAGAATGTAAAACAGCTCAGAGTAGCATAAAACCTTAAGCGGCAGTGATTAGAAATGTTCTTTTTGGGAGAGCCATGCACGGCGGCAAGCGCACTAAAATAGCGGATTACTGGTCAAATGGGAAGTCAGCTTGAGCCCGTTAAATCAATTGCCCCAAGGCAAAAGCCCCATAATAAGTCACGGCAAAATAAAACAGCGCCAAAACTAGACAGGCGGGGATATTGATGGCTAAAACACGCCTTAGGATATAGGCGAGCAAGGTGTAGTCCCAAAATATCAACAAACCCAGCACATAGTAACTTAACACGTCTTCTGTCACGGTCATCCACACCAATGCCGGCAACACCACAAAAGCAACCGCGTTTGAACAGAACAATATTGCCGTCGCCACTTGCATGAAGGCGTAAAGGTTTTTATTAAGGTACAACAAGATAAACACAAGAAGCAAAGTCAACACTGTTTCTAAGCCGACCTCAACAAACGACTCGAAGGGATCGTCGGTCATGTTGGTTTGCAAAAAAAACTCAACAACAAAATAAATCCATAGATTTTGCTTAAAAAAACCGACTGACCTTGTCAATTCCAGAGGGTTCGCTTTGAACCAGCACAAAGGTAGATAGTGTTTTAAAATATCCATAGTTATCGTGGCGCAAATTATGCTAAGTGTGACTTATAAAATGATTATGCCCTTTTCTTGTGTAGTGTAGCCTAACCTGACAATACCCCAACTACACTACGGAAAATCTTTAAAATCAGTAGGTTCAACAGGGCTTGTCACTAACGGGTCGTGAAATGTGCTGAAATAATCGTTAAGTGACTGCACCAATAATCTGCACTTGTCAGATAACTGCGCCAAACGGGCTTTATTTTTTTTGTCCCAACCGACGGGTTCGGTCATGGGCAGCAACATGCGTGTGAAAGTCAGGTTCTTTTCGAACACGCCGGCCAAGTTCTCCATGAGATGAAGCTCTTTTTGTCTGGCGTTAAGTTTATTGACAATTAATTTCGCCTGTAACTTACCACCAAACAAATGCATAGGCACCATCACTGCAATCACTAGGATCAGTATTATTGGCCCGATAATAGGGTCAATCAACAACTCTAAAATGCCGAACTGTATTTCAGCAAAGACGGCAAGCATGGCGATAAAGCTTAACGCCATCAAGCTGGTTACATTGACGCGCTCTTTCCACAGTTCAATGCCTTTTTTTACTTCCGGCATAACGATGTTTTCAATGTCATGTATGCTTCTTTCCAACGCTTCAAGAACCCGGTATGAGCGGTCATGACCGACATTGGCTATACGTTGCTCAAGTTCAGAAAAATAGCCCGACAACTGGGGGCTTATGCCGCTTTGCTTATTGGGCAGGATGACAAACTGCCCGGTATTAAGGCCTAGCTCAGCGAGCTTTTTTTGCCACAAAGAAATGTTCTCGCCGTTACTGAGCGTCGCGGACTCGTCAATAAGGTAAATGAATTTATTGGAATCCTGATGGGCAATAATGGTTTGTATAAGTTCATCGACTAAGGGCGCTTCCTGTTCAAACGCATCGACGAAAACAAGCACCAAATCGGAATTTTCAATGGTATGTTTCAATAATAGGGAAATAATTGGCGTGGCCACCTCGGTCATTATATTGGGCACATTAATCAACAACTTGCCTTTCAGCCGTTCGCTATTGATCGCCTTTAATTCCATATAAGAATTAATGCGGCCACCTTCGCCTTCTTCCCGTTGTTCAATTTTCTTGCTAATTTGATAAAACGGGTAGCGTGGATCAACATCCAAAGCCGTCGCCGGCAACGTCACTGGATTGGCCTGGACGCTATGCAGCAAAACCGTGAATTTGTGGCTGGATGTCTGAATGCCGGAGAGCAGATGCTCGCCACCAAAATAACTGTTGATAAACCTCGACCGGGCAGTCGAATTGCCGCTAACCATACTGATAACAGGCCACCATGACTGTTTGCAGGCCGTAGTTTCCTCCATTCCAATAAGGCCTAGGTCATATTCAATCTGATCAAGTTCCTGAAAAACTTTTACCGCTTTCAGTAAGACCGGATTGTCATGGGCAAAGTGTTTTTCAAGATTAAGAAGATATTTGCTTGCCGTCTTTTCAGTCATTAAATTAACCCCTATGTTTCATTATGTTCTATAGGTATCAAGTGCAAAGTTTTTGAAGTATACACCCAGAATAGGCAGGCAATACAAAAAATCAGGGCATGCAATTCACCTTACATTTTGTTGCTCACGGTATGAGAACCGTGTTTTCGGGCGGTTTGCTATTATCCGTATCGGGATAGTCTAGTGTGTAATGCAAGCCCCGGCTCTCTTTACGCTGCTGCGCGCAGCGCACAATAAGCTCAGCGACTATCACCAGATTGCGCAACTCCAGCAAGTCACTAGTCACCCGAAAATAACTATAATATTCAGCTATTTCATTTTTCAGCAGCGCTATACGGCTCATCGCCCTGCTAAGGCGCTTGTCGGTTCTGACAATGCCCACATAGTCCCACATAAAATGACGCAACTCATCCCAATTATGGGACACCACGACTTCCTCATCGGAATCACTGACCATTGATTCATCCCAGTCGGGCACGGCTTTTGGCGTCGGGATACCGGCAATTTTCTGCAAAATATCGATACTGGCGCGCTCAGCAAACACCAGGCATTCGAGCAGCGAATTGCTGGCCATACGGTTCGCCCCATGCAGGCCGGTGGAAGCCACTTCACCTATCGCATAAAGATTATTAATATCGGTGCGTGCGTAACTGTCTGTCACTACACCGCCACAGGTGTAATGGGCCGAGGGCACGACCGGAATGGGTTGTTTGGTGATGTCGATGCCAAACTTGAGGCATTTTCTGTGGATAGTGGGGAAGTGCTCAAGAATGAACGCCTCCGACTTATGGCTGATGTCCAAATAAACGCAATCAATACCGCGTTTTTTGATTTCATGGTCTATCGCTCTGGCAACAATATCACGCGGCGCCAATTCCGCACGCGGGTCAAACTCATGCATAAAAGGCTCGCCATCGGGCAAGATTAACCTCCCCCCTTCACCCCTAACAGCCTCGCTAATCAGGAAGGATTTCGCGTTAGGGTGATATAAACAGGTCGGGTGGAACTGCATAAACTCCATATTGCTGACCCGACAGCCCGCCCGCCACGCCAACGCGATACCATCGCCCGTTGCGGATTGCGGGTTGGTGCTGTACAGATAAACCTTGCTGGCGCCACCGGTGGCCAGCACGACCACCTTTGCCATCATGGTTTTCACCCGCTGCTGTTGAGAATCCAGCACATACGCGCCGATGATTTTTTTGCCCGCCTGGCCATCGTTTTGGGCGGTGATTAATTCAACAACATTATGATGTTCAAAAAGGCTGATGTTTTCATGCTCTTGGGCGCGTTCAATCAACGATAGCGACACAGCCTTGCCAGTGGCGTCGGCAGTATGTACGATACGCCGGTGCGAATGCCCGCCCTCCCTATTGAGATGCAATATTTTTTCACCCGTCGCCGTCTGCTCTTCAGTAAAAGCCACGCCTTGTTGGCGCAACCAATCTATCGAGCTTTTGCCATGTGTGACGGTTAGCCTGACAATATCAGGGTTGCATAACCCGGCACCGGCATCCAGCGTATCTTCAATATGCGATTCAATAGAATCATCAGCATCAAAGACAGCCGATATACCGCCTTGCGCATAGTAGGTGCTGCCTGCCGTCAGGGCGAATTTTGACAGCACGGCAATCTGCAACGCCTGATCCGCCAATTTAAGGGCCAGACTCAGGCCTGCGCCGCCGCTACCGATTATAAGAACATCATAATTGCTTGTATAAGACATATAAAAAACGAAAGCCGTTGCTCACCACCTCATGTAAAGTGGCTTAGTTATCATTGTTTATGGATAATAACGCTTTTTAACTGGGTTACACAATTTTGTCACATAAGAACTTATTCAATTTACTTCTGTCTACCCAACCATAATAAAGAGCCGTAGTGAACAGCAAAACAAGACCTGGCGAACAACTAGATGAAGAGCTTGTGGCACGTGTGCAGCGGGGCGATAAAAAAGCATTCGATCTGTTAGTGATTAAATACCAGCATCGGATCATCCAGCTGGTCAACCGTTACGTCAAAGATCCTAGCGAAGCCCAAGATGTCGCCCAGGAAGCCTTTATCAAAGCATACCGCGCATTAGGCAACTTCCGGGGCGAGGCGGCTTTTTACACTTGGCTATACCGCATAGCTATCAACACGGCCAAAAATTATTTAGTCGCACGCACCCGACGCAACACGCAATATGAGCAGGATATTCAAGAGGCCGAAAAGATTGAAAATGCGCCCCAGCTACAGGACATGGAATCGCCGGAAAGGCAGTTATTGAATCAAGAAATAATTGACACAATTAAAGCGGCCATTGCTTTACTACCCGAAGAAATGCGCACTGCGATTATGCTCAGGGAATTTGAAGGCATGAGTTATGAAGAAATTGCCGTCGCAATGGATTGTCCGGTTGGCACGGTACGATCACGCATTTTTAGGGCGCGTGAAGCTATTGACAGTAAATTATCCCCCTTACTCGAACACGGTGATTTTCGATGAATGAAGAGCTAAACCAACACCTCTCCCAACTTCTTGATGACGAACTGGACTATCAAGTTGCATTGAATTTATTACAAAAAATGCACACAAGCCCCGAACTGAAAAGCACCTTCGCCCGCTATGCCACCATCAGCCACGCCCTGAAAACTGATCAATTTTTACCGGTGCCACCGAACATCTCGGAAAATATAGCCCAGCAGATTGCGCAAGAAGCCACTTACTTGCTGCCCCAGCACAAACCCGCTGGCCATCACTATAAACGGGCGGCATTAGCCGCCTCAGTCGCGGTTGTGGCGGTGCTTGCCGCAAGGGGCGTCAATCTCCCCCCCTTGCCTGCCACGGCACCGGAGGCAACGTCACTGCAAGTGGCCCAAAAAACACCGGCAAAACCGGAGGGGCAAACTATTGCCAACACTGCCCTACAGCCTGAAGACCCTTACCCGCTCAATGCCCGCATCAGCGATTACCTCGAGGCGCACAACAACAGCGTTTATACCGGCGAGGTTGATGTTGATTTTCGTCCTTTAACGAAAGAGACTTCTTATAACCAACGATGAACGTGTTAATAGGAATCTTTGCCTGCCTGCTGTTATCAGCGGCCAATCCCCTAGCGGCCACGCCCCAACAGCCACCCGCCGCCAAAAACGCATTAACCACCATGCTTAAATCCATGCAAACCCTAAATTATCAGGGCACAGTGGTGTTTTTAAGGGACGGCAAGCTAGAACCAATGCGATACATTAACGCCGCCGCCCAAGGGCGTGAACAAGAACGGTTAATATCATTAAACGCCCCTTTGCGTGAAATCATCAGGGACACGGGCAACGCCAGCAACTTGCTTAAAACGACCCGGCAACGTAACACCGGAAACCGCCCCTTTGAATACTCGTTTCTGATTGATATGCCTAACAATCTTGACGATTTGGATGCCAATTACACGCTATCCGTATTAGGCGAGGAAACCATAGCATTGCAGCCCGCCTACATTATTGGTATCCAACCTAAAGACCAACTCCGGTATGCGCGAAAAATTTGGTTGCAAAAAGAGCATTTTTTACCGCTTAAGGCCACTGTTTACAATCATGCCGGAAAAACCGTCGAACAGTTGGTGTTTACCGAACTAATCGTTAAAGACACCTTGCCTTTTGCCAACACCCAACCCGTCAAAAACGACATTATGCAAAGTAACGCGGCAAACTCAGCCGAAGCCGCTTTTATCATAAAAAAATTGCCGTCTGGATTCCGTGAGCTGTTTTTTACCCGGCGGCCTTTGCATAACTCAACACAGCTGGTTGACCACCTTTTGCTCGGTGATGGCTTGGCCTTGGTTTCTGTTTACATGGAACATGCCACCGCTTCCCCGCCCTCTACTAATACGTCTAAAACGGTTCAATCGCTTGGCGCGATTAATTTTTTTAGCCAGACCTTAGGCGCTTTTGAATTTACCGTCATGGGTGAAGTCCCTAGCGAAACCGTTAGATTAATTGCTGAAAATATCAAACTGCGGGAAAAAAAATAGCCCGGTTGCAAACTGGCATGTGCTGCCCCATATTTGTTTTGTCTCTATGTTTTAGAATGGAAAATTTATGCTAAAAAAATTTAGTTTGTGTGTGTTTCTAATCATTCTTTTTAATCAAAATGCTTTTGCCCAATTGCCTGACTTTACCGAAATGGTAAAAACCAGCGGCAAAGCCGTGGTGAACATCAGCACCACGCAAAAAGCAAAACCCCTCCCCGATAATGCGCCAAAACAGCAACCTATGCCCGAAGGCATGCCGCCAGAAATGGAGGAGCTGTTCAAACACTTCTTCAACAACCCTGAAGGCGGCGACTTTGGCTATGGCGGCGATACGCAATCACTAGGCTCAGGCTTTATCATTTCTCAAGATGGCTATATCCTGACCAACCACCATGTTGTCAAAGATGCTGATGAAATCATCGTCAAATTCTCCGACCGCCGCGAACTCGTCGCCAAATTGATAGGTTCCGACGCCCGTACCGATGTCGCATTATTGAAGGTTAATGCCAACAACCTGCCGGCCGTGAACATTGGCTCCCCCGAAAACCTTCAGGTCGGCGAGTGGGTGTTGGCTATCGGCACACCGTTTGGCTTTGACCAATCAGCAACCGCTGGTATCGTCAGCGCCAAAGGCCGCAGTTTGCCAGGCGGCAATTATGTGCCGTTCATCCAAACTGATGTCGCCATCAACCCCGGCAATTCGGGCGGCCCCCTGTTTAATATGGAAGGCAAAGTGGTTGGCATCAACTCCCAAATTTACAGCCGTACCGGCGGTTTTATGGGGCTGTCATTCGCCATCCCCATGGATGTCGTGATGAATGTGGTTGACCAAATCAAGGCGCACGGCAAAGCCGCACATGGTTGGCTAGGCGTGCAAATTCAGGATGTGACGCGCGAACTGGCGGAATCATTTGGCATGAAAAATCCTCAGGGCGCTTTAGTTGCCAAAATAATGCCGGGTAGCCCCGCAGAAAAGGCCGACTTGCAGATTGGTGACATTATCACCGAATTTAACGGCCAACCCATTGAAACATCAAGCGACTTACCGCCTATGGTGGGCATGGCAGCCATTAACGATAAAGCCGCTTTAAAAATTATCCGGCAAGGCGAGACCAAAACGATTAGCTTTAAAATAGGCCTGTTGCCAGACCAACCGGAACAACTGGCCGAAAGCAAACCGGAAGCAAGACCCACCAACAGGCTAGGCATCAGCGTGGCTGATTTGACTGCGGAACAAAGAACGGCTTTGGAAGTTGCCAGCGGCGGTGTGCTGGTTGAGGAAGTGGGCGCCGGCGCCGCTAAAGACGCCGGCATTCAACCAGGGGATGTGATCTTGCGCATTCAGAACAAACCTATCCTCAATGCGGACACGTTTGATAAAGTCATCAAAAGCCTGCCCACCGAAAAATCAGTGGCTGTGTTAATACAACGCCGTGGCAGCCCTGCATTTCTGGCACTTAAAATAAACAAGTGACCCTTTCACCGGAAATGGGGCGGCTAGCGTATAGCCGCCCCATCCCTTTGCCCGATGTCTCTTAAGCAGACTAGGGGGGGCTGCGGTTGTCACACCGTATTTAAAGGTAAGCAGCCACCCGCCACATCCACAGCGTTTTAAAGATATTGAACAGGTTGTTAACGTTACTGTGAATCCCCACGAGGCGCCTAATGAAATACAAGGATTACTACCGCATTTTCGGTATCGACCGGAACGCCAGCGCGGCGGAAATTAAAGCCGCTTACCGCAGCCTTGCCCGTAAATATCATCCTGACGTTTCCAAAGAGCCGGATGCGGAAGAAAAATTCAAAGAGATTTCAGAAGCCTATCAAACGCTCAAGGACCCGCAAAAGCGCGCCGCTTATGACCAACTTGGCCGCTATCAATCCGGTCAAGAATTTAAGCCACCACCCGATTGGCAAAAGCAGTACGGTGATGTGCCATTTTCGTTCGATGATATTGATTTGTCTGACTTATTTTCTGATTTACGCGGAGGGCGGCAGCGTGATGGACAGCGCAACCGTAACGTGCCGATACCAGGGCAAGATTACGAAGCCAATGTGCACATAACCCTAGAAGAAGCCTATTTTGGGGCCGAAGTGGAGCTCGACCTAAACATGCCGGAATACGATGCAAACGGAATGCCACGTCGGATGCCGCACGCCTTTAAGACACGTATCCCTAAAGGTGCTACAGACGGACAACGGCTACGTGTGCCGGGTAAGGGTGGGAAAGGCTTTAACGGCGGACCATCGGGCGACTTATACCTCAATATTGTGCTACGTCCACATGCGCTGTACCGGCCCAGCGGGTATGATTTGTATCTGGATTTGCCGCTTGCGCCTTGGGAGGCTGTGCTGGGCGCCTCCGTAAAAGTGCCGACATTAGGTGGCTTGGTACGGCTTAAAATCCCTGAAGGGACTAGCGCAGGCCAACATTTACGGCTGCCCAAACGGGGCTTGCCTAACCCGCATGGCGGGCAAGGCGATCTGTTTGCGATAGTGCAAATCGTTGTTCCCAGTGTGATTAGTGAGCGCGAACGGCAACTCTATAAACAACTTGCCGGAGGTTCGGCGTTTAATCCACGCGGCCATTTTGACCAAGAGGTGCATCATGCGAGTTGAATTGACTGAAGTGCGTTGGCTAGACCAACACCACAAGTTATCGTTGGCTGATCTTAGCGGGCTATCAGGCCTGACCGAAGCGGAACTATTGGAGCTGGTCGATTATGGCATCTTTGTACCGGTTGACCCTAAAGCGGCGGAACGGACATTTCGTGCAGACTGTTTGGTCTTAGCCAGAACCGCCAGCCGCTTGCGCCGGGATTTTGATTTGGACATCCAAGGCTTAGCGTTAGCGCTAACGCTGCTTGAACGTATTCATGAGCTGGAAGCGCAGTTGTCAGATCTGCGTGCCCGCGTACCTGGACGGCTTACCTAGTTTCCATCGACGCTGGGTGTCCGGGTTGCAATGGCAAAGCATTTAAATGCTTTTTTCTTTAAAAAAACAATAACGCTAGCATTTCATTAAGGGGGCGGCCATGCCAGTTAATTCATTACTACTGTTTTTTGTAATTTCCCTGTTTTTTGCGGCAATGTTGCAAGTCCATCTCTTCAACATTGCCTTCGCAAAACTTGGCTTAACACCCGAAATATCGTTATTTTTATTGCTTGGGACATTGCTGGGCAGCGGCATCAATCTGCCGCTTTATAGCGTAAACATCAAAGAAACCGGACATCTTGTCATGTCACCCGACCGAAAATTGATCTGGGAAATATTCCAGCCAGTAAGAGAAGGCAAAATTGTTGTTGCCATCAATGTCGGCGGTTGCTTAATTCCGGTGGGATTATGCCTTTATTTCATATCTCTACAGGTGATTGGCCCGATTGATATTATTGTCGGTGTATTGGCCATCACCGCCTTGAGCTATAAATTTAGCCGCTTGATACCCGGCCTAGGCGTTGGCATGCCTGTTTTCCTGGCGCCATTAACTTCAGCTTTGGTGGCTATGATCCTTGACCCTGTGCATACCGCCCATCTTGCGTATATCAGCGGTGTGTTTGGCGTGTTGATTGGCGCCGACATTCTTCGGCTTAAGACCATCGCCGGACTTGGTGCGCCTGTCGCGTCAATTGGAGGTGCAGGGACTTTTGACGGCATATTTATGACGGGGATTATTGCGGCTTTATTAGCTTGACTACCCAAATGGGAAGGCTTCAAGCTAGGGTAGCGGCCAGTCTAAAAGCTTGCAAAAAACTAACTAACCACCAGCATAAGTGGCCGCTACTTTATACTATTTTTAAAAATAATGGCTTACTTATTCAAATCTAACTGGTTATTTTTCATTTGACTGCTTAATGAGCGTTGACACATCAGAATGGCATCTCTCCAATCAGCCCCAGCACTGACGCCCTTATTAAAACACTCTACGGTTTTTTCGGCATCGCTCGTACCTGAACATAAATTGATTATATTTTTCCATTCCCAATTAGTGCCCTTGCCCCAATTAACTTGGCCTGATTTTACCATCAGAAAACACTTGCCAGGCTCTGCGGGTTTTGTAGTCCCTTCGCAAAGTTGTTTTACATTCTCTGCATCCCAATTCATGTCCTTGTCATCATTCCAAGGAATTTTCCCTTGCACGTCGTTAAAACACTGGGTTTCATGATCAGCAGCTAGCGCGGAAGTATTCAAGAACAACCCTATCAATGTAGCTGTGGCTATCATCAATAGCGAGCGGGTAGTAAGTAAGGCTTTTGTTTTCATTTTAAGCTCCAAGTTAACTGAAAGTAACAATTGAACATTTAATCTATCAGCGCATTCATAAGAAGCAAATTTATTTTGGTGGCTATACGGAAACACTTGACCCTGTGCATGCGGCCCAATCTTGCGTATATCAGCGGCTTATTTGGCGTGTTTGATAGATGCCGACACTCTTCGGCTCAAGACCATCGCAGGGCTTGGCACGCCTGTCGCATCAATTGGAGGTGCAGGGACTTGTCACAGCATTTTTATGACGGGGGATTATGTGGCTTTATTAGCTTGATTATCAGACTCCATAACAAATGTAGGTGCGGACTACTGCCCGCACCTACCAACCTAATATAAGCTTCCAGAGATATTCGGCAAACTTAAACCGCAACCCTAAAAGCGCAGGTTAATTGCTTAACATCCTGGCTGTGGCGCAGGTTCACAGACAGCATTTACCAACGGTATGATGTTACCGTCTGTGAAGGGGCTTGCACCCTGTTGTTTCCAAACCTGATCAACATAGCCCCAGCTTGTCACACCCACGACAATATTGTGCGAAGCATCGGTGCCAAAACTGATGCCGCTAAGTGAGGGCTCCTTACCCAAATTGACCAACCATGGCCCGCCACTTGAGCCGCCGGTTTGTAGTGAACCCATAATGGTGTTGTTTGCAGCCCCTGCATCGACATAGCCCAAAGAGTCCGTACGCTCCATAAGGTTGCCACTGTCAAGGGCAACCGGATAGCCTAACTGTGAAATTTGCGCGGCTGTCTGGCCTAAAAATGGCGCGTAGCTATAGCCATTCCAACCATAACCATACCAACCGGCTTTATTACCCGCGTAATAGGTGCGCCCCTTGGCATTTTTTTGTGAAGCAAGCTTAATAACTGCGACATCATTTTGGCAAACCACACCCGCGACTGCGCAAGAATCTGTGCCATCGAAATAAGAAGTCATAACAACTGGGGCTACCCCGTCCCATATTCCGTAGGGTGCCAAAGAACTATTATGCGCAGGGATAAATTTCCAGTTGGAAAAAAATGTTTGCTTACCAAAATCAGCCACACAATGGGCGGCAGTGACAATAACACCTGGTTTAATTAAAGAGGCAGAACAAACATAAGTGCCCTCACCTATATTGAAAAATAACTTGCCGGTTGGGCGGTAAGGATAAAACCTTGAAGTTCTGTCACCATAATTATTGACTCGGGAAGTGGTGAACGGATGATTAGTTGCACCAAATTCTTGGGGTGCAACAGCCATTCCGTCGCTAACAAAATTAGACTTAGGCACTCTAACTGGGGTTTCTTCACCATTGCCTGCACGACCAGAACTATATCCAGGCGTCCCAAACGATACGGGGGCGACATTAGACTGATGCGTAAGCAAACCAGGGCTTACTTCAGGCATCTGCATCGGTATGGCATTGGCGAAATCAATGCCTGCTGACTGGCTGGCTTGGGCAGGTGCCGTCATAATTGTGACTGCTCCCACTTGTTGGACAGATTGATCAGCGGCCTCAACAACTGAGGCAAAAGCCAGGCCACTAGCCACACATAAAAGGCTTGTTGTGGAAAAACTGTAAAATCTATTGATTTTCATAATAAAATCCTTAGTAGTTGATATCGGAAAGTTGCGTAAACAATAAGCGGCTGATCACAAAACAAAGCCTTTTTAGCAAAAACTTTAGTATTATTATTTAGTATTATTATATTGTTATTTAATATTGTCATTTAACGACTAAAAAGCGTAAGTTCGCTTCACCGCAGAAGAACAATATCAAACAAACACAGGAAGACCAAGGTAATATTAACAATACAAATGCCCCATAGGCCATCTGCCAATGAAGCTCTAAAGCCCCCAATTAAATTAAAAATATTGGCCTTACGGACACATGACATCATTCAAATGATTTTTATTCTTAGACGACAATCTAGAACTATGCCTTTCCTATCCCTGCTTATCAGCCGCCAAACGATAAATTGAGCAATTCATTGTCCAAACGTCCACCACGGAAACTGTTGCCGGATTCCACCGCCGTGACAATAACACTGGCGGGGCTGAACAACATCGCATCAATCTTGAAAAAGTCGTATTGATATTCTTTGAATATTTTCGCAAACGGTTTGCCATAGTCTTTGGATGTTGAGCTAGGCAATTCGTTGGCTAATTTTTCCGCCGCTTCGTCAGACCCTTTTACGAAGATATGCACTAAGCCTGCAAACAAAATCGCATCGTTTGTGCGTCCCATTGCCTGCACAAAATCAGGATGCGGGGGGCAAATTGGCGCACTGCCCGTGCCGTCAAGGATATTTTCCAATGGGAAATGTAGGGCATGGGCTTTATGCATCGCAACCTCCAAAACCCTGCCGACAACCTGCACGCATCCTGCCAGGCTGCTGGTGGGTGTAACGATAATGGTCAGCTGGTCAGGCGACACGCCACACGCATACGCCACTTTGTCAACAATTTCTACCGGTGGGACCTTATCATTTTCAATGACCAATACGGTTTGCCCAGCCTGATCCTGATAACCCAATTCCTTGTAGAGCTCTTCAACCGGACTGGTCACACCTTCTTTTGTTTTTGTGGCCATTGCCCGCGCCGGGCCAGAGCCTAGCGCGTAATATTTTTCATGCGCCAAACTCCAACCGGCATATTGGCTGCCGAGGCACGCGAGAACCGGATTGCTGGAATGCACATTGACCGTCAACGGCCATTTCTCAGTATAGGCGCTTTGCGAAATAGCCACTGTCCCCATACCCCCCAAGCAAATTTCAGTGATAATCCGCCCCGCTTCCAATCCCCCTAGGGCATTGATGCCAGCATCAATAATCGTGCAGCCATTGGCCAGTTTTTGTACGTTAAGCCTGAGTTTGTCGGCATTGTCGAGTAACTCCCTGACTAAAGGTTGGGAAAGTTTATTAACGCTCGCTGTGTATTCCATGAGGTTGGGCCTGTGTTTAGTTGGTTAAAAATTTGTTGTTGTTTGCGTTGCAGCTGTTCGAAAACGGCCTGGGGGGTGTTATGGCGGGCAATAATACTGCAAATAGGCTCGCTTTTGCGACAAATAACGCCTGGCGGGGGTAAATCAACGCACCCTTCAGGCCATTCGAATGTTTCAGGAATAACGGCGTCGCTAATGGCATAAATGATTTGATAGGCCACGACACAGCCTTGCCCAACCACCTCATCCCTCATCTCACCTTGACTCGCCAGAATATGCCGCATCAATAAGCCGCAATCATACAACTGCATGCTTGCGGATAACCGTGGATTAATTTCCAGCACATAAACACCCTCGCCATCTTGTATAAAATCCATTGAATTTAATCCCTTAAGGGAAAACTCTGGAACAAGTCTGGCCAACCAAGCAGTCAACCGTATTTTGTGATTCGCCGATAAATTACTGTTATTGATAATACCGGAAAAGATAAAAGCTTCACTTTCACTCGCTTGGGCTGTCCATTGCGTGTTAAAACCCATTACCCGCGCAACCTGCCCATCCGCCAAAAACAGTACGGACTGCGGCGTTCCAGATTGGTGTTTTTGCCAGTAAACCGATGTGTCCGAACGCTCATAACGGGCGGGCTTTACCCCCATCCCCCCCTGCCCTTGTAGCGGCTTAACTAACCAATTATCGGTATGTTCAGGGGCATTAAACAAGACATCAGGATATGGAATGCCCAAATAAGATAGCACAGCAAAAAAGTCCGCTTTGCTCTGCACTCTTGCAAAGGTATCAGGTGAATTGCCTAACACTATCAAACAGTCACTTAGGTAATACAGGCTTTCGGGATAATATTCAAAGCCACTGCCATAAATTGCATGTTTGACCGCATAGCGGCCTATAAAAATATCAACTGCCGGCCTTAAATCCGCTTCCGCTAATGACCGTATTTTAAGAAAGTCTTCGGCATAAGCTTGCGTATCAAGATCGGCAAACAAATCAATCACCAAGGGCTTCAGCCCAGCATTTTTTGCCGCCTGCGCCAGCATACGCGCAGAACTGGCGATAACCAGCATGTATTCAATGGTGTTCGTCATTTTTTTCGGCATTATTGACGTTGCTTACGTCATGTACAACAAAATCACCGAAGCCCCTTATGCGATGATGACCATCGATGACTTACTGGAGACTTTCGGGGCGTTTTTAGCGGTGTTGATTGCCATTGAAATCTTCCTGAACATCACGCTGTATATCCGTGGCGATGGCATTGCTGTCAAATTCGTGGTGGCCATGGCGTTAATGGCCATTTCACGGAAAGTTATCGTGATCCCGGATATGTCAGTGCATCAGGGATTGTTTTGGTGGCTTTAGGTGTCACTTATTGGTTGGTGCAAAAACACCCCTAGCATTACAAAACCAAATAAAGTTGGTGCAAAAACACCCCTAGCATTACAAAACCAAATAAAGAAGGAATCAATGAACCCCAAAACCATCATTCTGCCCATATTTTTAATACTCCAAAGTTGCGGAGATTTTTTTTCGCGCCAAGACACGGATAACAGTGCGTATTTTTCTGACGCATTAGCCTGCCACCACTCCTCCACGCTTAAGGAACAAATAAAAGTCCCCACCGCCGGGGCTATGGGGGCCATGGCCGTTATAGAAATTCCGGTTACGAACGCACCTGGCATCTTTGGCGATTGTATGAAAAACAAAGGCCATATTGTCGAAAAAGCAAACCCGGAAACCTACCTAAAAACCTCACGAGACTGTTTGCAGGCAGCCCGTCACGCGGAAAATCCTTCTGACGCTTATGCCTACTGTGTAAGACGCGGCGGAATCAGCGTTGATCTTTTGCCAAAAGATAAGGCGAATGGGCAGTGAACTTCCCCCTAAAATTTGACTCTTGATAGATTTATGCAACATTGACATTTTAATTGACATGAACCTCATCACCGATTATGAAATTTAACTTAGCATTTTTTATTATTGCCATGACCCTCATCAGTGTATCAATCGAAGCCAACACCACAGCACCTAAGAAACTGCCGCTTTGTCTAAACACGCCTAATTGCGTTTCCAGCCAAGCCGACAACACTGACAAGCAGCATTATATTGAACCTTTTAAAATCAGCGGCACAACTTTTGACGCGTGGGACGCTTTAATAAAAGCAATTAACAAACATGGCCGTATGGTGATTACACACCAAACCGATGACACGTTACACGCAGAAGCCACCAGCCTAATCTTACACTTTGTCGATGACATTAACGCAGTTCTTGACAACAAAACCAACCTCATTCATATCCGTTCCGCTTCGCGCACCGGCCACAGCGACTTTGGCGTTAACCGTAAACGCATCGAAGAACTTCGTATGCAATTGCAAAAAGCGCACGTTATAGAATAACACGCCGCTAAAACTGGGGCTTACTGCAAACAAACTTGCCAACCGGCAACGCAATCACCATCATATTGACAATCCGTTTATTCAATAGAATTATTGGTCTCCACTAAACGCCCTCTTGGAATCATCAAACGGGCTAGCTGTCGACTTTTAATGATGACCAGCAACCGAAAAACGAGCAATAAAGTTATGATTAGGGCATAAAACAAAGGTTCTAGGAGATTACCTTTAAGTTGCCAAAAATAATGGATAATCACCGCCCCTGCCGCAAAATAAATGAGCCGATGTAGCTTTTTCCAGTATTTGCCCATGTACTTTTGTGATCTTTTAGACGTGGTTAAAGCCAAGGCAAAAATAATCAAATAAGCGATAACCCCAAACCAAATGTACGGGCTTTCGATAATATCAATAGCTATGACTTGCCAGACAAAAAAATGGTCAACGGATAAGTAAACTAAAACATGTAAGGTCGCATAGGCAAAAGTGAATAACCCAAACATCCGCCGATAATTGGCCATCCCCCGCCAGCTTGTGATGGTTTGGAGTGGCGTAATTGCGAGGGTGATGCATAAAAACCGCAAAGCCCAGTCCCCTAAACGGATATGTAACGCTTGGATGGGGTTGGAACCTAAATTGGACAAGAGAATATCGACTGTCAACCATAGCAACGGCAGATAGCAGAGAATGGTTATTTTTGTTTTTAAGTTATTGATTATCATGACTATTAAAAGAAATGATGCAAGTCCATATGCTTATATAACCCAGCCACTTGTTCGCCATAACCATTGAATAATTCGGTTTCACGGCGCGGCGTAAAAAAGCCGCTACCCAAAACCCGCTCGCTGTATTGGCTCCAGCGTGAATGTGGCACCGAGGGGTTAACATTGGCATAAAACCCATAATCCTTAGGGGCAAAACCACTCCAGCTGGTAATCGGTGCCCTTTTTAACAGTTCAATTTTGACAATGGCCTTAATGCTTTTAAAGCCATATTTCCAGGGTACCACCAACCGTAATGGCGCGCCATTTTGCTTCGGCAAGGTGTCACCGTACACGCCAACAGCCAATAAGGTTAACGGGTGCATGGCCTCATCAATGCGTAAGCCCTCGACATAAGGCCAATCCAACATGGCATCATTTTTTTGGTTCGGCATGATTTCGGGCAAATAAACGGAAGTGAATTTCACAAACTTGGCCGTCGATAAGGGCTGGGCACGCTTCAACAAACCCCCTAAAGGAAAACCCATCCAAGGTATGACCATAGACCAAGCCTCAACACACCGAAAACGATAGATATATTCTTGCAAGGTTTGCCCGCTAAGAATATCTTCCAAATTAAACACGCCACCTTTTTCAACCTCGCCGCTTATTTCCACTGACCAAGGATCGATAGGCAGTTTTTGGGCTAATTTTGTGGCGTCTTGCTTGTTGAAAGAGAACTCATAATAGTTTGTGTAATTTTGTATTAGCCCTTTAGGCGTCAACACCAAATTGTTGGCCAAGCCATTGTGCGCCAAACGCCCGGGCTCGGCGTAATCACTGGCCGCGAATACCGAACCAATCCCAGAACCGGCTGTAGTAAGCGCCAGTAATGCTTTAATTAGTTTACGCCTATCCCTAAACACTTGCGGATCGGTGATTTCATTACCAGAAATATTTTTTTTAGTTTTAATAATCATGAAAAAGTAACCTGCATCACTTACAACAGTATAGTCAGCAGTTCATTATTCCCTTTTTTCTACAGGAATCCAGTCCAAAACCAGATATTTTTTTAAGCGATTAGTTTAATTTAAGCAGGGAGGGATAGTTAATTGATGACTGCTAGGGCGTCGCCCATCATTCTGGGTCGTAGGGTGATAGCTTAAAAACCTGTCCACTCTTTTTTTAACAAACAGATGTTCGCCTTTACGTCCTTAGACAGTTAAGCTATTTATGGTTCGACAAGGTTATTCTGGGCATAGCCGAAAGGCTCACCCCTTACTCGCGCCATTTGCAGAAATCACCGAGCTTTTAAAGCTTATAATAAAATTACTATTTAACGAGTAAGCCCATGTATCATGGTTCCTTTTAAAATACCCCACTGCCAATTTTAAAAACAACTCCCAATGGACAAATCATTCTTCAAGTTTACCGATTTTTTTAACGCCGCCTGCTTTTTTGAAGCTTCACTAATTTTAGTCGCGCTATTTTTAGGCTGGATCGTTGACATTAACCCTTTTAATATGATTTTTTTCTCTAGCACCGCTATTTTTTATGGCGTAATCGGTACGGTGCCGTTATTTTTAATGTTTCTGGCGTTAGAACAATTGCAGCAAGAATCCGTAGTTAACATCAGGAAATTTCTTTTGCAAACTTTAGGCCCGGGGCTGTTGCGTTACAATTGGACTCACTTACTTTTGCTGGCTGCCATTGCCGGGTTATCAGAAGAGCTGGTTTTTCGGGGCGTACTTCAACCTTGGCTGGAGTCCCATTGGGGCGCAACAGTGGGGCTATTTGGCAGTAACCTGGTTTTTGGCTTGGTACATGCCGTCACGCCACTTTACGCCGTGCTGGCTACAGGGGTTGGCTTGTATCTGGGGTTAGCTCTGGATTATGGTGGCGAGAGAAATTTACTGACACCAATAATCATTCATAGCCTCTATGATTTTCTGGCATTCATTGCGTTAATGCGTGCTTACCGGGCCAGTCTATCGACACCCCATTAAATACGCCTTATTCATTTGGGCGACAAAACCATACACTTTTGTCGCCTGCAATTATTCAAATCGCCTTAGTTTGCCGCTAACGTTTTCAAGCTTTCTTTAGCTTCGTTTAATCCATTAAAATCAGCTTTGCTATCAATAGCTTTCTGGAGATAGTCTTTAGCTTGTGGCTTATCACCTAATTTTAAATAAACCATACCTAAGTGATAATTGCTGGCGGCAATATCAGGTTTTAAGGTATGCACTTTTAACAGGATTTGTTTGGCTTTTTCATAATCATCCTGTTTATAAGCAATCCACGCCGCCGTATCGAGCAGATAAGGATCGTTGCTTTGCGCCAAAGGCCCTGCCAGCTGAACCAAGCGCTTCAGGCTTGCGCTATCTTTTGCGTAAGCGGCCATATAGCCCGCAAGGCTATTGAGTGCGCTTAACGAATCAGGGTTTTGCTTGTAGACTTCCTCGTATAAGGCAATGACCTTGCCGTGCTCACCATTTTCATGATAGATCTGTGCCAAGTCATTGATTAATTCCGCTGCATTTGTAGTGTTTTTGATGCCCGTTGTTAGCACCTTAACGGCTTCAGCCGGTTTCTTTTGCAGTCGGTTAATAAGTGCTAAATTACGGTAAGGTTTTGTCCACTCAGGCTTTATGGCGATTGCCTTTTGAAAAGCAACTGCCGCATCATTAAACTTTTTGGCATGGGTATAAACGCCACCCATCAGGTTGTAAGCAAAAAAATGGTCAGGTTGTGCCTTAACAATTTCATTTAGCTTATTTAAGGCCTTATCGGATTGTTTCAGCTGTAAGTAACTATTGATCAATTGGTTTAGCGGTTCTACAGATTGCGGCTGCTTTTGCAGTGCAAGGGTAAAGCGCGGGATGCTTTTGTCGAATTTAGCTTCCGCCTGGTAGGCTAATCCAGATAAGTAATAGCCCACAGCTTCATCGGGAAAGTTGTTTTCAAGTTGTTTGGCGACCTGCTGCGCTTGTGGCCATTGTTGTTGCGCCAAATAAATTTTGAACAACACCTCCATGCCATTTTTGCTATTTGGGTTAAGCTTAAACACCGCGTCAAGTTGCTGTCCTGCCAGCTGCGCCTCGCCCATCTGCACCAGCAGATTCACTAAATCCAACCGCGCCGCCTCATCCTTGGGCGTTAGTGCCAACACTTTTTCAAGGTTTTCCCTCGCCAAAACCGGATTCTTATTAATTAAATGGGCGGCGCTTAATAGCTTAAGCACTTTAATATTATCTGGCTGGTCGTTTAAAATTGCACGGAAGCCAGTTATTGCTTCAACCACCCGATTATCGGCAAGGGCAATTTCGCCGCGCAAAGCCAACGCTTCAACATCACCAGGATCATTGGCCAATACCTCTGTTATAAGTGTGCTGGCCTCTTTAACACGTTGTCTCGCCAAATAGAACCGCGCCAATTTATTACGCGCCCTGTCTGCTTTCCGGCTTTCTTTGGCCAGAGAAACAGTTTCCTGCAACGTTTCTTCAACATCGTGCAGCTGTTTTTGCGCAAACTGTAAATCGGCTAGCTTAAAACGTAACTCGAAAGCGTCCGGTTGCTCATCAATCATCGGAATCAATTCTGCAATAGCCACTTCAGGCGTTCTTTTTGTAGCAAGAAACTCAACTAAATTCAATTTTGCCTGAGCATCTTCAGGCAAATCGTCAACAGTGGCCCGCAATACGTTTTCGGCCAAATCCAATTGATTGCTGTCGATGAAAAACATGGCCAACCGTTTTCGATGAATTAATTGTTTAGGTTCTATTTTGATAATTGACTCCAACGATTCACGTGCCTTTGGCAATTTCTTTATTTGTACGTAAAGGTTTGCTAACAATAAACGTTGGGCGACATTGTCGGGATATTTCTCAATATTGTGTTGTAACAGGCTAATGGCTTTATCCACTTTACCTATCTTGGCATTTAATGAAGCCAACAATAAAATTGCTGGAATATCATCAGGTTTCTTTTGTAATGCCTGCTCAGCTTTAACAAAAGCCGCATCGCTGTTGTTTTGTGCGGATAAAACACCACCCATCAGCACCAGTGCCCCAGTATTTTCACCATCCAGTGCCAAGGCTTCCCTAGCCATTTTTTCTGCTTCATCGTTTTTTGACATCAACAAATACAGCTGCCCCAGTTTGACCCGCGCGTTTAGATGCTTAGCATCCTGTTTGACAATAATTTGATATTGATCAAGGGCATCTTGCATATCACCCAGTTTGCTGAGCTCTTCGGCAATCTGGTATCGGCTTTCGCTATTTTCCGGTGCTACAGACGCTGCATTATCAAAAGCAATCCGCGCTTTTTTATACTCACCGGCTTTAAACAAAGCCT
Source organism: Methylococcaceae bacterium UBA6146 (assembly GCA_002422395.1). Classification (GTDB taxonomy): domain Bacteria; phylum Pseudomonadota; class Gammaproteobacteria; order Methylococcales; family Methylomonadaceae; genus Methylovulum. Next base: position 256,276 of record DIUY01000012.1, on the reverse strand, counting down.
TGCCTTCTTCGAGATAGCCAGTCCTGCGCGAATCAGAGCCATCGCAAGCCAATAGCATTTCCACTAGACTGATCAACAATAGTTTTATGAATGTGTTTGATATTGACGGCATAAACATGAATCCTGTCCAATTTTTTAGTTTTTGAAAAAATAGCGTAAAGGCCGGTAAGTTTATTTTTTGAGGGATGTTTGGATGCTCAAAACCTTGGCTGGAGGGTAAATGGGGCAAACCAAGATTTGCAGGCCACTTTAATCCAACTGCAATTACAGGTTTAAACCACTGCCACTTTTTGATTAGGAAGCGTGAAATTTGGCTATATGTGAAAGGACCGCTTTTGACACTGGGGAATCCAATGCTATTGATGAAAAACCCTCGCCGAGACACGAGGGTTTAACCATTAAAAACAACTGTTTTTTTATAACTTTAGGGAATTGTCAAATTTCAGTAACCTATTGACAAGCCCCAAGTCATGGACAAACACATTACTGTGCAGGATTTGAGGTGCGCTGAAACTTCTGTTTATTCAGTTTATCTTCGTACTCTTGGATAATGGTTTCAAACTCAACACTTTTTATCTGCGTTACAGGTTCTGAATCTAACAGGACATCTATCATCCCTTTATTCTGGCAGCGCTGATAACCATCAATGATTTCTTTAGCCCCTTCATACATCTTGACATTTTTAGTTTCGCAGGCTTTCAACTCAGATGCAGTAAATTGCTGGTTGCTTTGTAAGGTCGTGTGCTCAACAGTCAACTCATTTTTCGATTTATTCAAGGCATTGTATTTTTCAATGACTTCATGCAGTTTTGCAGTTGTATTATCAAGACGGACACGAATTTCATCGGCACTTGATTTTTGTGCGGCTATCTCGCCATTCAGCTTATCCCCAAGGGAAACTGCCGCCGTTTTTTCTTGTTCCAGCTGTTTTTTTATCTGCTCAAGTTCAGTGGCAACCGCTGCATTTTCAGTTTTAATACGGTCACGCTCGGCGGTGACTTCCCGAACCATCATCTGTAATTTAGCTATTGCTTTAGCACTGCCATCTTTTTTGGCCGCACCCACCACATTAGAAAATAACAGACTGATTATGATAACAAAAAACGCTAATGATCTCATGATACTAACCCTTTATCTGTAGCCATTAGAATCGTGTGTTGACATCTAGTTGCAAAATATCATTACCATAATTAGATCCAGAAATGGCATCGGTGCTTAACCACCTGCCTGTAAACCAGACATTTTTCATCAAACCGTAGTTGCCACCGACGACCCAACCCTTAGCATTAGTGCCGCCTAGGTGGAAATCGGAATCTGTGTATGCATCCAACACCGCATCGCGTTCAACATACTTATAAAGGGTAAAAACATTCCATTTGCCGAAACGGTCAACTTTTGGCCAACCCACATCAGCCCTTACCTGCCAGGCATTAGTTTGATCCTCCACTGCAGGATTAAGGCCTAATACCCGTCTAGCCCTCACGTCTGAAGAATCAAAGCCTACGTTTTTGGCATAATCCGCACTGAAAATAACATGGTATGGCGCAAATTTTGCCAAATCGTAAGCGACGTTAACGTTTACGATATTATAATCTGCGGCCAAACCATACATACCGAACGTTTGTCCAGTTGCATCTTCTGTACAGATGCCTGCAACTGTATTGCCACCCTGCATATAGCGGGGCATGGAAGCATTGTTATCTACGGTATTTCTAAAACATTCATGTGTGTCTGTGGTATTAACTCTGGCCTCGATATTTTGGTAGTCATAATAAGCAATTGCGGCTTTTAAAGCATCTTGGTTTTGGAAACCCCAATCCACCCCAACTTGACCACCAAAAAGCCATTTATCATTCGAGCTGACATCAAACTCTTCTAAAGGAAAAGCGCCCACAGTCGCAAACACCGAATGCCTATTGACTTGTGCACCTTGATGATCGTCATGATGTCTAGTTTCTTGAGGGGACATACTGTCCAAACTGTAACGATAGGTTGCCGCAAAACCTTCAAACGACAAATCGGTGTCCCAAACCAATTCACTACCCCCAGTAAACTCGCCGCCACCAACATACCAAGGATTGGCAATTCGTCCACCGGCCACTGTCAGCCATTTGAAGCCTTGCTCATTGACTGCGTCATATTTAAGAAAGGCGCGATCCAAATTAAATTCATACTGGCTGCCTGTGTTACCTAAGGTCTGGTTGGTCGAAACCGGATCAGGCATATTGCCAGTTGCCAGACGGATGCCGGCCTTTAAACCTTCTGCGACATCCGCATCGATAGCCAAGCGTAACCGTTCACGGAAACGATGGCGGTCTTCGGAAGTATTGATGAAGCCGTTCAAACCCGCAGCGTTAACTCCGCCCGCTTGGTTAATGGCCTGTACATTTTGAAAGTTTGAACTTGGAAACATCGCATTATCTGATGACATAAAGTCATTTTGCGAACGTAACCGCAAATCACCCGATATTTTGAAACGGCTAATCCACTCCGGCAATGCTTCTGGCATGCCCCATTTTTGGGTTTTTGCCTGTTGCATCACGTCACTAACAACATCAGCACGTAATTCCGAGCGCACTTGCTGACGGATTTCGTCTTTGACAAATTCTGGTACATAAGGCACCCGGATTTCACCGGGTTCCGCCGCCACACCGGCGTTTTTGGCGGATTGTTCAGCTGTTTGGGCCTCTGCCTCCTCTTCAGCTTTTTTAATCATCTCATCAGCAATTTTTTCAGTCAAAATACCTTGTTTGACCAATTCTTTAATAAGATTAGTAGTGGTGTTACGTAACTTAAGCAAATCTTCCTTTTCACCCGCCTGAGCCACGCTTACCATGCCACAAAGCGCCAAAGCCATCAGCTGCTTTTTATTATCCATTGTTTTTGCCCTTTACATTTTTTAAATTCTTGATGTGATTTTTAATTTGATCGGCTGCTCCATACCCGGAGGCGGCGGCTCATTGATCTTCTTATATTTACCTACCAGACGGGTAAGAAGGTCATCTATTTCGGGATCATTACTCCCCCGAGTCAATTCAAACCGTTTGACACTGCCATCGGATTCAACCCACAGCTTGACAATAGCCGTGTAACCTTTACGTCGAAGCTCTTCCCTTTCAGAAATAATATCGAGAATTTCATTTTTAATGATGTTGCCATACCAAGCATAGGGATTACCGCCGCCACCACCGAGCAAGCCTTTACCGCCCTTACGACCAACTAAACCAAAACTATCCGAACCTGCCCCCCCCTCAGCATCTAAGCCCAAATCGCCAGGAGGCGCTTCATCGGCAACGTCAGGCATCTCTTCAGGCTCTGATTCCACTTTCTCCTGAAGTTGTTCCGGTTCAGGTTCGGGTGGCTTTTCAACCTTAGGTGGCGGGGGTGGTGGCGGCGGCGGCTTTGTTAACGTAACCGTCTGAATTTTCCTTTCTTTTTTTGCAGGCTTCTCCTCCATCCCACTAATTAAATGGATAATCAATGCAATTGCGCCTACCAGTACTAACACGCCGATAATGGTTGGCAAATAAGCCCGGAAATGTTTTTTATGCTTTGTCATTACAGGCTTTATTTAACCAAATTTTGGGTGACCAGGCCGATCTGAGTGATATCAAGCTTACCCAATAAAGCCAACACATTGACAATATTCACATATTGGACAGCGGCATCACCTTTAATAACAACCGGCAAAGCGGGATTCACCGCTTTGTACTGCTGTAAAGTGGATTCAAGTTGCTCCATAGTGACAGGATAGGTATCTAAAAAAATGGTGCCATCAGCCGTAATCGTAATAGCTTTAGTTTGCGGTTTTGCCAAACTTGGACTATCGCTAGCCTTCGGAAGATTCACCGTAATCCCTTGAACTGAGGCGGTGGTCATTAGAATAAACACAACCAGCAACACATAGGCCAAATCCAGCATCGGCGTGACGTTGATTTCGTCATACGCCGCATTTTCTTCTTGTACTTTCATATTAAAAGGCTCTTATTTATATAACTATTGCAGATATTCAAAATACAAATTAAGTATGGTCTTCAGCAAGTTTTGCCACAAACTCATCCACAAAAACATGCATATCGGCTGTAATCACTTTTATCTGGCTGCCCAAGTAGTTGTACCCAAACAATGCCGGAATAGCCACCGCAAGACCTGCAACAGTAGCCGTCAAAGCGGCTGCGATACCTGGAGCAATCGAGTTGACATTAACTTCGCCACTAACAGCGATCGCCGCAAAAGTAATCATAACCCCGACAACGGTGCCTAATAAGCCTAGAAAAGGCCCGCCGCTAATCGCGATGGTCAATAAAACCATTTGCGAATTCAATTTTTGCAACTCCCTGACCACCACAGCATCCATTGATGCCCTGACTGCTGACATAGCGCCAGCTGACAAAGTTGGTTGCACATTATTTATGGTATTTTTTCTTAAACGCTTATTCATCTCGTCAACGCCGACATGATAAATACGGTAAATTGAAGAACCTGAGAATGTGCCATGTTCAGAAGAAAGGGCAAATAGCAACGGGGACTCCTCTTCATCCTCATCGTCCTCTTCTGACCCTTCAGTATTTAAGGATGTTAAATCTTGTGTTCCAAGCTTACTAAATGCCTGTTCAAATTTTTTGTTTGCGCTGTGGACACGGTTAATCACTATTGCTTTAACTATCATCACCATCCAGCTAATAACAAACATGACACCGAGAATACCGATAATAACCCAGCCGTCGATGGTCACACTTTCGAGGGTCGCCATGATGTATGAGTCGCCACCCTCTTCATCGCTGTCAGGGGTTAAGTCCTCGCCATACGTCAATAAAGCAGAGCCGGTACCTTGCATTGCCGCATCAAACTTTATAGCATTGGCATCACGGGCAACTTTATAAACAGCAAATTGGTCGATTAGTCCAGTGAAGCCCCTGCCACCTAAGGCATCAGCACCAATCGTAATATCATCTGACAAATCAGCTAAAGCAACCGGAAAAACACCAGCAGCCGCACCATCTATATAAATGGTAAGTGCGTCAGCCGTATCAACCACCACCAAATTATGCCAAACCCCAGGTGCGATAATAGCTTGGGCGGCAAACTCTTGCTTAACACCTGCCGCATCAGTCACTTCCAAATAGGCTGTTTGCTCTTTTATAGCTAAAGTTATGCCACTTGTCTTCGAAGCCCTTTGAAATACCACGCTGTTTTGTTGCGCTTGATCAATTTTTAGCCATGTCGAAACAGTCCAGCCTGTTGCCGAGGACATTTGCAATGAAGGTGCGGCCGGCACACGAATGATTTGGCTGCCATTAAATACTGCCGCACCGGCAATCAGGCCTCCTTCAGCATTAGTCATTGTCGCTTCAGATGGGTGATTGGCATTAGCCGTCAAATCCTTGACGCCAGCTGAATCAAATTGGTAATTCAGAACCTCGGCCACATCGTATGACCCAGCGGCATCTTGGGCATCAACAGCCTCGGCATTACCATAATAAATCCATATGCTAGGTTCTGCCGCAGTAGCCGTACCCTTAGGCAACTTTACCCAAATCAATGCCATCTCGTTGATTGGATCAAGCTTTTCTATAGAAAATTTAAGCGGCGTGGCTTCGTCATCCGCAAGAACACGGATATCTTTGCCGTGTTCCGCCAATTCGAGAAAGTTCACAAAGTTACCTGTATGCAAACGGATAAGTGCAAAAGCATCTTCAGGAATAGTGACGCCATCCTGATTAAGCTTCTGGACATCTAGTGTTATTTTTTTCTTAAACCCCCATTCATCATTCCACCAAGCCGATGCTATTGTAGGCATTAGGGTTAAAAGAATTAGTAAAAAACATAACCGTTTCATTTTTATTCTCAAGTTCATATCAATAATTAGTGAGGGATTATTACAAAAAATCGTTACAGTATCATTACGCCAACGGCTCGTATTTAAAGACAAAACTGCATGCGGACAGAGCGTATCCAACCACGCCGCCCTAAGTGGGGTATAAAATTTAAAACATTTATTTGCTATAGATCGATTAGCTTTTCAGTTTTGAACGCCCTTTTTAAAGGGCGTTTTCCTTTTTATGAAGCGGCCTTAGAACCACCTTTCTTTTTGTTCTCGTCTTTGCCTGAAGAGCCGTCACCATACCCCATAACTTCAACACTCAAGGTGCCCAGCTTCATATTTTTACTTGTTGTCGAGTCTTTCTCTTTGTCGCTGGTGTCAACTGCAGCCTGTGCGACTTGATTAACGCTTGCCGTTAAATTGCCAACCCCTGTCAATCCAGCTGCGAGGCTGCCGGTTGATGAGGCAGGCACGCCCGAACTGATCCCGCCCACCTGGATATTGTTCGCGCCCAATACTGCCGTTGCCGAAATGGTCACGTTAGATCCTGCAATACCCGCTTCACCGGCATCAACGACACCTTTAGGCGCAAACAGGGCGACGTTTCCTGGCTTGCTACCAATAGGAGCTGCTGTACGGATACCGCTACCCGAAACAATTGGCGGAAACGTTATGACCAGATTGCCGTCTTTGTCGAAGCTTATGATTGGCGGTGGCGCAGCAATAGCAGACTTGGCGCCACGGCCTGCGTCAATATCGCCTTCTGATGACCAAATCATAATGTCACCGGTATTCAATGCAAACACACGCGATTGGTTAACAACAAAGTTATTGTGCACAAACGCATTAATGCTTCCCGCGCCTTGCGCAACTATACCCAAATCCGCAGCCGCTTTTGACCCCGTAAAGGCAACAGCAAGACCCGCGTTAATTTGTCCGCCTGGCACTAGCAAGTTTATATCACCACCATCAATAGTTTGGAGCTTGCTAAAAAACAAGCTCAAATCGCCCTTCCAGTCAGCCCCTGGATATAGCAAGTCGATTGCATCAAAGCCACGCTGATTACCAAGCGTAGGATTAGCTGCCGAAGCTGAGCCTGTTTCTTTCAGCTCACTAAACAATAACTGATTGTTCAGTGTGTTTAATTGTGGCTCTATCAATACATATTGATTTGGCGTCATTTTAGCAAACAGCTTTAACGCGTCAGCTTCAGTAATCGTTAAGTCACCCGTATAGCGCTGCACAAATCCCGTTATAAGGCCGGTGATTTGGTTAAAAGTATCAGTGTATTTTGTGCTGACCAAGGCATCAAGTTGTGGCTGAATGCTTGCATAATCAGCAGCACCGAGTGCCTTAAACTGTTCTAATGCCGTTTTTTCTGTCAATGCAGTATTGCCCGTCCGTGTCCGCATGAATCCAGTTATAACTTCCTGAAACTTCGTAAAGTTCTCAGCATACTTAACAATATAAGGATCTAAATTAAGAAGCCCCTGATAATCGGGATGACTTGAATTTAAGCCTGTCAACACGGTCACGTTTGCACCGGTATTGACTAAGTTTTGATTGATTGTATTGCCTATTGTCGACAAACCATCAGACGCCCCCAAATCAATGTTTCGGCCTGATTTGACCAAAACATTACCAGGCCCTGCAATCTCCAGTTTATTTATATTGCCCGCAAGATTTCCATCCGGCGTACGGCCACTGGTGTAAATTATGTCCCGGGCCGCTGATAGGGTGGACACATCAGCACTATTTATATGCTGGATCTGTACTGACATATTGCTTAAGTCCCGTCCGCTTTGCACCACCGCCTTTTTCGGAAAATTCAGCTGAATGGAAGCAATGTCGCCATCCTGCGTCACTATTCTTACTGGATCAGCATCTTCACTATGAATTGGCTTATTTGCATGAACCCTTTCAGGCAAACCAAAGGGGTTTGTTCTTGACTCAGTTTCGCTTAAATTATTACGCAAAGCCGCAAACTCCGCTGAGGGCAGCAATAGCCGGTCTGCATCGGACATGCTTAATTGTAGGGAATCGACGGTTGAGCTAATGTTCTGTTTTGCCAAAACCTTTAATGTTGCTGTCGGGGATGTAAACAAAGTCACTTTGTCATCAAGCAACACACTGCCGCTAAAAGCAGTGGCCTGTAATGAAGCCGGATAAATTCTTGACAAACTCGCTTGGCTTCCTTCCAGTTTCAACATGCTGGTGTCTCCAATAACGCTGGTGTCCGCCCCTAAATGCACGTCACCTGACAGTGATTTCAAAGAAACGCCGCTGCTGTCGGTGTAGCTAAAAAAGTTGGTGTCGCCATTATTGATTATCATGGCATCGGTAACAGCTGAGACGCTTACACTATCATTTGCATTCAACGCCAGCTGACTGTCACCCATAACCAGTTGTGGCCCATCAGTAAATTGGCCGCCGCCTTTTATTTCCCCACCAGCTGTTATCTGCGCAACGCCTTTACCTAAATAATAAGCGCCTCCAGCAATGTCCCCACCGGCAGTAACTTCCATTTTGCCACCGCCTTGAATCTGAACGACATTATTGACATAGTCAGAAAATGGGTTCTTCGCCACATCGAGGCGGTCGCCTATTTGCTTGCCTGTTGTTGGCATCATAACCGACAAGTCATCAATATTATTGGCTGCACTAATATTGACTTTCCCCCCTCCTAAAGACCCAACATTCTGCTGAAACGATGGGGTGCCATACGCTGCATTGCTAGGTATGGCTGGAGAGCTTAACGCTATTCCCCATGAGGTCGGAAACTCACCCTTATGGCTACTGCCCGCAGTCCAATTCCCCCGCCGTACTAACCAACTGCTAATAAAAGCCGTATCGTTAATGGCCCCTTTAATGTCATGCCCTGCTTTTATGGCCAAATCCCCACCATCTATGGGATATTCACTAAAAAACACAAACCCAACCTCTGCTTTGCTCAAGGTGCCGTAGCGGTTGGTGTCTGCCGCCCTGCCCGCGCTATAGACTGTCGATGTCTTATCAGTGAAGACAAGGTCGCCACCCGAAGCCAAGGTAATATCACCGGTGCCAGTCCGGACTGTCACACCCGAACCGATTGTTAAATTGTTTGCCGTAGCCGTCGCAACCGTGTCGGCATTTTTAAGATCCGCACCTGCGGTCAATTGATAAGACCAAGACCCATCTGTTTGTATTAGGTCGTTAACCGGCAGGCTGCCAAATCCAGTATCAATGCTGCCATTTTTAAATCCGTCTGAAATTGAGTTTTCAAGCACCAATGCGCCGCTAGCTTTAACCGTAAGTGTGCCTGGCGAACTCAACAGAGTGTCCGGGCCGCTATATCGCCAATCAGCAAAATCCCATTTGCTTTTTAGTGTCAGGTCACCTTGATAATCAACCTCAATACCCGCACGTAACTGCGCTTTTTTATCGATGGCATTGATGTCTGCTTGCTGCATATAAGTGTCAGTATCTTGCTTGATTTTTGCTATATCAGCTGAATTAATCTCCCCAGCAACTTCAAAATCAGTGTATTTTTTAACCCCTTCTATGTAGAACTTGCTATAACCCCGTGCGGCCAACGTGTTATTTCCATCAAAAACCGGCCCGCTTTGCGCATAGCCACGCACAGTTCCTGCCAGTGGCTGGATATTGACAGAATCATCCACCCCGTTGTTGTTTGTATCTGTACGTAAAGCCCTTAAAGTCACGACGCCACCAGATTTTTCAGTGGCTCCGGCAACATCAACCAACGAACCTGCCCTGAGATCAATACCGCTCTTACCATCAATATCAGAATCGACGGACGAAAGCACCACATCGCCGCCTTTAGCCCCGCCACCTAACCCTTTAGCAGTCAACACGCCGCCGTTATCCAGAACAATTTTATCGCCTGCGTACAGTTTTATTGTGCCGCCTTTCCCAGCGGCATCTGCGTTAAGCTTTCCGGAAATATTTATGCTGCCTTTATCGGCAACCAAAGTTAACGAATTTGCGCTCACACTGGCCCCAACCCCCTGCGCAATATCAGTTTCGCGTGCCCGCACATAGATAGCGTCAGTAATTTTTGCAACGGCCAGCGTATTCATGACACTATCGAATCCGGCATCCGCACTGAATCCGGCAACATCAAGCTCCGCGCGTCCAGAAAAAGCCTTTATTTCACCTAATAGATCAACGGATTGTTTTGGCGTCTTCAAGACTAATAAGCCACCTTTAGCGTCGCCCCCACCCGTGCTCAAATTGAGTTTGGAGCCTTCAGCCAAAACAATTTTGCCGTTATCGGCAACCGCGCTAAAAAGTCCGCCTGGCGTATAATCAACCGTATCAGCAAACTTTACAGCGCGTCCGGCAAGATCTATATCAGCGGATTCCCCAACCCGCACATCACCTGTTGATGCGTGCAGTTTGATTGTCCCTGAAGACAACAAAGCCCGTGCATTAAAGGCAATTGCATTAGCGGCAATATCTATGGCGCCGCCATAACTCACCGAATCCGGTGTGGCCGTACTGTTGCCACGATCCATTTGTACATGATACCCACTGGCATCAATACTAAGTCTGTCTCCACCAGCAACAGTCATATATCCGGCTGTCACATTCAAATTACCCCCAACCGTAAGGGCTGCGGCACCCTCTCCAGTGAACTCTTTAGTGACATTAAGGTTAATCGCATTAAACCCATCAATACTAAAGTCACCATTACCTTGAACATAGCTATTAGCCAATATGTCCAATTGTCCCAAGCCAGTACCTTGGCTTGTTGCTGCGGAGCTTAATGTATTTTGCACTTGTAGGCTGTTCGCTTGCAGTTTTACAACCTGCTTGGCATCACCAAAACCTAAAAAGCCCGCCGCATTCATGACCAAATTGTCAAATTTCAGGGCGCCCAAATTGCCCTCAGCATCTGTCTGGCCGACATCGCCATAAAAATTGATGGTGTCACGGCTATTTAGCACCAACTCATTGACGGCAAGGTTAATCAGTTTCTGATTAGATAAATTTAAGGCGTTGCTTGATAAGCTGTCCACTTCACCAATATTAATTGCGTTCGCACTCAGATTTAGCGACCCACCATCCATTACGATATCGCCAGTCAGAATTGTTGATTTGCTAGCATCTAATAGCATTGATTCGGCGGCGCTGATTGTCGCCCCCTCCTCAACCAGCAGTTCGCCTGTCGTTCCAGGCGCCGATGTTCTGTTCAGCACTATCTGCTTATCACCCGAAACTCTTAACAATGCGCCATCACCGACTATATTGAATACACTATCACCAGTTTTAACTTGGCCACTAGCGATTAAACTAGCCCCGCTTTTAACCTTGACTTGCTCCGTTGCAGTGGCTATCAAATCGGTGACTTTAAGCTTTGCTCCGGTATCAAAAATGACATCGCTTGCTTCCACTGCCACATCAGTGGCGCCTGTTTCTATGTTATTGCTGCGAGTCCCGCCAAGCAACAGGCTGTCAACATGCAAGTTGCTCAAATCGCTTGCAGTCACTTCAAGTACGCCAGTAGGCGGCGTTGCACTGAGTTTATTCACAATTTTCAGACGGTTTGCGGCAATATCCATACGCGCACCCCGTCCGTTCCTCGAGGCCGCTTTAAATTGGCCACTCAGATCAAGTTTGTCTTTTGCGGATAAGGTTATTTGTCCACTGTCCTTGGGCAATATGGGTGCATTAACTTCTTTATCTATTGCACGTTGGGCATAAAAACTGTTTGCCGTCTGTTCGCCATATTCAGAATGTTTCCGGATATCCGCCCCTGATTCAATAATAAAGCCGCTCTGACGCGCATCTTTTGTGCCTGTTCCTGCTTGAACCTGATAACCGGCAACAACAGGCAAATTATCTTTAGTGAATGTTGTTGTTATTTGATCTTGCGTATTGGCCTGCGGTGTCACCAGAAACGCCCCGGGCAACAATGCATAATGCGCAGGCAATATGGCGTACGTTCCGGCCGGTAAATCAGCAGTCCCGTTCAAATAAACCGAGCTGCCCACGGCATAGTCAAAACCAGTGTTCTGCAAATGATCAAAAGGTGCAATTGATGAGCCTAATGTAGGCATCACCGCAAAACCACCCCGATAGCTAGGGCTGCCAGATGCCAAATAATCGTAAGATCCGCCAGCGCCAGGCAAAAACTCATACGCAAACAGATCGCCGCCACCAGACAAATCTACAACACTCCCTTTTACTAAGGACACTTCAGGCGCTGACAATAACAACCTTTTTTCAGGCGGCTTGTCGAAAACCAGGTTGCGGACACTATCTAACGGATAAAGCCAGTCGAGTCCGCCTTGGGTAATACCAAATGGGATCAATTGCCCGTCGCCAGACACCGAAGTCAAACTATCCGGCCCTAATGTCAAACGGGAATGTGCCGTTAAATTAATTGTTCCAAATGGCGCTTTTAAAATTCCATTTTGATTGATGACAGGTGCTTCAATGTTCAATACACCGGCAGCGGATAAGGGGGATTTATCGGTATTGTTGCCCGACACGCTAATCTCGCCTTCCGGATTATTTCTAACCGCAAAAGTAAAGTTGGATAGTGTGGAAGGATAAATTTGGCTGGCGTCCAAATTTAAATTGGCAGCCGTGACAAACTCACCAATATAATCGCGTTGGCTAGTGTTAGCCCGTATGCCCACAGTGCGTAAATCATGGGCGCTATTGAGATTAATCTGATCGAAGCCACCCCATTCCGATGACCCGCCTAATTCCATCCACTGCGCATTTGCAGTAAATCGCCCCCCCCCCTGCTCCGGCACACCGGCCACTTCCCTAACTAAGGAAGAACCCATCCTTAAATAAGGCGTGTTGAGGGTGACAACTCCAGCGGAAGAATCATTTAACCCCGCCCATGACACTTTCGCACTGTCAATATCAATGCGTGCCTTAGTAGTTAAATTAACATCGCCAAGAAAGCTAACTTTATCATTAGGCGCGGAAAACCTAACATCCGAAAAACCGCCTGCGGTAATCTTATCCGCGCTTACTGTCATCTGACCATTTAAAGCACTGGGTATCACCTCACCAAATTGAGTTTGCCCGTCCAAAATAGTTTGGTCGGCCTGCATGACATTGATGGTCATCGGCCCCTTTGGAAAAGGTATTACAGCATCTGCCGGTTCTTTACGCGCCAACCTGTCAAGCTTCAGATCGATACGTCCATCACGCGTTGTCGCAGAACCCGCCTTTCCTTTCAGATTTCCATCCAGTACAGTCCCTTCTGCCGAGGTCAGGCTGATTTTTCCTGCATTCGAACCAACCGTAGTAGAGGCGTAAAGGATACTTGCCGAACTACTGTTAGCTACCGGCAAGTCCAGCACAGCATGCGTCCCTGACACATCAATCTGTGAGCCTTTTTCAAGAATCACATAACCCCTTGCTGCGTTCAGCGTTACATTGCCAGCGTCCAACACATCACCTGACCGTCTGCCCAACCCATCAACCGGGTTCATCCGCGTTGTGCCCAAGGCTGATAATCGGCCATTCTGACCAAGCCAAATTGCCTGTGCCGAATCGTACTCAACACCTGAATCTGCTTGGATTGTCAGATCAATTGAACCCGCAGGGGCATCTATTAAGCCATCAACATAAATGCCGCCTTGTGTTGTGGACAAACTAATTGCAGCTTCTTTATCGCCATGAATTTGGCTATTGGTCTCCATTTTAACGTTTCTTACCGAAACTAAATTTAAATCCACCGGGCCACGTAAATGTTCAGGCAATGTCTCAACGCTAGTCAAGTCATCTAAAGAATTGCCACTAGCCTGATACATGAAATTTTCTTGTAACACCCGGTTACTGGCCAGCAAATCGATCTTTGCATTCCCCTTAACAACCAAATCATCGAATGTGCTAGTCAAGGTGATTTCACTGAACCCTAAATCAGGGGCAAAATCGAAATCCCCGTTACTAACACCCAACACTAGCGGCTCTATGCCTTCCGTTACTGAATCAGGCGCACCAATAACAATTTTGCCACTACTCAAACTTAGGCTACCGCCTTGCGCCAAACCATAGGCCTCCAACCGCCCATCCAGATGTAACAAAACGGCTTCACTGCCATTGCCGACAGCGGCAAGGCTAATGTCGCCACCTTTGCCTGCCGTCAAATTGGAGTCTGTTGCTAACCACGCGCCGCCATTGGCTTTTATAGAGGAGCCTGAATTTACATACAAATCTCCGGTTGAAGACAAATTGACTGCACCGCCATCAATTGCCAGTTCTTCGGTTGGCGTAAAAGTCAAACCTTTTTCAAAATCATTGACCCAACGCCCGGACACATCGATAACCGAGCCGCTGGCCAATTCCAATTGCCCCGAACCGTCAAGAAACGCATTAACTTTACTGTCCAAGCCCACCGTGCCGCCTGCTATATGGACACTGCCACCAACAACGATATTGCCTGCTTCAATATCCAGTTCGCTTGCTGGCAACATTGAAATTTTCGCATCGCTTGCTATTGAAGCATTGCCAAACGTCTTGATGCTAATCTTTTCCACCCCAGACTTATTGGTCAGGTCAGTGGACAACACCAAGTCGATAGGCTGATTGTTCTCGTCTTTAGGAAAAATATCGGTTAATGCAATATCGACCGCGTTTTTTTCTGTTTGAAACACCACGCCTTGTGTGGAATTAAAAATGGCGGCGTCATAATTAAACGAACCACCAAAGGCGATTGTATCTGACGTGCGTTGATAGATACTTTTCTTTGAACCGGCAATCAGGTCACCATTAAAAGACAATTGCGGCGCAGTGACATTTAAGTTACCCGCATCTTTGCCTTCAATATAACCCTGTTCAAAATGGCCTAGATTTTTGTTGTATTGCGCATAGATTTTGGAAAGTGCGGCGGTGTCGATAGTCTTCACAAAATCGCTGCACTGTTGAAAACTACATATCCGGGTCATTCCCCATTTTTCGCGGACATCGCTGACCACACCGTAAATTGAAACATAGCGCTCATTTGGATCGGCGTCACCAATATCCACTATCGTCCCATATTCGGTGACCAATTTAGTGGTGTTAATGTACCCATCTTCATATTTTACCGAGCCACCCGCCACATCAACGGTCGCCTTGCTGTTAACGATGACATCCCCGCTGGACGTCAAATTTACGTCACCGCCAGTCCCTAGCCGTTCATCTATGCTACGCTCAAAGCGTGCAACCGCACCACTAGAATCAACAATCGACGTATTTTTGCGGACATCTACACGGATAGTTTGGCCTTGTAACACTCCACCTTTCTGTAAGGGGGAATCACGTAGTTCGAAGCTTTGCACAGACATTTCCACGACATTCCGCTCTATCGGCGCCGTTATGCCCTGCGTCCCGGAAACATCAACCCGCGAACCGCTTTCCAAAATAATGCGCCCTTTCGTCCCTGTTTCAGGAATCTGCAGATTATTGGTCGCCGTCACATCTACGGTGCCGCTTGGCGCCACTATTGCCGAGCCCGAAGTCAGATGCACCGTATTAGCCGAAGCTTCGATATAAGATACCGGTTGTTTTTGCTCATCAATCGCTTTGCCGCCTTCCACATCCGCCACTATTGTAGTGAGGCTACCCTCTCCGAAAGTGACCTTGGATTCTTTACCTAGGCCATCGCCTAAATCTTTGCGCCGGTCTGTTGTGGTGGCAACCAGCACATCATCCTGCTTTGTGCCGCCCTCACGCGCGAGCAGACGAATTGAGCCATTGACATTAACCGATGTCGTCGCGGTTACCCGCCCTTCTTGGTTAACGGCAAACCCTGCTAAAGTCACATTACCCTGACGCGCCAAGACTTCGCCAACATTAGTCACCTTACCACCAGACCCGACCTCAACAAGCAATCCTGCAAAAGGGCTATCAGTGCTTGCCGGTTGCAAATAGACCTTATCTTTACTGGCAACAAGGATGATCTGCCCTTGTTTGTCGGCGGTCAATGTGCCTTTGTTGGTAACGTTAGGTGCGGCCATTATGAGACGGCCATTCTCGCCCACATGTATTTTAGCGCCGCCCTTAACCTCGATTTCAGCTGTTAATGGGTCCCCCGCTTTGCCTTGCAATGCCGCATTTCCCGATTGGCTATCATCAAACTCACGGACAATGCCCTTTTCAAAAACGGTGTCCGAGATGTTTAGGGTTGTCGCAACCAATGTGTTGACATCAACAGTCGAATCTTTGCCAAATACGAAACCATTTTGGTTGTACAAATAAATCTGGCCATTGGCGGTCACCTTACCAAGGATTCGGCTGGGATCTTCTTGAAATATCCGGTTCAGTGCGATAGAAGAGCTGTTAGGCTGATTAAACTGTACCTTATTATTTGAACCCACATTAAAACTTTGCCAGTTGAGAATAGCCCTGTCTGTTGTCTGATTAATGTTCAAGGTATTGCCGACAACCTCATTAACGGCATTGCCTGATTTTATAAAATTTTGGGCAGGTACAGGCAGCTCAGCCCGGACAGGTGAAACTGCACCCATAAAAACGCTGCCGGCTATTGCCATGCGCACACAAGCGGACACGGGTTTAAGCCTAAAACTATCTGTTGTTTTTATGTGCTGAATCATATCTTTTTTATTACCCATATTCATCGCCTGCTTGCAATAAAGATTTAATGCGTTTGTTTATTAATAATCCGTTTCTTAGCCGCTTATTGGCCAATCTTTTGTTGGTAGTGGTAAACATTCAAATGCTTACGTGACAGCGGAGTCAAAGAACATGTTTTTTGATTCCAAAATATCATTACCATTTTTACCGTCAATCTTTTGTTTAGGATCCCATAATCCGGCCAACGCGTTTTAAAAGCGCTTATTAGCCACTCTCACAGCTATCCTATATTAGATTTAAAATTCTGTTGCTATATTGAAGTGCAACCTTGGATCCCCGGCGCTGACAGGCTCGAGGTCGATTAATGGAAAACCTAAATCAAGCACCCCAGAAAAGTATTTCCACATTTGAAAGCGCATTCCAAAACCCGTGCTTGCCAGCTCGTAACTGCTGGGCGTTCCACCCAATGCACCTTGTATCCATCCTTTGCCGCCATCAACAAAGACAATAGCCTGTAACTTATTTATATAATCTAAGCTGCTCGGTGCTAGGCGGGGTGAGCGTAACTCCAACGATCCTATCAAGCCATCATCCGCCAGTGCCTGCGTTTCAAAATAGCCGCGTATGCTTTGTGCGCCGCCTAGCGAAAACTGCTCATTACTGATTAAAGGTGAACTGGACACCTGCCCTGAAACACGGCTGGCAAATTCCAGACCCCATGGCAAGTTATAATCAAAACTAATGCCCGACGTTAAAAACATATAATCTGAGCGGGCGTTAAAGCGTTTGTTTTCAAAGTCTTCTTGATCGTTACCCAAGCCCCTGACTGAAAAATTCAACCCCAAATTAAAGGCGGTGAAAGATTCTTTGCCTCTTAATGAGGAACCGTACTGCATCATAAACGGCAAATAGCTGATCGGCGTTTTGATCGTGTCCGCACCTATGAGATTAAGGTTTTCTTGAAAGTCCTTATAATCCACGCCGACCGTGAAGCTATGGAAATAGCTATCAAGACCGGGCAATGGCTTTATCAGTCTGGCACCGTAAATTTCACCAATACCAATAACTGACAATGCGCCCGCACTTGCCACCTGCGCATTTGATGACGAACTGACCGCATATAAGGCCATCTTGGCATCGGTGTTAGGCAAAGGCAGCGCATAAGTGCCGGCCCAAACATCAACTTCTTCGTTATTTTCAGGCGCCACCTGATACATAATTGATGCGCTATGCAGCTTCTGCCATAAATTGTCATAGTGTAGCGTTGACACCAGCCGCGTACGGCTCGTTGATGAGGTGTTGCGGCCGTTCAGCTCAATCCGTCCATGTAAGGGCAGTTCGTCCTTAACTTTTAAATCCACTTCCAATGTCCCTGGAGTTTCCCCTGCACGTAAAATTGGGGTTATTTTGCGATCCGGACTTTTATCGCTCAGCTCGGCAAGCTGCTTTTGCATAATCGGCAAATTGGGGACATTGCCTTCCGCCAACTCCGGCACACCGGCTTTTATGCTGCCTAATGAAAAGTAACGGGAATCTTTAACCCGTAGACGGGAAACTTTACCTTCAACCACTTGCAAGTAGACGACGCCGTTCTGGACATCTTGCTCAGGAATATCGACAGCAACGGTTTGATAACCTTTTTTACGGTACACCTCTTCCAGTGCATTCCGGGCATCCTCAACGGTGTCGATAGTTTTCTTTAGCCCCAAAAAGGGGTACACCGTGCGCTCCAGCTCTTTTCTCTCAAGCAGCGTGTTGCCTTTTACCCGTAATTCCAGAAGATCAAATGCCGCTTCGGACTGCTCGACCGCGTCCCCAGCTTCTGCTGAAACGGCAAAATTTGAATGTGTCCCTAAAATAAGGCATAAAGCCACCGATTTTAATACTGCGTTCCGATTGGTCTCATGTATCCGCATGTTTTTTATTAACTATATTGAATGGTTTTTATAATCGCTGACTTTAAAAATTACCGATGAACAAGCACGCCAATTTTATCGCTATAGGAAGACGCTTAATTAAAAGCCCCACTTCCCACTTAAATGCACATTAAGTGATTTTGAATAAGTTTTTCGGCACAAAACGACTGCACGCGTCCTTTGAGGACAGCCAGCCGTAGCCCTAAAACTTTTGAGTATGTATTTAGACAAAATTGAACAACAACAGACTTTGCCTACAACCCTAGGGTTAATAAATACCAATTAAAGCAAATTTGGTAAGGGTAAACATTCAAACGTTTAAATGACAGCGGAGCCAAAAAAACATGTTTTTGATTCCAAAATATCATTACCCTTTTTACCACCACAATTTTTATTGGTATTTATTAACCTTACAGATAAAACACAACTTTGCCCAAGATATTACAGTTATTTTAAAATTCCATTCATCCTAAATAAACCAAGCCAATTGTCCGAAAACAATTGGCTTGGTCAAGTGGTCAGTAATCCTTTACTATCCGGCGCATTCCATTATTTCAACTGCATACCGGCGCTAGCGCTTGGGTTATAGATAGCTGGGACACGGCAATTGTTTGTATCTTCTGTTGGAGTGCCGTGGCTTAATGGATTAACGGGTTTAGAAATGATTACGTTACCGTTATTAGTTGGTGCGAATGATTGTGGTACTGCCATGTAGCCAGCTTTTCCCCAAGAATGGTTAGCTATCACGTTAGTCACGCCCATAACAACTGGGTTGCCGGCTTGTTTGATGATTTCATCAACAATCGTTTTTTCGCTTTGGTCAAACACATGCAATTTATTAAATTGGAAAGTCAGCTCAACCCAGTCTTTATACTTACCGTTAGCAACGTTAACTAAAGTAGGCGCTACACCATCGACTTTGATGAAACGGTAATCGAAGTTTTTAGTCGCATTGTTTTCGGTGCCTTGGATACCAATTGCCCAACGGAAACCGTAAGTGTTATTAAATGCCGTACCTACGTTATTAGTGCCTCTGTCCAATTCTGTCATACATTCTTCCACTGAGCCTGATGTGGACATCGCGTGGATTTGTGTTTGGTTAATGCCTTCTGGCAACGCACCCGTATCAGTTGCAGGTGGTGTTGCTATATCGTTACAAGGATAGCCGAGGAATTTCACAGTAAACTGTGCTTGTGTGCCTGAACCACTGACCCTGCGGCAAACATGAATCCTGCTATCGCCAGCCTTATTTTCAGCAATAGATGTATTAGCAAACAAGTTGTTGTTAGTGCCTAGCTTTAACTGGGTCCAAGCACTCAGCTTGCCAGTGAAAATACTTGCAATTTGCGCTGAATCCAAGGTTGGCATACACCCGCTAGACTCTGCGGTTGCAGTTGTGTATTTGGCATTTTTAGGATTACATGGAGAAGTCGCACCAAACTGCGCTTCTTGCAGGGCATTACGCAAATGAGTTGAAACTATGATACCAAACGCTTGCACTGCCGCAGATTTGACAGTCAATTTAGCCGCGTCGGCTTTAGTGATTGGCGCAAAGCCTGCCGGTGTGTTGTCGCCAGTGAACTGCAAAGGATCGACGTCTGAAATGCCAAAGTCTGGTATTTGTACGTTCTCTTTCGCACCTACAGTATAAGCACACTTCAACACCGCCAAACCACTACTATTAACAATGGGGCCAGTACACTTAGAGGCATTGTCAACTTTCAAGAACTCAATAGCCGTTTCAGTGACAAGTGGATTCACACCTTGAGCAGAACCGCCCTCACTACGCTTATAAACCAACAAATTCGCCTTACCGGCCGCCAAGCCTGTTAATGAAGGGTTTTTGGGGTTAATTACACAAAGGTAAGCGTTTTGGTCTTTACCATTACCATTGTCATCATATTTATAGATGGTTTTTGATGCATCACACAATCTATTGGCTGCCGGGATTTTAGTGTTGACCAACAATTGCTCCATAAATCCTCGCGCCGCCGATGCGCCTGACAAATAAACTTCATAAGTGTCAGCTGGAGTAATAACAGGCTTACCATTAACATCAAGGGTAATTGCCGCCTGTGCAGCACCGCCGAACAACGCTGCGGTAATAGCCGCACCTAAAACTAAATTTTTCATGTTTTTTCCTCTTGGTTTGATAAAAAATAACTCAATAACAACACTGTAAAACCTTTCTCGCCACACAAGTACAGGCACAGAAAATGAACAGGCAATCTACGGCTAAAGGGAACACGGCCTGCTAGCCATCCGAGAACATCAAGTCGGCAGCCCTATAAAAACCAGGGCTTTATAGGCGACTGTGACTTTGCCCGGCTCAAATTAGCCGAATACACTTGCACTCCCTGTTTTCAGTGGTGCATATATCAAACGTATGCCAAAGCCCATTAGAACCCTGACAAATAACGCCCAATCACCTGCACACCACCTTAACTGAGAACCATTCTTTCATATTTTATCTACCCAAATAATGACAGGTTGGTTAAAGTTTTATGTAATGTAATACGTTTGTATTACATTCGTATTACAAACCGGCAACAAAACCGTTCTCATAACCCGTAGTATTTCTGTAATATTTATCTTTTATCTTATCCAGTCAGACATCTATGTAATTTAGCGCCCCATAAGGAGCTGAGAATTGAATGAGCTAAAACAAATTGTTTCCCTGCGCTTAGCTGATAGCGACCGTGCCGCTGTACAGGCCAT
Organism: Methylococcaceae bacterium UBA6146; assembly: GCA_002422395.1. GTDB lineage: Bacteria > Pseudomonadota > Gammaproteobacteria > Methylococcales > Methylomonadaceae > Methylovulum. Next base: position 235,273 of record DIUY01000012.1, on the reverse strand, counting down.
TGCCTCACGTCTTTTTGTCAGGGAATCTGATATTTACCGCTTCGCCATCAGCTACTTGCTTAACCGGTTCAGTTGTTTGTTCGATAAATCCTATGCAGGCAGTGACTTGCTACCCGCCATGCTGGAGATAAGGGAGGAAGTTAACCATTCGCTTGGCCTCAAAAGGCATCAGTTAGAAAAAATCATCAACGGCAATAACTTGCACCCCGACAAGTATGTGGCAATGTCCGATATTGAATTATTGCTTATGCCGCAACACATGATTAAACAGCGGCTAATAAAGCTGGATAGCACCCCGCGCAATAACCTCAGCACAGAAAACTGGCTAAAAGCTTATTTGACCGAAAAGTACGACTTATCCGATGACCGCCCAAATATGGAAATTGAAGACTTTGCTGAAATACAAAAAGAAGCGGTTGATTTCGATCAATAACCGGTGATGGGTTAAATCTGTAGCAGCACGTTGATAAGCTGGAGTGTAAACCTTGGTTTGCCTCAGCACAAGCCAAGGCTTGCACTCCAACCACCACATTTAACCCGCTAACCGAAAGCCCAGCCGCTTATTTCAAAAACTGGGCATACCGTATCAATTATAGATTTAGAACAAATGTCGGACCGCATCACGCTCTTCTATTAGCTCCGCTTCTGAAAGGCGCATCCGCTGTAAGCTGAAGTCATTAATATCCAAGCCTTTGACGATATTCACCTCGCCATCAGCCACGGTCACCGGGTAGGAATAAACCAAACCGGGCTCGATGCCATAACTGCCATCAGACACCACGCCCATGCTGACCCAATCGCCTGGGGCGGTCCCTAATGCCCACGCCTTCATTTGGTCAATAGCGGCATTAGCGGCAGAGGCGGCGCTAGATTGCCCACGGGCATTAATCACCTCGGTGCCGCGCTGCTGTATTTTGGGGATAAAATCATTGATGAACCAATCTTCATCAACCAGCGACAAGGCATTCTGCCCCTTTACTTTGGCGTGATGCAAATCAGGGTATTGGGTGTTTGAATGATTGCCCCAAACAATCATATTTTTTACATCGGCGGGCAAAACGCCGCATTTTTCAGCCAAATAGCTCAAGGCACGGTTGTGGTCCAACCGGCTCATCGAAGAAAAATTTTCAGGCTTTAAATCCGGTGCATTTTTTAACGCAATCAAGGCATTAGTATTGGCTGGATTACCGGTTACCAGCACCTTTACTGACCTGCTCGCCACTTCATTTAACGCCTTGCCCTGCACCGCAAAAATTTCGGCATTCACTTCCAACAAATCTTTGCGTTCCATACCTGCCCCTCGTGGACGGGCGCCAACCATAAATGCATAATCCACATCCTTAAAAGCAACCCTAGGGTCATCAGTGACGATAACGCGATGCAACAAAGGCGCGGCACAATCATTAAGCTCCATCACCACCCCTTGCAATGCCCCCATTGCCGGTGTGATTTCTAACAAATGCAAGACAATCGGTTGGTCAGGGCCCAGTAACAAACCTGCCGTCAAACGAAACAGCAATGAATAACTAATCTGCCCCGCTGCACCAGTGACCGCTATATGAATAGGTGTTTTCATCTGTTTTCCTTGTGTTTATATCGTATGTGATAGTTTTTTTTTGGCGCAACCTGGAACGCATTTATATCTGTAATCCTATCACTCATAGCTTAATAAAATCACGGTAATAATACGGACAGGCTACAACGCTTAATCATGGCTTCTTTTGTTTATCGCGTATAATAACGCACAATTATTTACATTAACTAACGCTAAGGTAATTCATGAAGAAGTTGCTATTTCAGTTCGATACCGACCTCCACCCTTCCGTTTTCGATACGGTAGTAGGTTATGACGGCGGCGCAGACCACGTTATCGGCTATGGCGGCTTAACACCTGATAAGGTCAAAGCACTCGTAGAAGGCACTATTTTTACCCGTGCCCCAAAAGATAAAAAAAACACCGCCATTTTTGTGGGCGGAAGTGACATAGTTGCCGGCCAAGCTTTGTTTACGGCAGTCCAAAGCCATTTCTTCCCCGGTTTTCAAGTATCGGTCATGCTAGACAGCAATGGCAGCAACACCACGGCCGCCGCCGCCGTAGCAAAGCTGGCAACCAGTGGCCCGCTGGCCGGCAAAAAAGCCGTTGTCCTCGCCGGCACCGGCCCAGTAGGCCAACGCGCCGCTGCCATGCTGGCAAAAGAAGGCGCTGAGGTTGCATTGACAGCCCGGACAATGGCGCGTGCGGCACAGGCATGTGCCGATATAAAAACCCGTTTCGGCGTCAACATCTCCCCCGTAGAAGCGTTTGATAACGAAGCCAGGGCGGCGGCCATTGAGTGCGCGAACATTGTTTTGGCAACCGGCGCCACCGGTGTGGAATTGCTTAAAACGGAACATTGGCAACACAACAACAACATCGAAATGATAGCCGACGCCAATGCCACGCCGCCCCTTGGTATCGGTGGCACGGATATGATGGATAAAGGTATCGGAAGGCACGGCAAAATCATTTGGGGGGCCATCGGTTTTGGGGCATTAAAGTTGGCATTGCACCGTGCCTGCATCGCCAAACTATTTGATGACAATAAACAGGTTTTTGATGCGGAAAACATCTTCGCCCTCGCTAAAGAAATGGCGTAACCCGCCCCCATGCCCACACTGCTTGAATTAAGACAACAGGCCCTGCACATTTTTCAGGCCGGGATCATTGCGGCTGACCCTGCCAAAGCCGTCAGACGTTACCTGAACACGGACAGCGGCCAACTTGAAATCCTGCTGAATGATGGCGGCATACGCCGTGGCCGCTGGTCAAAAATCCACCTTATCGCTTTTGGCAAAGCTGCTTGTGCAATGATAACAGCGGCGCAGGAAGCCATTCCCGCCCCCTTGGTGTTTGACCCGCCTATCGCTGTGACCAACTATGAAAATTTCACCACGATTGCCGGTGTGGAGGTAATCGCAGCGGGACATCCATTGCCTGATAATGCGGGCTTAATAGCAGCAAAACGGATTATTGGGCAACTCAACCATACACAAAAAAATGAGCTGGCCTTAGTTTTGGTGAGTGGCGGCGGCTCGGCGCTAATCCCCTGCCCTGCTGACGCGATTAGCCTGCAAGAAAAAATTGCCACCACTGACTTATTGCTGGGCTGCGGCGCAACCATTAACGAAATCAATTGTGTGCGCAAACACTTATCGCTATTAAAAGGCGGCGGCTTAGCAAAGCTTGCCCAGCCCGCCGATGTCCACGCCCTGATTTTATCTGACGTGCTAGGCGATGATTTAAGCGCCATTGCCAGCGGCCCGACCGTGCCCGACAGCACCACTTACGCGGATGCCGTCACGTTGCTAAAAACGAAAGGCATTTGGGATAAAATCCCCGCCAATGTTCAATCATATTTGGAACAAGGCAAATTAGGCAAGCTACCAGAAACCCCCAAGCCTAATGATAATGCATTTAAAAACACCACACATACCCTGGTGGGCAGCAACGCCATCAGTGTCGCCGCAATGCTACAAGCCGCACAAAACCTAGGTTATGAAACCCAGCTATACAGCGGCCATTTATGCGGCGAAGCGCGGGAAGAAGCTGAAAAACTGGCCATTTATGCAAAAAACCTCAATAGGCCGTTTGCCCTGTTAGCGGGCGGCGAAACGACGGTCACCTTAATAGGCGACGGGGAAGGTGGCCGCAATCAGGAAATGGCGCTGGCATTTGCGCTTGCCGCCGAAAAACACGGCCTGACCGGGCAATGGGTGTTTTTAAGCGGCGGCACCGACGGCCGTGACGGCCCTACCGATACGGCAGGCGGCTTAGTTGACCCCAACACCCTAAAACGGATGGCAAGCAAAGGAGGCGACCCGCATACCCTACTTGCCAACAATGATTCCTATCACGCGTTAAAAAACTCACAGGACTTACTGGACACCGGCACAACAGGCACCAACGTTGCTGACTTGCAGGTATTGCTAATACATCCTTAATCTTGAATAAAACTTATCTTATAAAAAAACAACAAGGAGAAAACCATGTTTAATCGATCTATGACCATAGCCAGCTTTGATGATGAATTGTTTCAGGCTATGGAGCAAGAGCGTCATCGTCAGGAAGAGCACATCGAATTGATTGCCTCAGAAAATTACACTAGCCCACGCGTCATGGAAGCATTGGGTTCACAATTGACCAACAAATACGCTGAAGGCTACCCTGGCAAACGCTATTACGGCGGCTGCGAATTTGTTGATAAAGCGGAACAGCTTGCCATAGACCGCGCCAAAGCCTTGTTTGGCGCAGATTACGCCAACGTGCAGGCTCATTCCGGCTCACAGGCCAATATGGCGGTATTCATGGCGATGATCCAGCCGGGCGATACAATCATGGGCTTAAGCCTTGCTGATGGCGGCCATTTAACACACGGCGCCAAACCCAATTTTTCGGGCAAACTGTATAACGCCATCCAATACGGCCTAAATCCCGAAACCGGTGAAATTGATTACGCGCAAGTCGAAGCGCTGGCGCTGGAACACAAGCCTAAACTGATTGTTGCCGGTTTTTCCGCGTACTCGCGGGTGTGGGACTGGGGACGGTTCCGCAACATTGCCGATAGAGTCGGCGCGTATTTTGTTGTCGATATGGCGCATGTTGCGGGCTTGGTTGCCGCCGGTTTATACCCCAACCCTGTCCCGTTTGCTGATGTTGTCACCAGCACCACACACAAATCCTTGCGCGGTCCAAGGGGCGGGCTGATCCTGTGCCGTAGCAACCCGGATTTAGAGAAAAAAATTGACTCGAACATTTTTCCTGGCATTCAGGGCGGCCCATCTATGCACGTTATTGCCGCCAAAGCCGTGGCTTTCAAAGAGGCAATGGAACCGGAATTTAAAACGTACCAGCAACAAGTCATTAAAAATGCCCAAGCAATGGCGACCGCTTTCATCGCACGTGGTTTTGATGTCGTTTCCGGCGGCACAGACAATCATCTGATGTTGGTTTCCCTAGTTTCCAAAGGCATCACTGGCAAAGCTGCCGACGCCGCCTTGGGGCGCGCCCATATCACCGTCAATAAAAACGCAGTGCCAAACGATCCGCAATCGCCATTCGTCACCAGCGGTATACGTGTCGGCACCCCCGCGCCCACTACCCGTGGCTTTAAAGAAGCCGAAGTGACCGAAATCGCGCACATGATGTGCGACGTTATGGAGAACATCGATGATGAAAATATTATCACCGCAGTTCGGGAACGGGTTGGTAACCTTTGCGCAAGGTTTCCCGTTTATAGCTAATTTTTAGCCTTACAACCGACGGCATAGGGTGTGTTGTGCTTGGATCAGTGTTGTTGTTTCAATGCCTGAGGCGTGTTGTGTTTCGGCATTGAGTTTAACAACGGTTCGCCCATCTAAGGTCTGAATAAACGGGCGTTGCCCTTCATTATCAGCGGTCGCTACAGTAGCCGAAAAAGCTGCACATAAAAAAAGGGGCGATTAACAGCGATTTTATGTTGGAGGAAAAAGGTGGGGCATGGCCCAGTTATTTAAAAGCACTTGCCATTTACAACGCGATTATGGGAATAATGATTTACAGCTTGTTTTCCATCCGTGTCATTTAAGCTGATATAAATCCATACTCAAAAAAAAGCCCTGGTTGAAAAATTCAACCAGGGCTTACCAATCAACCTAAAAAAACAGGGCGATTAATTAGGCAATGCGAATACAGTCAACGTACCACCTAATTTAGTGTACGAGTTCAAGCTTCTGTATGCACCAACTGCACCTAGACCTTCTGATCCAGAAGCATCTGTGCCATCATCTAAGCCAGCGGCAATACCAATACCTGCCCAGCCACCGATACCTGATAATACGCCAACATATTGCTTGCCGTTATATGTCCAAGTGTTGACGTTGCCGATGATCCCTGATGGGGTTTTAAATCTGTACAATTCTTTACCGGTTTTAGCATCAACAGCTTTTAGATACCCTTCCAGCGTACCGTAGAAAACAACGCCGCCTGCTGTAGCAAGAGAGCCAGACCAAACAGAGAATTGCTCTTTGTTCGACCAAGCAATTTTGCCGGTTTTAGCGTCATAAGCGGTAAATTGTCCCAGATTAGTTGTGTTATCTGGTTTTCCGGTCAGGACATCAGCGCCGGCAGGCATCATGGTCAAAGTGGCGCCTACATAAGGCTGGCCCGCTGTATATGACACTTCAAATGGTTCATAGTCCATACACAGGTGGTTGCCAGAGATGTAGAACAAGCCGGTTTGTGGAGAGTAAGAAACCGGTTGTTGGTTTTTAGAACCTAACGCAGCAGGGCAAACACCTTTGGTATTTACGTCTTCGCCATTTTGCTCGGTACTGTATTTGGACACAACTTGTGGACGGCCTGAGTTCATATCAACATGGGTTGCCCAGTTGACTGATTTGTCGAATTTCTCAGCAACAAGCAATTCGCCTGTTTCACGGTCCAATGTATAGCCGAAACCGTTACGGTCAAAATGCACGATGGTTTTGTGCATTTTGCCTTTAACTTCTTGATCGACCAAAACAGTTTCGTTGATACCGTCAAAGTCCCACTCATCATGTGGCGTCATTTGGTAGACCCATTTAACCGCTCCAGTGTCGGCGTCACGCGCCCACAATGACATAGACCATTTGTTGTCGCCTGGCCGCTGTACTGGGTTCCATGTGGATGGGTTGCCTGATCCGTAATAGATCAAGTTTAATTTAGGGTCGTAGCTAGTCCAGCCCCAAGTTGTGCCACCGCCGATTTTCCATTGGTCACCTTCCCAAGTTTTAAGACTTGAATCGGCACCTACTGGAGTGACTTTGCCATTTTCCCAAGTAGTTGTTTTCTTAGGGTCAATCAGTGTGTCTTTGTCTGGGCCGATGCTGTAGCCTTTCCATCTTAATTTGCCGGTATTGATGTCATAAGCGGCCAAGAAACCACGAACACCAAACTCACCACCAGAAATACCCGTTAATACAGTGTCTTTAACCACTAACGGTGCGTTAGTGTTAGTCATGCCCAGTTTAGGATCGCCGTTTTGGACACTCCATACACGTTTGCCAGTTTTAGCGTCTAAAGCGGTCAAGACAGTGTTAGATTGTTGCAGGAAGATTTTGCCCTCACCGTAAGCCAAACCACGGTTGACAGTGTCGCAACACATAACAGGGATGGTCACATCCGCATCTTGGGTTGGGGTAAATTCCCAAATGACAGATTGGGTTTTTTGGTCAATTGCGTAAACAGTGTTTGGAAAAGGTGTGTGGATATACAGAACATCATCAACAACCAATGGGCCGCCTTCATGACCACGTAACACGCCTGTGGAGAAAGACCATGCGGGTTGCAGATTTTTTACGTTGCTAATGTTGATTTCATTCAGTTCGCTGTAACGGGTACCCGCATAATCACCGCCCCAAGTTGCCCAGTTAGCTGGGTTTTGAGTCAATTTTTCAACACCGCTGTTAGCAGTTGAAATTGCTGGTGCGGCTAATAAAGCAGCTACACTTGAAGCAAGCAGCCAACTTTTTAAAGGCTTCTTCATAATATATTTCTCCTGATATTCTGTTGTACAACAAAATATTGATTATGTTTTTTAGACTAATATTAGTTTTTGGCTGAATTCTAGATCCCCTCGTGCGCCAGGAATTTTTCACGCCAAGTGCCTAGATTTAATGATTTTGCCCAAAAAGTCAACTTTTAATAAAGCGGGAAAAACCTAGTGGGTAGTTGCCGAGCTTGCTAGGCATTGCCCTTATGGGTTTAGCCTGTTGTTTCCTAAATAACTTCAATTTGATAGCCTGCATCATTCCAGCATAAGATTTGGCCGGCATCCTTATCCCATGCAGCAAGCACGAAACGTTGCGCTGGCATGCCACTTACCTCAAAGTCATGCACAGCGGGCCGATGCGTGTGGCCATGAATAAGCCGGACACAGGCATAATCGCCCATTACGCTAAGCACAGTGTCCTGATTGACATCCATAATAGCCTGGGATTTTTTACGCTTATGAAAATGACTACGGAGACGGTACCAGCGGGCGGCCAGCAACCGTAACAGCAAGGGTTTGGCAAGCACATTGTCCCGCCAAACTTGGGTATGCGACTTAACGCGGAACGCTTGATACAGCAGATCATCAGTGCAGAGCAAATCACCATGCGTGAGCAAGGTGGGAGTCCCTTGCAAAGCAATGACGGCATAATCATCAAGCAATATGACACCCGTTTCCGCACAAAACCGCTTGCCCAACAAAAAGTCACGGTTGCCTGGCTGCAAATAGACAGCCGTCCCAGAATCAGTAAGCTTCTTGAGTTGCTTGCGTACCGTGTTGTTAGGCGGCGTAAAATCATCATCGCCTATCCAGGCATCGAACAGGTCGCCCAAAATGTAAACGGCAACGGCTTTAGGCGCCCGGTTCTTCAAAAAATCAAGAAATCGGCGGGTGATTTCAGGCTTATCCAAGGAAAGATGTAAATCAGAAATAAACAGGATATCGTTATCCATCTGAAAGCTTCTGCCCGTTGCGCCGGCCTACCGAATTAATTAGGGTGAGGCGGCCAACTTAAAATTAACAGGGACGGAGTACAAAAACAGTGTTTTGCACTCCTAAAAAACGCTTAGCTTAACCCTTACTCTATGACTTCAGCTTTTTCGATGATGATGTCAGTTTTAGGCACATCCTGGTGACCTCCACGATTTCCTGTTGGCTGCTGCGCCATCGCATCAACCACTTCCATCCCTTCGATCACTTCACCAAACACCGCATAACCCCAGCCGCTTGACGTCGGGCTGGTATAGTTCAGGAAACCGTTGTCCTTATAATTGATGAAGAATTGCGCAGTTGCCGAATCGACCACGTTAGTACGCGCCATTGCGAGTGTGCCGCGTTTGTTCAGTAAACCATTGTCCGCCTCATTCTTGATAGGGGCATGCACGGCTTTTTGGGTAAACGATGCGTCAAAACCACCGCCTTGAGCCATAAAACCTGGGATAACCCGATGAAAAATCGTGCCGTTATAAAAACCTTCGTTAACATAGGTCAAAAAATTTGCCGCTGAAATCGGCGCTTTTTCAGCGTTCAATTGAATTGTGATAGCCCCCAAAGAGGTTGTTAATTTAACTTTTGTTGATGAATCAGACATTTTATTTTCCTTTGCAAAAGAAAGTGTTGTAGTTAAAAACAGCATCAGGGCAAGCAGTGTTATACGCATAGAGTGTTCCTTGTGATTGATGCAAACGGGGGATTCTAGGTGTTTTTATCTTGAAAGAGAAGTATGTGCTTGGTAAATTGTAGCCATTTTTGCCAAACGGCCTTGTTTACCTCAATCTGTATGCTGAAAATATATAACACCCTGACCCGAAAAAAAGAACTGTTCCAGCCGCGTGTCGCAGGTAAAGTAGGCATGTATGTCTGTGGCATGACGGTTTATGACTATTGCCATATCGGTCATGCCCGCGTCATGGTCGTGTTCGACACTGTTGCGCGTCACTTGCGCCATTCCGGCTATGATTTGACGTATGTCCGCAACATCACCGACATTGACGACAAAATCATCCAACGCGCCCATGAAAACGGGGAAGAATTTGGCGCATTGACTGAGCGCTTCATCACCGCAATGCACGAAGACGAACGCGCCCTGGCTGTATTACCGCCCGATAGGGAACCTAGGGCGACGCAAGCCATTGCCGACATCATTGCCATGATTGAAGCGTTAATCACCAAAGGGCTGGCGTATATTGGCGGCAATGGCGATGTGTTCTATTCCGTCAGCAAGTTTAAAACTTATGGGCAGTTATCGGGCAAAAACTTGGACGACTTACAAGCGGGCGAGCGGGTTGATGTCGATACCGCCAAACAAAACCCCTTGGACTTTGTGCTTTGGAAAATGGCCAAAGCCAATGAACCCGCCTGGAAATCGCCGTGGGGTCTGGGCCGTCCGGGCTGGCATATCGAATGTTCGGCAATGTCCACCTGCTGCTTAGGTAACCATTTCGACATCCACGGCGGCGGCATGGATTTGCAGTTTCCGCACCATGAAAATGAAATCGCCCAGTCCGAAGGCGCCACTGGCGAAAAATTTGTCAATTTTTGGATGCACAATGGCTTTGTCCGCGTCAATGAAGAAAAAATGTCCAAGTCGTTAGGCAATTTCTTTACCGTGCGCGAAGTCTTGAAACAGTACCGGCCTGAAATTATCCGTTTCTTTATCCTATCCAGCCATTACCGCAGCCCGCTGAATTATTCCGATGAACAATTAAATGACGCCGGAACAGCTTTGACCCGACTTTACACGGCGTTGCGTGGTATTGAAATAACCGATGTAACCAAAGACACGGACTATGAAAACCGCTTTAAACAAGCGATGGACGATGATTTCAACACGCCGGTCGCCTTATCCGTCTTGTTTGATCTGGCAAGGGAACTGAACAAAGCCAAAGAAAGCGGCCACGAAACCGCCGCTAACTTAGCCGCCACCTTAAAATATCTAGGCGGCCTGCTGGGCCTCTTACAAAATGACGCCAATGAATTCTTACAAGGCGACTCGCAAGGCATCGATGTGGAACAACAAATACAGGCACGGATCGACGCAAAAAAATCTAAGGACTGGGCGCTGGCCGATAAAATCCGCGATGACTTAAAAGCCTTAGGCGTAATATTGGAAGATGCCCCCAACGGCACGACCCTTTGGCGACACGAATAAGCAAGATTAGTCCGCCTGACAGCCTTATTTTAGTTACACACCGTACTGACCGAAAATAAAAAAATGAGTGAATTAAAAGATCAACCCGTCCAAACTTTTCTTAATGAATTAGCCAGTAAAGCCGCCACACCTGGTGGGGGCAGTGCAGCAGCGCTTATGGGTGCACAAGCGGCCGCTTTGGTCAGCATGGTCTGCAACCTGACCATCGGCAAACCCAAATACGCTGAAGTTGAAGCGGACATGCAGGATTTGCTGGAAAAATCGGAAGTGCTGCGGGAAAAATTAACCGCCTTGATTAAGGCCGATATGGACGTATTCGACCGGGTCATGTCGGCTTATGGCTTACCTAAAGAAACCGATGCAGAAAAAACCAACCGCAGTGCGGCAATACAATTAGTGTTGCAAGACGCGACAGAAGTGCCGCTAGCCTGCGCACGCGCCTGCAAGGAGGCAATCGAATTAAGCAAAATCGCCGCAGAGAAAGGTAGCCTGGGCGTGATTAGCGATGCAGGCGTAGCGGTTATGGCGGCTTACGGCGGTTTAAAAAGCGCGGCGTTAAATGTTTATATCAACACCAACAGCCTAAAAGACCCGCTTTTTGTAGCGCAAAAACTGGCTGAACTGGAAATAATTTTAGCGGATACCGACAAAACGGTGGAAGACATTTACCAGCGAGTCAAAACCAAATTATAACGGAGTGTAACGGCGGCCATGCACCACGGCTAAGGTTATCTTAACAAAACAGCCCCACCCTCTTTATCAAGTTTTCAAGCACAATGCCAGGAACAATCCTATGAGCTCAATTTACGGCTGGTTTTCGGTCTCAAAATCAGCGCCATCACCCGGCATGATTGACAGCCAACGCAACGCTTCCAAATGCCTGACAGCGGCTTCCCCCCATGTTGTTTGCCGTCACAAAAGTGCCGAACTGGGCGGTCACGGCATTAATGCCGCCCCTGCCATTTATCAATCTGAACAAATACTTGCAATTATTGACGGCACACCGCAATGGCAAGATAGCGCACTGGCGGCACTGGCTAAACAACAGGGTGACGCCCATGCACTTGCCCAGGGTTTTTTGCATGATGGCCGCGCCGTGCTGGATAAAATCAGCGGCCCTTTTGCCTGCTGTCTGATACAACCTGAAAACCACTACGCGTTGCTGGCCGTTGACCGCCTCGGCATTCGGCCATTGGCCTTCTACTGGCAAAACGGGCAACTGATTTTTGGTAGCCAGCTTGACCAAATTGCGGCCCGTCCCGATGTTAAAGTGGCCATTGACCCGCAGGCTATTTTCAATTACCTGTACGCCCAAGTCATCCCCAGCCCGGAAACCATTTATCATGGCATTGCCAAACTTCAACCCGCCGAATGTTTGGAAATCAGCAACGGGCAAATTGACCGCCGCTTTTATTGGCAACGGCCTTATCACGACAGCGCCTTACCCAAAAAGGCCTTGCTCGCCCAATTACACGCCGAACTCGAACAAGCCACCGCAGCCTGCCAACCAGACCAACACACCGGCGCGTTTTTAAGTGGCGGGCTTGATAGCAGCACGGTGGTTGGCAAGCTCCAAAAACTGATGCCGCACCCGATTGATGCGTTCTCCATAGGCTTTGACGCCGACGGTTACGATGAAATGGAATACGCGCGGATAACCGCCAAGCATTTTAACGTCAAGCTGCACGAATATTATGTCACCCCCGCCGATGTCCTACGGGCGATCCCGTTAATTGCAAAAACCTACGACGAGCCGTTTGGCAATGCCTCCGCCATTCCCGCCTATTACTGCGCCAAGTTTGCCAAAGAACAGGGCATCACCCAACTATTGGCCGGCGATGGCGGCGATGAGATTTTTGCCGGCAATGCCCGCTATGCCAAGCAAAAAGTATTCGATTTTTATCGCCATATCCCAAGTTTTGCCAAGTCGCTTTTGGAACCGTTAGCCGCTAGCCTGCCACCGCTCAGAAAAGTCAAAAGCTACATCGACCAAGCCAACATCCCGATGCCCGAACGCTTGGAAACCTATAATTTCCTGCATCGCTCACCCTTAGCAGAGATCTTTTCCGAAAGCTTCCTACGGCAAGTCAACCCCCACCTGCCATCACAAAACCTACATAACACCTACCTGCGTACGGACAGCAATGATTTGGTCAAACGGATGCTGTTTTTAGACAACAAATTCACCCTAGCCGATAACGATTTGCGCAAAGTCAACCGCATGTGTGAACTGGCCGGGGTTGACGTGCGTTACCCCATGTTGCAAGAAAATCTGGTGGACTTCGCGGCAACCATCCCCTCTGACTTGTTGATGCGCGGCTTTGGATTGCGGTCATTTTATCGTGAAGGCATGAAAGGCTTCCTGCCAGACGCGACACTGGCAAAAAGCAAACAAGGCTTTGGCTTGCCATTTGGCGTTTGGATGGCAGCCGATAAAAACTTAAAAGACTTTGCCGAAGCTAATTTGCAAGGCATGGCAAACCGTGGCTTCTTAAACCCCACTTATATTAAAAACCTGCTTCAGGCACATCAGTCCGGCCACGCGTCTTATTACGGCGTGATGATTTGGCTATTAGTTATGTTGGAGCAATGGCTATTGGCCCATTAACGGCTTGGCTTTACAGAGCAGAGCGCCACACTTAAACCGCACAACAGGCAAATGACAGTGGACAATAAAAGAATTTTACTCATTGTCGAAGATGACCCAGGCTTGCAAAAGCAACTAAAATGGAGTTTTAACGCCTACCAGACCATCATTGCCGGTAACCGGGCCGACGCCATCACGGCGTTAAGGCGCCACATGCCCTCCGTAGTGACACTAGATTTGGGCTTGCCGCCAGACCCGGCCAACGCGAGCGAAGGGTTTGAGACCCTCAAGGAAATCCTGCAACTGGCCCCCAGCACTAAAGTCATTATCGTCACAGGCAATGATGACCGTGACAATGCCATTAAGGCCGTGGCTATGGGCGCTTATGATTTTTATCAAAAACCCATTGACAGTGATGTGTTGACGCTGATTATAGAACGGGCTTTCCAACTCAATGAGTTGCAAAAAGCCTATTCAAGCTTGCAACAAGCCAATCCTGAACCTTTGTCCGGCATTATCACAGCCTGCAAAAAAATGCTGGACCTTTCCCGCATGATAGAAAAAATCGCGCCGACCAATGCCACTACCTTATTGCTAGGTGAAAGCGGCACTGGCAAAGAAGTGCTGGCAAAAGCCCTGCACGGCTTAAGCGGCCGTTCCGGCAAGCCTTTTGTTGCGGTGAACTGCGCCGCCATTCCGGAAAATCTGCTCGAAAGCGAGCTGTTCGGTTATGAGAAAGGCGCGTTTACGGGCGCTTCCCAACAAACCAAAGGCAAAATTGAATACGCCGATAAAGGCACTTTTTTTCTGGACGAAATCGGCGACCTGCCCTTTGCCCTGCAATCCAAACTGCTACGCTTTCTTCAGGAAAGGGTCGTTGAGCGTCTAGGCGGAAGGCAGGGGATACCCATTGACGTGCGCATTATCTGCGCGACCCACCAAGACCTGCAAACACTCATTGACGAGGGCAAATTCAGGGGGGACTTGTATTACCGGATCAGTGAAATAACCATCAACATACCACCGCTAAGGGAGCGGGACGGCGACGCGATAATTATCGCCACCGCCTTATTAAAACGCTTTTGCACAGTGCACAACAAACAAATAAAAGGCTTTAGCGACGCCGCCATCGCCGCCATTGAGAATTACGCGTGGCCAGGCAACATCCGCGAACTTGAAAATAAAATCAACCGCGCCGTCATAATGACTGAGGACGCTTTTATTTCGGACGGGGATCTGGAGCTGCGGCGACAGACCGACAGCGCGATGCCATTCAACCTGAAAGCTGTCCGGGAAAGCGCCGAAACAGCGGCCATAAAAAGGGCGCTGGTCGTTTCCCACAACAACATCTCCAACGCCGCCAAACTGCTTGGCGTGACACGGCCAACGCTTTACAGCCTGTTTGAAAAATATGGCATTCAGGTTAACGGCTAAAGGCTTAGTCCCCTAAAATCATCTGTTATGCTTGAAGATGAACGTACATATCGATACAGAAGCTGAATTCGATGTCTGTGTTAAATCCGTTGGCGGAATCAAAGTCAGCGAATTGTTTCAAGGGTCACCATCCTTTGATAATGCAGATTATTGGTTTGAGAAATACAATGTTGTCGCTGAGCTAAAGTGTCTCTCGGAAGACAAAAGCACCGATAAATATATTCAAGAAAAAACTGGGTTAATAATTCGCAAATATTTAGCAGAATCCAAGATAGTGGTATTTGGAACTCGTAGGATGACTACTGATGAGCTGTCACAGGCCTGCACTAAAGAAATAGCAGAGCTTTACCGCAAACCAATCAGCGGTGCAATGAAAAAAGCGAATAAGCAAATTCGCGAAACAAAAATAGAGTTGAAGGTGGAATCTGCGCACGGTCTTCTGATTCTAGTTAACGACAAGAATACAGCAGTAGATCCAAGTCGAATTAATTGGATCTTGGCTGAAACATTCAGAAGAGATCGCTATAGTTCTATTAACTCAGTGCTTTTTGTTACTCTAAATTTAGTGGGTACGCACCCTGCTACAAGAAACGATTTGCTTGTGTGGATTGAAGTCTATCGAGATCCAGGATTTCTGTGTTCGCAGGAACTCTATGCAAACTTGAGGACTGCACTGCACAAACGTTGGGAAGACATACTGAGTCAGGAGATAAAGCCATTCGAGGTTAAGAATCACGATTTGATCCATGAACTTGAATATAAAATAACAGGTACTGGCGGAATTTTAATTGATCTGGATAAATGATACCGTAATAGGTTAATGAATTTAGATGAGTTTTATGTTTGGCTTAGTATTTTTGTTCAGTGCTAATTTAGCATTTGCGTATTGTTTGGCAGCATAACAAAACGTTCAATTTGCTGTTTGGCTTGTTCCGATTCGGCGGCGGCTTGGTGTTGCAAGGCTTTGGCGCGTAGGGTGCTGATGTGGTTGGCAATGTCGGAGTAAAAAAACATGTTTTTTTACAGGTCTTCATCCAAATATAAATTTTTATACTCAGAATATTTTTTAAACTGTTGTATCAAAAATCCCCGCCCTTGTTTTTCCAACATATTATGAAAACTTGAATGTGGGCAATCCTTTAAATCAGCTAAATTACATGTTTAACATGGATTGTTAAACATGTAATTTAGCCGGAAAAATTATCCCGCTCATCATGTGGGCAATAAACCGCTTAAGTTCACTCACTATGCCCGTGTCGGGCAAGATGGTTTCACTAAAAGTTATTTCAACTTCCTTGTCACTTTCTAACTGCTTGCGTTTGCGTAATTCAAGTGCAAAAAGATCATTTTCAACCGTTTCTATAATTAGCTTTTCGCCTTTTTCATCGACCGTTTCAACACGGGTTAATAATCTATCTGAGTTTCTGCCTGTTGCGTCATAACCAATATTTTCAGAAATCGCCATAAAAATCGGGTAATCCGGCAATTGTTTTTGTTTTTCGGCTTGGTAGCTTTCTTCCAGCTCTTCTTTTAAGGCGTTGAGTTTGTCGTTGTAGTCATCGGAAATGGCTTATAGTCAATCTAATGCGTGGATGTCATTGTTTCGACTTGATTCCGACAAACTGGCGTTGCAAAAACGCACAACCGCCCCCCGCCCTATCTACAGCGGGTTAAGAGAGCCTGGGCGGGTTTTGGTGATACGCCATTAGTTTTATCACTACGGAACTTTTCGCCCTGGATTAACATCTAGTCAATCAGTTATTGCAATTTGCAGATAATTTTTTCTGCTCAGTGACCACTAACCTAACAGGTCAGTTTAAAGAATTAGAGCATCGCCTGAATCATCGTTTTTTCCTGCCCGCCTCTGTCATTTCCACCGCCTACCCTGAAACTTGCTTGCTTGCCTCAAACGGCAAACGTTAGGCTTTTGTTTTTACCTTTCAGCTTCTTAAGCCTGCATCATCTGGGTGTCCCCTGCTGAAAAGAACAGTCATTTTCATTTTTATATCATTTTTTAAAGAGTTATCCATGTCGCAACAAATTGCTTGCCCTGATCCGTCATCAGCCACCGATTTTGCATTCGCAACCGTACAAACAGCTAGGGAAGAGTTAATACAGGCGGTGGCGAAATACGCCCGGCCCGATTACCAGAAAGCTTTCTGGCAACTATCAAACACGCTTATTCCGTACCTTGGCCTTTGGGCCTTGATGATTTATTTAATGTTACAGGGTTATCCGTATTGGCTGACGCTGTTATTGTCAATACCGGCGGCCGGGCTGTTGGTGCGCATTTTTATTTTTTTTCATGACTGCACACACGGCGCTTTTTTTCCGTCCCGCAGGGCTAACCGGGTGCTGGGTTATATCACTGGGATAATGGTTTTTACGCCGTTTGAAGACTGGCAGCGCACCCACGTTATCCATCATTCCGCTGCCGGTGATCTGGATCGCCGTGGCATGGGCGATGTCTGGACATTGACCGTGGCAGAATATCTGGCGGCCTCAAGATTAAAACGCCTTGCCTATCGCTTGTTCCGCAACCCGCTCGTGTTATTCAGCATCGTCCCGCTGTTTTTGTTTGTGATAATCAATCGGTTTTCAAGCGCAGGGGCGGGGAAACGTGAGCGCCGCAGCGTGGTGCTGACCAATGCCGCCATTATTGGCCTAATAATTGTGATGAGTCTGACCTTGGGCTTAAAAAATTATCTGCTGATCCAATTGCCAGTCCTTTGGATTGCGGCCACCACCGGCATGTGGATGTTTTACGTCCAGCATCAGTACGAAGATGTTTATTGGGCACGTCATGAAAGCTGGGATTTGACCCGTTCGGGGATGGAAGGCAGCTCGTATTATAAATTGCCTAAAGTGCTGCAATGGCTAGTCGGTAATATCGGCCTGCATCATATCCACCACGTCCGGGCCAATATCCCCAACTACAATTTGCAACGTTGCCTTAACGAAGTGCCCGCCTTGCAAACTGTGCCAGCGCTGACTATCCGCAAAAGCCTTAAGTCGCTTTGGCTGAATTTATGGGATGAACAGCGGCAAAAATTAGTGAGTTTCCGGGCCATTAACCGGTTGCCGCGCCATTAAAAAAACTTGTAGGTTAAGTTGGGGTTAGCACACTCACCCCAACCTACATTTTTTCGTGATTTTCGTGGATGCCTTGTGCCGTAACAAAAGCCCATCAACGCATGGCAACCGCTTGCCGTTTCGCCCCCCAGTGGCCCGGTTTTTTATTAAAAACACCGGCGCAACGCAGCCCACAAAAACGGCAACAATTTTGTTCATCCAGATTCCATTCGGACAGTTCATACCAGTCACGGCCTATCAATAGCTTGCCGCAGCCGTGGCAGTAGGTGCTGCTTGCGGATTTGTCATGGACGTTGCCCACATAGGCATAATGCACACCGTTTTTTAACGCGATTTGCCGAGCCTGCAACAAGGATGAAATGGGCGTGGGCGGCTTGTCGAGCATTTTCCAGTCAGGATGGAACGCGGTGAAGTGCATTGGCACATCCGGCCCCAGATTTTCGACCACCCATTGGGTCATGGCTTCCAGTTCCGCTTCCGAATCATTTTCACCGGGGATGATGAGCGTGGTCAGTTCTAGCCACACTGTGGTTTCCTGCTTGATATATTGCAGTGTTTCTAACACAGGCTGCAAATGGCTGCCGGTGATCTTGTGGTAAAAATCTTCGGTGAAGGCTTTGAGGTCGATGTTGGCTGCGTCCATCCATTGGTAAAACTCGGCCCTAGGCGCAGCACAAACATAACCCGCTGATACTGCAACTGATTTTATGCCCAACTGTCTACATACTATTGCCGTGTCGATGGCATATTCATGGAACACCACTGGATCATTGTAGGTATAAGCCACGCTATCACAACCATAGCCCAACGCCGCTTCGGCTATGGCATCGGGCGATGCCTGGCTCATCAGCGTATCCATTTCCCGTGATTTGCTGATGTCCCAGTTTTGGCAAAACTTGCAAGCCAAATTGCAACCTGCGGTGCCAAAAGAGAAAACAGGCGTGCCGGGCAAAAAGTGGTTGAGCGGTTTTTTTTCGATGGGGTCAATGGCAAAACCGCTGGAGCGGCCATAACTCGTCATGACAACTTGCCCGTCGATATTTTGTCTGACAAAGCATAGGCCACGCTGGTTTTCATGCAATTTGCAAAATCTCGGACACAGGTCGCATTGGATGCGGCCATCGTCCAGCCTATGCCAATAGCGGGTTTTTACGGTGTCGTGGGCGATAAAGTCAGTCATTGCGGCGCTCCTGAAAACTATTTATAAGCTTGCTAAAAACAGCGTATTCTGATAAGAGAATATTTTACAGTGTGATTTTTCATCGGGATATAAGAGGAGATACTTATGAACAGACTACCTGCTGTAGCCGGCACTTTTTACCCGGCCGACCCGAAACAACTCCACGCCATGCTGGATCAGTATCTGAATGATGCAGAAACAGCGGCAAAAGTTCCTAAAGCCATTATTGTCCCCCATGCGGGCTACATTTATTCCGGGCCGGTTGCGGCATCGGCCTATATCCGGTTAAAAAAAGCCAATGACCTGATAACCAGGGTTGTCCTTATCGGTCCTTCCCATCGGATCGCCTTCAAGGGGCTGGCGGTGAGCAAGGCAAAAAATTTCCTCACCCCGCTAGGCGCAATCCTTGTCGATCAGGCCGCCGTAGAAACCATCGCACAGTTGCCGTTTGTCGATTACCTCGAACAGGCACATAAGCAAGAACACAGCGTGGAGGTACATTTGCCATTTTTGCAAGAAATGCTGGATGATTTCAAAATCGTCCCGATAGTCGCAGGCGAGGCCACGCCGGAACAGGTAGGGCAAGTGCTTGACATGCTCTGGGGCGGTGCTGAAACGCTGATTGTCATCAGCTCCGATCTTAGCCATTACCACGATTATGCAACGGCGCAAGAGTTGGACAAGGCAACCAGCCAACTGATAGAAAACCTGCAATATGACCAGCTCGCCATTGGCTCCGCCTGCGGCAAAGTTCCGGTCAGTGGCTTGTTAAAAGTGGCGCGGGAAAAATCACTCACCATTAAGACCATCGACTTACGCAACTCCGGCGATACGGCGGGCGATAAAAGCAGGGTGGTAGGGTACGGTGCTTATGTCATTGAATAACGGACACCGGCAACAGCTGCTGGCGATAGCAAAACGTTCCATTAGGCATGGCTTGCAAACGGGCAAACCATTGGCAATTAATCTGGCTGATTTTCCCGCTGAATTGGCAGAGTTGCGGGCGACTTTTGTGACCTTAGAAAAAGACCATCAGCTGCGCGGCTGTATCGGTATGCTGGAAGCGCTCAGGCCATTGGCGGAAGACATAGCCAAAAATGCCTATTCAGCCGCTTTTAACGACCCACGGTTTCCACCGCTGCAAGCCGGTGAACTGGACGGGCTGGACATCCATCTGTCCATACTCACACCCGCCGAACCCGTGTCGTTCAGCTCTGAACAGAATTTGTTGGCCCAATTGCAACCGGGCATAGACGGCCTGATTTTGGAAGAGGGCCACCGGCACGGGACGTTTTTGCCTTCGGTATGGGAATCACTGCCCGAACCTGAACAATTTTTGCGGCATTTAAAACAAAAAGCGGGGCTACCCGCCGATTACTGGTCCGATACACTCAAGATTTACCGTTACCGCACTGATGTGATCAGTTGATGCCGGGGCATTATTAAGCCCCCCTAGCCTTGACAATCGCGGCCAGAGGCAGCCCCTACTAACAACTTGGACGCCAAAACCATGAGCAACATACCCAAAAACACTGGCCTTGCCCATTACCCACCGTTGATTCAAGCGTTGTGCAAGCCGGACGCTTATCCCCACAAAACTGACGAAATCCGGCTTGTTGAAACGCATATTTCCTGGGTATTGTTGACCGGCCAAACGGTTTACAAAATAAAAAAACCGCTCCAATTCGCCTTCCTGGATTTTTCCAGCTTGGCGCAGCGGCTTTTTTTCTGCCGCGAAGAACTCAGGCTTAACCGCCGCTTCGCGCCAGATTTGTACCTTGACATCGTGCCGATAACAGGGACTGCGGAACATCCAAAACTGGGTGGGGAAGCTGGGGAAGCTATCGAATACGCGCTTAAGATGCGCCAGTTCGCCGCCGGACAATTACTCAGCGAGCGTGCCAGATCCGGCCAGTTGGGCAGCGATGAGATTGACCAACTGGCGCAAACCCTTGCTGATTTTCATGGCATCTGCGCTAAAGCAAGCGAAGATTCCGAGTATGGCGATAGCACCTCAATCCGCCACTGGTCCGATGAAAATTTCGCCTGCATCCGCCCTTTGCTTAACAGCGAACCCCTGCTGCAACAGCTTTTGCGCATCCAAGCTTGGGGCGACACCGAAGGGCGGCAAAAATCCACTTTGATGCAGGCGCGTAAGCAACAAGGCCATGTCCGCGAATGCCATGGCGATTTGCACCTTAACAACATCACGCTGATTAATGGCAAAGTCACCTTGTTTGACTGCATCGAATTCAACGCCGAACTGCGTTGGATAGATGTCATCAACGAAATCGCTTTCCTGATGGTTGACCTGCTGCATTTTGGTTATGACGCTTATGCCTATCGGGTGCTTAACCGGTATTTGCAACTGACCGGCGATTATGCCGGACTGGGCCTGTTGCGTTATTACCTGGTTTATCGGGCATTGGTGCGCGCCAAGCTGGCTTTGCTGCGGATGCTTCAACAACAAGATGACGGAAGCATCCAACAGGCGCGTGACGAATACGCCGTTTATGCCGATCTTGCCGAACGTTTCACCCAAAACACCCGACCGGTGCTGATGATCACCCACGGTTTTTCAGGCTCCGGCAAATCCTTTCTGGCGGGCAAGTTGGCCGAACAAACCGGTGCGCTACAAATACGTTCGGATATCGAGCGTAAACGCCTGTTCGGCTATCAAGCGCAAGACCGGACTGACGGCAGCATCTATACGCAAGAGGCCGGACAAAAAACGTATCAACACCTTGCCGGACTGGCAAAAATTATTATTGAGGCCGGTTTTTCAGTCATCGTCGATGCGGCATGCCTAAAGTCGGCACAACGCGAATTATTCAGGCAACTGGCAAATGGCTGTGGCGTGCGTTTTGTCATCATTGCCGTGCAGGCTTCTGAGCAAACCTTGCGTCAGCGTGTCGGCGAACGGCAAAACGATGCGTCCGAAGCCACCCTTGAGATTCTGCAACGGCAATTGCAATCGGCGCAAGCGTTATCGGCACAGGAACAACAAGAAACCATCACGGTCGACACCGGGAACACCACGCCCGTGCACAATATCGCAATGATTAAAACCGCGCTGTCCCAATGAGGCGGTAAGCCCCCACAAAACAGCATGTAGGAAGCCGGATGAATATAAGCAACACATTGATGATAGTAGGAATTTCAGCCCTGTTAATTGGCTTGGCCCTAAAATATGCGCCTTGGCTCATCAACTGGTTCGGCACGTTGCCCGGTGACATTAAAATTCAAAATGAGCATAGTTTTGTGTTCATCCCCATCACTTCGATGATCTTAGTCAGCATAGTGCTAACGCTTATCATCAACCTCTTTTTCCGAAAATAATCAAGCTATCCAAGGCATTTGTTCTGGCCACAGAACTCAAAACACAGCGGTACGCGAAGCTAATGCGTTAGGCTTGCAGCCAGCTGTAATACTTTGCAAGGCAGGCTAATTGCTTTTCGAAAGCCCCGCTACGCGATATAATTGTCGGTTGCCAATCGACAATGCCGCGTTTAGATGCGCTATTGGCATCTGATTGCAATTCCACCCGCGATAGCTTATGCGGCGGCTAAGAATGATAACAATTACCCTATAAAGCCATTAAAGGAAATACCCGTATGTTGACCGAAAAACACACCTTAGTTCATGAGTTCCCTGAGTTTCAGGACCGTATCCATGACCTCAAAATGAACGATGCGCATTTTTTAAAATTGTTGAACGAACACGACGAACTGAGCCGGGTCATTTACCGTGCTGAAATAGAAGTTGAAGTGCTTGCTGATGATTATCTGGAAAGCCTTAAAAAACAACGCCTGGCGCTGAAAGACGAGTTGTTCCAGATATTACACGGATAAAAAGGCTGCGGTACGTTGGGGGAGTCCGCTAATGCGCCCCAACAAGCCGCAAAAAACGGCTAAGACCCATCTTAATCAACCCCAACCCACCCAAGCCTGTCACCCACCACCAACTGTTTTAAGGGATACCGGACAAGTTCTAAGATAACTGACGCCATTAATCGTGCCGGACGCCGTTAATGATCGCCTCAATCCGGTTACGGCCACTGCTTTTGGCGCGATAAAGCGCATCATCGGCCAAATTGACCAAGGTGGTGGCGCTTTCTATTGGCGGCGTTGTGGCTACACCGCAGCTAAAGGTGCAAGTGAATTCACTCAGTGCCGGTTCAAAGTACAACTGGCTAAAACTGACCCGCAATTCATCAAGAATTTTTAGCGCCTGAGCCTGTTGGGTATTGGGCATCGCAACAACGAACTCTTCACCGCCATAACGGCCAATGATGTCTGATTTACGCAACCGCTTGCGTAAAAGTTGCGCCAAGCCTTTGATGACCCGGTCGCCAAAAGGATGCCCGAAGGTGTCATTGACTTTTTTGAAATGGTCAATATCCAGCATAGCCTTAACAATGCCTGCGGCAAGTGACGCAAAAAACACTTTGCCACGCCGATTGCCGAAACCTTAAACCCAAGCCTTAAACCTAAGCATTACTTGCGCCGCTTTTGGCAAGTTAATAATGCTTCAATTCTTCGCGGATTGTCAGTAGACTCCATGCTTCAATAAAATAAAAAAACCAGGAGAGCCACAATGAAAAAAATAACTCCAGCATTCATCTTGTTAGGCCTATCAATATTCGGCAGCGTTGTTTATGCCGATGTTCCGTTGCAATCGAAAGAAGAAGTGAACGGCATCTGGAAACTGCAATACAGCAAGAATTCCCTAACTGACAAACAATCTATCAGCAGGGAAGACATTTGGGCATTTAAAGACGGCAAACTGACAATCTCGCATATCCCACGCGAGGGGGCTTATTTCGACCAAGCCCCTGTGGATTACGAAGTGGAAGACGGAAAATTAAAAGTCGCCATTATTGGCAGCAGCCGGACAGAGTTGTACACCGTCGTGGAAAAAAGCGAAAAAAACATGACACTGAAAGGCAAATACGGCAACCATTATTTTTTTGACAAAAAATAACCTTAATTGGAAAAATCCGGGGCGTGCAGGCGAGCGGCCTCATCCGCTTTCGTTTTTGGGTTAACGGTTAGTTTCTTCACCTTTATCAACCTCGATTATCTGTATATCCCGCCCGCTATCACGCACCTGAATCAGGCATAAGTAATTATCAATAAGTTAAGTTATTCGGTACAAAACGACTGCCCGTCCTTCACCCTCTGGGGCGCAAGTAAGGACGGGCAGTCGTATTTTGAGCATGTGCTTATCCGCCCATTGCCAAACCAAATTGCCCGGCATGCAACCAGACTTGTGCGATAACTTTCAAATCACACCCTAATCTCTAACTAGGTGTTTGTACGGATACTTTTCTCGCATTTCACGCCTTATGATAGACATCGGTTTAACTTAACCGCACGGCCAATTGTTTGGTTGCCAAGTCGCTACAGAAAACCTCCAGCCCCTTCTCTCGGTGTGCGCCCACGGAGAGAAGGGCTTTTTAGTTGTCAGGGGCGGGGTTGGCCATTACCGCTTTTTGGGCGGACCTTAAAAAGGTGGTGGTAAAAAGGGTAATGATAGTTTGGAATCAAAAAACATGTTTTTTGATTCCGCTGTCACTTAAGCATTTGAATGTTTACCGCTACCCATTAAAAAAACGGGGGGACACTTATGAAAGACACCCAATTAGTACCGGTTGTATTGATAGTTTTAATGATTGGCACAATCGGTGACATTATTGTGACAAAAAACTTCTGCACCCATGGCGACCAGCCATTTTGCCAACCTGTCAAAATGACCGGGATAGCCCCCACAATCGCCGTTATCCGACCCGACAAACCAATCTCCAAGCCATTACTGCACCGCCCCGCGCCGCGCCCGAAAAGACTGCTTTTGTCGGTCTGGATAACAAGGAAAGTCCAGACAAAAGCACTGCCTGCGTTAATGATCTGAACATCTAACCCACAACCAGCCTGACGAAACGCATCATCAGCTTTTTGTCCGTGACATCGCAAACAAGTTGTCTATCGCCATCCTATCCGCCCCACGTTAATAAGGGTAGTGAGAAACATTCAAATGCTTAAGTGACAGCGGAGTCAAAAAGCATGTTTTTTTGATTCCAAAATCTCATTACCATTTCTACCACCACCAAAAGTTTTAGGGCTACGACTCCCTGTCCTTACTTGCGCCCCAGAAGGTGAAGGACACGCAGTTGTTTTGTACTGAAAAACTTATTCATAACTGTTTACTTGCCTGTACGCCCTATAGGTATTTATACGGATAGGTTTCTGTTCATCTGATATTCATAATGCCCAAACACTATTTTTCCCCGTGGCAAGCAATAGCCAACTGTTTTTAAATCACTTCAGCGTACTTTAATAACGGCATCGCAGTGCCCCCGCCGCCTAACCATTTTTTATCCACGTTGTAAATGATGTTATGCAAAAGAGAATTAGACTATGATTGCAGTCCTTAAAAGAAACAAAGAACGTTCAATTCGTAATGATCCAAGCGTTTTGGCAGAATTGCCTAATTGCCACGAGGAAATTGCCGAAATTGCCTATTTCAGGGCTGAAAGCCGGGGGTTTGAGCCGGGACATGACCTTGAAGACTGGTTTAGCGCAGAGCGGGACTATAAGCAGGGGATGCTTAACTATAAATCCACCCTTTTAATACAGGGTGGTGGTAAAAAGGGTAATGATATTTTGGAATCAAAAAACATGCTTTTTGACTCCGCTGTCACTTAAGCATTTGAATGTTTACCACTACCTAATACAGTAGGTTTAATTATGCTGCGTATTGTTCTTTTTCTGGCGGCCAATATCGCCATAATGTTGGTCATCAACGTAGTCTTTAGCCTGTTTGGTTTAGGCGATATTTTAGACGCCCAAGGCGTCGGTTTAAATCTTGGCATCCTTTCGGTGGCGTCAGCCGTGATGGGTATGACTGGCCCATTTATTTCCCGGAGCGATGGGCCATCCGCCTTTGGAGAAACACATTGCCGCGCTGCAAGCTATCGGATGACAGGTGACTATGATGTATAACCAATTAAAGTCCATCAACCGACAGCTATGGATCTCAGAAGCGGCTTATTACAAGGCGCTAGCACGGGAGTTCAAACCCGGCAAAGCATTGGACGATTGGCTGGCGGCGGAATCGGCCTATTTTGAAATGATCTTGGCTTGCTATATTTCCGTACGGGAAGAAGACGGACCGCTAACTATTGTCAGCCTCCAAGAGTTAGCCACCCTTATCGGCATTGACAACCCTGACAGGCTAATTTCGGAAGTGGCGCTAATACGGGCCATGCAAGACGCTACCGGACATACCCCTTGCTTCCGCTCTGAAACCAGATCACTTTGTGAAAGATTTACTTGTACATGGCGGCCTGAATGCCAGAAATTGATTTCAGCATGGTATTAGCTTTAGTAGCTGTTTGTCGCGGCTGTTAGGGGAGAAAGTTGGCTTGGCTATTCAAAGAACCGTTTTTCCCAAAGCCTGCGGTTTATGGCTATAACTTGGGCATTGCCCGTTGCGTCTGAGTATAGCCACCATTGTTTGCTTATATCCGCTTTGCCGCAAATACGCCCGGCCCAAACAACGGCGGCATAAAAATGCGGGGCGGTTATCTTTAACCAGCGCCGCACTGCCGCTTTTCTGGCGGCATTTATTTGATGTCTTCAGCCGTCAACGACGTCAGCGGCTTTCCCTTATACTCGCCAGTCAGCGTTGCCAAGAAAGCGACAATTTCACCAATTTCAGCATCAGTGTAGGTTTTGCCCAATTGGACTTCGCCCATGATTTTGACCGCATCGGGAAGACTGGCAGCCGAACCATCGTGGAAATAAGGGTATGTCAACACAATATTGCGCAATACCGGGACTTTGAAGAAATGCCGGTCTTGTTCCTGCTTAGTGACATTAAACCGGCCATTATCGGCCTCCGCCAATTGGCCGCCGCGCCGTTTGAAATAATCCTGTTTGATACCCATTTTTTCATAAGATAAACCGCCCAGCGCGGGACCGAAGTGGCAAGAGGCGCAATCGGCCTTAAACAAGTCATAGCCGGCCTTTTCATCTGCGGTAAGAATCGTCTGATTGCCCCGCAGATACTGGTCAAAACGGGCATTAGGCGTCACCAGCGATTGTTCAAAAACGGCAATCGCATCGGTCACTGTCGTTTTAGTCAGGCCTTGTTCAGGGTACAGTTTGCCGAAAGCATCCTGATAGCCACCGGCTTGTTTGAGTTGTTCGACGATAGTATCCCATTGCGCCCCCATTTCAATCGGATTGGCGACCGGGCCTGCGGCTTGTTCCTGCAAGTCTTTGGCGCGGCCGTCCCAGAATTGGGCTATGTTGTACATTGCGTTATAGACGGTCGGCGAATTGATGGGGCCTTGTTGCCCGCGAATGCCGGTGGCGACTTTGGCCTGGTCGGTGCCGCCCCGTGCCAAGTCATGGCAAGAGGCGCAGTTTAAAGTATTGTCACCGGACAGCAGACGGTCATGAAAGAGTTTGCCGCCCAGCGCGACCTTATCGGGATTGAGGTCAACCGTCAGCGGTAAAGGTTGCACAGGCTCGCCTTTTAGCGCAGCTGCGGAATCCCGGCTCCAAGGTGATTTGGCGCGTTCTTCGGCAACCCAGGCCAAGATGTCGTGTTTCTCGTCATCCGTCAGGCTATCCGTCCAGTGCATCAGCAAATATAGTGTGGGTGGCATGTTGCCTTTGCGGACGACACTTTCCAATCTGGCCAGCAGCAGCGGCGTGGCGGCTTCTTCCCCGCTGTAAAATTTTTCAGCCAAAATCAGCCGCGCTGTAGCGTTTGCCATGTCTTTTGCCATCAGCTGTTTGGCAATCGGCCACTCTGAATAAAACGGCTTCCGAAGCATACCGGGCGAGTGGCAATCGACACATTTATTCTGCAAAATCTGGGAAACTTTAGCAAAGTTAGCGGATTTTCCGGAAACAACAGGTATAGGCTCATTTTTGCCCGACAAGCCAATCAGGTTGGAAATGGGGAAAAATAAAATGCCGGCCAAAAGCAAAAGTAAAAATAGGGGGATTTTTTTCATTTGTGCTTTAAAAGAGATTTAGTGGATAACAATCATACTGCGTTATTTAAGAATAAAGAACCTTTGGTGATGGTAAAAATGGCAAATGCTCCGGGTTTCTAACAATCAGGCCGTAGGTTGAGGTGGGGCACAACCCCCAACATTTACACCCCGCCAACTGGAAACGGTGGGCAACGCTGTTCTACCCACCCTACATAAACTGCCGTCAATTATTAGTCTTGCAGCCGGTACAGGTATTCTGTTATGGCAAGTATGCGGCTACGCGCAGCCGATTCAGAGTCTTGGGGCGGGTAATTTTCAAAGTAGAGCGAGCTTTGCATACTAAATGCACGGCCCCAAACCGGCATTTCGCGCGGCCCATGCGAGGCGACCTCTTGCCTTCCATCTATGACCTGATAGACCCGGTCAAACGGGAAGACCCCCTTATTGTTTTTGGCAAGCGCCGTCAGGTTGGGCACTGGCCTCACTAACAGCGCTTTTAACGGGCCATCATCGCCCTTCCCTGTAAGGCCATGGCAAACAGCGCAAGCCGCGTTGTACTCCATTTTGCCGACATCCAATTTAATGTCGGATTTTTTCGCCGCAAACGTATTGGCAGACAAACTGATCAGTATGACGCCAATAGGGGTTGCTGTAATCGCCCAAAGTTTCGTAAAAGTTTTCATATCGCCTCCAAAAGTGGTATTGGACAGTAGGTAAACACCCACACATTTATAGTAAAAACAATGCCTGATAAGGCAAACAGTAGCAGCTTAAACCTGTCATCGCAGCTGATAAGCCCCAAACTTTCTGCACCGGCCCGTATGGCCTGTGACGTTCTTTCGATTTTGGCTGGCGACGGCAACTTTCACGGTGACCTTTACATTTACTACATTAGGCCACAAAACGTCTTAGTAAGACGGCGGCAAAATTGGCTGAATCCCTTCAAACTGGGCATCAGGATGATGCTTGCTGATGGCTTGGCTAATCGCATCAATGCGGTCTTTAGGGACATCTACCAACACCAGAAATTCGCCTTGCTCAATGGCTTCCTCGAATTTTTTTAGCCTTGAATTGCCGGAATTCATTCCTGCCAAGCCGCCCATCAAAGAGCCGATGGTCGCCCCCGCCATAATCACGCCCAAAATTGGCCCACCCGCCAACGCAAAACCGGCAAAACGCAAGCCAACTAACCCGGCTAATAAGCCTGTTGTCCCCCCCAATGCGGCACCCCGCTCAACGGCGGCAAGAAAATCCGTTTTTATCGACACCCCAGCCTCAGGCAGGCCTTCAAGTGGCGTGTCCCTTTTCGCCAAGATATGGATATGGCGTTCTTCAATGCCCTCCGTTTTGAGTTCATCGACGATTTTATGGGTGATTTCAATATTGGGGACTAAAAAGTAAATTCTTCTCATGATGCGCTCCTCTTTGCTGCCGTTACAGTTGCCAACGCGGCCCGCTTCTGGGCCATTGCTTAAGCATACGCATAATTCATTATCGTTCAATACGTTAAACTACGCATATACGGCAATTTGGCAATCGACTATGCAAAATTTGCATCTCCCCCGTACTCTTCCCGATAATGGGAATTTTTGAGGATTTTCCGCCCGCCCTCCGACAAGCTCAGGACGAACGGCAAATCTTGCCGGGAAGTTATTCATGGCCCTATCCTAAGTTTAACAATAGCCTGAGCAGGCGTTTTAAGCGCCCTTGCGCCAAGAGGCCATATAAACCCGCTGCTCCGGGCTTAACGTGTCAATGTTAAGCCCCATCGCCGCCAGTTTCATTTGTGCTATTTGCCGGTCAATATCGGCGGGCATCGGATGCACAGCATTGGCAAGCTCGGCACCATGTTGCCATAAGTAAACCATGCCCAAAGCCTGGTTGGCGAAATTCATGTCCATGACCGCTGCCGGATGGCCTTCCGCCGCCGCCAAATTGACCAACCGCCCCTCAGCCAACAGCCGGATGCTCCGCCCATCTTTAAGCTGATACGATTCGACATGGGCACGCGGCTTGTGTTTGCTGACCGTGAGCGCTTCCAACGCCGGAATATTGATCTCGACATTGAAATGCCCGGAATTGGCGATAACGCAGCCATTTTTGATGACGGCAAAATGCGCGTGGTCCAGCACATGTTTGTCGCCGGTCGCGGTGACAATAAAATCCGAGCATTCGGCGGCTTCCAGCATCGGCATGACTCGAAAGCCGTCCATCGCGGCTTCTAGCGCCCTAAGCGGGTCAACCTCGGTGACGATGACCTGGGCGCCCTGCCCCTTGGCACGCATAGCGATACCCCGCCCACACCAGCCGTAACCGGCAACGGTAAAGGTTTTACCCGCCAACAAGATATTGGTGGCGCGGATAATGCCGTCCAAGGTGCTTTGTCCGGTGCCGTAACGGTTATCGAACGGATGTTTGGTCATGGCGTCATTAACGGCAAGCACAGGAAATTTGAGGGCATTATCCGCCACCATCGCCCGCAGCCGTAGCACACCGGTGGTGGTTTCCTCGCTACCGCCAATCATGCCGGGCAATAAATCACTATGGTTCGTATGCAGCTCACTGACCAAATCGGCACCGTCATCCAAAGTCAGTTGTGGCCTGTGTTCAAGCACTTTGCGGATATGCCAATAATACGTGCCGCTGTTTTCGCCGCATATGGCAAAGGTCGGGACCCGGTAATGCCGCACCAGCGCGGCGGCAACATCATCTTGGGTGCTGAGCGGATTGCTGGCGCATAACACCAGCTCCGCACCCGCGGCGATCAGGGTACGTGCCAGGTTGGCGGTTTCCGTAGTGATATGCAGGCAACCGCTGATTTTCACTCCTGCCAAAGGGCGCTCCCAGCTAAACTGTTCATGTATGGCACGCAGCACCGGCATTTCAGTGAAGGCCCAGTCGATGCGTTCACGGCCTTGGTTAGCCAGCGAAAAGTCTTTAATGTCGTAGTTAAGCATGGGCTGGTTAATTTGGTCATAGTTAAGCATAGGCTGAATCATCGAGGGTTATTATTGTGCATACCCGTGAGGGGTACAAAACTAACCCCTAGCACAGCACGGCGGCCAATTTTATTATCGGCATTTTTTTCCAGCACGATCAGCTCCTGGCAACTATAAGGCAGACCGACAGGGATCACTAACTGGGCACCCACCCGTAATTGTCCAAGCAAAGGTTGAGTGATATGGGGTGCGGCGGCAGTGACAATGATGCCATCGTAAGGCGCATGCTCAGGCCAGCCGTAATAGCCGTTGCCGCTAAGTACCACCACATTGTCGTAACCCAACCTATGCAGCCGTTTTTTGGCGGCTTTGGCCAAGTGTCCAATTATTTCAACGGTATAGACCTGCGCAACCAATTTTGACAAAATCGCCGCCTGATAGCCCGAACCCGTGCCAACTTCCAAAATGACATCTGAGGGTTTGGTGTTCAACAAATCCGTCATCAGCGCAACAATATAAGGCTGGGAAATGGTTTGTCCCAAGCCGATAGGCACAGGGCCGTTGCAGTAGGCCAAGCTGCGTAGGTATTCCGGCACAAACTCATGGCGCGGCACTTGCCGTATGGCCTCCATCACACGGTCATCCAACGCCTCGTTGCCGAGGTAATTACGGGTCAGCCCGACTTCTTGGGCAATATCATCCAACATGCGTTTAAGCTCATTCACTAAAATCAAATCCCGCTGGTTGTTTATCATCGGCATATTGCAAAATCGGTCATCACTTGGCCTAAGGGACGTGCGCAAAACAGCAAAGTCAAGTACGTTTTTTTACAATGGGTGGCATAACGGCTGCCAATCCTTGGCAGACTGGCAGCCGTTATGCCACCGAAATTATTTCATGTCTGTTCCTAAGCCACTTTTTAAAAATGGCGGAAGTGATGAGATTGAACATAATCTTTAAATTCCAACAAAATGCCCCTTGGGTTTCAATTAGTACGGTTACTTATTGTTTTGCTTAAAAAGCGGTCTTATCTTACGGCTAGCGGACTTTATGTTTTCACCCGCAATATCCGGCGTTTGCCGCGCAATTGGGCATGGCACCGTCCGGTGAACCCACTGCGCAGCTTGCTAAACTTGGATCATCCCACTGCACCTTTGGCAGGAAAAAGAACTGATGGACACTGCTAACAATTATCCGCAACAAAGCGCGAACCGCGATGCCAAGATACTGAAAATCAGCTAATTATCGACAATAACGGGAAAATACGCCCAACATTGAAGGGCTAACGCACCATACTATTTTTTGCTTGACCACCGCAAAAATCAGCATAATACCCAAGATTGCACTGCTGAGATTTAAAACCCATGCCAACCAGACGTTTCAACAAAAACCCGCCCAAACTGCACACCTCCACTCTTCCAGACCTAGGTATGGACAACAAACATTTAGAGGCAGATTTCAATCGCTACTATGGCCATCGTTTAGGGAGGGATGAAAATTGCCACACGCTCGATTACGCCTATCAAGCCCTAGCTATGGCAATCGCTGACCGGCTCACCGAACGCTGGAAAAAAACCTACAACACCTATAAAACTCAAGACTGTAGAAAAGCCTATTATTTGTCGATGGAATCTTTAATGGGCCGGACACTCAGCAATGCCATGTTAAATTTGGGCATTAATGACGCCGTCGAAAAAGCCATGTACGACTTAGGGCTAGAGTTAGAAGAACTGGTCGATTGCGAACCCGATGCGGGCTTAGGCAACGGTGGCTTAGGACGGTTGGCGGCTTGCCTGATTGACAGTTGCGCCACCTTAGGATTGCCCGTCAACGGCTATGGTTTGCGCTATGAATACGGCATGTTTGCGCAAGACATCATCAACGGCGAGCAAGTGGAAAAGCCCGACCACTGGTTGCTCAACGGCAATGTCTGGGAAATTGAACGCCTGGAATACAAACAGCGGATTAAGTTTGGTGGCCATACCGAAACGCATATTGACGAAAACGGGGCTTTGCGTGTGTGTTGGATAGACACCCGTGACGTTTATGCTGTGCCATTTGACACGCCCATCCCCGGCTATCAAAATGGGACGGTCAATACCTTACGGCTGTGGAAAGCGGCGGCGACTGACGATTTTGATTTGCAGGGATTCAATAAGGGCGATTATGCCGAATCGGTCGCCGCAAAAAACAGCGCCGAAAACATCACAATGGTGTTATATCCGAATGACGCCAACGAAAACGGCAAAGCCCTGCGCCTGCGCCAACAGTATTTATTGGCTTCCGCCAGCTTGCAGGACATTATCGAAACATGGGTTGGCCATCATGGCCATGATTTTGCTGATTTTGCCGACAAGCATTGTTTCCAATTGAACGACACCCACCCTAGCATCGCCGTTGCCGAACTGATGCGTTTGTTAGTCGACATTTACGGCCAGTCATGGGACAAGGCGTGGGCCATCACCCGTTCGACCATGGCCTATACCAACCACACTTTGTTGCCCGAAGCGCTCGAACGGTGGTCGGTCAAATTGCTCAGACACTTGCTGCCACGCTTGCTAGAAATCATTTTTGAGATAAACGCCCGTTTCCTGACGGAAGTCTCGCTCCGTTGGCCAGGCGACACCAACCGTTTAAGGCGCATGTCACTGATTGAAGAAGGCCATGACCAGTATGTCAGAATGGCTTACTTGGCGATAGTCGGCAGTTATTCGGTCAATGGCGTGGCGCGGCTGCATTCCAATTTATTGCAAAAAGGCCTGTTCCGCGACTTTTATGAGTTGTGGCCCGACAAATTCAACAACAAAACCAACGGCGTGACCCCCCGGCGCTGGCTAGCCGCCTGCAACCCCGATTTGGCCGCGCTTATCACCGAAACCATCGGCAACCGATGGCTGACGGATTTGTCTGAGTTAGCGCAGCTGCGGCGTTATGCTGATGACAAAGCCTTTTGCACCCGTTGGCGCGAAATTAAACAACAGGCCAAACAAAACCTGATTGACTATAAAAAAACGGACTTTAACATAAAGCTAAACATCAATGCGCTGTTTGACGTGCAGGTTAAACGCATCCATGAATATAAGCGCCAGCTGCTCAACGTCTTGCATGTGATCCATTTGTATGACCGCATCAAACGTGGCGACACGGGCGTGTGGACAGACCGGTGCGTGTTGATTGGCGGTAAGGCGGCGCCAGGCTATTTCATGGCAAAACGTATCATTAAGCTGATCAACAATGTCGGCAACGTCATCAATAAAGACCCCGAAACCGGTGGCAGGCTGAAACTGATTTTCTTGCCAAATTACCGGGTGTCCGCGATGGAAAAAATTTGCCCGGGCGCGGATTTGTCGGAACAAATTTCCACGGCGGGCAAAGAAGCCTCCGGCACTGGCAATATGAAATTTATGATGAACGGCGCGTTGACCATCGGCACTTTGGACGGGGCAAACATTGAGATCCGCGAAGAAGTCGGCGCTGGTAATTTCTTCCTGTTTGGTTTAACGGAACAGGAAGTGGAAGACTGCCGCCCGCATTACGACCCGCAAGCCATAATTGAACAAGATAAAGACTTGCAACGGGTCATGAACCTATTGGGATCAGGGCATTTTAACCAATTTGAATTCGGCATTTTCGACACGATTATTGCCGCCCTTAAAAGCCCGCATGACCCATGGATGACCATCGCCGATTTCCGTAGCTTTGTTGACGCGCAAAAACGTGTGGAAGCCGCCTACCGCGACCCGGAACGCTGGACAAGAATGAGCATCCTCAACTGTGCGGCCAGCGGCAAGTTTTCCACCGACCGGACCATCCGCGAATACAACCAGGACATATGGAAACTCACGCCAATTAACATGGCTGACAACAACAGCCACCGCTAAGACGGTGCGGCATAAACCCTTGATAAAACCATCAGGACGGCACGGACACCCCGTCATCAGTAACGGCCCCGGCCACCGCGCATTTGACGATGTTAAGGTTGCCCCTTAGCGGATAGCGGGTGGCAACTGGATAAAAAAGCCTTTGTTTTTCAGGCTATCCATAATGATTTCAGCTTTTTCCTGTGCCAGCTTGCGCTGCGGCGACAGCATCAGCTCCATCACAAATTCAAGTTTGCCCAAACTGTCAAAAAGGGCCGCTGGCACGTTGGTGAAGTCGTCTTTTTTATCAATATACAAATAAAGACACTCTGTTTTCAGGCTTTTATAGATGAAACACCGCATAATTTAAGGCTTCTTGTTAAGTAAACCGCTTATTCTATCTTAGAAAACCCTGGCCGAGATCCAGAACACATGCAAAAAAACTCCCCTAAAGTTTTTATTTATATCGCACTGCCTTGCGAAGCCAAGCCGGTTATCGAACATTTCAGGCTCAAAAAAGACACGGCAATCAACCCGTTTGCCGTGCATTTAAACCAAGAAACTTGCCTGACCGTCACCGGTATTGGCAAAAATGCGATGGCGGCTGGCATTGCCTATACACAAGCCTTATTTGCACCTGTGGAAAACCCGGTATTGTTCAATATCGGTATCGCCGGACATAAAGACCAAGCTCTAGGCAGTTTGTTTCTAATCAACAAAATAACGGATGTGGACAGCAAAAAAAGCTATTACCCTCCGCTGGTTTTTGATCCGCCTTGTGCAACGGCAGGTGTGCAAACGGCCGCCAAACCGCAGCTGGATTACGGCCAGCCGGTGCTTTGTGACATGGAGGCATCGGCATTTTATGAAACGGCGGCACGGTTTTCTACAGGCGAACTGATTCATTGTCTAAAAGTGGTTTCAGACAATAAGGACGCGCCGGCCGGGGCTATCAACCCAAAACAGGTCACGGCGCTGATTGCCGCCCATTTGCCAACAGTTGACGCGGTGATAGCCCAAGCAAGGGTGCTGACGGGACAGGCCAGCTTGTCTGTCCCGCCAATTTATGGGCAATTGCTACAACGCCACCGTTTTACAATGAGCGAAAAACAGCAGTTAAAAGCTATGTTATGCCGGGCAGCGGTTCTGACCAAGGACGCGGCGTTCAAACCAGATGACAACGGCGCCGATAGCGGCAAAGAAGTGTTAAAGCGGCTGGCCCGACAATTGGACGAAACCGCTTTTTATTTGTGACACCCGAAGGCGCCAACACATTATAAAAAAAACAGCGCGTTTTTAGTGACCGCAACGATGCCTATATAAACAAAGCAGGCCATAGCGCCGCCAAAAGCCACCCAACGGGCAGTGCCACGGTTTCGCATGGTCATCACACCCAAGCCGATATAACCGGCCAAGGCCAGCATTTTCGCGATAATCCAACCATATTCGGCCGCTAGCCACTGGCCCTGAAACACCAGCAAAATGCCGCTTAGCAGCAATAGCGTATCAATGACATGCGGCGCTATTTTAAATAGCTTTTGTTTAAGGATTTGAGGATGGGTCTCTGACAAGACCACTCTGCCGACAAAACTGATGACGGATATTAAAACAAAACTAAGATGGATAAATTTAATCATTAGGTTCTCTCTAGGTTGTGGATGCCAACCTTAACGGTTTGCAGTACCAAGCCGCAACACCAATTGGCGGTTCAATTAACGCAATTCCGCCAGTAGCCTTGCCATTGCGTTTTCGGCCTGCCTTAAATAGCTATGGCCAAATAAATTTAGGTGGTTTAACAAATGATATAAATTGTACAGCGTTTTTCGGACGCCATAGCCCTCATCTAAAGGCCAAACAGCCTGATAGGCGGCATAAAAATCAGCGCCAAAACCGCCAAACAACTCGGTCATTGCCAGATCAGTTTCCCGGTCGCCATAATAACAGGCCGGATCAAAAATAACTGGGCTACCGTGCAGATCGACCCCAGCATTGCCCGCCCATAAGTCGCCGTGCACCAATGACGGTTGTGGCTGGTAATTGACAAACAAAGCCGCCAAACCATCACATAACTGCTCACCCAATATTTGCAGGGTATCTTTATAACCTTGCCTAGCGGCTAATTCTAGCTGAATTTTTAAACGTTGCCCGCGCCAAAAAGCGGGCCAGTCAGCGCAATGGCCGTTAGATTGTGGTGTCTTGCCAATGGTGTTATCGCGATGCCAGCCAAAATAGGCCATGGGTTGCTGATGCAATCGGGCCAGCTGTTGGCCGAGCAGGCGCTCAGATGTCCGGTTGGAAGCGCCGAATGCGATATGCTCCAGAACCAAAAATGAATGGGTTCGGGCAATGCCATGCACGATGGGCATGGGGACGCGTATGGTTTGGGTGTTTGCCAGTTCTTGTAAGCCGACAAATTCAGCGGCAAACATGGGGGCCAAATCGGCGCGGTTTAGCTTGATAAAATAAGCTTCGTTATCACCCTGTAGGCGAAAAGCCGAATTGATGTCGCCACCTGCCAGCGGGTGTGCGGACACAACCTTAAATGCCCGCCCCGTTGCTAAGGCAATGTGTTCTGAAATGATTTGCCAATCCATCGTTAAACAAGCTATCCAAAGCCAAGCCGCCCAACCCCCGTTAGCCGAACGTCGGGCGGCAAGCGGTTAATCGTCGTTGCCAGCAATAAAACGATAAGTTATCGCCCCCAGTACCGCGCCAACAATTGGTGCGAACCAGAATAGCCAGAGCTGTGCCAGCGCCCAATCGCCGACATAAAGGGCAACGCCTAAGCTTCTTGCAGGATTGACCGAGGTGTTGGTGACCGGGATGCTGATGAGATGGATCAGGGTCAGACCTAGGCCAATCGCAAGCGGCGCAAAACCGGCCGGCGCCCTGATGTCCGTCGCACCCAAAATAATCAGCAAGAACATCATGGTCATGACCACTTCTGTTATCAGGGCGGAAAACAAAGAATAGCCGCCTGGCGAATGCTCGCCATAACCATTGGCGGCAAACCCGCCGGAAAGGTCAAAGCCCGCTTTGCCGCTCGCGATCAGATATAAAACACCGCCTGCGACAATCCCGCCCAAAATTTGGGCCGTGATGTAAGGTAGCAGCTTGTTTGCGGGGAAACGCCCGCCTGCCCAAAGCCCAATGGACACCGCAGGATTAAGATGACAACCAGAGATATGGCCTATTGCGTAGGCCATTGTTAAAACAGTCAAACCGAAAGCAAAAGCAACACCCAGCAAGCCGATGCCCACATCGGGGAATGCCGCCGCCAAAACCGCACTACCGCAACCGCCAAGGACCAACCAAAATGTTCCGAAAAATTCAGCGCTATATTGTCTCATTACCCTTCTCCTTCGTTGTACCTATTCAATGTGGGGCATGGCTAACCAGATTAGACGGAACAACAGCCCTAGAACGGCAACGGTTAGCCCATTTATTTTTTGGTAGTGGTCAAGCCGCTATGGTTTGGGGCTAACCATTACCGATTTTTCAACATATTGTTAATAATCAGTTAAATGGAAATTTGTCATTTATTTGCAGGAACTGGCTGAAGGTGTCGTTGCCCACTTCGTTTAAAAACAAATTTGCCATAGCTGCGACCCAAACTTTGCAAAAAAATTTCGCGCCCTTGTGTCTTTTAGGTGTTATTGCAGGACAAATTTAATGCCTATAACAAGCAGGAGCGATGCCAAAACAGGCCGCAAGAGCCATTCGGGGATTTTTGCGCTCAAGTGGCTTCCTATCCAAATGCCAGGCAAAGACCCTACCAGCAAACTGCCCAATAACACCACATCGACATTGCCCAGGCTGAGATGGCCTAAGCCTGCGACCGCCGTCAGCGGAATGGCGTGGGCCAAGTCAGTGCCGACGATTTTTACCGTTTTCATTTTAGGGTAAAGGAACAATAGCGCGACCGTGCCTAACGCGCCGGCGCCCACTGATGATAGCGTGACCAATATCCCAAGCAGTGCGCCGACAAAAATAGTGGCGGGTATCTGTAAGTGATGGAAACGCCCGATCACCTCCAAATCTTCATCAACATCATCATCAAACGAATCGTCAATCTTGTTTTTTGCAGCATTGCGCATCAGCACACTACGCACCAACAAAGACGCGGCGGTCAACAACAATGCGACGCCCAACGTAAAGGTAATCGCCCCGGAAGTTTCTTGGCCGATTTCCATAAAGTGCTTGAGAGCCAATAAGGTCATCACCGCAAAAGGTATGCTGCCCAACGCCAGCCACGCAACAACTTTCCAGTCAACCGAACCGTGCTTAGTGTGATGCACCCATACGCCGCTGGTTTTGGTGATGGCGGCAAACAGCAAATCTGTGCCCACCGCAACTGAAGGTTTAAACCCGAACAGAAACACCAATAGTGGCGTCATCAATGAGCCACCGCCCACGCCGGTGACCCCCACCAGCAGCCCTACAAAAAAACCAGAAAGCGTATATGCCACATTCATAAAAACCAACCTTTGCCGTTCAATTTAAAGATGACGCCACTATATCAGTGAAAAAGTAGAACCATTAATGATATGTTATGCTATGTTTATATTCTTTAGTTATAAAGAAGGACGCTAAAAGGCGAAAATGAAGCTACATCAATTGCGTTATGCATACGAAGTCAGACGCCAAAACCTGAGCGTTTCCCGAGCCGCTGATGCGTTGCATACCTCACAATCAGGGGTCAGCAAGCAAATCCAGCTATTAGAAGATGAGCTTGACTTACATATTTTTCAGCGTAACGGCAAACGGGTCACCGGCGTGACCGAAGCGGGCAAGCTGATTTTAAGCATGGCTGAGCGTGTGCTGCATGAAATAGAAAATATCAAGCGGGTAGGTGAAGAGTTCAGCCAACAAGAAGCGGGCGTGCTAACTGTCGCGACAACCCACACGCAGGCACGCTACCGTTTGCCTGCAATAGTCAGCGCCTTTATGCAGCGTTACCCCGATATAAAACTGCACATCCATCAGGGCACGCCCACCCAAGTGGCGGAACAAGTTGTCAATGGCGAGGCCGATATAGGCATAGCCACCGAAGTGATTGGCTCTTACGATAAATTGCAGTGCTTTCCCTGCTATCAATGGAACCGTTGTGTCATCACCCAACACGGTCACCCATTGCTTGATGATGCGCCGCTAACCCTAGAAAAAATCGCCAACTACCCATTAATCACTTACGACTTCACCTTCACCGGCGGGTCGTTGGTTAACCGTATTTTTGCCCAGGCAGGCCTAGAGCCTAATATCGTCCTCACCGCTATTGACGCGGATGTTATCAAAACTTATGTCAATTTAGGGCTTGGCATTGGCTTATTGGCAAACATAGCCTATCAGCCGGAACGTGACAGCAATTTGAGTGCGATAGATGCGAGCCATTTGTTTCCGCCTAGCACCAGCTATTTGGGTATATGCCGTGATGCTTATCTTCGCGGTTATATGTATGAATTTATCCAGCTGCTTGCACCGCAATTTGACCGCAAAACCCTAGCCAGCAAGCGTTGATGTGCCGACACTTCCTCCCCCTATATTGCCGCTATGGCGATAACAGGTGATTATTTCCATAACCAGACCCCCCTCTTAAACTGGGACAAAGTAGCTGCCGAAAATGGCCGCCAGCGAAGCCAAGCACCTTGGTTGAATTTAAGCTTATTGCCTAGCGACCACTCTTAGATTCAACTCATAAGTGCAATCGCATGAGAAACCATAAACAGCCAGGCACACCGCTACGCTGCACCTGCATTGATGC
Source organism: Methylococcaceae bacterium UBA6146 (assembly GCA_002422395.1). GTDB lineage: Bacteria > Pseudomonadota > Gammaproteobacteria > Methylococcales > Methylomonadaceae > Methylovulum. The sequence goes on along the minus strand of DIUY01000012.1, from coordinate 194,711 downwards.
CAGATTGAGACAGTAAAAAAGACAGTAAGAAAAAGTCAGAAAGAGATAGCGAAATTGCTAGGTGTCTCACTGGGTACTATTTGCCGGGAATTAAAGCGTACAAGCGCAGGACGCTCGAAGCGGCGTTTTTCGTTTTGTAGGGCTTCTGGCATGGGTTTAGCGTTTTTTATGGCGGTATGTCAATGAATCCCGCTGTACTTCGTTGGGCAATAAAAAACCCGCTAAGCCTTAAGACTTGCAGGTTTTTGTACTTCGTTGCACCCCGTTGGATGCTTATATGGCGGAGAGGCAGGGATTCGAACCCTGGGAGGGGATCAACCCTCAACGGTTTTCAAGACCGCCGCATTCGGCCGCTCTGCCACCTCTCCAAAACAGCTGGCTATAATAGCTTAAAAAGCTTTTGAAATCAATTTTTATTTATTTCGGGTATAAACACCACACGGTTCTTTGGCAACGGCTCTATATAACCCGTTGATTCAAAACGACTCAAATAAATAAACGTAAATACGCTAACGTTGTATCAGAAAATATGCACCTGATGGCCTACAAGCTATCAAGAAGCGATTGAGCCACCATTTGTTGTTCTTTTGTCCCTTTTTCAGCCACTTCCAATGCAATTTCTTTTGCAGCTTCGTTATCGCCCATATCTATATAGGCTATGGCCAAATCTAATTTGGTCTCCATTGCATTCATTTCGGTTAAATCAGACAACCCAAAACTGCTTTCTTGACCTAAAAAATCAGTTCTCGGCTCTGCTATGGCATCGTTAAAATCAAAATCATCATCAATGGATGTGTTAGCGATGCTCTCGCGGAAACCCTCAGGTTTGCCAGCCGGCAAGCTCGAACTTTGTTCTGGCTGCATATCAATTGAGCCAATATCAAAGTCAAAAGACTCAAAATCTTTTTGAGCATCAACTTCGGAATTTTTTAGCCCTCCGCTATCTTGAGCCGACTTTTCAGTGCCTAATGAGAATGAACTTAAATCAAACTCGATACTTTCATTATTTGCCTTTGGTTCATTATCAGAAGAAACAATGGACTTCTCAGAATAAAGCGGGCTAATTTTTTCTGCCAGAGCATCTTGAGATTTTTCATCGGCAAACAAGTCTTCAAAAGAAGTCAAATCAAAATCCATGTCTCCAATCAACTGATTCTGCTCCCCTTTATCAAAAGCAGCATCATCACCTAAATTGACTTCAATATCTTGGGACGCGATATTCTTGCTTAAGTCAAGCTTGCCGTCTTGTGCAGCAAACAGATCGGAATCGGGGCAAATTTCACTACCCATTTCGGCCACTTTCGACCAAAAACCGGCTTCTTCTTTTTTGCCACTATATGCTAACTCAGTAGCATATTTTTCAAATTCAGATTTATTTTCACTGGCATAGAAGATTTCCAAGAGCTTTAACTTACATTCATCACGCTCAGGTTGGTCATTAATGGCATGGCGCATTAATTCTTCTGCTTGCTGATATCGCCCATAAGCAAGATATACATCAGCTTCGGAAATTGGATCAATCTCCCCTTGATCCATATCGAACATATCGAAGTCGTTAGAAGCGAAATCGTTGGCAAAAACATTATCATCATTCGTTAAGTCGTCGCCATAACCATTATTTGCTGAAACTGCGCCAGAAAAATCGTCAGCCGGGAGGGGGGAAACCCCTTTATTAGCGCCTTGAAAAGCAAAGCCATGTTCGACACCAAAATCACTCTCCTCTCTATTTTTGCGCCACCAAAGCAGGCCAAAATAAGTCAGCACCCCAATACCGACAATTCCACCGCCCAGGTAATACCAATAGGCAGTGCTCTCAACCTCATCCCCTGCAATTGTTGCCGGTGGCTTAGCTTTTGGCGGGATAACCTTAGTTTTTTCTGGAACAGGCTTAACTTTGGGCGGCACAGGAACTGGCTTGCCGCCTTCTGCTTCACTAGGTGCAGCCGACACGGGCGCTTGCTCAGTTGGAGGCTTTTTCTGTGCCTGGCCTTGCAACTCTGCAAGCTGCTGATCCTTTAAGGCAACCAGCTCTTGCATCATAGCCAGTTGTTTTTCCAATGCGGCGACTTTAGATTGTATTGTATTATCTGTCGCCGTATTACTGGCGCTATCAGATCCTTCAATGTCGGCAGGTTGCTGTTGAGCGGCCGATAAATCCGGCTTTGCCACTGGTGTGTCAACCGCTTGTCCAGTAACGGGGGCGACAACCGCGTTTTCAGTGACTGCCGCTTGCTTGGGAGCCACTAAAGTCAGTTGATTATCGGCGGGTTTTTGTTGTGTATTGACCGATTCATCAACGGGCTGTGCTGAACGGTTTTTCCAAGCTAGCGTCTGACGATTAAATTCATTTAACGCCTGTTGCCGTGAAATTTTTAAAACAACCTCCTTCTCAGGAATTTTCAGCGTTTTTCCTGCCAGCAATGCGTTAACATTCTGTTTGTAAAAAGCACCTGGATTAGCCTCATACAGCGCTATCATCATTTGCTCTATAGAAACGTCCGCCTGCCCACCAACCCGCTCAGCGACATTCCAGAGCGTATCATTTTTAACGGTAGGCCCATATTGGCCTGCGCTAGCCACTGCCACCCTAACCTTTCTACTTTGACGTTTTAGCGCCACCCGTCGCTGGGGCATAACATCTGGCTCAAATGCGTAATTTTCAGACTGCGTAGCGACTGGAATCGCCACTTGCCCATACTCAGTCGGGGGATCAACCAATACCGTAAACTCTCGGTATAAATTGCCTTTTGGCCAAGTTACTTCAAGCAAAAAATCGAGGAATGGCTCTTTTAACGCTTCATTAGAGGTTACTTTTATAATAACAGAGCCATTAGGGGATTCGATGGCTTGAAATTTAACCTTGGACAAAAAGTATGTCCAAAGCACACCCGACTCATCAAATTTATCGGGCGGGGCCAAATTTACTTTTATGTCGGATGCTTTTTCACCGGGGGACAAGACCAATGCAATCTCGGCATCCAGTTTTTGATTAAGGGCTGAATGCAATTTAATCTCTCCTATCCCTAAAGGATAGGCACTAGCTGGTATCAGTAACGATACGACCGCTAAAGCTTTAGTTAAATTGCGCACACTACTCTCCTTTAAAATAGTTACCACTGTCTCTTACCGCGAATAGTCGAATAATAAGGCTAAGCTTAGACTAGATGTGATTTTTTACCAACTCTTCTGCTATTTGTACGCTATTCAATGCCGCACCTTTACGCACATTGTCGCCAACGACCCATAAGTTAATCCCTCTAGGATGGGATATGTCCTCACGGATACGCCCGACAAAAACATCATCATGCCCAGACGAATCGGTTACTGCCGTCGGATAACCACCGTCTTTGCGCTCATCCATGACAGTGACCCCAGATGCTTTTTGAAGCAAATCCCTAACAGCGGCCGCATCAATTTTTTTCCCGGTTTCAATATGCACGGCTTCAGAATGGCCATAAAACACAGGCACGCGCACCGCTGTCGGATTAACCTGAATAGTGTCATCACCTAAAATTTTGCGGGTTTCCCAAACCATCTTCATTTCTTCTTTGGTGTAGCCGTTATCCATAAACACGTCAATTTGCGGCAGCACATTAAAGGCGATTTGTTTGGGGTAAACTTTAGCGGTGATCGGTTTGCCGCTGAGCAGCTGTGTTGTTTGCTGAACCAGCTCGGTGATGGCCTCTTTACCGGTACCCGAAACTGCCTGATAAGTGCAGACATTAATACGCTCAATGCCAACTGCGTCATAAATCGGTTTTAAAGCGACCAGCATCTGAATGGTTGAACAGTTCGGATTGGCAATAATGCCCCGATTTTTGTAATCGGCGATTTTTTCAGGATTAACTTCAGGCACGACCAGAGGAATATCATCGTCGTAACGAAACTGCGAGGTGTTATCAATGACTATGCAACCCGCTGCTGCAGCTTTGGGGGCATATTCGGCCGAAACCGATGCACCGGGGGAAAATAAACCGATTTGTACTTTAGAGAAATCAAACGTGGCCAGATCTTCCACTTTTAATGAGCCTCCCTTAAAAGGGATTCTCTTGCCGACTGAATTGCTGCTGGCTAACGCATAAACTTCACCAACCGGGAAATTGCGCTCTTCCAATATAGCCAACATGGCTTCACCGACTGCCCCCGTAGCACCGACAACTGCAACATTATAAAGCTTAGCCATTACTTTGCCTCCTTTAAAGCAGTGACCACAGCATCACCCATTTGTGTAGTGTTCACTTTTTGCATGCCCTCAGAATAAATATCCGCCGTGCGAATATTGGCATCCAAGGCGTTATTCACCGCTTTTTCGATGCACTCCGCCGCCTCGCCATTATTAAACGTGTAACGCAGCATCATCGCCGCCGACAAAATAGTCGCTAGCGGATTAGCGATGCCTTTACCTGCAATATCCGGCGCCGACCCATGTATCGGTTCGTACATCCCTTTATTATCGGCATCTAAAGAAGCCGATGGGAGCATGCCTATAGAGCCTGTCAACATGGCGGCGGTATCAGACAATATGTCACCAAACATATTAGTCGTCACTATGACATCAAACTGCTTAGGCGCCCGCACCAACTGCATAGCCGCATTGTCCACATACATGTGGCTTAGTTGCACATCAGGGTATTGCTTGCCAATATCGGTGACCACTTCACGCCACAGTTCGGTGCATTCCAACACATTTGCCTTATCGACAGAACATAAACGACAGCTTCTTTTTTGCGCCGTCTGGAACGCCGAGTGGGCAATCCGGCGAATTTCCGACTCGCTATAGACCAGGGTATTAAAGCCTTGCCGCTCGCCATTTGCCAACACCCTAACCCCGCGCGGCTGACCAAAATAAATGCCTCCGGTCAGTTCACGCACGATCATAATATCCAGGCCTGCAACCACATCAGGCTTTAAGGTTGAAGCGTGCACCAACTGCGGATATAAGATAGCAGGGCGTAGGTTGGAAAATAGTTGCAACTCAGCACGCAGCCCTAACAAACCTTTTTCAGGGCGCAGTGAAATATCCAAAGATTCCCATTTGGAACCACCTACCGCCCCGAACAAAACCGCATCAGCTTGTTTCGCCAAGGCCAGCGTCTGTTCTGGAAAGGGTGTCCCTTGAACATCGTATGCCGCCCCGCCGATCAAACCGTACTCAAAAACCAGCCCCAGTCCCATCTTAGCATTCAACAATTCCAACACCTTAATTGCTTCTGCAACTATCTCTGGCCCTATTCCGTCACCGGGTAAAACTGCAATTTTTTTTGTCATTAATTCCAAAACCTTTTATTTTTAATATGCTTGCCACAAAACCGCCAAACCATTCTTTTTGGCCCTGCCTCAATCCACAAACAACCAAGGCGCCCGTTTAGCACGTTCTGCTTCGTAGGCCTTAATTTTATCGGCATAAAGCAGAGACAAAGCGATATCATCTAAGCCGTTTAGGAGACGATATTTGCGGTTTCCATCAATATCAAAGCCCATTTCCCTACCATCTGGAGTGACTATTTTTTGTGTTTCAAGATCGACTGTCAGCTTGTATCCGGCGGATATTTCGTTAAATAGGCCATCGACAAGCTCTGCCGCCAAGATTATCGGCAACAAACCGTTTTTAAAGCAGTTATTATAGAAAATATCGGCAAAACTGGGCGCAATAATGGCCCTAAAACCAAAATCTTCCAAAGCCCAAGGCGCATGTTCGCGTGACGAGCCGCAGCCAAAATTTTCCCGCGCCAATAAAATCTCCGCGCCCTGATATTCAGGTTTGTTCAAGACAAAGTCTTTGTTAAGCGGGCGGTTTGTGCAATCCATATCGGGTTCGCCCTGATCCAGATAACGCCATTCATCGAACAAATAGGGGCCAAAACCGGCACGTCGTATTGATTTTAAAAACTGCTTTGGAATAATGGCGTCAGTATCCACATTAGCGCGATCCAAAGGCACGATTAGTGACGTTATTTTGGTGAATGCTTTCATACGGCTGCCCCCTCTAAGGAACTTACATCAACAAAATGCCCGGCTATTGCGGCGGCGGCGGCCATTGCGGGGCTGACCAGGTGGGTACGGCCACCATAACCCTGCCTGCCTTCGAAATTGCGGTTAGACGTTGATGCACAACGCTCGCCCTCTTCCAAACGGTCTGCGTTCATGGCAAGGCACATTGAGCAACCCGGTTCGCGCCATTCAAAACCGGCATCAACAAATAGCTTATCCAGGCCTTCGTCCTCAGCCTGACGTTTCACTAACCCTGAGCCAGGGACGACTAAAGCCTGTTTGATGTTGGCGGCCACTTTTTTACCTTCCACCACAACGGCGGCGGCACGCAAATCTTCAATCCTAGAATTGGTGCAGGATCCGATAAAGACCTTATCAAGGGTAATATCCGTGATCGCCTGACCTGCTTGCAACCCCATATATTCGAGCGCCCGCATCATGCCCTGCCGTTTTACGGCATCAGGCTCCAACGCCGGGTCTGGAACGGTTTCGTCTACCGCGACCACTAATTCAGGCGAAGTGCCCCAAGTGACTTGCGGCTTAATCAGGGCCGCATCCAGTTGCATCACTTTATCAAACACCGCATCGGCATCAGAATACAACTGTTGCCACAACCGTTCGGCCATAAACCAATCATTGCCTTTAGGCGAATAGGGCCGGTTCCGGTAATAATCAATAGTGACATCATCGACCGCAACAAGACCAGCCCGTGCGCCTGCTTCTATCGCCATATTACAAATGGTCATACGGCCTTCCATAGACAATGCCCGGATTGCTTCACCCGCGAATTCAATGGTATAGCCGTTACCGCCAGCAGTGCCTATTTTACCTATAATTGCCAAGACGATATCTTTAGCCGTGACACCTTTGCCAACCTGTCCATTCACCTTAATCAGCAGATTCTTGGCTTTTTTCTGGACCAAACATTGCGTCGCCAGAACATGTTCGACTTCTGATGTGCCAATACCAAAAGCCAAAGCACCTGACGCGCCGTGCGTAGAGGTATGCGAATCACCACAAACTATGGTCATACCGGGCAAGGTTACGCCCTGCTCCGGGCCGACCACATGCACAATCCCCTGACGGGCATCCGCCATGCCGAATTCAGTAATGCCAAATTCAGTGCAGTTTTTATCAAGTGTTTCCACTTGCAACCGCGAAACTGGGTCGGCAATACCTTTGTCCCGATCAGTAGTTGGCACATTATGGTCCGCCACAGCCAAGTTTCTTGATTGCCGCCAAGGTTTTCTGCTTGCCAACCGTAAGCCTTCAAATGCTTGTGGCGAAGTGACCTCGTGGATTAAATGACAGTCTATATAAATGAGGGATGAGCCGTCATCTTCTGTGTAAACAACGTGGTCTTCCCATAATTTGTCATATAACGTTTTACCGGACATAGCTCTCTAATATTGGGGTTGCGCCGCGCTTGCGGCTGATTAAATTAAGGAAGGGTTTAAAACGGAAAAACCTGTCATCCCGCACTTGCTAAAACAGCGAAAACCCGTGCGGTGATATCCTCCACCGAACCTACGCCACTAATCGAAGCAAACCGGACTTTATCGCCTAACGCCGAATAGTAGCCCACCAAAGGCTGGGTTTGTTCATGATAAACACTGAGGCGCTTGCGCACAGTTTCTTCTTTATCATCATCGCGCTGGATTAACGGCTCGCCCGTCACATCATCAATGCCATCAGCTTTAGGCGGGTTGAAATCAACGTGATAGGTACGCCCTGATTGCAAATGCACACGCCTGCCTGCCATACGCTTAACGATCTCTTCATCAGCGACCACGATTTCAATGACCGTATCAATCGCCACCCCCATCACCTCAAGGCCTTCCGCCTGAGCAATGGTGCGCGGGAAACCATCCAACAAAAAGCCCCCGGCACAATCCGCTTGGGCAATCCGTTCTTTAACCAGCCCCAAGATAATGCTGTCGGACACCAGGCCGCCCGCGTCCATCACCTGCTTAGCTTCGACACCCAATGGCGTACCTGCCAGCACTGCCGCCCTCAACATATCGCCCGTTGAAATTTGTGGGATAGCGTATTTTTGGGTAATAAACTGAGCTTGCGTTCCCTTACCGGAACCAGGACTCCCTAACAGGATAATGCGCATGAAATAACTCCGTTATGTCTCAAGGACGTGTTTTAACTTTAGCTTTTAATAATTTGCAAATCGGCTAAACCCACCCTTTCGGGTCTCAGTTGATATGCGTTAAATATACAAGCCACAAAAACAGTGCGGCTAAAAAATATAACTGGGTATTCTATAACAGTTCCACGGTAATCTCTTTTAAAAATATCGCTTATTTTCTTGGCTGGATATTGCCCTTTGCTGAAAGCTCACCATCATTACACTGGCATAACAGTGGACTCATCGACTAAATTTGCGAAAATCCCTTACCTGCCGCCATCCCTACAATTTCATGCTTGCCTTTCCTTTTAAAATACTCCATATTTTATGCCAACAAACCGCTCAAGCTTAATGTCAAGCGTTCCGACCCCACCCAAATAAACCCTGTGCAGCGTAGACTGGATACCCCTAATGAGTAAACTGCTTAAACATTTTCAAGATTCGTCCGCCCTGTATGGCAGCAATGCCAGTTTTATCGAAAGCCTCTATGAACAATTCCTGAACGACCCTGAATCCGTCGGGCCCAGTTGGCAAGAGCATTTCAAGTCCATTCACCACAGCACCACCCTTGAAACACCACATAGCCCCATCGTCGAACGTTTTGCCGAGCTGGCGCTTAAATCCCAGAGCCGCCTGGCGCAATTACAGGGCTTTACTGAAGAAAGCGTAAAAAAACAGTCCGCAGTGGCCAGGCTTATTAACCATTATCGGGTTCGTGGCCATCAAATCGCCAACAATAACCCGCTTGGCAAAACCACGCGCCAACCCTTGGATATGGAACCGTCTTATTACGGCCTTTCCGAACCCGATATGGACACGTTATTTGACAGCGGCGCACTGTATGGTTTTGAGCGCTTGCCGCTACGCAGCATCATTGCCAACTTAAAAGAGATTTACTGTGGCAGTATCGGCTCCGAATACATGCACATTCATGACACCGAAATCCGCCGCTGGCTCATCAACCGTTTGGAAAGCTCTAAAGCGGGTTTAACGCTGGAACCTGAGAAAAAGCACTGGACACTCAAACTATTAACCGCGGCAGAAGGTATAGAAACCCATCTGCAAAATAAATTTGTCGGGCAGAAACGCTTTTCCTTGGAGGGGGGCGAGTCCTTAATACCTATATTGGATGAACTTATCCAGCGTGCCGGTGCAAAAGGCGTCAAAGAGATCGTTATCGGCATGGCGCATCGCGGGCGTTTGAATGTGTTGATCAATATTTTAGGCAAAAGCCCAGCCAGCCTGTTCGATGAATTTGCCGGCATGTTCCAGCCATCCCCGGGCGTCAGCTCCGGCGATGTCAAATACCACCTAGGCTTTTCATCAGACCTTGACACTCCGGGCGGCCCCGTGCATTTGGCATTGGCCTTTAACCCATCACATCTGGAAATCATCAATCCGGTGGTCGAAGGCTCGGTCAAGGCACGTCAAGACCGTGCCGCCCAACATGGCAAAAGCACTGTGATTCCGGTATTGATTCATGGCGACGCCGCATTTTCAGGACAAGGCATCGTCATGGAAACATTAAATATGTCGCAGACCCGTGCGTTTTCAACGGGCGGGACTATCCATATCGTCATCAACAACCAGATCGGCTTCACCACCAGCAATCCGCAGGATGCCCGCTCGACGCTTTATTGCACCGATGTCGCCAAAATGATCCAAGCGCCGGTTTTTCATGTCAATGGCGATGATCCTGAAGCCGTCATCTTCGTCACCAAGCTTGCGGTTGATTACCGCATGACCTTTAAAAAAGATGTTGTCATCGACTTGATCTGTTACCGCCGCTTAGGGCATAACGAAGCGGACGAACCGGCGGCCACCCAGCCGACCATGTACAAAAAAATCCGCAACCGCCCGACCACGCGAAAAATTTACGCTGAAAAACTGATTAATGAAGGCATTATTACGGCTGCCCAAACGGCGGCCCTAGAACAGGATTACCAAAAACTGCTGGATGCCGGACAGATTGTCTCCAGACCGGTATTGACCAATGCCAATTATTCGTACACCACCCAATGGATCCAGTATCTTAACACCCACTGGGACATGCCTTGCAACACCGCCGTTTCGTTGGACCATCTGCGCTTTTGCAACGACCGGATGCTCCGTTTGCCTGTGGGTTTTGAACTGCATCCTAGGGTCGCAAAAGTCATGGAGAACCGCCGTAAAATGGCGGCGGGCGCAATGCCTTTGGATTGGGGCTTTGCCGAAAATATGGCTTACGCCACGCTCCTTATGGAAAAATATAACATCCGCTTAACCGGTCAAGACGTAGGCCGGGGCACATTCGTGCATCGCCATGCAGTGCTGCACAACCAAATCAACAACAAAACCCATACCCCACTTAAGCATCTCGACAAAAATCAAGGGCGGACGCAAATTTTTGACTCCTTGTTGTCTGAGGCGGGCGTGTTAGGTTTTGAATATGGCTATAGCACAACAACCCCAAACACCCTCGTCATCTGGGAAGCCCAGTTCGGCGACTTTGCCAATGGCGCACAAGTCGTCATCGATCAGTTCATCAGTTCAGGCGAAACCAAATGGGGCCGTTTATGCGGACTGGTGATGCTGCTGCCGCATGGTTTTGAAGGCCAAGGCCCCGAACACTCATCCGCCCGGCTGGAGCGTTATCTGCAACTGTGCGCGGAACACAACATGCAGGTGTGTTATCCGACCACACCGGCGCAAATATTCCACCTGCTACGCCGCCAATTATTACGCCCTTACCGCAAACCGCTAATCGTCATGAGCCCCAAAAGCTTATTGCGCCATAAACTGGCGGTTTCCACCCTTGAAGATCTGACTAATGGCCACTTTTTGCCGATCATAAGCGAGCAAGACAACATCAATGCCAAAAAAGTGACCCGCCTTGTGCTATGTGCAGGCAAAGTCTATTACGACTTGCTCGAAGCCCGCCGCGAAGCCGACCTTAAACACGTCGCCATTGCCCGTATCGAACAGCTTTATCCATTCCCTATTGAATTGTTTAAAGCAGAAATAGCCAAATATCCACATTTACAGGAATTTGTCTGGTGTCAGGAAGAGCCTAAAAATCAAGGTGCATGGTATAACTCCAACCACCATTTTTACGATAATATGCCGCCCTCTATCAAAGTGACTTATGCGGGCCGCGAACCCTCCGCCTCACCTGCGGTCGGTAATTTCCACGTCCATATAGACCAACAAAAAGCCGTTGTCCATTCCGCCCTTTACGGCAAACCCACAGAAAACCCGTCAGGAAAATAACATGAGCATTGAAGTCCTAGTCCCCACCCTACCCGAATCTGTTGCCGATGCGACTCTTATTACTTGGCACAAACAGGTTGGCGACAGCATTAACAAAAACGAACATCTGGTTGACCTTGAAACTGACAAAGTGGTGCTCGAAGTCACCGCCTCCGAAGCGGGCATACTCAGCCAAATACTAAAGTCAGACGGCGCTGTTGTGACCGGTGGGGAAGTGCTGGCCGTGCTGGCCTCAGCAACCGACCAAGCCCCTGCCAAAGTTGCTGCGGACGAGCCTAAGCCTTCAGAAATTCCGCTCAGCCCCTCTGTGCGCCGGTTAATTAATGAAAACACCTTAGACCCCAGCGACATAACCGGCACCGGAAAAAGTGGCCGCCTGACCAAAACCGATGTCTTGGAGCATCTTCAAAAAAAACCTGAACCCCCCGCGCCAGTGTCAATGCCCGTGGCTAAGGTTGCCGAAACCAAGCCTGAATTGACGCCAGAACCTATTAAACAGACCGCAATCACGAGCGCACCCGCATCTAACTTACGCCCCGAACAACGGGTGGCAATGACCCGCTTACGGGCAAAAGTCGCCGAGCGCTTGTTACAAGCGCAACAAAACGCCGCCATGTTAACCACGTTCAACGAAGTCAACATGCAGAATGTCATTGATCTGCGCAACCAATACAAAACTCGCTTTGAGCAAAAACACGCTGTCAAACTGGGTTTTATGTCGTTTTTTGTCAAAGCGTCAATTGAAGCCCTGAAAAAATTTCCGGCCATTAACGCCTCGATTGATGACAGCGACATTATTTACCACGGCTATTACGATTTAGGCATCGCCGTCAGCACCCCGCGCGGCCTGATTGTCCCTGTATTGCACGATGCCGACCAGCTCGACTTTGCCGGCATTGAAAAAAGCATTGCCGATTACGGCGAAAAAGCCCGCGCCGGCACCTTAAGCTACAGCGACTTACAAGGCGGAACTTTTACGATCACCAACGGCGGCGTGTTCGGCTCCATGCTATCCACCCCCATCCTTAACCCTCCGCAATGCGCCATTTTAGGCATGCACGCCATTAAAGAACGCCCAGTCGTCGAAAACGGCCAGATTGTTATCCGCCCCATCATGTATTTGGCATTATCTTACGATCACCGCCTAGTTGATGGCCGTGAAGCGGTGCAATTTTTAGTCACCATAAAAGAATGCCTGGAAGCGCCCGCCCACCTACTTCTGAACATTTAATCATGAAAAAAAAATCCGCTCAGTATGATGCCATCGTTATCGGCGCCGGGCCTGCGGGCTATTCCAGCGCCATACGCTGCGCCCAACTTGGCTTAAAAACCGCTTGTGTGGACAACTGGCGCAATAGCCAAGGCCAGCTTAACCTAGGTGGTGCGCACCTGAATGCCGGCTGCGTAGCCTCCCTCACCTTGCTGGAATCCGCGAAAATTTTTCATGCGCTACAGCATGAAATAAACGGGCACGGCATCCATGCCGAAGCCATTTCCGCTGATATACCCCGGATGATCCAGCGCAAAGACCGCATCATCGACACACTCAGCCATAAAATTGCCGAGCTTTTTACCAAACACCACGTTGACCTTATCCACGCCAAAGGCAAACTCCTTAATGCCCACGAAATCGCGCTAGCACCGACCGACGGCGCCGCCCCATCAACTATCCAAGCCCCCCACATTATCTTGGCAACCGGTTCTTCACCTATTGAACTGCCTTATGCAAAGGTTGACAAAGACATCATTATTGACTCTTTCGCAGCATTAAATCTTGATGTCTTACCCAAAAAACTGGCCATTATAGGTGCAGGCGTCATCGGCCTTGAGCTGGCCGCCATCTGGAACCGGCTAGGTTCAGAGGTCATTTTGTTGGATGCCCAAGAAAACTTCTTATCCTTGCCTGACCACCAGATTGCTTTGGAAGCTTACCGGATATACAGCAAACAAGGGCTGGACTTACGTTTGGGCGCACGGGTCATTGCCGCAAAAAAAGGCAACAAAAAAGTTACTGTCGAGTATCAGGATCAAGAAGGCATCCACTCGTTACGGGCCGACAAACTAATTGTTGCATCAGGACGCAAACCTAACACTGAAAATCTCGCCGCCCCCGAGGCCAATTTACTGCTTGATGAAAACGGCTATGTCCATGTTGACGAAAATTGCCGCACCAACCTACCCGGCATTTATGCTATCGGCGATTTGACGCTGTTAGGCCCGATGCTCGCACACAAGGGCATAGAAGAAGGTGTGTTTGTCGCCGAACAAATTGCCGGCCTGCGCAGCACGATCAATTACGACACTATCCCAAGCGTCATTTATACTGACCCGGAAATTGCCTGGGTAGGCCAAACTGAACAAGCCTTAAAAGCCATGGGCGAAACCATTAAAATAGGCACTTTCCCGTTCAATGCCATTGCCCGCGCCCAAGCCATCGGTAAAACTGAGGGCTTAGTGAAAATAATTGCCCATGCCGACACTGACAAGATCCTGGGTGTGCATATCATTGGTGACCGCGCTTCGGAACTCATTGCCGAAGCCGTATTGGCCATGGAATTTTCAGCCAGCAGTGAAGACCTGGCCAGAACTATCCACGCCCACCCTACCCTGTCAGAAACCATGCACGAAGCCGCACTTGTGCTTAAGAAAAAAACCATGCCCGTGCCAGACTAAAAACAAGGCACCACCGCCATGAGACGCACCAAACAAACCGCCAACAACCTGCTTTTGCTTTTTGCTTTGGCACAGCTGGCCTGGCGCAATCCAATAGCAATGCTCTTAGCGCTCCTCGCCGCAGGTGGTTGGTATGGTTATGAATACCAAATCGCCCGTCCGGCAATGGCTTTTCAGGGCGTGCCGCAAACCGCCGACTGGCATCAGTTGACCAGCTGGTTCAGGGTATTGCGCAACGATGGCTTTATCTTGGGCTACTCAGATTTACGCGGCAACCCACTATGGGTCATGTATAAACTGCATCCGGTCTCCGAAACAGCGCCTAATTTACACCGCCCCAGCCACTTTTCCGCCGACTGGCGCGGGCTGAACAGGGTCACCCATGAGAGTTATACGGGCAGCGGTTATGACCGTGGGCATCTGGCGCCCAATTACGCGATGAGCCGCTTATATGGCGCAGCAGCACAAGCGGACAGTTTTTTGATGACTAATATCTCGCCACAAAAAGCCCACCTCAATCAAAAATGGTGGCAACGTTTGGAAAGCGTGGAAATTGACCATTTTGCCCACCAGTTTGGCCAAGTGTGGGTAGTGACTGGCCCAGTGTTTGATGATCAGATAGAACGCTTAAAAACAACAAGCTCGGTAGAAATCCCTGACGCCTTTTATAAAATTTATATGACCGAACCTAGCCCCGGAACTTTTTATACCTTGGCTTTTTTGGTGCCACAAAATGTCCAAGGCAAAGAGCCGCTAGACCAATTTTTAACTTCTATTGACACCATTGAACGCAAAACCGGCTTGGATTTTTTTTATAAACTAGATGATGACATTGAAAACCGTCTAGAAGCGGCTGTCGATGGTAATCCCTGGCAATTACAGCAAGTCGCCCGCTTACCTGCACGTTATTGACCGCGCAGTTCACACGCTCGCTTCATCCGCCCCTAATATTAAAGTTGCCATTGCCCCATCATGAACAAAAAATTTGAGATCCTGCACAAAGAAATCGCTTATCAGGGGTTTTTTCGGCTAGAAAAATATCGGCTTAGGCACAGTTTGTTCGCCGGGGGGCAGAGCGCCGAGATAAGCCGCGAACGGCTTATTCGGGGCGATTGCGTGGGCGTGTTGCTATATGACCCCCATGCCGATAAAGTCGTGCTGATTGAACAATTCCGGATTGGCGCCATTGCACGGCCTGAGCGGGCCTGGCTAGTGGAAATTGTTGCCGGCGCAATCGAAGCCGGTGAAACCGCTGAAGAAGTGGCCATCCGTGAATCACTCGAAGAGGCAGGCTGTGCCGTACAGGCATTACATGAGATTAGCCGGTTTTATACGACCCCCGGCAGCTCCGCCGAATGGCTGACCTTATTTTGCGGAAAAATAGACAGCACCGGCGTCGGTGGCGTTTATGGGCTAGATCATGAAGATGAAGATATTTTGGTGCACGCAGTCGATTTTGCGCAAGCCTACCGTATGCTGGAAAACCACGAAATAGAATCGGCGCTTCCTATTGTCGCCATTCAGTGGCTAGCGCTAAACAAACAACAACTGCGGCAGAAATGGGGCGCGAAGCCGGATTAAATGGCAGAAGCTGACTTAAGCCGTTCATGCCAAACCAGATGTTTTTGCTTCACCCACCCCACTGAAAACGGCACGACTGCCAGTCCAAACCGCTGTGGCAGAGCCACTTCCCAAAAAATATGTTTTTTGCTCCTTGCGAACAATCGGCTTTGGGGAAGTTATCTGCCCTTATTAACCCTTCAAAAAAACCAACTCGCCATGCTCGCCAATATCGGCCTTAATCACATCACCGGCAACAAATGCGCCCGACAATATTTGCTGTGCCAACGGGTTTTCAAGTTGCTGTTGTATCGTCCGTTTCATCGGCCTTGCGCCGTAAACTGGGTCGAATCCCGCTTCGCCCAATAAATCCAGCGCCACATCAGTGATTTCAAAGCCGATTTCACGGTCTTGCAGACGTTTGCACAGGTGTTCGATCTGAATACCAGAAATCGCCCGGATTTGACCGCGGCCCAAGGGATGGAACACAACCGCTTCGTCAATACGGTTAATAAACTCAGGCCGAAAATGCTGGCTGACCCGCTCCATGACCGCCGCTTTCATGACCGGATACAGCGCTTCGCCCGCCAGCTCCTGAATGACATCAGAGCCTAAATTTGAAGTCATGACAATAACGGTGTTACGAAAGTCAACTGTCCGTCCTTGACCATCGGTCAAGCGGCCATCATCCAGCACTTGCAACAATATATTGAACACATCGGGATGGGCTTTTTCAATTTCATCCATCAGAATAACCGAATACGGCTTGCGTCTGACCAGTTCGGTTAAGTAACCGCCTTCCTCATAGCCGACATAACCAGGAGGCGCACCGATCAACCGCGCTACCGAATGTTTTTCCATGAATTCGGACATATCAATACGCACCATCGCATCAACGGTATCAAACAAAAACTCGGCAAGGGCTTTGCACAGCTCCGTTTTACCGACGCCGGTAGGCCCTAAGAATAAAAATGAACCGTTGGGGCGATTCGGATCGGATAACCCGGCTCTGGAGCGGCGTATCGCATTACTGACCGCTTTCAGAGCCTCTTCCTGACCGACTACGCGTTTGCTTAATTGCTCTTCCATGTGCAACAGCTTTTCACGCTCGCCTTCCATCATTTTGGATACCGGAATGCCCGTCCATTTCGACACCACTTCGGCAATTTCCTCTTCAGTCACCTTGTTGCGCAATAAAGTCATCTTTTGTGCTTCAGCGGATACCGTCTGATTCAGTTGCTTTTCCAGCTCAGGAATGATGCCGTAGCGCAATTCGGCCTGACGGTTTAAGTCGTTGGCGCGGCTGGCCGCTTCCAGTTCGGTTTTGGCGTGTTCCAGTTTTTCTTTAATCGATGCTGAGCCTTGCAGAGAAGCTTTTTCTGCTTTCCAGATTTCTTCCAGATCCGAATATTCTTTTTCCAGTTCGGCAATATCTTCTTCCAGAATTTCCAGGCGTTTTTTGGACGCTGCGTCTTGTTCTTTTTTCAGTGCGACTTGCTCAATTTTTAATTGAATCAGACGTCTATACAATTTATCCATTTCTTCCGGTTTGGAATCCATTTCCATACGGATGCGGCTGGCGGCTTCGTCGATTAAATCAATTGCCTTATCAGGTAACTGACGGTCAGCGATGTAACGATAAGAAAGATTCGCCGCCGCAATAATGGCCGGATCGGTAATATCAACGCCGTGATGGACTTCGTATTTTTCCTTCAAGCCGCGCAGAATAGCGATAGTATCTTCAACGGATGGCTCATCAACCAGCACTTTCTGGAAACGACGCTCCAATGCGGCATCCTTTTCAACATATTTGCGATACTCATCCAGTGTCGTTGCGCCCACGCAATGCAGTTCGCCACGCGCCAGTGCAGGTTTTAACATATTGCCCGCATCCATCGCGCCTTCTGCCTTACCGGCACCGACCATGGTGTGCAGTTCATCAATAAATAAAATCACCTGCCCTTCCTGTTTGGCAAGATCATTTAAAACGGCCTTCAAACGTTCTTCAAATTCACCGCGAAACTTGGCGCCTGCAATCAATGCGGCCATATCCAGCGCCAACACCTGTTTGCCCTTAATGCCTTCCGGCACTTCGCCATTAACGATACGCTGCGCCAGACCCTCAACGATAGCGGTCTTCCCTACTCCCGGCTCACCAATTAACACAGGATTATTTTTGGTGCGGCGTTGCAACACCTGAATTGTCCTGCGGATTTCATCGTCCCGACCAATGACTGGATCAAGTTTGCCTTGTTCGGCTCGCTCGGTGATATTGATTGTGTATTTATTCAATGCCTGGCGCTGATCTTCGGCGTTGGGGTCGTCGACGGCTTGACCGCCGCGCATAGCATCAATCGCTTTTTCTATGGCCGGTTTGCTGGCACCCGCTTTTTTCAGCAGATCTTGTAAAACACCTTTTTCTTCAAGTGCGGCTAATAAAAACAGTTCGCTGGAGATAAACTTATCATTTCGCTTCTGCGCCAGTTTATCGGTTAAATTGAGCAACCGTGCCAATTCATTGGAGATTTGCACATCGCCGCCGGAACCGCTAACGGTGGCAAACCGAGCCAGCTCCTTAACCAAATCGGCACGCAATTGCTGTGTGTTGACATTGATTTGGGCGAGTAACGGCCTAATGCTGCCGCCTTCCTGATCCTGCAAGGCGACCATGACATGCACTGGCTCTATAAACTGATGGTCTTTACCCAATGCCAAACTTTGGGCATCGGCTAAAGCGGCTTGAAATTTGCTGGTTAATTTATCCATTCGCATCGTATTCGCCTTTAGGTTAATGAGTGTTTAAGTGCTTACTGATATGGGGAAGCTCCTTTAATTTTCAAGCATGGGAATGCCGTTACACTGGACACTTGGATTTTTTTGAATAAACTACCTATGCGATTTATCATAATTTCATCAATGCCACAGAGCATTCCATAATGAGCACTTATTCTATGCCCCTAAAACACCCTTACCAGGAACAGCCAGAAAAAGCCTTTTGGAAAAAGGCGGTCAGCAACCACTATCCTTTAGATATAACCCAGTGGTACACGAAAAAATTCCCCATCTCAGGGCGTCCCATCGCCACAGCCGGCAGTTGTTTTGCCCAGCATATCGGCAAACAGCTTAAAGACCAAGGCTTTGACTTTGTAGATGCTGAGCCTGCACCCGCTTTTTTGGCTACAGAGAGCCATCTTGATTACGGCTATGGCATGTACTCAGCGCGTTACGGCAACGTCTACAGTTCTAGACAGTTGCTTCAGTTAGCGCAACAGGCATTGGGCAAATTCACCCCCGAAGAAACCTATTGGCATAAAAATGAAGGTTATGTCGACCCTTTCCGGCCAACCATTGAACCTGAACCTTTTGTCAGCATCGACGAACTTAATAGTCATAGAAATTATCACTTGCAGTGTGTCCGTAAGCTATTCGAAGACGCGCAAGTGTTTGTTTTTACTTTAGGTCTAACTGAGACATGGGTGTCCAAGAAAGACGGCTCGGCTTTCCCGATGGCACCCGGTGTTGCCGGTGGCCTGTTTGACCCACAAAAATACCAGTTGTTAAACTTGTCATGCGCAGATGTCATAGAAGACATGGTGAGCTTTTTTAAAATAGTCCGGCGTATCAATAATAAAATGCGCTTTATTCTAACGGTTTCCCCCGTGCCCTTGATGGCGACCGCCACCGATCAGCAAGTGATTGTTGCCACGATGCATTCCAAATCGGTACTACGTGCAGCGGCTGGCTTGCTCGCCGAGAGATTCCGTTTTGTCGATTATTTCCCATCCTATGAGATTATTTCCGCCCCTGTCATGCGCGGGCAATTTTATAACCCTGATATGAGGACAGTCTCGCATTATGGCGTTGAACATGTGATGAAACAGTTTTTTATAGAACACCAACCGCCAAAAAAACTTAAAGGCAAAAAACCCAAGGAAACTGGGCAGGAAGATGAAGATGATGTGCGCTGTGATGAAGAATTATTGGCTGTCTTTGGAAATTAAGGGTTAACTATGAAAGTTATTATTACAGGGGATTCGCACACTGCAGCGCTAAGGTCAGGTCTGGATATGTTGATGGGTCTTGACGATTTGCCGCAAGACCTTCAAATTGATATCAAGCAATTGGGCGGGGGGGGAGGGTTAAGAACGCCTTTCTTTATTGACAGGGGCAGTTATGCAGAAATGACGGATCCGACACATCAAAAACGTATAACAAGGCTACCCGTTTCAGATGAACAGGAAAGCTATGGATATTATGGTATTTGCGGGCCATTGCACACAATCAGATTGTGGAGAAACAAAGATTATTGGCAAAAATATACGCCATTCACGTCCCAAGGTGGCCAAGCACCTATTTCAACCAGCTTGTTGCGGCATATTGTCCTGCAAGACCAGCGCTATATCATGCAATTGGTTGGTTTGCTAAAGCGTGTGGGCGTTAAGGTTTTTGTCATTGAAGCACCGAAACCTTATAGGCATCACCCAATATTGGAACTGGTTGACCCTAACGCCATCATTTATATTGACGGCTTTTACAGAAAAGTGATTCGGGAACATCTAGCGGAGTTAGACGTGCCTGTAATTGATGTACCGAACGCTTGCTATGATGCCGAGGGATTTATGCTTGAGGAATTCCGGCATGATAGCCCAACGGACGACTATCATGCCAACAAAGAGTTTGGGGCAATAATGATCAAGCAAACTATCGAATTCTTAAAGTCTAGGAATTAAAAACCGCCTTACGGCTTACCATCCCGGTTATTTATCGGGCACAACCGGAAGCGCTTCATAAAACCCGCTTGCTCATTAGAACAAGCGGGGAACATCCACCCGCCAATTAAGCTAAAACCTGCCATCTAACCGCAACACAAATGTGTGGGCGCATAGGGCTGGCAAACGCCGACACATTTGCTTCTCTTACAAACTTTGCCGGAACATTTGTATTGTTGCATCAGTCAGCGGTTGCCGTAGATGATCGCGTGCCTCGCCATCAAGCTCGATGACCAACAGCTTTATGGTTTCTATAAAGTCATCAAAAACCGCCACCGCATCATCAAGCACGCTAGGCTGCATAAAAAACACAATCCCCGGACAGTAAAAATCTTCCAAACCGGTGTCTGGAAACGTGCCCGGTTCAACCATGCAAGCCACACCAAAATCGACCAGGCGATTGGTGTCGAGACGTTCAAATATTTTCAGGCTACCGTATTCCAAGCCCACTATCTGGAAAGCATTAAACAAGTCGAAACCATTAAAACCTTCAGGGGTTTTGGCAATGAGGCTAAACTGGATAATGCTAGGCGTTGTAAAACGCGGAGCCGGTTCTCCCCTGTCATCCTCTTCAGACAAGTCAAACATCCCGTCAACATCATCAAAAATTTCAGAGTCCTGATTATCACCATATCGGGATGATTTTTTAGGCGCTATATCAAAATCGTCACGTTCGGGGTGAAGCATCAATGACTCGCTAATATTGCTTGTAATCTCCAAGTCATCCAAAAAATCCATATCTTGCGCAGACTTTCTGTTCTTAAAAAAATGCCACGCCAACATGCCCATAACAACAAACAGTCCCGCAGCAATAATCACTACTCTTAACAATTCTTTATCCATTAACTTTCCGCCAGACTCACTGCTTCTTCAATATCAACTGCGACCATCCGGGATACGCCCGGCTCTTTCATAGTCACGCCTGCCAACTGGTGTGCGATTTCCATTGTAACCTTATTGTGTGAAATATATAAAAACTGCACCGATGCCGACATCTCTTCCACCATTTTTGAAAAACGCCCGACATTGGCATCATCCAAAGGCGCATCAACCTCATCTAACAAACAAAAAGGCGCGGGGTTAAGTTCAAAAATTGAAAACACCAAAGCCACTGCGGTAAGCGCTTTCTCCCCACCCGACAGCAAATGGATGGAGCTGTTCCGTTTACCCGGCGGCCTGGCGATGATGGTTACCCCAGACTCCAGCAAGTCCTGCTCGGCAACTGCTCCTGTCCCTAGCCCACCCTTTAGTGGTGGCTTTGCCCTACCTCCTTTATGCCCCAGAGGGTATGCATCCTTGCAGTCGTTGGTCAATTCTAAATAAGCCTGTCCGCCACCAAACAATTTGGGGAATTTTTCCTGCAACCCACTGTTTATTTTATCGAATGTTTCTTTAAAACGTAACCGGCTTTCTTTATCGATTTTACTGATAGCATGGTCTAGCGTCTGTAGGGCTTCAATTAAATCGGCATGCTGTTCATCCAAAAATTTCAACCGTTCGCCTTGAGCCTGATATTCTTCGATAGCCGACAGGTTAATTGTCCCTAAACGCTCAATTTGCTGGGCCAAATCATCCACCTTTCTTTTCCAGCCGTCTTCTTCAGCCTGGGCGGGCAGATTTTTTAGCACCGTCCCGACATCCGCATCAATTTCCTTAAGCTGTTCGTTGACTGTCTGCTGCCTAACTTGGCTCTCCTGCAATTGGAAACGCAGCTGATCCAAGGCTTCTTTCTGCTTATCCAAGTCACGCTGCACCCGCGTTTGTTGCTCGGCTGACTGCGTTATTGCCGCCTCTATTTCATCCTGAAGCCGACGTTGTATTTTTAATTGCGCTTCTAGCTGGCTTTTTTTTATAAAACCTTGCTCCAACTGCCTTTTTTCTTCATCCAGCGGCATCAGTGTTTGCTGTTGCTTTATTTCCAGTTCAGCAATACGCACAACCGCATGTTGCCGCTGGCTGTGCAGGCGTTCCAACTGTTTGCCCACTGACTTTTCTGAGGCCAGCAAGTTGTCAATCTTTGCTTTAACACTATAGACGTGCTGTCTGGCGCCGTTAACAGCCTGATCGGTTTGTTGCCGCTGCGCCTGAAGGCGCTGATTTAATGCCTCCAGACTTTGCCGTTTTTCTTCCGCCTGCCCCAGCTGTTGTCCGGCATCATTCTGTAATAAATGCAATTCGGCGATTATTTCAGCATTTTCTGTGCGCTCCTCCCGAATATCGGCCAAATCTTGACCAACTTGTTGTAGTCGGCGCTGTTGCTGTTCCTGCTTTGCCAAAAGCGCACCCAGTGCGGCTTTTTTAGCCGATAACTCAGAACCCAGCACGTTATACTGTTGCTGAAGGCTATCGCGCTCACTTTCGGTTTCTTTCAGGCCGGTATCGGTACGTTCCAGTTGCTCTTCCAGCGCCGCGCAATGCAGTTGCAATTCATCTTGACGCTGTTTTAACAAACGCAGTTCCTTTTCCCTTTGCAACACGCCCGTTTTGCTGTCTTTACTACGGCTTATTTTTAACCAACCCTGGCCAAACCAAGCGCCATCCGGGGTAATGACGGATTCATGCGCCTTAAGCTGCTCAGATAATGCGCAAGCGGTGGCATGGTCATCGGCGCAGTAAACCCACCCCAACAAATTCTTTAACTGCCATGGCGCAGTGATTTTATCGAGCAAGCGCGTCAGTTTGCCGGATACCGGCCCATCGTACTCGTGCACAGCCAATTCTGGCTTAGCGGCAGTGGCAGTGGCAAACAACGTTAATGACTCATCCGTTAAACGCGCCAAGTCAGCGACAACCTGCCCTGTATGATCAACACAAATTGCTTCCAGATAACTGGCCAGCACCGTTTCCACGGCTATGTCCCAACCTGCCTGCACATCCAAAAATTCCGCCAAGCGCTTATTTTCATCCATGTTTACCGATGCCAACCATGCGCCTAAGTTTTTATTATCCTTACCCATAGCGTGTTGCTGCAATAACTCCAAAGACGTGATTGTCCCTTTAACGCTATGGAGTTCAGAACGGTGTATATGCAGTTGTCCGTGATACGATTTCACCTGCTCGCGCAATGCGTGGATGTTGTGCTGACGTTGCTCCAGTTGGTCATGCAGCCCACTGCGCCGATCATCCAAAACCTCGACACTCTCCTCCAACAACACAATTTCACTTTCCATGTCAGTTGCGGACAACTCGCCGCGTTCGCTGTCGAGCTTATCAATGCGCTGTTGTAGTTGCCGGTTCTGATTATCCAGTTGCGCGGCCTTAACCCGCAACACCTCGGCCTGCTCTTTATACTGGGCGCTTTCAGTGCGATAAACATCCCATTGCTGCTGCCAGATATGCTGTTGTTGTTGAGCCTCTTGCTGTGCGTCCAACAACGTATCCAGCTTTTCCTCGGCAAGCACCCGTTCTTCTTCAGCAACCAATAAAGCTTCCTTGTCATCTTCCAGCGTCTGCAAATCAGTGGCGATTTCCTGGTCTAACGCGCTAATCTGTAAATGAATGCGATTAATTTCCTGCGTTGTTTGCTCATGGCTGCTTTGGCTGTGCTTAATCGCTTGTTCAAGATGGCTGACTTCGGCAGCGGCGGCGTAATAATCCCCTTGCACATTACTCGCCTGGAGTTGCTGGGTTTTATGTTCAGCACGTTTAGATTCTATGGCGCCATCAATCTCGCGAAGCAAAACAAACAAACGATTATGCTCGGCGGCCACTTCGTGCAGCTTGCTTTCCAATTGCCCAGCCGCCTGATGATAGCTATCCCAGCGCATTGCCAACAGTTCCAGCTTAAACTGCCGCTCTTGCCTTTTAAGCCCGGTATATTTCTCCGCCTTTTCTGCTTGTTTTTGCAGATGTTTAAGCTGCTTATCAACTTCTTCGCGCAAATCATCCAAGCGCTCAAGATTTTCCCGCGTATGCTTCATACGGGTTTCGGTTTCCTGGCGCCGTTCTTTGTATTTCGATATGCCCGCCGCTTCTTCTATGTGGATTCTTAACTCGTCCGGCTTGGCTTCCACCATGCGTGAAATCGTGCCTTGCTCAATAATCGCATAACTTCTTGAGCCTAAACCCGTGCCTAAAAACAAGTCAGTGATATCCTTGCGGCGGCAGCGTGAGCCATTGAGCATAAATAACGATTGGCCGTCACGGCTTACCTGGCGCTTGATGGCGATACTGCCGTATTGGGCATACTCGCCGCCTAGCTTGCCTTCGGCATTATTAAAAATTAGTTCCACCGATGCCGTGCTGACGGGTTTGCGTCCGGATGAACCGTTAAATATGACATCCGCCATGCTGCCGCCGCGCAAATGTTTGGCCGAGCTTTCGCCCATAACCCAGCGCACCGCGTCAATAATATTGGACTTGCCGCAACCATTCGGCCCGACAATGGCGGTCAAGTTACCGGTGATAGGAATGACCGTGGTATCGACAAAGGACTTAAAACCCGATAATTTGATTTTTTCCAGCTTCATTACGGGGTTGAATATCCGACTGCGTTACACAAAATGGCGGTATTATTCACGATATGCGCCTGAATTTCGAGTTTTAATTTAATCGCTCCTGTGCCGTCAAGCGGCGATACTAACCCGCCCTGTTCAAGGACGGCGCACACCCATAAAGCGTTTTTGCCAGTATTCGCTTTTAAGGCTCGACACCAACACATGACCGGTGCGCTGGCTTGGGGCGTGAATAAACTTATCATTATTGACATAGATCCCGACATGGGAAAATGGTCTGCCGCTGGTGTTAAAAAACACCAAGTCGCCAGACACCATTGCCTGCTTGGGCACCGGCGGCAAAGCCAAGGCCATTGCTTTGACCGTGCGGGGTAGGGTCACCCCTTGACGCCGATAAACATGCCTGACAAAGCCGCTGCAATCAAAACCTTCTTTGGGCGTCTCCTTACCATAGCGATAAGGCGCCCCTTGCAAGCTTAACGCGTAATTGACCAACGGCAAACGGGGACGCGCTGCGGCTACCGACGGTGTTTCCGGCGTACTGGCACAACCAGACAATAAAGCAATGGCCAATAGCACAAGCAAGCGTGCCCACTGCATCACTTTTTTAATTGACATAGCTCATAACCACTTCTTGTTTTGTTAATTCCAGCAACAAAACGGCTGCGAACCCTTTAATGGCCCGCAGCCGCATTGCCTCCCCCCAGAAAAAAGCTCGTTCTTGTTACTTTTAATGCTTTATTAACAATAACTTAACCTATTACATCCTAGCTAATGTTGGCTAAACGGAACAGCCTGTTCACCACTTCATCCACCGTAAACGATTGGCATTGGTCACCACCGTCAATGAAGACATCGCCATCGCCGCGCCGGCTATCATTGGGTTTAATAACACGCCAAACAGCGGATAGAGCAAGCCTGCCGCAACCGGAATACTGATGGTGTTGTAGAAAAATGCGCCTACCAGGTTTTGTTTGATGTTCGTTACGGTCACTTTCGACAGGCCTATCACTTCAGGGACTTTCAGTAATGAACCTTGCAAGATGACGACATCGGCGCTTTCTATCGCGACATCAGTGCCGGTGCCTATCGCGAGGCCGACATTCGCTTGGGCGAGTGCGGGCGCATCGTTGATACCGTCGCCGACCATGCCGACATTCTCACCCTGTTGTTGCAGCATTTTGACCACTTCGGCTTTATCCTGCGGCAACACTTGGGCATTGACCTCAGTGATGCCGGCCTGTTGCGCTATCGCCCGCGCCGTTATTTGATTGTCGCCCGTGACCATAATCACGCGGATGCCCAACGCTTTAAGCTGCGCCACGGCAGCGGCGGAATCTTTTTTTATCGGGTCAGCCACAGCAATGATGCCAACAATAGTGTCGTCCACCGCTAACAGCATCGGCGTTTGGCCTAATGCCGAGAGCGTCTCCAGCCGGTCGTTTACGTGCGTGAATTTGACATCTTTTGAATCCATCAGCGCATTATTGCCAAACAGGATGCGCTGGCCGTCACACAAAGCACTGACGCCAAAACCGGCAATCGCTTCAAATTGGGTCATTTTTTGCAACTTGAGCTGTTTTTGTTCCGCCGCCGCCAAAATGCTCGCCGCCAATGGGTGTTCGGAGCCTGATTCAATGCTCGCCGCCAATTGCAGGATGCTGTCTTCATCCCTGTCGCTGAGGGCTTCCACCGAAACCACAACAGGCTTGCCTTCCGTGACGGTGCCGGTTTTATCGAGGATAAGGCAGGTTAGTTTCCCCGCAGTTTGCAGAGCATCACCATTGCGTATCAGAATGCCCGACTGGGCGGCACGGCCTACGGCAACCATCACCGAAATGGGCGTGGCCAATCCTAATGCGCAGGGGCAGGCAATGACCAGCACCGTCATCGACGTGACAAATGCGTAACCTAACGACGGATCGGGGCCGAACGCGTACCACACCAAAAACGTCAAGACCGATATGGCAACGACGACAGGGACAAACACCCCGGAAATTTTATCGGCAAGCCGGGCAATATCCGGCTTGCTGCTTTGTGCTTGGCGGACGCTTTTAATGATTTGCGCCAGCGCGGTGTCGCGGCCTATGCGCGTTGCGGTAAACAAAAAACTGCCGGTCTGGTTCATCGTGCCAGCAACCACGGGTGCGCCGACCGCTTTTTCCACCGGTAAGGGTTCGCCGGTCAGCATCGACTCATCGACCGTGGAATGGCCTTCCAGCAACACGCCATCAACAGGGATTTTTTCACCAGGCCGCACCCGTAGCGTTTCACCTAGGCCGACCTGTTCAATCGGAATATCACAGTCCTCGCCATTTCTGATTACGCGGGCAGTGCGCGGCTGCAAGCCAATTAACTGACGTATCGCACTGGAAGTTTTGCCTCTGGCCCTAGTTTCAAGGCCTGTACCCAAATTGATGAAGGCCAAAATGACGACGGCGGCTTCAAAATAGGCATGTTTTGCCAGCGACGGCAAGATGCCGTAATAATCAATGACAATGCAGGAATATAGCCACGCCGAACCGGTGCCTAGGGCAATCAGCGTGTCCATATTGGCCTGCTTCAACATTAATGATTTGGCCGCGCCGCTATAAAAATGCCAGCCTGAATACATCATTATGCCTAAGGTGACCAAAGCAATTTCCGGCCAGACCCATTGCCCTGTTGGCGAACCTATGTCCGGCAACCAGCCTAGCTGTTCGGTCAGCATCAACAAAGCGCCGAACGCACCGGCGACCGCCGCTTTTTTCATTAACTGCCGGTAACGTTGCAATTCCTGCGCTTCCTGTTCGGATGGGTCTTCCAGCCCTTCCATCACAGCCGCATCGTAACCGGCGCTCTTAACCGCTTGGGTCAATGCGTCAGGATCAGCCGACCCCGTGACCATTGCCGAGTGGTCGGCAAAATTGACGCTGACCGAGGCCACGCCCTCCACAGCTGCCAATGCGCCTTCAACCGCACTGACACAGCCCGCACAGCGCATCCCTAAAATTGATAAACGTAAGGCTTCGGAACCCTCTTCTATCTTCATAACTTGTCCCAATCAATGTGCACTGAAAGATTTAGCACCCGCCACACTGCTAATCGGCATCTACCTTAAACCCTGCACCGGCAATCGCCTCTTTAATAGCGTCAAGCGTGGTTTTTTCATTGTCAAATGTGATATTGACCGTGTTATCTTTGCTTGAGGCGCTAACTTCAGACACCCCGTCAAGCGCTGTTAAAACACCGGCCACATTGGTTTCACAGCCACCGCATTTCATACCGGTAACCGCTAGTTCTATAGATTCAATCATGCTGTTTATTCTCCCTGGGAAAGGTTTTTTTGTTTTATAACCGTTTGTCAACGGGTTAATAGGCTTTATATTACCCTGCATATTTTGCCAAACACAGCTATACATTGAATAGCCGCATCGGTATTGGTACGATACCAATCCAATTCATCCGTAGCAATGACTTATGCAACTAAATACCCTCACTAACCAGACTATTGCGCTTGCCGGCGTCGCTCAGGTTGCGGCGTTAGTCCAGCAGCTCGCGACCACAGGCACTGCCGATAGTGGGGCGATGGAAACCACTATCGGCAGTGCCCTAAAAATCGATTCTGACAGTGTGCTTGATGTTTACGGCAGTTTGGCTGGCCTCAAGCTGGGGCTAGAGCAGCTTAACCAACAAATGGATGGCTATAAAATCACCCATCCTGAGCAGGCGCGGTATTCGGCTGCCCTGGTTTTTCTTGAAAACCAGTTATCCAAACAACCGCAAATGCTTAAAACGATACATTTAGGGATTCTCAAAGCCCAGGCACAAAGCGAGCATTTTGGCTTGCTGCATGAAAATGTGCTGGCCAATTTAGGTGACATTTATTCCAGCACCATCAGCTCATTGCAACCACGCATCATGGTCAATGGTGAAGCGAGCTATTTATCACGGCCTGAAACCGCCAATAAAATACGCGCTTGCCTGTTAGCTGGCATACGTTCAGCCATGTTATGGCGGCAATGCGGTGGCACACGCTGGAAATTTTTGTTTTACCGGAAAAAAATCAAGTCTGAACTGCAACGCTTATTAAAGGAAATCTAACCGCTGACATGCACTTACTTATCGAGGCGGAACATCTTTATCGTTATTACGGCAAACACTGTGCCGTCAATGATGTCAGTTTTAACTTGGCCAAAGGCGAGGTGCTGGGTTTTCTGGGGGCAAACGGCGCCGGCAAGACCACGACAATGCAAATGTTGTGCGGCAACCTTTCCCCTAGCGCCGGGCAAATCAAAATCAACGGCTTTGACCTGCTGACCCAACCTAGGCCTGCAAAACAGCATCTGGGTTATTTGCCGGACACCCCGCCCTTATACAAAGACCTGACGGTAGAAGAATTTTTGCGCTATTGCGGGCAACTGCATGGCATCCCCAAAAACGCCTTGCCCCAGGCAATAACTTATGCTCTCGAGCGTTGCGGTTTAAATGATGTGGCCAAGCGTTTGATCGCACATTTGTCCAAAGGCTTTCAGCAACGCGTCGGAATTGCCCAGGCCATTTTGCATAACCCCGAAGCCATCGTCCTAGACGAACCCACCGTAGGCCTTGATCCTCTGCAAATCAGGGAAATCCGCGCCCTAATCCGTGAACTGGGTCAAGATCATGGCGTCATCCTATCGACGCACATTCTCAGCGAAGTCCAGGAATCCTGCACACATGTGCAGATTATCCATCAGGGGCAACTGATATTAAACGAAAGCATCGCCGGGCTTAATCAGGCAATGGACACCGGCATACTGCAAGTCACCACGCGGCTCGCACCCGACGCCCAACGGCTGCTGGCGATACCCGGCGTGACTGCGGTTGAATATTTGGCCGAAAACCGCCTCAAGATCCATCATAGCCTGACTAACAACCCCGTCCAGCAGATCACCGAAACCATCATCGCCGCTGGCTGGGAACTGCAAGAGCTGAACCCGGTAAAAAAATCCATGGAAGATATATTTATCGCCTTGACCGAGGACAACACATTATGAGCATGATGTTGGCAATCGCTTCGCGCGAGTTCAAAACCCTGTTTTTATCGCCGCTGGCTTGGACGGTCTTGGCGGTATTGCAACTGATCTTGGCTTATGTGTTTTTAACCCAAGTTGAAACATTCATTGCCATCCAGCCTAAATTGGCGGGCATTGAAAACGGCCCCGGCCTTACCGATATTGTCGTGCCGCCTTTGTTTGGCAATGCCGGCATCATTTTATTATTGGTCACGCCGCTATTGACCATGCGTTTAATCTGCGAAGAGCGGCGCAACAAAACGTTGGCGTTACTGCTTTCTGCACCGGTTTCCAGCACCGACATCATCATCGGCAAATATTTAGGGATGCTCGGCCTGCTGCTGTTAGCGGTATTGCTGGTCACACTGATGCCGTTAGCGTTGCTGACCGGCGGCGCACTGGATTTCGGCAAGTTATTTGCCAACCTACTGGCCTTAGCCTTACTGGTTTCTGCATTTACCGCGACCGGCCTTTATATGTCGTGTGTGGCCAGCCACCCTGTCATTGCGGCAATGGGGACTTTTGGCCTGTTATTGCTGTTATGGATATTGGATTGGACGGCAGCCATGCAAGCGCAGCGCAGTGAACTCTTTGAATATTTATCCATCTTAAGGCATTTCCAGAACCTGCAAAGCGGCCTGATCAGCTCGGTTGATTTGCTCTATTTTGTGTTGTTTATCAGTGGCTTCCTTCTGCTCAGCATCCGCCGCCTAGAGAATGACCGCTTGCAAAAATGAACCTATCACGACGCTTGCATCAACAAATTGCCCTAAAAAACAGCCTGGCCACACTGGCCTTGTTATGCCTGATAGCCGCGTTGGCATGGCTAAGCCTACGCTATCCGCTGCAAACAGACATCACCCACAATGCCAGCAACACGCTGTCAACCGCTTCACAAAAACTGCTGGACTCCTTGCCGGATAAGGTGCGGATCACGGCATACATTAAAAAAGGCCAACCCATAAGATTGCAGATTGCCCAGCTGGTTGACCGCTACAGCCGCCACAAGCCGGATGTCACGCTTAGCTTTATAGACCCCGATAGCCAACCTGAAAAAGCCCGCGAACTGGCTATCGGCGCAGAAGGCCTGGTGCTGGTTGATTATCAGGGCCGCATGGAAAAGCTGAAGTTTATTGACGAATCAACATTGACCAATGCGTTGCTCCACCTGGCTAATGCCAAGGAGCGCTGGGTCACGTTTCTGACTGGCCATGGCGAGCGCTTGCCTGACGGCATTGCCAATTTCGATTTTGGCCAGTTTGGCAAAGAACTGGCCCGCCGTAAAATCACTGCGCTCACCGTTAACCTAGCGGCTGTTCCGGCGATTCCTGACAACTCCGCCTTGCTGGTGATAGCCGCGCCTACCGTGCCACTACTGGCAGGAGAACAACAGATTATTAAGCAGTATATTGAACGGGGCGGCAATTTGTTGTTGCTGACAGACCCTGATAATACAAGCGTGGACGCCCTGCAACAGCAGCTCGGCATACACAAATTACCTGGCATAATCGTTGACAGCGGCGCCAGATTATACGGAATTGATGACCCCAGTTTCGTCCTGGCCAATGATTACCCGTCGCACCCTGTGACGCGGGGGTTACAAATCATCACGTTATACCCTGTGGTCGCCGCCCTTACGCATGACAAAACCGGCGGCTTTGCTGCCCTGCCCTTGCTTAACAGCGGTCCGAAAACTTGGACAGAAACCGGCCCTATGAAGGGGGCAATCAGCTTTGATGCCAATAACAACGAAAAACAGGGGCCGTTGGCTTTTGCTTACGCCTTAACCCGTGCGCCTGATAAGTCCACGGAACAACGCGTTATTGTTATTGGCGACAGTGATTTTATCGCCAACACCTATCTCGGCAATGTCGGCAATCTGGATATGGGCTTAAGGCTGGTCAATTGGCTGCTCCATGATGACCAATTTATCGACATCCCAGCAAAAACCGCCATTGATAAGAGCCTACAACTCACACAAACAACGGTTGCACTGATTGGCTTTGGTTTTTTGATTATTGTCCCGTTACTGTTAATAAGCACTGGCTTGATTATTTGGCGCAACCGTAAACGGCGTTAAACTGGCCTGGTCAAGGCACTTATTAACAACCTGTTTTGGCGGCAGGTTAAACCTGATAATTGATAAAGTGGGGTGCAAGCCAAGGTTTACACCCCAACCATCCGGTTTAACCGGCCACCCTGTTTTTTTCTTTAATATGACTAAACATTACCGTGCTTTATTAATCTTACTGTCGCTTATATTGCTAGGTGTCGCTGTGCTCTGGCGACCGGCTTTAACCCAACAGGCAGACGTCACCCCACCGGCCACCGTCTATAAACATTCAGAAGAAACCAGCAGCGTCGAAAAACCCTGTTCTAACGACCACCCCGAATGGCGGGATGCGCAAGTAATCGAAGGCGTGGACATTGTTGCCGCACCGGCCTGCCAACCCGATAACCCTTACGAAGTGGCAGTGTCCGTAAAAGGCGCCAATAATGTGTCCATGGCAACGCTAATGCAGACTGATTTTGCCCAAGACGCGCTCATCATGGGCGAGGATTTGGACAAGGACGGCGACCCTGATGTGATCCATATCAAGTTGGAAGTGGTTGAGTTGAATGGCGGCACTCCTGACGGCGATTTTTTGATGAACACTTACGACATCGCCCCCGGTATCCAGCCCGGATTATGGGTTTACGCCCCCAAATCACGCGGCATGGCCGTCAAAAACTTTAACTCGACCGTTGCGGCCCCCATATTGCGTGTACCTTCGCCAAGCATCCGTGTCGAACAGGGCGACAAAGTGTATATCACGCTGGAAAACACCCACTACTTGCCGCACACCATTCATCTGCATGGCGTCGACCATCCCTGGATGACTGCGGATGGCCATGATAATGACGGTGGCGAAGAACATGCCGTGTTTCCTGGGAAAAAGCACACTTACGAGATCCAGCCGCGCCATGCCGGCACCATGCTTTATCATTGCCACGTCCAAACCGCCCAACACATGATGATGGGCTTAAGCGGCCTGTTTGTCGTCGAAGAAAACCGGCCCAATAACTGGGTGCAAACATTCAATATGGGTGCCGGACAAGTGCGCCACCCTTCCGTTGCCGTGACAAAAACCTATGATCAGGAATACGACCTGTTTTACCAATCGGTCGATAAAAAACTGGCGCGCATTATTCAAGATGCCAACGACCCACGGCTAATTGCCCGGCACATGAGCCGCGACTACAACATGACCGAATCGTTTGAAAATTACTTCCTGCTCAATGGCCGTTCTTTCCCTTATACCCTGCGTGACAGTCTGGTGATCGCCGAAGAAAATCAAACCATTAAACTACGTATGGCGAACGTCCAACGTTCGGCGGTAGCCCTGCATATACATGGCCATAAAGCGACCATCACCGGTTATGATGGCGTCGAACAAACGCAAGCCCAGCAAATAACCCGTGACGTAATCGACATGGCCCCGGCCCAACGCGTGGATCTTAGCCTAAAAACACAAAATAACGGCTTGAACAGTTACGGGCCAGGGTTATGGATGTTCCATGACCACGTTGTCACCGGCACCACGACCGACGGCATGGAACCTGGCGGCAATATGGCGATCCTTGCCTACCAATCACTATTGGACGCCCAAGGTATGCCAAAAATGCACGATGAACTGCTCAATGAGGTTTTCAGCAAAGATTACTACGCCAAAAAGCAAGCGCTTTGGGGGCAAGGGGATTTTGCGCATTTATTGGGTGAAGCGGGCTTAATTGCGCCGGATTATCTGCGGGTTATTGGCTTTGGGCTGGCGGTAGGGTTAATGATTGGCACACTGGTTTTCTTGTTACGGGAAAGTAAAAAATGAAAACACCACTACTCGTCTTGCTATTGCTTAAGAGCATAGCCGCCGCTTCGGCAATGGACCATGGCCGCATGATTATGGACGAAAAAGGCATGATCATGAATGCCAACAGCGACAACTTGCCACGGGATTGCCAGAAGATTTCCGAAACCGTTGACATTACAATCCATGCCGGGCAAAAACACGCGCTCAAATTTAACGGCAAGATGTTTGCTTTCGACAATCAGGAATGGGATGTAAAACCTTGCGCCAAGCTTAATATCACGTTTATCAACGATGACGAAATTCGCCACCAACTAATGATACACGGCTTGCCAGGCTATCTGTATCCAGAAGGCATGTTTCATCTGGAGCTGTACGGCGCGGGTGAACTAAAAGCCTCGCTGATTGTGCCCAGCCAGAAAAAAACCTATCTGGTGCATTGCGAATTGCCACAACATGCAGAAAAAGGCATGAAGGCGCAATTGAAAGTGGACGGGGGGGATGGCGACTTGCCGAGTATTCCGGGGATTAGCGCACCGGTTAAGGCCGATGTCTATCCGGTAGACTGGCGTCATACAACATTGGCGCTGTCACTGCTTTGTGTGTTGCTGGGGATTGCAATCCCATTCTTGCTTGGCAGGAACAGACGGAAAGGGGAAGTTTAATTTTTGCAGGTGCAAATTATTGCGCACCTGCAAAAACACAAAAAAACGGGATGGTTATTTGCCGTATCTTTTGCGGAATTTATCAACACGGCCTGCCGTATCAACAACGCGCTGTTTGCCGGTATAGAAAGGATGACAAGAAGAACACACTTCGACTAGTAAATCCTTAGCTAATACAGAACCGGTCACAAAAGTATTACCGCAACCGCAGGTTACAGTAATTTGTTTATAGTTAGGATGAATTTCTGGTTTCATAGCTTCACATTACCCGCAAACGGGCTATATATTGATTAAAGAACCGCCTATAATACGACTTCATTCATAAAACCGCAAACGAAATTTATTGATGCGCATCATTACTTTAAACGCCAACGGGATACGTTCCGCCGAGCGCAAAGGCTTTTTCAACTGGCTGCAACAACAAGATGCCGATGTCGTTTGCATCCAAGAAACCAAGGCTCAAATCAACCAACTGCACCCCGACATTTTTTGTCCTAGTGGCTACCATTGCTTTTATCATGACGCCGAAAAAAAAGGCTATAGCGGCGTGGCGTTATATTGCCGCCGACAACCAGACACCATTATCAGCGGTATCGGTTGGCCGGACTTTGATGCCGAAGGCCGTTTTATCGAAGCGCGCTTAGGTAACCTAAGCGTAGTTTCATTGTATTTGCCGTCCGGCTCATCCAGCGAAGAACGCCAAGCCGTCAAGTTTGACTTCATGGCGCGTTTTATGCCGTTCTTGCAAGACCGCGCCCAGTCTGGACGCGACATCATCATTTGCGGCGACTGGAATATCGCCCATAAAGAGATTGACCTGAAAAATTGGCGCGGCAACCAAAAAAACTCTGGTTTTCTGCCTGAAGAACGTGCGTGGATAACACAATTATTTGCTGACGGCCAGTGGCTGGATGCTTTCCGGCTGGTAAACGGGGAAGCCGGACAATACACGTGGTGGTCAAACCGAGGCCAAGCTTGGGCTAAAAATGTGGGGTGGCGGATTGATTATCAAATAATCAGCGCGTCGCTTGAGCATAAAGTGAAAACAGCATCCATCTATAAAGATGAACGTTTTTCCGACCATGCACCGCTAATTATGGATTATGATTATTCTCTGGTGTAGCTGATTTGGTGTTATGCCTCTGTGAAGGGTTGAACGCATAAACCGCAACGTTCAACCGCCTCTTTTGCCGTTAGGGATTAAAAATCCGTTAAACCGCTTTCTTAATCCTGTCTAACGCGTTCTCCAAATTAGCCATGCTAGTCGCTATCGAAATCCTAATATGGCCAGGGCAACCAAACGCAGAACCCGGAACTAGCGCCACTTCCGCTTGTTCTATCAAATACTCGGAAAATTCAAGGTCATCATGGATGTTATCCAGCCGAGCGATCAATTTTTCGACATTGGGGAACACATAAAACGTGCCGTCAGTCGGTAAACACTCAATACCGTCAATGCTGTTCAGCTCGGCAACCACATAATCATGGCGTTGCTTAAACTCTACACACATGCGCCCGATAAAACTTTGGTCACCTGTCAACGCAGTCTCTGCGGCAACCTGCGAAATTGAAGTCGGGTTGGAGGTGCTTTGCGACTGGATCGTACACATCGCTTCAATCAAGTCGGCGGGGCCCGCCGCATAACCGATACGCCATCCGGTCATCGAGTAGGCTTTGGATACGCCGTTCATAACGACGGTACGGTCGTAAAATTCGGGATGGGCATTCAGGATATTCACAAATGTGCCTTGTTCCCACAGGATGTGTTCGTACATATCATCGGTGGCAATAATGATATTGGGGAAATCTTTAAGCACATCGCCCAGCGCCTTAAGCTCTTCCAACGTATAGGCCACACCGGATGGATTAGATGGGCTGTTGATGAACATCAATCGGGTTTTGTCGGTGATCGCGGCACGCAATTGTTCAGGCGTGATTTTAAAATGCTGCGCCTGGGTTGTTTCGATAATGACCGGTACACCGTCCGCCAGCAACACCATATCAGGATACGACACCCAGAACGGCGCTGGGATAATCACTTCATCACCCGCGTTCAGCAAAGCCTGGGTCAAATTAAAAGAACTTTGTTTGCCGCCGCAAGACACCAGAACCTGCTTGGGCTGGTAATCCAATCCGTTATCATTCTTGAATTTGGCGATAATGGCTTTTTTTAAGCTGGGAATGCCGTCAACAGCGGTGTATTTGGTGAAACCATTGTCTATGGCTTGTTTGGCCGCTGCTTTAATATGATCAGGCGTGTCAAAATCAGGCTCACCCGCCCCCAAACCGATAATATCTTTACCTGCTGCACGCATCGCCGCTGCTCTGGCAGTGATGGCTAAGGTAGGGGAAGGTTTAACCGCTTGGACTCTGTTAGAAAGTTTTATGCTCATATTTCGCCGTATAAAATCAATGTAAAATGTTGCAGATTATACACGATGAATCACAACCTGCTAACAGGGGCTTATTAAAAAAGGGTTGTGGCAAACCTGAACTGTTGTTGCATCGGCTTATCCGGCAAGAAGCCCGACGGTCACTAACCTAACCAGTTACAACTAAACCACTGCCAAAACTTCCCTTTTAACAAGGTAAGGGCGATGCCCCTTATCTATAAGTCCTATAAGTTGAGTCAGCTGCCGAGACATCCCGGTAAATCCCCGTTAATTTACGCTTGAATTCATCAGAAATCAGCCTTGAATCCTGCTTGCTTTTTACTACGCGCGGGGTGATCAAAACCACCAGCTCTGATTTATCTTTGTTATTTATGGTATTACCAAACAACGGCCCTATCCACGGAATCTCATGAAAAAATGGGATTCCGGATTTATTGTAGGTATTGTCTTCAGTAATCAACCCGCCTAAAACTATTGTCTCCCCATCCTGCACGGCGACAGAACTTTCAATTTCTTTTTTATTAATTGTAGCGGTGGAGGTGACACCGTTTGTTTGCGGCACGACCCCACTGACAACCTGGTTGATTTCCATAATAACCATACCGTTGGCATTAACCCTAGGCGTAACTTCTAGAGTAACACCCGTGTCTTGATATTGGATTGAACTGGATTGGGCTAAAGTGGCGCCATCCGTGCCGCCAGAGATAGGGACTGATGTGGTGCTGGTTTGTATCGGGACTTGGTCCCCCACATTTATTCGCGCTTCTTGATTATTCAACACCATCAAAGAGGGTGAAGAAATGACATTGATATTATCTTTTTTGGCTAATGCACTTAATAACGCATTAACCACACCTGAGTTATAGACCGCACTCAACCCACCGGATGCAAAGGCGGCGGCACCTGCCGTCGCCATATTGCCTAATGCTTCTGGGCCATTACCGCTACTGATGCTGCTGCCGTCATGATCTAAAAACCACTGTATGCCGTACTTTAAATCATCTTTTAACGACACCGAAACTATCGTCGCATCAATCAACACCTGCAACGGCAATATATCCAGTTGTTTTATGACCGGCAAAATGACGTCATACTCGCGAGGCGTAGCAACAATAACCAATGAGTTATTGGCCTTATCAGCAATGATCCTGACATCTTCGACATTAGCTACGCTTGCCGTTCCGGTTCCAGTAGAACTGCTAGTGCGGCTGGTCTTGCGGGTGCTGTTGGCAGGGGTGGCTTTAGCGTCAGATTTGCTATCAGTGGGTGACTTATTGGTTATTTCAGCGGCTTTTTTCCCAGGCGATACTTTAGCTGATTTATCCGCCGGTTGCGCACCCGTAAAAATTTCATTCAAAGTGCCGGCTAATTCTTCGGCATCGGCATGTTGGACTTTATAGACATTAACCCCGCCGCCGGCAGCCGTGTTTGACTTATCCAGCCTAAGCACCCAATTTTCAACATCACGCAAATATCTGGCCTGATGGGTGATTGCCATAACCGCGTTTAGCCGTTCAATGGGGATAAACCGAAAAAAATCAGATTCGCCCGCCTTATCATTTTTGTTAAAGATCCCCTCAAGTTCTTCGATGATGGTTTCTGGATCGGTATGCGCCAACGGAAAAATGCCAAAAGAACGCCCCCGCAGAACATCCGTGTCAAACGTGCCGACCATATCCATAACCCGGGCCATTTGATCGGGCGTACCTGATGCGACCAGGATGTTGCGGGAACCATCAACATGCAGAATGGTCTTTTCGTGCACCAATGGTTTAAGGACTTCAGCAATATCTTCAACGGCTACGTTCTTTATCGGGATAACGCGTGTTTGATAGCCCTCCCTGCCGCCGCCTGTTGATATATCGGATGCATATAGCGCATCGGCTACCGGTTCTATGTGGTAAATCTTGCCATCTTTTACTAACGCGGCGTTGTTCATGCTCAACACCATCTCCAAGGTTGGCAACAATTCCTCTTTGGTCAATGGTTCGGTGGTTTGTAATGTGACCTTACCGGCAACTTTAGGGCTTAGCACATAATTCTGTCCGAGTATGTCACTTAAAATAACTTTTGCGACTTCCCCTAGGTCAGCTTCATCAAAATTTAAACTGTATGAGCCTGTTTTATTGGCACCTTTATTGTACTGGGGCTGCGTGTTGGCTATAAACCGGTCTGTACCCGGATAAATTTCTGCTGTTGGACGCACCTCCGCCCCTGGTGCTTTATTTTGCAGCTCCTTGAAAAGGACACTCGTCTTTTCATTCGAATTTTGCTTGGTGACCGGCGTCAAAGGCAAAAGTTGACGCTGTTTAGGGCCTATAAGCTCACAGCTTGTAAGCGACAACCCCAGCACAACAAAGTACGAAGCCGTTGTTATTTTTTTAAAGTTATTCATCATTCTCAAGGTTCTCGATGGACTCGTCTGTGGGTTCAACTTCAGGCTCAGGTGGTGTCTCTAGGACAATTTCACCCTGGGCAGGTGGCGGGGACGTTGTATTAGCTTTGTTATTCGGTAATTGTTTTAATTTTGGCTTTCTAAGCAACAACTCTTTTTCAGTGGCATCTTGGACAAGAACAACGTGATCCTGATGAATCTCCGTTAGCTTCCAGCCATCTAGATCCCCCCCCTCAGATATTTTTCGGAAATTATCCTTAGGCACTTTCAAGGTTGCCCTGCTAAATAGGGCGGATAATCCTTTTTTTGTTGTATAGACACCGTTCAGCGTCCAGTCAAATTTAACAGCAACGGCACTGGTTTCTGTTTGCTTCGGATCCGGCTCGTCGACCGGCCTTCTGCCTTTAATAAACAAAGGCCGGTCGACTAAATCAGCATAGTCATCTTCGCGTTGTGCGGTCAGGTCTATGTCAGGCATTGTGTCTTCAGCCGTTTGCTTTTGTGTCGTAACGACGGCAGTCAAAAGCTCCGACCTTACGTGCAGGGCATACCACCATTCCACGAGAACAATCAAAATCAGCACGGCAGCTACGCTAGCTAATACGGATATTAGTTTATTGTTCATTCGCTTGTTTTCTCATAAAACTAACGGCCTGAAAATTAACATTCAATTGATTGCTTGGATCAATTTGCCGGGTCATGGGATTACGTTGCCCACGCATTGGCCTTATATCTATTTGATCGACAATAATCAATGGCGTCGAGGTCTCAATTTTATAGAGTACAGCCCGCAAAACTTCACTGTCGCCTGTCATTCTGACCCGAATGGTTATCCGGCTAAAATCATCTTTGGTGCTGACGGGGATTGCTTGGGTGCTGCTCAACTGCCCGCCCGCATCAACGATGGATTTTTTTATGAACTCCTGCATTGCAGCCGAAGCCAAGGCATCAGTCTCTTGGCTGTTAAAATAGCCTTGCACGTCATGCTGGTCTTTTATGCTTGCCATGCTGGCGACAACCGAATCTTTCTTGGCCAGTATCTTTTGATACTGCTGCAACCTGAAAGCCAAGGAATTTTTAGTGTCGCTTAGCTCCAGCCCCTTGCTCACCACGGGCATGACCAACACTAGGCCGATAATCAGTACCACTATCAGCAGCAAGCTTACCGCAAGCAACCGCTGTAGCTGTTGATCATTCAGTTTGGGTAGTTCCACCGAGCCCTCCTGCTTTAGTTATGTCGGCCGTAATCTGGAAACGCTCCAACTTACTGATGTTATCTTGGGTGACCGGCGAGACAAACCGGGCATTGGTGAATATTTCAGAGTCTTCCAACACCCCGATGAGCGTTGAAGCCGCCGGCGATTCGCCCTGTATTTGGATATGCCCATCGGCATACTGCAAGTAAGCTAACGAGGTGTCATCTTTTATTATTTTGCTTAGGGCGTTCAACACCACGACCATAGCCGGAGTTGATTTTTTCTCGTCCAGCAACTTTTGGGTTTCGTTGATCACCGCATCTATTTCTGACTGCAAGGCTTTAATTTTCTTGGCATCTTTTTCTATTGCATTAACCTTTTCCTCCAACGCCTGGACAGTCTGCGATTCAAACCAGACCGGCATGACCAAAACCGCACATAACAACACGATTACCGAGGCCATCAAACCGGCATGTATCAACCTTGGCGCTTTCGCTGTTTTTTGCCTTAACGATTCCGGCAACAGATTGTAAAAGCCATGATGGAAATCAATTGGGTTAGCGGCGCCGTCATAATCGGCGAATAACGGCGACAAGCCCATAGCCTTGACGTCTTCGTATAAACCATCAAGCAGTTCCCGCGTTGTCAAGATCAAGATGACCTTAATTTGCCCGGGCTCCTGCTCGCCACCCACCGGCTTTACGGCAAAATAAACTTGGTCCACCTTAAACGGGGTGTAGCGGTCAAGCTCATAAGCGACCACTTGGTGCAGGTTCTCTTTGGCGGCAATCGGCAACACCAATTCCTTCACCAATGCATCGGAACCCGTCAGTCTAAGTATGACAGTGGCTTTAGCTAGCCTTTCATCCTGTTGCAACAAGGTATTGTAGTGAGCCAGCCCCGCTTCGTTGCGCTCCAACGTTGCCAAATAATCAGCCGTCTGGCCATTTTCAGTATAAATTAAGCGCAACCCGCCCGCTTCGGGACTAACCACAACAAACCCCTGCCTGTCATTAACAAGACGGCTGATTTTTTCAGGCACCAAAAAACTAAGTTCGCGTCTCCACCAGCGGAGAAACGCCTTAAAATCCATATCAATTGTTGAATTCAGATTCAGCATAGTGTTTTACTATTAAGTCAGTTATTGTGTCTGTGTCGGTCAAAATATCGGCAAACAAAGACTCGTCACCTACCTTGTTGCGCTGCCAATCCACTATTGTGAAGGGCGCGGTTGCTGAGGGCGCATGTTTTATCACCGCACTTATTGTTGCTGTCGCCCCATCGTCAAGCAACACTTCAGAGATGATAGTAAGGGCTTGGCTTTGGCCACCGCGAGCCGCCTTTGCCAACCCGACCGGCAAAGGCGGCAAGGGCAAATCCTGTCTTGCACTGGCCAATCTGGCCGCCACATAATCATCTATCAAACCGGCATCCAAATCAGGCAGGACTTGCAAAACTTCTTTAGTCGCCTGTTGCAAATTGACCGTTGGCTGCCCCGAATAAATGGTGATTAATGGCTCTAGCCATTTAAAAACGGTCTCATCCATGCCCAACACCAGTTGCAACTCGCCAATGCTCTGAAAAGGCTTGTTACGCGGCGGATAGCTTAACCCCGCATCACGGTATTCTTTTTTTTCAGCGCCGTCCAAATGGATTAAATCGTCTTCGTCCCGCCAATCAAGAATGGCGCCGACCAATTGGGATTGCTGTTTGCCATTGCCTATCGGCGCGTAAGCAATCAGGCTTTCCAACAATTTTTGTTCCGCTTTATTGATGTCTATTTTGCCGTTTTCCGCCAACAGCCGCACCCGCATCCGGGCATTAGCGGTGTCTATCTGATAAATGCTGCCGTCAGTACGCCAACGCTTAGTTTTGTCAGGCACCAACAACATCATCTCGGCAATGGCAAT
The DNA here is from genome assembly GCA_002422395.1 of Methylococcaceae bacterium UBA6146. Taxonomy (GTDB): domain Bacteria; phylum Pseudomonadota; class Gammaproteobacteria; order Methylococcales; family Methylomonadaceae; genus Methylovulum. Next base: position 152,438 of record DIUY01000012.1, on the reverse strand, counting down.
GCCTGACTCAGCGATTGCAGAAGCTTCGGCATTATTCTTAATGGTGGCGGTGATGGATGCTTCGCGCCGCATGCTGAGCACAAAACTGCCCGCCATAATTGTCAGCAAGCTCAATACCCATAACACTAAAATGAGGGCAAAACCAGACTGTCGTCCGAGTGGTTTGGATAAAAACATCACTCAAAATCCTCATTAACCGCCTCTTCGTCGAGGTTTTCATCCACTTCCGCCTCATCATCTTCATCAATGTCTTCGTCAGCATCTTGAACAAAACCGGCATCATCAGGCATCCCCCCATTCTTAAGGGGAATGATCATATCCGGCCAAAAGATACCGTTATCTAAGGCAACCGTAATTTTGACCAGTTGCGGCAAGCTCTCCCTATCGCGCCACAGCGCCTGCCAAGAACCTTCTGTCGTGCCATCCTCAACACCAAAATACGCTATAGAAAAATCACTGACTCGCTTAATTAACGTCACTTTTTCGCTAGGTGCCGCTTCGCCTTCCGCCATCGGAAAAAAGGGGGTGGTCGTCACTTCGATTAGCTGTTGCTCGCCCTCCCTTTGCAATTGCAAAGAAAAAAGCTGTAATCCTGCCCTGTCCGCACTCGCCGGAAACTCTGCCACAAATTGCAAAGAGTTTAAATCCCCCTGAAAAGAAAAGACCCCCTCTTCCGGCCGTGTAAAATCATCCCATAACGGTTTAGCTGATGACAGGCGCCGCTGAAAAAAATTATAAACCACAGCAACTTCATTAACGTCCCCTATCTTGCTTTCGCCTTTCTCCCAGCTATCTGCACAAATTTTCATACTGGCAAACAGCAAGACAACCATAACGCTTAACAGCGTCATGACGATAAGCACTTCAATCAAGGTAAAGCCTGCTGCCAGACGGGCGTTTGGCGTCCAAGGCATAACAAAGGGGTGCCGGAATCTGGGGGCGGGAAATTTCTTATTTTCTCTCATAACGCTTTATTAACCAGCTTTACCGTGCTCAATTCAAGCTGCCTTTCGTCACTATCGCCCCAACTTACCGTGACATCAACTTTAAAAAATTCAACTTGGGTTGGCAATTCAAGCCCTTCAGGATTGAATTGGTAAGGGCTGGTTTCAACGAGCCAGTGATAGTCTTCATTTTCCTGGCCAGAAATTTGCCCTATCCGCAGCGGGGACTCCACGCCCGCCCTGGCCATCAGGGATTCGGCAATTTGCACGGCGGTGGTGTATTCTTCGGCAACGATTGCGGTATTAACGCCGCTAGAAAATATCTTCAGCAAAATGCTTAACGACAACGCCAAAATAGAAAATGCGATGAGGAGTTCCAGTAATGAAAAGCCTTGTTGTTTAATTTGCTGTGTCCTGAAGGGTATCATCAAGTTCAATTTGGCCTGTTAACCAATTTATGTCGATCTGCCATTTGCTATGGCCGCGTTCCAGTGTCACCCGCCCACCCGTTGATGAACCGTCGGCAAAAAACCGTATACTGCCCTGCCCTTGGCCGGTCAATTCGCTCTGTGCGGTCACGACAGTAAGGTCTATCGTAGTGGGGATAGTATAGATTTTGTCCCGATTGCTGACGGTGTAACTGTTCTCTTCAAGATCAAAAGCAATTGTCGTTTCTTCATGGGACATTAAAGCTTCGCCTCTGGCATAACGCAGCGCCGAAACAATATCCCGTGCCGCCGCTTTAAGTTCGGTCGAATCACTGCCTGATGAGAAATTCACGCCTACTGCAGCCATGCCTAAAGTCATGATGACCAACACGACGATTAGCTCAATCAGCGTAAAACCTTTGCTTGCATTTATGGCACAAGGTATAGGGCAAAAACACCGGTGTGCTTTGCGGATACGTTGTGCCTGATGACTCATTGCCAGCTGACTAAATCTTGGTCTTCACCTTCGCCGCCTTCCTTGCCATCAGCGCCATAAGAAAACAAATCAAATTTGCCATGCTCGCCTGGAGACACGTAGTGGTATTCATTTTGCCAAGGATCAAGCGGTATTTTGTTTTTTTGCAGATAAGGGCCATTCCAGCGTTTGGCGCTGTCAGGCGACTCGATGAGGGCTATCAGACCTTCTTCAGTGCTTGGATAATGGCCTAAATCGAGCTTATACATATCCAGCGTGGCGGCAAGGTCTTCAACCTGTACCTTAGCGGCTTTAGTTTTGGACTCCCCCATGTGTTTCATCACTTGTGGCCCGACAATACCGGCCAGCATCGCGATAATGCCTAACACCACCAATAATTCCAGCAAAGTGAAACCCGATTGCGCACGATTTTTTATTTCTCTCATAACTCATGTATCCTATTGTTTTAAATATCAAAAAGCCAGGTCGTTGACGCTCAAAATAGCCAGCAAAATTGACACGATAATGCCCGCTATCATCAATCCTAAGGTGATAATTAAGGCCGGTTCCAAAAAAGCCAGCATCCGTTGTATAGCCACCCTTAGCTGCTTATCATAAATAGTCGCCACCCGTAGCAACATTTCTTCCAATCGCCCTGTTTCTTCGCCCATTTTGATCATTTGCATCGCCATTTTAGGGAATATGCCTTTTTCAAGCAACGCGTCCGACATGTGCCGCCCTTGTTTTAACTGCTCTTCAGTATCAGCAATAGCCGCAGCGACAACCAAATTATCCACCGTCTCGCGCACTATCACCAAGGCCGCGATTATGGAAACCCCATTGCCCAACAAAGTTCCCAAGGTACGGCTGATGTTGGCCATTTCCTTGTTTAGCAGAATCGTCCCAAACAAGGGCATCTTCAAAAATCGACCATCCCAAACTTTCTTTTTTACCGGATCGGCCAACTGAAACTTCATATAACTGGATAAACCAATAAAACTCCCTATCAGCAACCACCAATAACTTTGCAACCACTCAGCCAACGCCACCACAATCTGCGTCGATACCGGCAGCGCTTTGCCCGCGCTTTCAAACATTTCAGAAAACTGCGGCACGACAAATGTCAGCATAACAAACAGTGACGCCAACGACATGACCAACAAGATGGCCGGATAAATTAACGCCGTGCTGACCGTGTCCTTTAACTCCTGGGAACTTTCCAAATACTCGGACAACCTTGTCAATACCTCGCCTAAACTACCACCCGCCTCACCTGCGCGTATCATGTTCAAATAAAACTTACTGAAAATCCCCGCTTGTATTTCCAGCGCGTCGGCCAGTGAAGAGCCACTTTTCACTTTTTCCAGAACTTTGGCGATCAGCTTAGTCAACTGCTCGTGGTCTTCGGTCAGATCCATCAGCACTAACAGTGATTTATCCAACGGCAATCCAGACTCCAGCAATGTCGCCAGTTCACCCGTGAATAAGCCGATGTCTTTTTGCGACAACCGGGTTTGTTTAATGCCCAGCCCAGCGCCTAAGAACGAGCGGGCGCTAGCAGAAGCCACCCGAATGGGGATATAACCTTCAGCCTGCAAAGCGGCAATCAACTGCACTTCGTCAACAGCATCCCTTACCCCTTCTTCGGTTTCGCCAACCGTGTTTATCGCTTTATAAGTAAATAATGGCATCTTAAGCTTCCGAGGTTACCCGCATCACTTCCTCCAGCGTGGTGATGCCTTCCACCACCTTTACCAGTCCGTTTTCATAAAGCGTTTGCATCCCTTCGGCAACGGCGAGTTTTTGAATGGCGCCGGCTTCTTCATGCGCCATAATGAGTTTTCGGATAGGGTCGGTCATCGGCAGGAATTCAATAATCGCCAAACGTCCACGATACCCCATGCCACCACAAGCGGCACAACCGACAGGTTTGTATAAGACAATATCGCCATCCGGCACATAGCGCCTTAAACGTAAGCTATTAATAAGTTCGGGCTCAGCAACAGAACCTTCTTTACAGGCCGGACATAGCTTCCTGACCAACCGTTGGGCAAGAATGCCATTAACGGTCGAGGTGAGCAGATATTCTTCCAGCCCCATATCCAACAGCCGCGTGACACCGCCGGCCGCATCATTAGTATGTAGGGTTGACAACACCAAATGGCCCGTCAGCGCTGATTGCACGGCAATCCGTGCAGTTTCCAAATCACGCATTTCACCAATCATGATAACGTCAGGATCCTGCCGGACAATAGAACGCAACGCCGATGCAAACGTCAAACCGATTTGCGGTTTTGCCTGAATCTGGTTGATGCCTTCCATTTGGTATTCGACCGGATCTTCGACGGTGATGATTTTGCGTGCCGAGGTGTTGAGCTGCTTTAACGCCGCATACATCGTCGTCGATTTTCCGCTACCGGTAGGCCCGGTGATCAGGATGATGCCATGCGGCAGCGCAAGAACATCAAGAAATTGCTGCAAATGTCGCCCAGCAAAACCCAGCGCCGCGAAATCCAGCACCGTGTTTTCCTTGTCGAGCAAACGGATCACTACGCTTTCGCCATACATCGTCGGTATCGTCGAAACCCGCAAATCCAGCTCTTTACCCAACATTTGCACTTTGATACGGCCATCCTGCGGTAAGCGCCGTTCGGCGATATTCAGTTTAGCCATGATTTTAATACGGGAAATAACCGCTGCCGTTGATTTGACGGGCGGCGCATCAATTTCTTTCAGCACCCCATCGATACGTAACCTAACCTTTAACGCTTGCTCAAATGGTTCGATATGAATATCCGAGGCTTTAGTCTCAATAGCCCGTTGCATAATCAAATTGACCATTTTAATTACCGGCGCTTCGCTGGCCAGGTCCTTTAAATGCTCAAGGTCTTCTTCACCAATATCTTCCATCGTCAGGCCATCCACCAGCTTGTCCATCTGCGAGCGGCCTTCGCCATATTGGACTTCAAGCGCGGTGTCAATTTCCGACAACAACCCCACTTTGGCAATCACCCGTTTTCCTATCGCCAGCTTTAACGCATCAAGCACAAACTGGTCTTCCGGATCCATCATGGCAACCGTCACGCTCTGCCCATCATCACTTAAACCAACCACATGGAACTGCTTAAGGAAGCGTAACGACACACTTTCCGGCAACTGCATTTCTACCGGATAACTGTCTGGCAAGACTTTTTCAAATTGACCGGATTCAACAAACGCATTAGCGACATCAAGCTCAGAACATAAACCTAATTTCACCAACAGCTGTGGCAAACTTTCGGCAACTGAAGTTTTTTTGACACGTTCAACTTTTTTAAGTTCTGCGGGGGAAAGCTTGCCATTACCTTGCAAGGTTTTTAGCAGTGATTCATAAACCATTATTTAAATTTCGATGTGTAATGCGGTGAGTTGGCAAACAGGGCCTGTAAAAAGTTTTGATTCTACCATAACAGCCTGACAATTTTTGTTACTCGCAAGGCACTGGTTAACATTTTCGCCACAAAGCATGAAGCCAAGTGCGGCATAAGACTGGGGAATCTACCTACCATCATTCTATATGGCAACCCGCCAACAAGGCTTGTATTTTAGCCAACCCCAAACTGCGGGTTAAATCAATATTGCGTTGTGGGATCTGTTCGGGATGCGGATAGCTGGCAACAGCTTGTCCAATGCTGCTTTCGCGCAACAAATGCACCATCGGATAGGGCGAGCGGTTAGTGTAATTGGCGGGATCGTCCGGCGGCGCACCTTCAAAACAGTAATCGGGATGAAAACTGGCCAACTGATAAACCCCTTCATAGCCACGTTCAATCATCAACACCTCGGCAAGCTCAAGAAAATCAAGGTAATCATCAAACTCCGCCAATGTGTCGGCATAAATAAGCAATGTCGTCGCTATTTCCGGATCGGCATCCAAGCGGTCACACTCAAGCATCATATCCAGCAAACAGTCGGGCACTTCGATGTCATGGCTAACATGAAAAGAAATCGCGCCCTGATCCAACTCGCGCTTTGCAAAAGGGCAAATGCCGTATTCAATGATGAATGATTTTAACCAGGCCAGCGTTGCACTGATATAGCGTTGGTCTGAGTGTACCTTTGTATTCATGGGTTATGACAATCTGATTCTAGGGTCAACCAGCGTATAGGAAATGTCCGTCAACAACAAGCCAATGACATACAACACCGAGCCTAAGAAAACCATCGCGCGGACGATGGCAAAATCTTGGCTGTTGATTGCATCAATCGTATAACTGCCCAAGCCGGGAATACTGAAAAACGACTCCATGATGAGGCTGCCCATAAACAACAACGGCAACACCACCACCACGCCCGTTAGGATAGGGATCATGGCGTTTTGCAGGACGTGCCGGAACAGCACCTGCGTCTCGGTCAAGCCCTTCGCACGCGCCGTGCGCACATAATCTTTTTCAACTTCTTCTAAAAATAAAGTCCGGTACCAACGGACGCCGGAACCTATCCCTGAAAACACGCCGATCAGCACCGGCAGCACTAAAAACTTAACCGCCGCCAGCCCGCTGTCATAACCCGATATAGGCACTAACATCAATAATTTAGAAATAAAAAACTGCCCGCCAATAATATAAAACAAAGACGAAACCGACATTAAAACCACACACAAGACCAAACCGACATATTCCAGGTAAGTGCGCCGAAACAGCACCATCAGCAGGGCAAAGCTGATATTGGCCAGCAAACCGACAATTAAGGTAGGCAATGCGACGGCAAGGCTAGGCAATGCCCGCTCTTTAATATCCGCACCAATATTTCTGCCGCTATCGGACAACCCAAAGCGAAACAAAAACAAGCCGACTGATTTTTGATAAAAAATTGTCCTGGTCAACTTTTCTCCACCCGAAGCGTCGGCATTCCAAAGCAACGGTTCATCATAGCCATGTTGCTGTTTCCAGTTATCTATCGCCTGCCCGGTGACGTGCTTTTGGCCTAACTGCATCCGCGCCATATCATCAGGGCTGTTGACAATAAAAAACAGCACAAACGTTAAAATATTCACGCCCATTAGCAACGGGAGCGCATAGAAGAATCGACGGAGAATATAGTGGGTCATGACTGGATGCCTTACGCTATCGTATATTACAAATAACCAAACCAAACAATCGTGCTGAACGATTGAAAAGTAAAATCAACAACACCGATAATCTAGCATAAGACAGCGGATAGGTGCTAAGAACCTATCCGCTAGGGCAACCGGCCAGCTGTTGTTACTTATGACCGCCGATAAGATTGAGCCTCATCTGGCTGACGAGGATATGTCGCGGGGACTGTTAGGAAATACGCTTATTTCAAACCCATGCAATTTGCATAATAAGTGACAGTGGCCGGCCAATCAGAGAACACGCCCATAACGCCTACGTCCTTTGCAAGCACGTCAAGCATCACCATCGTGTCGCCATCGGTTTTGATGCCGTCAGTGACAGATTGATAATAATAGCCGCCGCCATTTTTCAACAAGCCAGAACGTTCAAGTGTCCAGGTGATGATTTTTAAGCCTGATGCTTTGATCGCTTTCGCATAGTCAGAAGGGACAATTTTATTGTTTGCGTCCAGTGTGACCAACGCCCAGGTAGGTGGCGCAACAATTTGCACGCCACCAGCAACTAATGCAGGAATTCTTGCTATAGCGGCCGGAATATCGGCAGGCACATTCACGTCTTCAAGAAAAACGGCCCGTTTGCCAAAACTGGGGTTGTTAGCAATCCAGTAGAGTACGTCATTAACATTAAACGATTGTGGATATACATCGCTGGCCTTAACGCCGGCCAGTTTGTATTCGCGGATCATTTTGCTTGCATAATGCGCTTGTGTGAAGCCATTAAAGGGCATTTTCACGCTAGGCGCTTTCAGTTCAGGCGTCATTTTTACACCGAGTTTTTTGAACAACTCAATACTTTCCTTATGAGTCATCAAAATTCCGTTACCAGAATAGGTGTCGGTACGGAAACTTGGCGTGGAGTTCATATACTCTGCAAGCGTTTTTGCATTAGGGTTGCCGGCATCCATTTTGCCCCTCAGTGTTTTAAACTCAGCTAACGTAATGTCGCTGGTGCAGCACTGGACATTTTTGTAAGGTGTGGCGCTCGTCAAATCAGGTTGCACCGAACATTTACCGGCTAAAGGCGTTTCCAGGATATTGGTGGTGGTGTGCAAATCACATTGTGAATGGCGGCATACCAGCTCTTTATCTTTAGTGAAAGTGACATCACATTCCAAGACACCGGCGCCCATTTTAGCGGCGGCTTCATAAGACTGTTTGGTATGTTCGGCAAATTGCAAGGCAGCACCACGGTGACCGATTGAAAAGTCACTTTTATAGAATGGTCCGCTAGCGCATTGCTGCAGTGCGGTTTTAAGGTCGCTAGGAGCCATGTCTTCAACCAGAAAAAAAGGTCTAGGGCCTAATTGGACATTCTCGTCAGCATGGGCGGCAAAAGGTGACAGCGCCGCAGTTACCGCAGCAACTGCCAGCAGGGTTCTAAAAAAACGCATGTTTCTTCTCCTAAATATATTAGTGAATACGCTTAAACCCTGTCCATTATCTACTGCAACGATGGTAACAACGCCGCCGACAATAAAGCGTGCCGGATACCGGCAAGCCTATAGCGATAGTGGACAAAGCTTTAATTAAGTGGACTAGGTCCGGCTGCGAACTCTACTTACCTTTTAAGTCTGTTTGATGTCCGTTTAATTAATGCTTTATGAAAAAATAGCCGTAATGGTAAAAATCAAAGCGATCTGGCCAAATTATACTTTCGGATACAAAGATGGAAGCCTAGGTTCTTAGGTGTTTTTTCTTCTATCATGAGGGTCAGTTAGGTAATGCCAATATAAATTTAACCGCCACCACAATAGCTTGAACCGATCACCACAGCACAGATTTATGGCCCCTACCCCGCGTTTGTTCATCAATACGTGATTTTTCGCCAAAATACGGGGCGACTTTTGTAAAGCGCTCAAGACGCACTCATCAAGACGCGTCATAATATGTTAATATTAATGACTTTTTATCACCGCCCTATGACCCAGCCACTCCAGCCGCCCCAATTGATAGACCGTTTCGGCAGAACGGTTGATTATTTGCGGATTTCCATCACCGACCGGTGTGATTTCCGGTGTGTCTATTGCATGGCGGAAGACATGACTTTTCTGCCGCGTGCACAGATTTTGACGCTGGAAGAAATACATGCCCTGGCGCAGGCATTTACTGAGTTAGGCGTAAAAAAAATCAGGGTTACCGGAGGCGAACCTTTAGTCAGAAAAGGCGCGTTGGAACTGTTGCACAATCTAGGCCAGCTTGATGGCCTGCAAGAACTAGTGCTCACAACCAACGGCTCGCAACTCGAAAGCATGGCGACTGCGTTAAAAGACGCTGGGGTAAAGCGCATCAATATCAGCCTGGACACGCTAGATGCCGCCAAATTTAAAGCCATTACCCGCACCGGCGACTTACACCAAGTTATTAAAGGCATCCAAACCGCCAAAACGGTTGGCTTTGAGCGGTTAAAAATCAACGCCGTCATCCTTAAAAACAGAAACCATCAGGAAGTCGGCCAACTGGTGCAGTTTGCCGTCGACAATGCCATAGACATCAGTTTTATCGAAGAAATGCCGCTTGGCGTAGTCAACCAGCACAACCGCTCCGACGCTTATTACGCCAGCGACTTAATCAAAGCCGATCTGGCCCGGCATTTCACCCTAAGCGCCAGCCCTGAAAAAACCGGCGGGCCATCAAATTATTTTGCTGTGGCCGGCAGCCAAACTCGGGTCGGTTTTATTTCCCCGCACAGCGAAAATTTTTGCAGCAGCTGCAATAGGGTGCGTTTGACGGTTGAAGGGCGGTTACTGCTATGCCTGGGCAATGAACATTCGGTTGACTTAAAACAGGTGCTTAGAAGCCACCCAAACGACATGGCGGTATTAAAACAGACCATTATTGACGCCATGTCCATCAAACCCGAAAAACATGAGTTTAATATCCATGAACAGCCGGTTATCTTGCGCTATATGAACATGACGGGGGGATGATGCCATCCCGCAACCCATTTTTAACACCTCTACGCACTTAACATGACTATTGCACAACGCCTGCTCGTCAAAGCAAACATAGAAAGCCTAGGCAACGACATAAACGCCTTATCGCAACTGTTTTACCGCGAACTGTTCCATCTCGACATCAGCCTTAAAAAGGTCTTTCCCGGCAACGTGGTGTTCTTGAACAGAAAATTCTCCAACATGCTGGTCACTTTTAAAAACACGGCGCACTTGGAAAAGATCAGCGCTTCTGTAGGCAAAATGGGGGAGCGCCATATCCTGCAATATGGCGTTCAAATAGAACACTTTGAACCCGTCCAACACGCCTTATTGAGTGCATTGCGCACCCATTTTGGCGACAACTTCAGCGCCGAAATGGAAACCGCCTGGCAAACAGTCTTCGCCGAAGTGTCGGCTATTATGAAGGAGGCTATGGCTAAAACAGACCGCCGTGAAATCAACCGGACTGACTATGATGAAACGACTTATGACACTGATTTGTTAGCTGAAATCGGTGGCGAGGCTGGCGTTTTAAAAGTCCACCAGCGGTTTTATGAGACCATTTTTAAAGAACCTTGGCTAGGGCAATTCTTTGCGGGCAAGCACGAAGATGTGCTGGCCGAAAAACAGACAAAATTCATGGTCGCCGCTTTCGGGGGCAAAAACAACTACCTAGGCGACACGCCCGCCTTCGTCCACATGCACATGCTTATCACCGAAGAAATGTCCGATTTACGCCAAGAAATCTTAAGGAAAGCCATTCTTGATGAAGGTTTCAGCGCATCCATTGCTGACCGTTGGCTAAAAGTGGATGACTCGTTCCGCAAAAGCATTGTCAAACAATCCATAGCTGAATGTGTTTTGAAATGCCGGGGTCAAATGCCCGTAACCGCTAAAAAACCGGCCAATTATCCACAGAATACCGATAAAAAATAATGCTGGGCTATAAGCCTGCTAACTTCCGCGTACACTTTGCACATAACCGGCAAATTCCGACCTACTAAACAACCAGAGGTTTTTTAATGTCTTTTGACCAACTCGGTTTAACCGAAGAACTCCTTAAAGCCGTGGCCGAACAAGGCTACAGCACTCCCACCCCAGTCCAACAACAAGCCATCCCCGTCATCCTTGACGGCAAGGACGTGCTCGCGGGCGCGCAAACAGGCACAGGCAAGACCGCCAGCTTTACGTTGCCGTTATTGCAACGTCTTTTTGAAAACATCAACCTGCATCAAAAATCACGCCGAGTCCGCGCACTGATCTTGGCGCCGACCCGCGAACTCGCCTTGCAAGTCGTTGAAAGCGTAAAAACTTACGGCAAACATTTGCCCTTTCGGGTGGAAGCGATAGTCGGCGGCGCCAGCATCAATATGCAAATCCGCAACTTACGCCACGGCTGCGACATCGTGGTCGCCACGCCCGGACGCCTGCTCGATCATGTCCAGCAACGCAACATCAATCTGTCACAGGTGGAAATACTGGTGCTGGACGAAGCGGACCGTATGCTCGACATGGGTTTTTTGCCCGATATCCGCAAGATCATGGCGCTGCTTCCTAAACAACGGCAAAGCCTGTTGTTTTCGGCAACCGTCGCCAATGAGATAAAAACCCTGGCAGCGCAACTGTTAAACAACCCGGTGGAAATCGCCGTTTCAAGACAAAATGCCACCGCCGATAATGTCACGGAGCGGGTTTACGGCATTAACCGGGAATATAAACGCGCCTTGCTGTCCTATCTGATTGGCAGCAATAACTGGAAACAAGTGCTGGTTTTCGTCCGCACCAAACATGGCGCCGACCGCCTGGAAAAACAGCTGATTGAAGATGGCATCCGCTCGACGGCGTTGCACGGCGACAAAACCCAAGGCGCACGCAACAAGGCGCTGGAGCAATTTAAAACCGGCAAGGTGTCGGTGCTAGTCGCCACCGATGTTGCCGCCCGTGGCTTGGACATCGACGACCTGCCCCATGTTGTCAACTTTGACCTGCCGCAGGTGCCTGAAGATTATATCCACCGCATTGGCCGCACTGGCCGCGCGGGCGCGTCGGGCGAGGCCTTATCGCTAGTGTCCCCGGAAGAAGCCTATTTGCTGGCCGACATTGAAAAATTGCTAAAACGGGAAATCCCGCGTGTCGCGGATACGGGCTATGAACCGGTTTCGTTAAAAGTCAACGATGCCCCAAAAAAGAATGCCCCCAACAAAACCACTGGCAAAAAAGATTTTCGGCATACTAAAAAAGCACCCGCCCGTGGCGCCAAACCACCTGCGCAAGGCCAAAAACGCAAGCCGCAAGGCGAAAAGCGCCGTAGCCGCTAAACCTTGCGTTACGCCCTATCTGCCCCGATAGGGCGGCACACGCACACCATTAGATTTTTTTGACAAATTCAGATTTAAGCTTCATTGCCCCAATACCCTCAATTTTGCAATCAATGTCATGGTCACCATCAACCAAACGGATATTTTTGACCTTAGTCCCCACTTTAACAACTAAGGACGAACCCTTAACTTTAAGGTCTTTAATGACCGTAACGGCATCACCGTCTTGTAACACGTTCCCGTTGGCATCCTTAATAATCCGGTCATCAGCCCCCGCTTCGGTAGCCCCACCCTTCGGCCATTCATGCGCGCATTCAGGGCAGATGTACATGCCGCCATCTTCGTAAGTGAATTCTGAGCCACAGGCCGGGCATTTTGGGAGGTTATCCATGTGTCACCTTAATAGGATTGTCTCAACCTTGTGGAATACAAGGTGTCTTGAAACGGCATAATGCCAGATCCAGCCGTTTACTGTCCAGCCAAGCCCAGAACCCCGTCTTCCGGAAAACTATCCTATATGATTCGGCCAATAAAGCCTTATTAAGGCATCGCCATCTACGCCATCAACAAAAAAATAAGGGTAGTGGTGAACATTCAAATGCTTAAGCGACAGCGAAGGCAAAAAACATGTTTTTTTGACTCCAAAATATCATTACCATTTTTACCGCCATCAAAATAATATGAGACCCGGTTCACATTATTTAATTTGTCAGATTTACATTTTCTCAATTTTGTAACACACAAAACATATAATCCCACCGCTAAGAAACCACATGAGACGCCTTAACATTAACAAAGGAATTAATTGACAAATGGGTGAGTTTATTTTACAAACCGGCACTGCCTTACACGAAACAGACGCTAACTTTGAATTTTTACCGACCAGAAACCTTGATCTTTTTGCGGTCAAAAAAAATGGCACTAGCACCGGCTCCACCGAAATAGCCGTTTTGACCGCCGACAGCAATTATCAGACTTTCAGTTTGCAAACCGGCACGCCTTTGCATGAAACAGATGCGAACTTCCAATTCTTGCTGGCCCCCAACCACGATCTGTTCGCCATTAAAAAAAATGGCACCGCCACCGGTTCCACTGAAGTGGCCATTTTGACCACTGACAGCGGTTATCAGGCATTTGGCTTGCAAACAGGTACCCCCCTGCACGAAACAGACGGCGCCTTCCAGTTCACCTTGGCTGAAAACCGCGATTTGATAGGCATAAAAAAAGCCAACACAGGCACTGGCTCCACAGAGATTTGCATACTGTCTGCCGACAGCAATTACCAGGCATTCACGTTACAAACGGGCACGGCCTTACACGAAACCGGTGATAACTACGAGTTTTCTTTCGCGCCTAACCGTGACCTGTTCGCCATTAAGAAAAATGCCACCGGCACCGGCTCGACCGAAGTGGCCGTTTTATCGGCTGCGAGCAACTACCAGGCATTCACCCTACAAACAGGCACTGCATTGCACGAAACCGACCATACCTTTACATTTGGCATCACCGTTGACCGAAACTTATTTTCAGTCAAAAAAAGCAACACCGGCACAGGCTCAACCGAAGTGCACATCATCAGGTTGGCATAATCAAAAAATGGAAAATATCTGCTGATTACAAAGCCGCTTCAGCTCGGCGCAACCAAACCGGCCCGGGCGAAGCGGCACTTGAAGCGATAGGCAAACGTTCCAACCGATATAAGGCATGGCGGACTGCTTAAAAAACAGTCACGCTAGTCATATTTTATGTATTTAAAACGCGGGTCATCAGGCGTCCCTTCTAACGCCCCTCCCTCCTTACCTGGTTGCCACATAATCACGCCCTCAATTTTGTGTGCGAGCTCAAAATCCTTATTAGTGATGCCTTTAGCCGCATGATTGACCAGCTTGACAATGACAAACGCATAAGAAACCGCCAGATCAGGGTGGTGAAAAGCCGCCTCCGCCAGATGCCCTACAGTATTGACCACCATTAATGTCGCTTTCCAGCCACTGGTTTTATATTTACGCTTAATCCAGCCGTTTTCCAGATACCAGTGCGGCAACTCTTCTTTCAAGCGCTCTTCCACGTCTGCATCTGCATATGTTTCTTCGTGTTTGCGTTCTCTCCAACCCATAATGATTCACCTCTTAATTTGCTAAAAAACCAACGGAACGATAACGTTAAACTGGGCATCCCACTTTCCTGCTAACCCTGATATTTATCCAGCATCCCCAACGCCTCAGCGACGGCTAGGCAAGTGATTTTGCCGTCAAAAACATTGACCGCTTTGAGCAGCCCTTTATCCCGCATTAACGCTTCTTTATCGATATTGGCAATCTTGAGAATATACGGCAGCGTTGCATCCATCAGCGCAAGTGTTGATGTCCTGGGATAAGCGCCCGGCATATTAGTCACGCAGTAATGCACAACACCGTGCTTTATAAATACAGGATCGGAGTGCGTCGTAGGTCTTGAGGTTTCTATGCAACCGCCCTGATCGATACTGACATCTACCACAACAGAGCCCGCTTCCATGGACTTTATCATGACTTCGCTGACGACTTTGGCCGCATGAGCGCCACGGCAGAGTATGGCGCCTACCACCAGATCGGTATCGACAAGATGCTGACCGATAGCGTCAGGACTGGATAGAAAAAACGTCGCATCCGGCAATACCGTTGATTTTATCTTGTGCATAAAGTCCGGATCAATCCCCGCCACAAAGACCTCGGCACCCATGCCGCAGGCCACTTGTGCCGCATGTTGCCCGACCACGCCATCACCAATCACAACGACCTTGCCATGGCGTTTGCCTAATACTTTCCCCAGCTGTGTGCCTTTGCCATGATTAAAGCGGGCGAGATAATAGCTACCCATTAGTGTTGCCATATTCCCGGCCACCGCACTCATCGGGGCAAGAATGGGCAAGCGCCCATGTTCGTCTTCGAGCGTTTCGTAGGCAATCGCCGTGGTGCCTTTTTTTAGCAGCTCTTCAGTCAGGCTAGGCGTCACACCGGCGAGATGGAAAAAGGTAAACACCCGTTGCCTGTCCAGATACTGATATTCGGACGGCATGGGTTCTTTCACTTTCACCACCAGATCGACCGCCCAGGCTTCGGCGGTAGACACTATCTGCGCACCGGCCTGCTGGTATTGTTCATTGGTAAAACCAGAGCCTAAACCAGCATCCTGCTCAACAACAAGTGAGTGACCATTTTGGAACAAATACTGGACACCGGTCGGCGTTATCGCCACTCTGCCCTCTTGGTCCTTTACTTCTTTTGGAACGCCAATTTTCATCGCTTCACCTATTATTGTAAGTTTGTCTGAATTATTTCCATCTAGTACGGCCTATAACCTTAAAAGTGACGGCTAAAGGTTTAACATAGCTGAATTGTTCAGAAATAAAAAATCCTGTCCTGTCAATTTTCAGGTATCCGCCCTAGCCAACGCTCCGGTTAGAGTTATAAAAGCAAATTCTTTGCCATAGGCTTATCCCATGAACAAAAATAAAACTGAAAACCACACCAGCATCGCTGAGGACTTGCATGAACTGATGTCCGCACAGCAAACGCTGTTGCTATCAACCGCCACAACAAGCGGTGTTCCCGACCTAAGCTATGCGCCTTTTGTGCGCGATCACACAGGCCGTTTTTATATTTTTGTCAGTGAACTGGCCGGGCACACCGCCAATTTGCTTGCCAACCCGCAGGCTTCGGTCATGTTTATCGGCATCGAATCCGAATCGCGTAACCTTTTTGCGCGGGAACGTGCAGTGTTTGCTTGCCACGTCTGTGAAATAGCGGGTGATGAACCGGTTTACGGCGTCCAGTTACAAGCCTTGCAGGATAAATTCGGCGAAGTCGTCGGCGTGTTGCGCTCATTACGTGATTTCCACCTATTTGCATTAATACCAGAAAATGGCCGTTATGTGGCCGGTTTCGGGCGGGCTTACACCATTAATGTCAGCGACAACACCTTAAGCCCGGTGCTTCCAAGAACTTGAACATGTTGATTTTTAACGTTGCCAGCCTTATATCGGGCTCAACTAAATCTGTCTTAAGGATTATAAAATGAACCCACTGCATATTGTTTGCCCGCACTGCCATACCGTCAACCGGATCCCGTCAGAGCGTCTGGCCCAGCAACCGCGTTGCGGAAAATGCAAACAGGCCTTATTCAATGGTCATCCTCTGGAATTAACGGGCGACAGTTTCCAGCAGCACATCACACGCAATGATATTCCCGTGGTCGTCGATTTCTGGGCGGCCTGGTGCGGGCCATGCAAAATGATGGCGCCGGCCTACGCGCAGGCGGCGGCTAATCTTGAACCACGGGTGCGCTTAGCTAAGCTGGATACCGAACAGGAACAAAGCATTGCCGGCCAATTCAACATCCGCAGCATCCCCACCCTGATCCTGTTTAAAGCCGGACGTGAGATTGCCCGTCAATCGGGCGCAATGAATGCGGGTGATATTGTGCGCTGGATCAACGGCCATATTTGAAACCACCTTGCAGCACACAACAACCCCGTACCCGACGCTATCCCCAGAAAATTGACATCCTTGGATTCCTGTTTTAGAGTTCGCCGAGAAGTAGGTATTCCGTATAAATAATTATAATTGACTGGAGCATACAACATGGCTAGACCACTTATACAACTGGCGCTGGATTCTTTGGATTTTGACCAGACCCTAAACCTTGCCGAACAAGCGGCCCCTTATATTGATATTTTTGAAATCGGCACGCCATGTATCAAACACAACGGCATAGCGCTGGTTACGGAACTGAGGGCGCGGTTTCCTGACAAGCTGATTTTAGTCGATCTAAAGACTATGGATGCAGGCGAATACGAAGCGACACCTTTTTATGCGGCTGGCGCCGACATATGCACCGTACTAGGCGTATCGGGCATGGCAACCATCGAAGGCGTCATTAAAGCCGCTAAGGCGCACCAAGCGGAAGCGCAAATTGATTTGATCAATGTACCTGACAAACTTGCCTGTGCGAAAGCCGCCGCCGAGCTGGGCGCAAATATCATCGGCGTACATACTGGCCTTGATGCGCAGGCGGCGGGACAAACCCCGTTTGCCGATTTGGAAGCTATTGCGTCATTGGGCTTAAAGGTCAGATTGTCGGTGGCCGGCGGCATCAAGCAATCGACCGTCAAACAGGTCGTCGATTCAGGCGCTGATATTATCGTGGTGGGCGCGGCAATCTATGGCGCCGCTTCCCCAGCCGACGCGGCACGCATGATACGCGATGCCGCCGATGGTAAAGTGACACATCAGCAGCTGGTCATCAACAAAATCAACTCTATCTTGAGCGCAACGGAAGATTCCCACGCCGCAAGATTAACGCGCATGCTGGATAGGGCGTCCCGTATTTTCGTCTCCGGCGCGGGGCGTTCAGGATTGATCTGCAAGTTTTTTGCAATGCGTCTGATGCACAGCGGCTATGACGTCAGCGTAGTGGGTGAAATTGTCACGCCCAGTATCAAACGCGGCGACTTGCTGATTATCATTTCAGGTTCCGGGGAGACCGAACAATTGGTGGCCTTCACGAAAAAAGCCAGGGACGTAGGCGCCGATATTCTGCTGATCACCGCTAAGGAAAAATCAACCATCGGCGATATGGCGGACGGCGTGTTCCAGATGGGGGCGCCCGAACAATACGGCAAAGTTGAAGGTATGCCGATGGGCACTGTGTTTGAACTGTCCACGCTGTTCTTCCTGGAAGCCTTGGTTTCTCATATCATCCATGAAAAAGGCATTGCTGAAGAGGAAATGCGCTCGCGGCACGCCAATTTGGAATAATCGCCCATCGCCTGTTAAACGTAAAAAACCCGTTGGGAGTAATTCCAGCGGGTTTTTTTATGGCCGTTCGTGGTGAACCCTTCGAAAAGGCTCAGGGCGAACAGCTAAGTCTGCCCCAGCATCCCCCGCGGCGCATGGCTCTCCCCTAGAAACTAAAAAACGAAAACATGAAACTTCAAAGTTATAGTTTTCTGGTTTCTGTTATTGCCATCAAAATGATAGCCAGATTGTCGCCCCGTACAACGTGAATTCTATTGAAAAATCGGGACACTCCTTATATCCTGAGCAAAACATCTGGTTTTTATTATCAACTAATCTGGAACAATCATGTCAAGCATTGAAAAAGCGGATGTAGAAAATCTGCTAAGAACATTTATCGATCCCCATCACGGCGTCGATCTGGTCACGGCAAAATCAGTTAAGACAATTACGCTGGATGGCGAAAACGTCGGCGTTAAACTGGAACTGGGTTATCCTGCGAAAAGTTATCTGCCTGAATTACAGGGCGCTATTAAGGAATTGCTTAAATCCCTGCCCGGAATAGGCACCATTACTGTCGAAGTCACGGTAAAAATTATTTCCCATGCTGTCCAACAAGCCTTAAAGCCCCATCCCCATATCAAAAATATTATCGCCGTGGCATCGGGTAAAGGCGGCGTCGGCAAATCGACGACGGCGGTTAATCTGGCTCTGGCGTTGGCGGCGGAAGGTGCGACGGTCGGCATTCTGGATGCGGATATTTACGGGCCCAGCATCCCGACAATGCTGGGTCTGTCCGGTTTCCCCGAAAGTGTCGATAAAAAAACCATGATGCCTAAAATGGCCTACGGCATACAAACCATGTCGATAGGCTATCTGGTGGAAGCTGAACAAGCGATGATCTGGCGCGGCCCTATGGCGACCAATGCCTTGCAACAATTATTGCGGGACACCAACTGGGCGGATGTCGATTATCTGATTGTCGATTTGCCACCCGGCACTGGCGACATTCAGTTGACCTTGGCGCAGCAGATTCCGGTCAGCGGCGCGGTTATTGTCACCACCCCGCAAGATATTGCCTTGATTGATGCCCAACGCGGCTTAGGTATGTTTGCCAAAGTCAACGTGCCCGTGCTGGGGTTGGTCGAAAACATGAGCCTGCATATTTGCTCACAATGCGGTCATGAAGAGGCTATTTTTGGCACTGGCGGTGGCATCGCGATGGCCGAAGTCAATAAGATTGATTTCTTGGGTGCATTACCATTGGATATTAACATCCGCCAAAATGCCGACTCCGGCCATCCGACTGTAATCGCCGATCCCGATAGCCGCGCCGCGCAGATTTACAAAACGATAGCCCGTAAAACCGCCGCAAAACTGGCTTTAAAAGCCAAGGATTACAGCACCCGCTTTCCAACCATTGTTGTCCAAAACACCTGAGATAAAACACCGCAACGGGCGGCTACGGCGGCCGTTGCGGTTTTATGTTAATATTCGCGATTTTAATCAATTAGGTAGCCAACATTTCATGAGCATTAAGTCGGATAAATGGATACGCCGTATGGCGGAACAGCACGGTATGATAGAGCCATTTGAACACGGCCAAGTCAGGGAGTCGGAAAAGGGCAAAGTCATTTCTTATGGCACATCAAGTTATGGCTACGATGTCCGGTGTTCTGATGAATTCAAAATTTTCACCAATATCAATTCAGTCATTGTTGACCCCAAAGATTTTGATTCAAACAGCTTTGTTGATGTGAAATCTGAGGTATGTATCATCCCCCCCAATTCCTTTGCTTTGGCCAGAACCGTTGAATTCTTCCGTATTCCCCGTGAAGTGTTAACCATTTGTTTGGGCAAATCGACATATGCCCGATGCGGCATCATTGTGAATGTCACGCCGTTGGAACCGGAATGGGAAGGCCATGTGACGCTGGAGTTTTCCAACACATCGCCGCTGCCAGCCAAAATCTATGCGAATGAAGGCGTGGCGCAAATGCTGTTTTTTAGTGGGGATGAAATTTGCGCCACATCCTATAAAGACCGGAGCGGTAAATATCAGGGACAAACTGGCGTTACGCTGCCCAAAGCGTAATTTTTAGCAACGTGGTAAGGGGGCTAGAATCGCCCCCAAAAAATCATTGGTAGTGGTAAACATTCAAATGCTTACGTGACAGCGGATTCAAAAAACATGCTTTTTTGAATCCAAAATATCATTACCCTTTTTACCACCACCAAAATCATTTAATCTTCTTTCGGTTTAGCCCTTCTTGAAGGTGAGCTGAGTCTTTTTTTGCTTTTTTCCACTTTCTTGATGCTGCCGTCCATTTTTGAAATATTCAGCTGCTGCCCTGCCACCCGAATTTTCTTCAGTTCGTTCAACAATTCCTTAGGCATCCCAGCAGGCAACTCGACCGTGCTGTAGTCATCTTCAATCTTGATACGGGCAATATGTTCACCGGCAATTCCAGTTTCATTAGCAATCGCACCAACGATATTGCCTGGCTTGACGCCATGGGCGTGACCCACTTCGATGCGGTACACTTCCAATTCAATATCTGCACCGCCGCCAAATTCACGCCTAGGTTTACGCTCGCCTCTGCCTGGACGATCATCACGATCCGCACGCGGTGGCCTCGATTCATCCCGTTCCTTAGATTTTTTAGGCGGATTCTGCATTAACAAAGGATTATCGCCCTGCACCAATTTTGCCAGCGCCGACGCAATTTCCAAAGCGGGCACATTATGTTCTTGCTGATACTGTTCTATCAGTTGGGTAAAAAAACTAAGCTCTTCAGCAGCTAATGTATCGGTAATGCTTTGTTTAAACTTGGCAATACGCTTGTTGTTGATCACTTCGGTTGAAGGCAGACCCATTTCTTCAACTTTTTGCTTGGTTGCCTTTTCAATGTTCAGCAATAACTTCCTTTCCCTAGGCGCAATAAACAAGATCGCGTCACCGGTACGTCCAGCCCGACCCGTCCGGCCAATGCGATGCACATAAGATTCGGTGTCGTAAGGAATATCGTAATTGACAACATGAGTGATACGGTCAACATCGAGGCCGCGGGCCGCCACATCGGTGGCAATCAAAATATCCAACTTGCCATTTTTTAGGTTGTTGATGGAACGCTCGCGGAGCGACTGCGACATATCACCATTAATAGCCGCCGCCGAATAGCCCCGTGCTTCGAGTTTTTCTGCCAATTCGACTGTTGCGGTTTTGGTTCTAACGAAAATAATCATGCCATCGAAAGTTTCCACTTCCAAGATGCGGGTCAGCGCGTCCAGTTTATGTACCCCGCTGACCACCCAGAAGCGTTGGCGAATATTTTCGGCAGAGGCCGTGGTCACTTTAATGGTGACTTGTTGCGGTTCGTGCAAATATTCCTGGGCGATTTTACGGATCACAGTCGGCATGGTTGCTGAAAACAGGGCAATTTGCCGTTCATCCGGCGTTTGCTCAAGTATCCATTCGACATCATCAATAAAACCCATACGCAACATTTCATCGGCTTCATCAAGCACCAAGGTGCTCAAACCATCCAAATTTAACGTGCCTTTACGCATATGGTCCATAACACGGCCTGGTGTGCCGACAACCACATGGGCGCCACGTTTTAACTGGCGCAGCTGGGTGCTGTAATCCTGTCCGCCATAAATAGGCAAAACGTGGAAGCCTTTTAAATGCGCCGCATAACGTTGGAACGCTTCAGCGACTTGTATGGCCAATTCGCGGGTTGGCGCTAAAACTAAAACTTGCGGATCTTTTTGTTTAAGATCGATACGCGACAAAATAGGCAATGCGAAAGCGGCGGTCTTGCCGGTCCCTGTTTGTGCTTGCCCCAAAACATCTTTGCCTTGCAGCATATAGGGGATCACTTGTGCCTGAATCGGCGAAGGTGTTTCATAACCGACATCATCCAGTGCCTTTAGCACCGGATCTATCAGCGCTAAATCACGGAAAGAGGGTAATGGTGAAACATCATTGAGCATGGATTTACCTGTTGGAAAAATTAGAAGGCGCGAAGGCGCGGGGAACTGTTTATTTAACAAAGCATTATATCGCATTATATTAGGTAATGCAGAAAAATAATACCCATGCAAAATTGTCAACCCCTATTCCTTTTCTTCGCGCCTCAATTGCCCAGCTTCCGCTTATTTTATTTGCCTATACAAGCAAGCTTCACCAAGCCAACCAGCGTTGCACGAAAGGGTTACCGCGCCTGATTTGCCAACGGCGGCATTCGTCGCCAAGCAAAATAAGCAAGGCAAACGGCACACCAAGGGAAAGCTCGAACCAGCCTATCGGCGCAGTGCCAAAAAAAGGCTGTAAAAATGGAACATGGGACACGGCAGCCACCAGGCCCAGTTCGGTGAAGATGCCTAGCCAAACCAGTTTATTGGAAAAAATCCCCACCGACAGGATGCTTTGCCGCCGGGTCCGGCAAATCAACACATCGGCAATCTGACAAATAACCACAGCCGCGAAAAATGCCGTGACCGCCGTTTTGTACAGCAGCCCCGTTTCCGGTAAAGAGCCGCCCCAAACCCAGCCACCTTGGGCCAACACCACAAAAAATGCAAAAAAACCCGCCGCCGCCTGAATCGTCCCCATGACGCCATAACTCATGGTCAACAGCGGCCAAGTCAACAACCGTTCATCCCGCTTACGGGGCGGCAACTTCATCACATCAACCTCAGGCCGTTCACTCCCTAGGCCTAGAGCCGGCAACAAATCAGTGCCAAGATCAATGCTGAGGATCAGCACTACGGTCAGCGCCAACGGGGCATTCAGGGTAACGAAAGCGATGAACGGCAATATCTCAGGTATGTTGCTGGTCAAGATATAAGCGATAAACTTTTTGATGTTGGAAAAAATGGCCCGCCCTTCTTCAATGGCAGTGACAATAGTGGCGAAGTTATCATCCATCAACACCATATCCGCCGCTTCCTTGGCCACTTCAGTGCCCGACAACCCCATCGCCACACCCATGTCGGCGTTTTTTAGGGCGGGCGCATCGTTGACGCCATCCCCCGTCACGGTGACAACCTCGCCTTTCTTTTGCAAAGCTTGGACGATTTGCAGTTTTTGCAACGGCGTAGAGCGGGCGAAAACCAGTTCACGGCTGTCCAACACTTTTGACAACTCCGCCGCACTCATAGTCTCCAGCTGCTCGCCGCCAACAACCTCACCGTCCCCCGTGTAAAGCCCCACTTGCCTGGCGATAGCTTCGGCGGTGACGTGATAATCCCCAGTAATCATAAAGACACGGATACCGGCCGTCCGGCACTTATCAACCGCATCGGCGATTTCCGGGCGCGGAGGATCAAGCATTCCTACCAGCCCAAGATAAATAAACCCTTCCTCACTGGCCCGCGCCACATCGGTCGTTTTGTAAGCCAGGGCAAGAACCCGTTCACCACGAGCCGCCAAGCGTTCATAGATTTTTAAGGCCTGTTGCCTGGCCGCCGAACCAAAATCCACTATCCCATCTTCCAGCAGGATTTGCTTGCATTTACCGAACACCACTTCCGGCGCACCTTTCATATAGGCAAGGTTTGGCTGGCCGCTTAGCCCACGATGAGTGGTGATCATACGTTTGGTGGCTGAATCAAACGGGCTTTCATGAAGCCGTGGGAAACTGATCGGCAAATCATCCATTGGCTTCAAGCGCTGGGCAAAGACCAGTAAAGCGCCTTCAGTCGGATCGCCAAGATATGTCTTACCGGACAAGCGGGCGTTGTTACACAAGGCTATGGCCGCCCAGGCTTCGTCCAGCCCCCTAGCCTGTTTCAGTCCGCTTTGATAGGCGTGCCATTCATGGTTGCCCAGCACCAGCGTGGTCACTTTCATCCGGTTCTGGGTGATCGTGCCGGTTTTGTCGGTGCAGATGACCGTTGTCGAGCCTAGCGTTTCAACAGCTTCCAGATTCCTGATCAGGGCATTTTTTTTTGCCATCCGCCGCGAGGCCATCGTCAATGCCAGCGTCACGGTCGGCAACAAACCTTCAGGGACATTAGCGACAATAATGCCGATAGCAAAAATCAGGCTGCCAATAAGGGGCTTGCCCAGCAGGATACTGAGAATGAAAAACAATATGCCCAAAGTGATTGCAATCCCTGAAATGATGCGGATAAAACGTTTCAGTTCTTTGCGGATAGGCGTCTCGACCTGTGTGGTCTCTTTAGTGAGCTGGACAATCCGTCCGATTTGCGTGTGCATCCCCGTCGCATAGACCAACGCTTTGCCGTTGCCGCTTTGCACCAACGTACCGGAAAACACCATATTGCGGCTTTCCAGCAAACGGTCATGAGTACAATCCAGCTTACGCAGTTGTGGCTCGCTCTCGCCTGTCAGCGAAGAATGGTCAACCTTAAGCTGGTTGACCTCAATCAGCCGCCCATCGGCGGGAATACGGTCGCCTTCTTCCAGCAACATCACATCACCGGGCACCAGCAATTTGGCTTGGATACGCTCCACTTTGCCATCCCTTAACACAGAAATCATCAGCGGCAACATATTACGGAAGCTTTCCATAATGCGTTCACTTTCGTGTTCTTGGACGTAAGTGAATAAGGCATTGATCAGCAATACTGCCAACAAAGCCACACCGATATAAAAATTGCCTTGGCCTGGTTGCAGATAATCGGCAAAGAAAGCCAGCACCGACCCGACAAACAGCAACAGTGCAAAAAAATTGGCGAACTGGCTTAGAAACTTTAGGATTTCAGGGGTTTCCTTGCGGACGTGCAATTCATTACTGCCGTATTGGGGCAGACGGCGCTGGGCTTCGGCATTGTTAAGCCCTGTACTGGGGCAATTCAAGCGACCTTCGAGTTCTGATAGCGGAATACGATGTTCATCAGCCATGACTAATAAGCTCCTGCTCGGATTTATGGTAAACATGTTGGTGGCCGGCTTGCAAAACCCGTCAGCCCGTGAGCTTTACGCCCCCCCCCTTTTTTTATATCTCCGTCAACCAATAAAATTGATGGCCTTTCAAAACAACCCGGCGGTCATACTGGGCGGGTTTTCTGCCGCTGACCAAATCAATGAATTGGCCGTGCGGGTTTATGCCTTTAGCGCCAAGCGTGTCCAGATCAAGATACTGGGGATTGGCGTCAAAATTGGCAATCACCAGCACCCGCTCCGAAGGCCGCTGATGGTTAAAGCGGGTAAAGCACAGCAAGTGTTCATTGCTGGGATCAAGCAATTCACGGTTGTTGAAATCGGCAAATGCGCTGGTTTCTTTACGGATAGCTATCATTTTTTTCATCGCGGTGAAAATGCTATATTCCACCGTGCCTTGTTTTTTGCGCAATTCAGCCCGCTCCCAATTGATTTTGGGACGATGGATCCAGCGGCTGTCATCGCTTTTGCTGGGATCATCTCGGTAACTGTAATCGTTGACCACGCCCAAGGCATCACCATTATATAGCAAAGGAATACCGCCAAACGCCAAGATCAGGCTATGCAGCAAGAGGATTTTATTGACCGCCGTTGCGGTCAATACAGCATCACCGTTTTCCTGTGCCGCCTCCAGCCCTGCTAATGACGCCAATGAGCCACAGATACGGGCATCCCCCGTGGTTTCATTGCGCATAAACGCCATGCCCTTGGCGGGGGAATTTTCAAAATCACCGCAGAAATAATCGACCAGAAACTTCCGGTGCGCATAAGGCTCATAACCGACCGCCCGCACATCATTGTCATCAAAACCAAACCCAATGTCATCGTGGCAGCGCACATAATTAAGCCACGTCGCCCGCTCCAACTTATCCGGCAGGCTTTTCAGCCCTTGATAAAGCAGCTTGGTGTTTTGGGTGGCGATGCCATCCCACAGCAATGCCATGAACGTGGCGTTATACGCAATCTCACATTCCTTGGCGATAATCGCGTCTTCGCCGAAATACTTGATGAGCTCAACCGGCGCGACAATGGCTTCGGCGATAAACAGCACGCTGGGGGCGGTCACTTGGCAGCAATCCTTCATCAATTGCAACAGCAAATGCGCGTTGCGCTCGTTTTGGCAGGCGGTGCCGATTTTTTTCCACAAAAAAGCCACCGCATCAAGGCGCAACACATCCACGCCTTGGTTGGCCCAAAATAGGATGATGTCGAGCATTTCAATGAACACTTCGGGGTTGCTGTAATTCAAATCCCATTGGTAATCGTGGAAAACCGTCATCACCCATTTTTGCAACTCGGCGTTCCAAGTGAAATTGCCCGGATCACTCTCAGGGAAAACTTCCGGCATGGATTGCTCGAACATGTCGGGAATTTCCCGATTGTCGAACATATAGTAATAATCCTGATAACGGTGTTCGCCCCTGATCGCGCGTTTGGCCCATTCGTGTTCATCAGACGTATGGTTAAGCACAATGTCCAGCACCAGCAAAATGTCGCGTTTCCTGAATTCCTTGGCAACGCGGCGCAAATCCTCCAGATCGCCAATCCGGTCGTCGATTTGCCGGAAATCGCTAATCGCATAGCCGCCGTCACTTTTTCCGGTGGGGCACATCAAAATCGGCATGATATGCACCATATTGACGCCAAGCTCCTGAAAATAAGCGGTTTTATCCGCCAAATCGTCCAAATTTTCGGCAAAGCCGTTGGTGTACAGCGCCACCCCCACCCATTGCTGCGACAAAAACCAGTTGTGGTCTTGCTCGCGTTCAATATCCACCCGTTCCAATTCCGCAGAACGGTTGATATAACCCTTCGCCATCGTTTCCACTAACTTCAGCATCTGCGGCTTAAAGTCATCACGGTGGCCGTAGAGAGTGAAAAACAGCGAATAAATGGCGTAAAAATTAGCGCCCAGACGGGTATAAAAATGCCGTAAATCCTGGCGGCGTATTTCTGGTTTTAAATCATCCAGAATGGCGTTTAATAATGAGTGGGAAACTTGTTCGTACATTGTTTGTGTGTCCTAAAGTCTTGGTGCGTGTTCGCCCAGTTGATTCCAAAACAGTGTTATCTAAAGGATTGCAGGGGGCGTCAGATTCCGCATTATTCATAATGCGTCCACATCATGATAACCTTGACAGCACGAAATAGCGCCTTGCAAATCACTTTTTAAAAACTCGAACTCGGACGGACAAGCATAAGCCGTGTAGGGTGGGCAGACAAATCGGTGGGCAAAACAGCCTGCCCACCCTACTTCTAACAACAATAGAACAAGCAAATGATGTCGGCATCTCGGCGGTTTCTTGTTTAGCCGTGTAGTCGTGGCCCTAAAATTTTTGAGCATGTGCTTATTGTCCACGAGACCATGAAAAAATGGTGGTAATGATATTTTGGAGCCAAAAAACATGTTTTTTGGCTCCGCTATCGCTTAAACATTTGAATGTTTAGCACTTCCAAAAAAAATTAAGGGTTTTTCGTTTCGAAACAAAGTATATTGCGGCCAGCGGGTGCCTCATGCGGAACATGTTATTTAGCGGCAAAAACCGAACAGCTTCACAACCTCTCTCGCCCACCTAACCCATAAGCGGGACTCTTAGGTTCATAACCGGCGTCCCTAAAAAATAATCCATGATTATTATCAATCTTATCCAAAACATCATTCTACTGATAGGATTGGTTGCGGCTTATCAAGTGGTCATCTCGCGCAACAAACGCCACACCTCTAGCACACGGTTTATCTTTGGCATCCTCTTTGGCGGCGTCGCCGTTGCGGGCATGATGACCCCAGTCAACTACATGCCCGGCATTATCTTTGACGGCAGGACAATCGTACTTTCTGTGGCGGGGCTAATTGGCGGCCCATTAGTCGCCTCAATCAGCGCCATTATCGCTGGGGCATACCGGTTTGTTTTGGGCGGTATGGGCTTGATTGTGGGCGAAACCAGCATTATTGGGTCGGCCGCTATCGGCGTACTGTTTTATTACCTATGGCATAACAAAATAGCTTCCATACGCGCGTGGTATTTTTGGGCGTTTGGCTTACTGGTGCATACCGCCTTACTCGCCACATTTTTGCTGCTGCCACATGGTTTCGGCCACAAATTTGTTCAAGAAGCAGGCTTAGCAATAGTCGGGTTTTATCCCGTCGCCACGATGCTGATCTGTCTGCTGTTTCGGGATTATGAGGAAAAAGCTAAAGAACGCTTTCAACTGCAACGCAAAACGGAGTTTTTATCCCAATCGCAACAAGCCGCGCATATCGGTAGCTGGACGATAGACCTTAGGTCACGGCAGATAGACTGGTCTGAGGAAACCTATAAAATCTATGGCGTTTCCCCCGAAAAATTCAAGCCAACCACCAAAAGCATCTTCAAACTTATCCACGCTCAAGACCGCCCCAAGATAACGGCGACACTGAACGCGTGGTCAGAAGGCAAGTTTTCCGCTCCCCTTGAGTTTAGGGTCATTTTACCCAACGGAGAAAGCCGCATTATTTTGGGGCAAGGCGGCTTAAAACTTGACGCTAAAAATAAGCCCATAGGGGTTGTCGGCACCGCCCAAGATGTGACGGAACGTAAACGGGAAGAAAAAATTTATATTGACCAACTTAAAGCGATAGAACGGAAATTAAAGGATGAACGCAACTTATTGCACAGCTTGATCAATAACATACCCGATTATATTTTCTACAAAAATATCGCGGGCGAGTATTTGATGTGCAATAAAATTGTCGCCGATTATTTTGGCCACCCTGTTGAAAAAATCATTGGCCGCACCGATTTTGATCTTGTCGATCCGGAAACGGCGCTATTGTTTAGGGGGCAAGATGCCGCAGTGCTCGCTTTGGACCGCACCTGCAACAACGAAGAATCAATCACCCTGCCGGACGGCAAATCACGGGTATTGGAAACCATTAAAACACCGTTTAAGGATAGCGACGGTAACCTGTTGGGTCTGATAGGCATCGGACGTGATATTACCCAACGTAAAGCGCATGAAGTAAAAATTAGCCACCTTAGCAACTTCTACGCTTGTCTCAGTAAAATCAATCATGCCATTGTGCAAATAAATAACGAGCAAGCGTTATTTGCAACCGTTTGCACTATCACGGCAACACTCCAACAAGTGAATTTGGTCTGGATAGGTCGGCCCGACGGGACTACACAGCTTATGGCGCCGGTTGCTATGGCCGGCGGATGCTTGGATTATCTGGCGGGCTTGGTTGTTTCTGTTGACCCCGCCAAGCCCGAAGGCCAAGGCCCGACCGGCCTTGCTTATCGTGAAAGCCGCATTGTCACCGTTAATGATTTTCAAACCAACGCCAGCACAGTACCCTGGCATGCTAGCGATAAACAACATTTCGTTTGGGGGTCAAGTTGCGCCGTGCCTATTATGTGCCAGCAAAAACCTTATGCCGTACTCACTGTGTATAGCACCGAGAAAGGTTTTTTTGACGAGGATGTCATCAGGTTAATGGCAGAGTTAGGCAGTGATTTGTCATTCGCCCTCGATTTATATGCCCATGAAACAGCCCGTCGGATTGCCGAAGGACAATTGGAATTATCCGCCAAAGTGTTCAGCCAAAGTCAGGAAGCCATTATTATTACGGATAAGAACAATGGCATTATCAGCGTCAATCGGGCGTTCACCACTATCACTGGCTATGAAGAGCAGGAGGTTTTGGGCAAAAACCCAAAAATTTTTGCCTCAGGACGGCAAAAGAAAGATTTTTATCGGGAGCCATTGGAAATCCTACAAAAAAATAATTTTTGGCAGGGCGAGCTGTGGGGCCGCCATAAGAACGGCGCCGTCTACCCTGTATGGTTAACCATCAGTGCAGTGCGTGATGAAAGCGGCAACATTATTAATTACATTGCAACATTTTCTGATATTACCCAGCATAAAGAAGCGGAGCAACAAATCGAACATTTGGCGCATTATGACGTCCTGACCAATTTGCCCAACCGTCTATTGCTTAAATCACGGATAGATTATGAATTGCTTGTTGCTGGACGCAATAAAAAAACCTTTGCATTGCTCTTTATTGACTTGGATTACTTTAAGAACATCAATGACTCGTTAGGGCATTCCGTCGGCGATCAAATATTGGTTAAAGTAGGCCAACGCTTGCTTGCCTGCATACGGGAAGAAGACACTGTGGCCCGCCTAGGGGGCGATGAATTTAACATTTTACTGACCAATTGCTGTTGGAACGGGGCGGCTATCGTCGCAAAAAAAATAATCGCCACGCTGTCAGAAGCCATTTCTTACCAGAATTATCAACTGTATATCACGCCATCGATTGGCATTAGCCTTTACCCGGACAATGGCGACAGTTACGAAACCTTGTCAAAAAATGCCGACACCGCCTTATATAAGGCTAAAGATATGGGCCGCAACCAATACCAGTTTTTTACTTCAGCCATGCAAGAACAAACACAACGGCGCATGGCCATTGAGAACGACCTGAGGCAAGCCATCGCACACCAAGAATTGACCGTTTATTTCCATCCTCAAGTCAACGCCCAAACCGGAAAAATCACTGGGGCTGAAGCCTTGTTGCGCTGGCGGCATCCGCTATGGGGCATGGTCCCGCCTGCTGAATTTATACCTGTGGCTGAAGAATGCGGCCTTATTTTATCCATCGGCGATTGGGTGCTTGAACAAGCCATTGCCCAAGCCCGGCAATGGCACGATTTAGGCTTTCCACTAACAGTTGCCGTTAACCTTTCCTTAGCTCAATTTAGGGCGAACACCTTGTTGGAAAAAGTGCGGCAAGTGCTGAAAAACTCCCACTTGCCTCCGCAATATCTTGAACTGGAGCTTACCGAAAGCATCGCCATGCAGAATGCTGAATTAGCCATAGAAATTACCCGCCAATTAACTGGGCTTGGGATTAAATTGTCGATTGACGATTTTGGCACCGGTTATTCATCGCTAAGTTACCTACAACGTTTTTCGTTACATAAACTAAAGATTGACCAATCATTTACGAAGAATATGGTCAGCAATAAGGACAGCGAAAACATTGTCGATGCGATTATCAGCCTGGCAAAAAGTTTAAATCTAAAAACGATTGCCGAAGGAGTTGAAACCAAACAGCAATTGGAAATGTTCAAACAAAAGCGCTGTGATGAGATTCAGGGGTATTACTTCAGCCAGCCTGTCCCTGCTGATACGTTTTTAGCATTAGCTAAAAAAGGGTTTATGTAAGAAACCTTGCCACCGCCCCGCTTACGTATTTGGGCCACCGCAAAAATAGTGGCATATTTTGGCAACCGTTAACAATCATCACCGCTAGCGTTAAGCCTTAAAACAATTGCAGCGCGAGCATCAGCGCGTCTTCACGGCCATTTTCCGCCGGATAATAGCCTTTCCTGATGCCTATTTCGTTGAAGCCCATAGCTTGATATAAGGCGATAGCCCCGACATTGCTGGGACGGACTTCCAAAAACACGGTTTCAGCCCGCCCTTTGGCAACGTCCAGTAAATTATTCAGCATCTTACGGCCTATGCCCTGGCCTTGCTCCTTGGGATCTACAGAAATATTGAGGATATGGGCCTCACCGACAGCGATTGAAACTAAGCTATAACCCAGCACTTTATCCTGCTCTTCACATACCCAGCAACTATAGCCTGCTTTAAAACAGTCTTTAAAAATATCTTCTTCCCATGGAAACTGATAGTTTTGCCGCTCTATGGCAAGCACTTGCGGCAAATCGGCGGCCGTCATCCTTCTAAGCCGCATCAAGTCCCTGCGCGGCACAGAGTCAGGGAACACTTGGGCATAAAATTCTTTATCGGCATCGTAAATTACGAATTGTTTTATTTGGTCCAATAAGCCACGCATTTCAATCCTCACTTTCTTTTACGGTTTGCATTGCCAGTTGTAAGTCTTGCCAGGCTTTGCGTTTCTCAGGTAATGACCGCAACAGATACGCCGGATGGTAAACGACCACAACGGGGATATTGTTTACACGATGGGCTTTGCCTCTTAGCCGGGCGAGTGGCGCATCAGTGTTTAACAAGGTTTGTGCGGCGATACGGCCTATCGCCAGAATAATTTTAGGTTTGATCATACTGATTTGCTGCTGCAAATAGCCGTTGCAGCTGGCCACCTCATCAACATGTGGGTCGCGGTTAGTCGGTGGCCTACATTTGATTATATTGGTGATAAACACCGCTTCGCGGGTCAGCCCTAGGGCGCGGATCATTTCCGTCAACAACAATCCGGCGTTACCGACAAACGGCTTGCCCTGCTCATCTTCGTGCTGTCCTGGCGCTTCACCAATCAGCAGCCAGTCGGCCTCTTTATTACCCGTGCCAAAAACAGTTTGGATGCGCGTTGCGCATAATTTGCATTTTGTGCAGTTAGCCACTTCGGTTTGTAATGCACTCCAACTATTGTTTGCAGGCAGTTCGGAACCGTCAGCAGGTACGCCGCAAATTGTCGGCGGCGTACTTTGCTCACTTGTCCGGGGCACCCAAACAGTGATGCCCATAGCATCCAGATAGCGCAGCCGTAATGTGTTATCCATGATAATGCCGGTTGCGGTTGTCACTCATGCCAGGCCATTTAAGGGTTTCGTCAAAAATAATTCCCCTGAACAGACCCGGCCGTGCGTGCCACGCTTATCGAAGCACTAACCGGTGAGCGCATCATCTGGAGATTTTCCGTTCGTCCTGAGCTTGTCGAAGGACGAACGGAAAATGTTATCGGGAAGTTGTTCATGGCCATATCCTAAACCTCCCCTTTCTGCGGATGCCGGCGTTGGTCAGGCGTTTGCAACTTATTCAACGCATTGATATAGGCTTTGGCTGAAGCAATGACAATATCGGTGTCAGCGCCCAAGCCATTCACTATCCGCCCGGCTTTTTCCAACCGCACCGTGACTTCGCCTTGGGCATCAGTGCCGTTGGTTATGTTGTTAACCGAATAAAGCTCTAAGGCCGCATCGGACTGCACCAGCTTCTCTATGGCTTTTAAGCTGGCATCGACCACGCCGCCGCCCCCAGAGTGGCCGGTGACTTCTTTGTTGTCCATCCGCAACGTCACTTGCGCATTAGGTGTTTCTCCCGTTTCCGAACACACCTTTAAAGCGATCAGTTTGATGTGCTCATCTTCCGCCTCAAAACTGGTTTCTGAAATCAACGCCTGTAAATCCTCGTCGAAAATTTCGTGTTTTTTATCGGCCAGTTGTTTAAAGCGGGCAAAGGCATCGTTGATGTCTTCTTCCGACGCAAATTCAAAACCGAGTTCGGTGATGCGGCTTTTAAACGCATTCCGGCCTGAATGTTTGCCCAGCACCATGCGGTTAGCCGACCAGCCCACGTCTTCAGCCCGCATGATTTCGTAAGTCTCGCGGCTTTTTAAGACACCATCCTGATGGATACCCGCTTCGTGCGCAAACGCGTTGGCGCCGACTATGGCTTTATTAGGTTGCACCGGAAAACCGGTTATTGATGAAACCAGTTTTGAACACGTCAAAATTTCGCGGGTGTCGATGCGGGTCTGGCAGTCGAAAACATCATGACGGGTGCGCACCGCCATCACCACCTCTTCCAAGGAGGCGTTGCCCGCCCGTTCACCCAAGCCGTTAATCGTACATTCAACCTGGCGTGCGCCATTCATGACCGCAGCCAGCGAATTCGCCACAGCCAAACCTAGATCATTATGGCAATGCACGGAAAAAATGGCTTTGTCGGAATTGGGTATGCGTTGGATAAGGTTGGCAATGGTCGCGCCGAATTGTTGCGGGATGCTGTAACCCACGGTATCGGGGATATTCAGCGTGCTGGCGCCGGCGTCAATCACCGCTTCGAGGATACGGCACAAGAAATCTTCTTCCGAGCGTCCGGCATCTTCAGGCGAAAACTCGACATCATCAGTATATTGCCGCGCCCGTTTTACGGCCCTGACGGCATGTTCGATAACCTGCTCCGGCGACATCTGCAATTTTCTTTGCATATGTATCGGCGAAGTGGCGATAAAGGTATGGATCCTGGAACGGTGGGCTTCTTTAAGTGCCGCGCCGGCACGGTCTATGTCATTATCCAATGCCCTTGACAAGCCGCACACGGTGCTGTCTTTTATCACCCGTGCGACCGCTTGCACGGCCTCAAAGTCACCCGGGCTAGCAGCTGGAAAACCCGCTTCGATAATATCAACTTTCAATCGCTCTAAGGCTCTGGCGATCCGGACTTTTTCATCGCGCGTCATTGACGCGCCAGGGCTTTGTTCACCATCACGCAAGGTGGTGTCAAATATTATTAATTGGTCTTTCATAAAAACTCCATACATGGAGACATATCAACGCTAATGTTGATATACGGGTAAAAAGGATAGATTAAAAAGGTATGAAGAAAGAATGCTGCCCATCAGGGCAGGAGTCTTAGAGCGGGGCTTAACGCTGCGCACAAAAAATTTCCGGCGGTTATTGCGCCGGTAACGTCTTGGCAAAAATACAGAGTGGGTCGAATAGTCATGGGTAAGGACTATACCCGAACGCCAAAAAGCCCTCAAGCCCATTTTAGCTTTTGCGCTCCTGTAACATGCGCTTGCGCTGGACTAAGGTAATGACCGGGCCGGAAATCGCATAACCTAAAAACAGCAAAAACAACATCGTTTGCGGTTGCGCCATGATAAACGCAATGCCCAGCATTATGGCAATTGCCACAAAAAACGGCACTTTGCCTTTTAAATCAATTTGTTTAAAACTGGAGTAACGGAAATTACTCACCATCAACAAGCCCGTACTAATGGTTAACGCAATGGCAAAATATTTGATCACATCAATGTCGTAGCCATGTTCTAGGCAAATCCAGATAAACCCTGCCAAAATGGCCGCCGCCGCAGGACTAGGCAAGCCCTGAAAGTACCGTTTATCGGCAGATTCCAGTTGGGTGTTAAAACGCGCCAACCTTAATGCGCCGCCAGCGGCATGGACAAACGCAGCAAACAAACCTAGCCGCCCCAAGCTGGAAAATGCCCACAAATACATCACCAGTGCAGGTGCCGCGCCAAACGACAACATGTCCGACAAGCTATCATATTGCGCCCCAAACTCGCTTTGGGTGTTGGTCAGCCGCGCCACCCGGCCATCCAGCCCATCTAAGATCATGGCAATAAAAATTGCGATCACTGCGGTTTCGTAGCGGCCATTCATCGCAGAAGTAATCGCATAAAACCCTGAAAACAGTGCGCCGGTAGTAAACAAATTGGGTAATAAATAAATGCCACGGCGGCGGATGGAATTTTTTGCAGGTGTCATACGTGCTCAGCCTATGTTACGGTAAATTGATGCTGATGATTATACAATGTGCTGACAAGTGATACCTAGGGAAGTGATGTGTGGCTTCGACGACACCGTCCAGGAAAAGGCCAGCACCGACGAAAACGAGATCATGTGTTGCTACTATGGCCACTGCAAAGGCCGTTCGGTCAAAGGCATCAACCTGTCGGACGCGCTGTACCATAGCGGGGACGTGCCGATTCCGGTCGCCTTCGAAAGGATGCGCAAGGCAAAGCGGGCGGCGGAGTTACAGAACGGGCTGATACCCTCTGGGACACAAGTGCGTTCAATGATCGCCACCTGCGTGGCGAACACCATCACAACCGCTATGTCCTGACCGATAGCTGGTTTGCCTCTAAGGAGAATTTCGAGTTTATCCTCAAGAAAGGCAAACATTTCATCAGCGCCTTGAAGGACAACCGCTTGGTGGCGTTGACCGAAACAGACCAGAACGAAGGACGGTTTGTGCGGGCCGGTCAGCTGAAATTGGTGGATCAAACAGGCAGTGCGCGGCCAGATGAGCTGCTCCTGCGTTGTCCTACCTCCTGCATCCATACAAGTCGTCAATCATGAAGTGCTGTTAGTCCGGCGGGTCTTTACAGACAAAGACGGCAGTACCGGCCTGTCGAATCTGGTGTACAGCGACTTGGCTTGTGACGGCGGACAAGCCTCGCCCCCCCCCCACCAAAAACGGTGGGAAGCCGAGGAGTCCCACTTGTGTCCTGTGGGTATAAGTCATTGAAATACAAAGCGGGGCTGGCAAAGTCGCCGACCTGCACCGTCACCACCCAGAACAACCACATTTTCATGTCGATTGTTACCGTGCTTCGCAGATGCCCTGTGGGTACAAACTAGAATATTTGAAGATCAAACATAAAACCAACCATTTCGCCATGCCGGCCAAGCTATTTATAAAAGCGAACCAGATAGCGTATGAAGAGTTGCAGAATTTACGGGCTGCGTAACATCAGTTAAAAAGTAAGAATATGTAAAGATACCAGTGTCATGTTCATTTAATTACTGGAAAATTTAAACGCTTTAAATAAGTCTTGAGAATATGGTGTGCTGCTAACAAGCTTCCTGGGTCAATAAGCAATGGGAGCCAAAACCACACCCATACGCCTTGGATTGGACAGACCAGTACGGCGATAAGCCCGGCTATGCCGCCTAAAAATAACGTGAGCGAAGTTGAGCCACCGCATTTGTAAGCACTGATCAGGCTTGTTATGTTGCTTATGGCAACCAAAAGCCACATCAAGCCAAACAACACACATTGCCCCCACTGTATCCATATAGGCACGTTTTACGCCCCGTCTAGCCGTTAAAGAAAAGGATAACACCCTTTTAAAGGGGGTGTTATCCCTGCATGGCTTGTTTAAATGTTACCGATATTATCCGACCCCCAGATTATTTTTTGATAATGACCTTGTCATCAATAATAAGCTCAGAAATCCCGCCTAACGATGAGCGCAATGTGCAGCTGGCCGATTTAAAACCGCCTTTGCCACTGTTTTCTCCGACCCATTTCAGTGTGATATAGGTGTCTTTGTCGCTAAGTGTTTCTGAAGGGAAATAGACTTGTTCGCCGGTATGTTTTTTTACCGCTTCCGGACACTTGTTACCCGCCATAGTTTGCATTGCCGAATAATTTCGAATCATGGATGCCGCTTCCATTTCTTCAACAGACTGTTTTTTGCTGGTGCCAACCATTACAAAGCCGGCAATAAAAAGCGCGGCTATCCCTAAGATAATTTTTGTTGTTTCAGTCATTTTTTTCTCCTCATTAGTGTTATAAATCGAACCATTCCGCTAAGCCGCATTAAAACTCGATACCTTGCTCCGCCTTAATGCCTTGCTCATAAGCATGTTTTATTTTTGTCATTTCGGTGACGGTATCGGCGAGTTCAATCACTTCAGGGGCGGCATTACGGCCTGTCAGAATTAAATGTAGCCATGGTGGCTTTTCATAACGGATAAAATCACTGATTTCCACGCCGCTAATCCAGTTATAGCCGCAGCAATAGTTTATTTCATCCAATAAGACCACATCGAATTGTTCTGAAAGGATTTTTTGTTTACTAAGCTCCCATATTGCCCGGCTAGTTTTAATGTCCTGGCCGGGATTTTTGGTGTCCCAAGTAAAGCCGTCCCCCAATGCGTGCCATTCAATATTGTCAAAACGCATGGCTGCTTTTTGTTCGCCGGTTTGCCATTGGCCTTTTATGTACTGGATGACGCACACCTTCATGTCCCAGCCAGCGGCACGGAACACCATGCCCAAAGCGCTTGATGATTTGCCTTTGCCTTCGCCAGTATTAACTAAAACCAGCCCTCGCCGTCTGTCTCTGGATTTCATCAAATAGTCCGTAAGTTTTTGTGGCACTGGAAAAATTCCAGCAAAACCATTTTAACGTATTGAACCCTTTCAATCATGGTAAAGTTATTTTATGCTTTACAACTTTTATTTTAACTTTAAAAAACAACAATGACAGACGCAACAAGCTTATTTTCCGATGCCAAACATGTGATTCCAGGGGGCGTAAATTCGCCGGTACGTTCCTTTAGCGGGGTTGGCGGCACACCCGTTTTTATCGACCATGCCCAAGGTGCAATGGTCTACGACAGCGAGGGTAAGGGCTATATTGATTATGTGGGCTCTTGGGGGCCGATGATTTTAGGCCATGCCCACCCTGAAGTGATCGCCGCTGTCAAACACGCTGCTGACAAGGGCTTAAGCTTTGGCGCCCCTACCGAAATAGAGACGTTAATGGCACAACGGGTCTGCGAATTAGTGCCTTCTATCGACTTGGTAAGGATGGTAAGCTCTGGAACAGAAGCCACCATGAGCGCCATCCGCTTGGCCAGAGGCTACACCGGGCGGGACAAAATTGTTAAATTTGAAGGCTGTTACCACGGCCATTCTGATTCCTTACTGGTGAAGGCAGGCTCTGGCGCATTAACCTTTGGCGTGCCCAGCTCACCGGGTGTACCCGCATCGGTTGCCGAAAACACCATCACCTTGGTTTACAACGACGCCGCATCTGTGCAAAAGCTATTTGCCAAAATAGGTGGGCAAATCGCCTGCATTATCGTTGAGCCAGTCGCCGGCAATATGAATTGCATCCCCCCTGTGCCGGGGTTTTTGGAGACATTACGGCAGGTTTGTGATGATTATCAAAGCCTGTTGATTTTTGACGAAGTCATGACTGGCTTCAGAGTGGGGTTGCAAGGCGCACAAGGATTTTATAACGTGCAACCAGACTTGACGACACTAGGTAAAATTATCGGCGGCGGTATGCCAGTCGGCGCGTTTGGCGGTAGACGTGACATCATGGAGCAGCTTGCGCCTATGGGCGCGGTTTATCAGGCGGGCACGCTTTCGGGTAATCCTGTGGCAATGGCGGCGGGCTTGAAAACCTTGGAACTGATTTCTCAACCTGGTTTTTATAAAACTTTAGCAGCCAAAACCGAAAAACTGACTTCCGGCATAGTGGCGCGAGCCAATAAGGCGGGGGTTGCCATGACAACGAACAGCGTGGGCGGCATGTTTGGCTTATTTTTTAGTACAGACCGCCAAGTGACGGCATTTGCACAGGTCATGCAATGTAACCAGAATTTATTTAAACAATTTTTTCACGCCATGCTGGAGCAAGGTGTTTATCTGGCCCCTTCAGCGTTTGAAGCGGGGTTTGTGTCAATAGCCCACAGTGATGAAGACTTGGAAAAAACCCTAGATAGCGCAGAAGCGGTCTTTAAGCGGATGTAATGGATGATGCGGACAAGGAAGTTGCACAAACAAAAACACCCTGCAAGTTATCATACAACTTGCAGGGTGTTAAGTAACTTAGCTAGCGAAATTAGATAAGAGTAACTTCTTCCGCTTGTGGGCCTTTTTGGCCTTGAGTTACGGTAAATTGAACTTTTTGGCCTTCATCCAGTGATTTAAAGCCAGAGCCATTGATGTTACGAAAATGTACGAAGACATCAGGGCCGCTTTCTTGTTGAATAAAACCGAAACCTTTTTCTGCGTTAAACCATTTAACTGTACCAGTAGTCATTGTGTAATCCTAATTTGGAGATTTGTAAATAAAGCCTTTTGGGCTGATGGAGCTAGGAAATTTAAGAATTACTTATGATAAACAGGACGAGCAATTACAGAAAAACTTCGTAAAGATAAGCAAAGGTAAATCAATTTCGAGCTGTGATAAGGATATAGGTATCTGCGGGTAATGTCAACTAACCCGTGGCTGTTTTTTAGACTATGTCACCGTTAATTATGGAATCATACCGCCAAGGCCCTGCCTGATCAGCCAACCACCATTTGACTGGGATAAGCTGATGATTACCGAAGACTTTAAGGGATTGCTGCCAAGCCTCTGCGGACTTAGCCATCATCAGCGCAACGTGGCCAAGGCCGCGTTTGATCGTCAAGCCAACTTGCCCAAAGTCATGGAATTGGTTGAAACCCGCTTTGGGCTGAAACCCGCTTGTCCGCATTGTGCGGGTATTTGGTGGCGCGTGACCGCTCAGGACATGCCCTTGATTTTATTATGGGCAACAGCCAGTTGACCAAGGCGCGTTTGACGGATGCCCCCAAGCCCGTACTGGCCGCAGACGCGCTGCTGGTCAGCGACAGCAAACCCCACCTACAGGGCGTTCGGCCGGGCGGAAGGCATCATCAGCCACGAAGCCGTCAACCTTAGCCAACACCAACGGGCAAAGGAGCTTGCCACGTCCAAAACGTCAATGCCCACCACAGCCGCTTCAAGCTGTGTGGCCAGACCACTTCCATGGCGTCGCCACCGACGTGTGCCGCACTATCTCGGCTGGCGGCGGGTCTTTGAGCAGCACTGCAATCCAACCCCCAATGGTTGCTCAATGCCGCCTTGGGGAATTTTCAACAATTAACGGTGACATAGCCTTTTTTATAACATATTTCTGTTGATGGCTAATTTGGGCATGGCCGTTTGCTAGCCCATTTTGTTAATCACAAATAACCTGGGTGCGGACGCTTGGTTTTGCCCACAGCTAACCATTTCAGCCTTAAATTGTTGCCTGTCGAGCTGTTCACACCAGTTTGTGACTTGCAAGGTTTCCAACTCACCCCCCAGATGTCCAGGATAGGCCAAAATGGTCAGGACTCCGTTATCAACCAAGATGCGGCTAGCAATAGTCAATGCCGTTAATGTTGATTCTGCTTGGGTGATAATGCGCTTGTCCCCGCCGGGCAGATAGCCCAAATTAAACATACATGCACGGATATTGCCGTGATCCTGCACAGGGATTTCCTTATCCATTTCGGCGTGGCTAGCGTGTATCAAAGTTAAGCATCGCCAGCTTGCTAATTTCAAAGCAACGGCCTCTACAGCCGTCCGTTGAATATCGAAACCGTAAACTCGGCCTGATGAGCCAACTTGTTCGGCCAAAAACACGGTGTCGAGGCCATTGCCCAGCGTCGCATCAATGGCAATATCCTCCGGGCGCAGTTTTTCTTTGATGGCTTGATGAGCCAGTTTAACCAGTGAAATGTGTTGCATAATAGCGTTGTATGGCAGAAGGTGGCTGCGAACCGTGGCTTAATGAATCTGCAAAACGTTGGCTGTGCCAGGGGATCTGCAAACTGCCTTTGGCACCAAAGCCGTTAAAAATGGCCAATTGCGGATAATGCGGATGGATGCCGATAAATGGCCGTTTATCAAGTGTACAAGGCCGGACGTTAGCGTGGTGTCCGGTCAAGGCAATAGGCGACGGCGATAAAACGGCGTTAAGTGCATTTAATAATGCCGATTTGCCTTGCTCGGTAGGCACGTTGTCCAGTGTCTCATGGTAAAACGTTGCGCCGATGCGAAATGTTTTTTTAGTTAATGGGATCAACCAGTTGCCATAATTTATAATGGCGTCCGGCAAATTGTATTGATGCTCCAGCGTTAAAATTTCGCCTTTTACCGGTTGAAAAGGCAGCCAGGAAAACCAAGGGTTTTTGATTGCCTGATAGCCTTCACAGAAAATTATCTGTTTTGGGGTAATATCCAGCCAGCGCAACACCGGCATAAATCGAACATCTTCTGTTTGAAACTCGACGGGCTGGTAACACCCTTTCGCCATAAAAAAACTTTTTAAACAGTTTAATAGCGGCCTAGTCAATAAATAACCTGTTTGTTTCTGTTCAAGAAATCCATAAGGCGAGGCAAAATCGGCGTGCCTTTTTTCCGGCGGATAAAGCGCCCCTAAATATGCGTGATAACCCAATTGATTAAGCCGTTTTTGAGCTTGTTTAAACTCATTGTCGCCGGACAATAGCCGTAACATCGGTTTTTCCACATAAAAATCCTGCTGAAAAAATCGGCCTAGCTGCGTATAACACTGTTTTGCTGCTGGCAGCAACTCATCCACCTCAGCCGATTTTACCAAGCGCATGCCAGTGACCGGATTAATCAGCCCAGCGGCAATCTGCGAGGCATTTTCTTTGCCGTCATCAATAACAACAACCTTGTGGCCGCGCCGGATAAGCTCCCATGCCAGCAAACTTCCGGCCAGACCCTGCCCCACTATTAAAAAGTCGATAACCATACTAAGGCGATTTTAAAATGCTTTAAACCCGACGCGCCAAAATCGTAAAGCAGCTAACAAACCTAAGGTCATTAGCTGCAAAACGTCGCCTAATAATAGAAAAGGATAGACGGCTTAATAAACCCAATTGGCAATTGGATTACACGGCATAACGGTTATAAACCATTTGTAGCATTTTAAGCTCGCCCGCTTCCGGCTTAATCCAGCCTTCAACCTGAATGTCTTCCAAGATTTGTTGCCCTTGCTCGTCATTGGGCATACCTATCAGAATGTCGGCTAACAATTCGCCTTCCACCTGCAAGTGGGGAGCCACACAAAACAAGTGGCAAGCAAAATTGGTCTGGCTTTCATCTAATTTTCTTACATTGTTACGGCTGAATGAAGAGAGGCTTTCGAAGGTCTTTTTCAGCATAAACACCAGATCACATTTTTTTCTAATTAGCGATTGTAAGGACTTGATTTCATTGCCGGCAAAATCGAAATTAAATTTTGTGGAATCAAGCCCGTTTTCATCACATAAAAACCTGCCCAGCAAATAAACAAAGCTGCCCTCGGCCGCCGTGCTGACCGATACGCCGTTATAACTGCCCAATTCCCGATCATCGTCCGCCCGGGTCAGGATGACGACTTCATCAGTTTCATTGATTGGCCGCATGATAGGGATGAATCCGTGCTGGATAATCATCTGGCTAGCTTCAAAAGGCCGGGCAAACAACAAATCCGTCGCATTGCTGTTAGGGGTGTCTGCGGTCTGTTCAAAATGAATGGCTTTCTTCATCCGCCGTTGTAAATAGGTGTTTAGCAAATACCAACCTGTCAGCTGTTGCCCCGATTGCAGGCTGGCGACAAAGTTCAGCTTGTCGTGTGCCACGGGGGTGGAGACTGAAACCGCTTTTGTTTCCAAATGGCGGGGAGGTTGGGGGCTTAGCACAGCCGTGCCGTTTGCTGAATCGGACGTTTTGCCGTCGGTTTTTATAAAGCGCCCAAGTCCGGTAATTTTAAACAGCATGCTGACCATGCGGTCCAAATGCTGCACTTCTATGCGTATTTTTTGCCGTTCCCAATCTTCAAACACTTTGAGCAGCAGGGATAAGCCCATTGAATTGACCCGCTCGACCAAGCTGAAATCCAGCAACACATAAGAGTTAGCGGGAACGCTAGCCAGCGTCGCCAATATGGCATCGGCCTGAGCGTCGATTGAACCGATAAGCTTATAAAGATAACTGTTATTGTCACTGCTAATTTGTTGGATAGTAAATGTATTTGTCATGCTCATAATTAGACTCCGACCGGATAAGCTGCGGCTTCATATTCAGTGTGATAAATAAATTGAATGCCGGAATCAACATCCATATCAATCGTGCTTTTAATATCCCACAGCGTGGTGACCTGAGTACGTTTTTGCGGGAACACTCTGATTTGCAAATAATCCGATAGCCGCCACATCATGTATAAGCCAACGCCGCCGATGCCAGCTTCCACGCCTTTTTCCATTGCGTGGGCGATGTTTTTAAGGAAAACGGCAGGGGTTAGCGTACCCCAGTTGTCGGTGATCATCAGGCCTAACAATTCGGGCGTTACGGCAATGTCAATCCGCACTTCTTCATGCGCGGACAATTCCCTGGATTCCCCTTTACGGTAATACGCGACCCCTTTACCGTCCCGTGGCGCGGCATACAAGCTGTTTTCAGTCATTTCATCGAGGATGACCATTAACGCTTCTATATGGTCTTTGGACAATGTGCCTTGGTCGGTCAGCCATGACTGAATTTCTTCCATGATAAACAGCTTATCTTCAGTGTGCGTGATTTGGAATTGACGGTGCTGTGATTGTCCGGGGATTAAGGTGTGCAAATCATCGTCGGGGGATTCGTGGTGTTGGTTAAGCAAATGTTCCCAGCCCAGTTTTCTGCACAATTCATCATGTCTGGGCAGAATCCGGCAAATGCCGTCTTGACTAAAGCGGGTCAGTAAATCGGAGTAACCCTGTTCCGCCATAAAAACAATATACTCCTTAGAAATACGGGGGATAGGATGTTCGCCATGGCGATAAAAATTTTCCGAGATGCGGATAATGTCGCTCACCTCATTGCTGGCGGACACTTGGCTTACCCTGTCAGTATGGGTGACAACGACAATGGTGAC
The DNA here is from genome assembly GCA_002422395.1 of Methylococcaceae bacterium UBA6146. Taxonomy (GTDB): domain Bacteria; phylum Pseudomonadota; class Gammaproteobacteria; order Methylococcales; family Methylomonadaceae; genus Methylovulum. The sequence goes on along the minus strand of DIUY01000012.1, from coordinate 108,506 downwards.
GTCGTCGGTATACGCCACACTGCGGCAATGCCTCCTAAGGGCATCCATGATGATGTTGCGCAAAGTTTCCGGATCGGCGTCGAGATTACTGTTAAGTATTTCTTCCAGGCGGTCATAGCCAAAAGCTTCTCCAGACGGTGATTCTTCTTCAACCAGACCATCCGTATATAAAAACAGGCGGTCACCGACTTCTAGCGTCAAATCAATGGCTGTTTCCAGATAGTCAGAGTCAACGCTTTTGCCTAACGGCAAACCTGATGCTTCCAGCATTTCCCAATGTTGCGCTTGGTTTCTGAGCAAATAAGGCAAAACGTGTCCGGCATTGGCAAAAACCAATTTGCCGTTGCGGGCATCCAAACTCAAGCAAGCCATCGTCATCAACAATGATTGTTGGGCGGTTACCCGCATAGTCTCGTTTAAGGAGTTCAGGATTTCGCTAGGACTGGTCACACCTTCATGAATTAGCGGATAAACCCCCGCCTTTGCCGCACCCACCATGGTGCCTGCCGCCACACCATGACCGCTAACATCCCCAATCAACAAAATACTATGGTGTCCGCCAACTTTATAATAGTCGTAATAATCACCGCCCACTTCGCTGGAAGTCAACAGATTGGCCAACCCTTGGATGCCTGGCAATTCAATAGTTGGCATGGGCAAGATGGAGCGTTGCAAGGTTGCCGCCAAATTGACTTCACCTTGTAACCGGGCGGTCAGTTGCGCCAACTCCGCGTTCGCTTGCTGGATTTTTTGTTCAGCAACTTTTCGCTCGGTGATGTCCAGCCCTGTGGCAAGAAACATAACCGGCGTCCCAGATGCAGAGTCTTTAATAACCGTTGGGTTCCAGATAATATTGATAAAGTCACCTGTGCTGATGCGCATTGATGTTTCCACGGCATCGGCAAATTCAATGGCGCCTGCCATCATCCCAGTAAACAAGGCCTGCAAAGTGGAAGAATCCTCATCAACCGGAATAAATTGGTCAAAAAAGTCCTTGCCCTTAATCTCAGCTTCTGACCAACCACTATTTTCTTCCGCATATTGGTTAAAAAGGACAACCTGCCCGTTGGGGTCAACACCGATAATCAAGGCTTGCGTTGTATTAATAACATTATCGGCAAATGCTTTTTCCTGCTTCATTTTTAAAGCGCTTTCTTTAAGTTTTACAACCAGCGGTTGCAACAACAACAAGCCCACCAGTGCCAGTGTGGCCAATGCAATCCCATACATCAAATGCTGTTTATTGGCGGTCTTGCCTAGCATAGACTCGCTTTGCCGCTGGTAAATCGAACTTGTCCGGCCAATCTCATCGAGCAGGCGCGGTGTCATTTGGGTGAATATTTTATTGAGCAGAGGATTATTGTCTAACTCAAGCTTATTGGCGGGTATCCGGTAAACTTCGCGTATTGCCGATAGATAATCACGCATTTGGGAATCTAACGGCTTCGCACCGTCAAAATAAATTAGCCTTAAATCTTGCGACAAATTTCCCGGAACATGAACCAGTCGCTCGCCTTCCCTAACAAACCGGTCACCTTCCCTTAGCGAGGTGTGCGACTGGTCTAGCTGTGTCATGTTTGTGATGATCTTTGCGTCGATTTTCCGCAATTCATCCTCGTCTGTGACATAGGTTTTCCGGGTAAGCAAAAAATTTATATCCTCAATCAGCTGGCCTTGCTCGGTGCTCATTTTAACGAGCCGGGCGTTGCCTTCTTGGCTTCGGATATCGGTGATAAGAACCATATAGGTTAGGGTGGAAACGGCTCCAAGAACCAATAAAACTGTTGCGTATTGATCTAACATTTGACCAATAATTCGCCGAAAGATGTCTTTCATCGGCTTACTCCTCTAAATAGTATTTATTGTTATTATTTAGAAGTTACGCATTGACAGGTTTTTTTATTTTTGCTGGGTTGTCCAAATAAAGCACATACAACCGCCATCTAATTATCCCCAACTTATTAAATACAAAGCCATTGCAGGTATTCAGGCTGCACAATGTCTTCTCATAAGATGTTGATTTTATTGTTTTTTGTCAGCGCATAACTTCTATTATTTTTTTGTTGTTATCTTTATGCGGCTTGAGCGTTGCAACAAGCGGCCATGAATGCTGCCATAAAATAGCTTTTTCAGCCACCTTGAGGGATTTTAAATAAATGAAAATGTGACGGACTTATCATTAACAAAATTAAATGATTGTTTTTTGTTAAAAATAATGGTTGCAATAATAAGCCGCCTTAAAAATGAAGGGCGGGGTAAATCCGCTGGCGGTACACAAGCCTTGGTTTGCACACCGTCTTATCAAAAAGCAATTGCCAGATTAACCCACTGCTGAAAAATATCTTATTGATATAATTGGTGTTTATTAAAATCCCCAACAAAACCCGCTATTGGGTAAGCCTCTACGTCAAGCCGACAAACGTTGCTGCCATTGCCTGATTTTTGTGCTTAATTCATCCAGATTAATCGTCGTCAATTGGCGGCGGCTTAACAAACGTCTGCCCGCCACCCAGACATCCGTGACTTGTTGGCGGCTTGCGGCATAAACGATTTGCGAGACGGGGCAATATAGCGGCTGGGTTTCCAGGCAATCCAAGTCGACGGCAATCACATCGGCGGCTTTGCCTACGCTTAACGAACCGGTTTCATGAGCCAACCCCAGCGCCTTCGCACCGTTAATCGTCGCCATGCGCAAGGCCGTCATCGCCGGTACGGCGCTGGCGTCCCCGGCGACCGCTTTGCCTAACAGCGCAGCTGTGCGCATTTCCCCGAACATGTCCAAATCATTGTTACTGGCCGCGCCATCCGTACCTAACGCAACATTGACACCGGTAGCGACGCACTTGGCGACTGGGCAAAAACCGCTCGCCAGCTTTAAGTTAGATTCGGGGCAATGCACAATATGCGCCCCTGTTTCGGCAAGTAATGCAATTTCAGCATCGGTCAACTGAGTGGCGTGCACAGCTATTAACGATGAATTGACCAGGCCGAGTTCATCAAGGCGTTGTAAAGGCCGTTTGCCGCTTTGTTGTTCAGCTTGTTCGACTTCATGCAGCGTTTCATGCACATGGATATGTACCGGCCTGCCCAGCTCATCAGACAAAGTCCTGATTTTTTGCAGAGGCGTGTCAGAAACCGTGTAGGGTGCATGTGGCGCAAACGTTGTGCTAATCAGCGGCTGGTGGTGCAATTGCTCATACAAGGCCAGGCCTTTTTCAATATAGGCATCGCTGTTTTTCGCCCAGACCGTAGGGAAATCAATCACAATCAGCCCGACACTGGCGCGTATGCCATGCTGTATGGCCTGCTGGGCGGTGATGTCAGGAAAAAAATACATGTCATTAAAACACGTCGTGCCGCCCCGGATCATCTCGGCAATCGCCAGCGCCGTCCCGTCCCTAACGAATGCTTCGTTCATCCATTTTTGCTCCAGCGGCCAGATATGGTTAGTCAGCCAGTCCATCAACTGCAAATCATCGGCAATCCCGCGCATCAACGTCATCGCCGCATGGGTATGGCTGTTAATCAAGCCTGGTAGTAGCGCATGATTTTTTAGGTGTTCAGTGCTGGTGCCCTGATATTTTTGCGTGGCGTCATCGGTAGGCAGCAAATCAATGATCCTGCCTGCATCAATCACCAGCGTGTGGTGTTCCAAGGTTACCGACTCGGGTTCAACAGGTATGATCCAACGGGCGTGGATGAGGGTATCGACGGCTATCATTCTAAAATTCCTGCGCGGTTGCATGTTAAGTGGCGGAATTATAGCTTTTTTACGGTCGACTTTGAGAAATCAATGCGCAAGCTACCCCCCCCCCGCCAACCCCATAACGGCTAGGCCAAACGCCACCTAGGCAAGCAGTAACCCAGTCACCACCGCACTCTGGAAATACAGCATGGCGGCGGCTAACCGGCGGAATCAAAAAAGAACCTATGCAATTGATAGACAAAGGCTAAGAAATGGGCATAAAACAATCGTCAATGGACGCCGCGACCACCCGTCCTTTGAGGACGGGCGTCGTAGCCCTAAAACTTTTGAGCATGTACTTATCTGGCTTTTATTGCAGATGGCCCGGCGGACACCAGCCACCGATTAAACAGCAGCAATTCAGTGGCTATTAACCGACCCGCCTGGTAAAACAACGTGCTACGGGCTTTAAAATATCGGTAACGTGCTTGGCGTTGCACCCGCCGTGCTTCGGACAGCCGCTTTTCGGCATCGAGCAAATCAACAATGGTGACCACCCCAAGTCCGTAGCCTTTTTTCATCGCGTCGCGGGATTTTTCGCTGGCGGACAATTGCCGGTCAGTCGCTTGACAACGGGCAGGTGAAGTGGCCATGTCCAGATAGGCAGCGCGGGTAAGCTTTTCCAGTTCCCGCAGCTTTTCCTCCAGTTCGGCTTCACTCAGCCTTTTTCGGGCTTCAGCCTCGCGGACACGGGCGCTGGTGGCCCCGCCCTCATAAATTGGCAAGGTGGCCTGCACGGCGGCTGTGCCAATGTCAAAAGCCGGTGATTGGCGGTTGTTGAAGGAAGTGTCGCTATAAGTTTCGCTTAATTGCAGTTCAATACGCGGCAGATGGCCGGCCTGGTATGCCAAGATGCGCTGGTTTGCCGATTCAACAGCATGTCTGAGGGCTTGCAATTCGGGGTTTAGCTGGCCTGCTTGCTGCACCCAAGTTTCAACTTTGCCTTCAGGGGCGGGCTGCACGGCATCTAAGCGGGCAGGCTGAAGCCCGGTGACGGGGCTGCCAGTCAACTCGCGTAATTTCTCTAGGGCGATACGGGCGTCATTGTCGCTGTCCAGCAATTCGGTGCGTAAGGTTTCGGTACGGGCTTCCAGCTCATAAAGGTCAGTCACCATCGCCATTTGCCGTGCCTGCATCGCTCTTACACGGCTGAGCTGTTGTTCAGTGGAGGCCAGCTCGGCGGCAATAATCTCGCTTTTGTCAGCGGCTTCGAGGGCATCGACATAGCGCTCAATCAGGTCGGCAATCAGTTGTTGGTGGGCGGCCAATAGGCTTTCCTCACCCTGCGAGGTGCGTGACTGCTGGCTTTTCATCAGCAGATAAGCCTGTAAATCAAACAACGGCTGTTGCAGGCTGATGTTGGCGCGGATGCCTGGATAGCTGCTTGAGACTTCGGGGCTAAGCGTGGAACCGTTGCTATGGAACTCGTTTAGCGAATAGTTGCCCATAAGGTTCACTTGCGGCAACAATTTGCCGAAAGCTTGGTCTTCTTGCGCTTTGGCAACCTCCAAGGCGTATTCGCTGCCGTTCAATGCCGGCGACGCCTCCACGGCACGTTGGTAGAGCGACAACAAATCGTCGGCTTTGGCCGTTAGGCTAAAGGGCATTAACAGCAGTAACACACAGGTGCGGCGCATCATCTTAGTCCTCGATCAATGAGCGGGCGAAGATATTGGTGAGCGGTTGCATCAGGTACTCAAACAAGGTGCGGTCGCCCGTATTGATAAGCACTTCGGCGGGCATCCCGGGCATTAATGTCAAGCCATGCCCTTGCAGTTCGGCCTGCCCTTGCTTATCCACCTCAACCCGTGCCAGATAATAGCTGACTTGGTTTTTTTCGTCAGTGAGCCGATCAGCGGACAGCGCCACCAGTTGGCCGTTTATTTTGGGCGTCACTGCGCTTTTGAAAGCGCTAAAACGGATTTCAGTACTTTGCCCGATATGCACACGGTCAATGTCAACGGGTGAGACTTGCGCTTCAACAATCAGTTTTTCTTGTTGCGGGACAATATCTAACAGATGCCCGCCCGGGGCAATGACCGCGCCCAACGTATGCACGGCCAGACCCAGCACCATGCCAGATTCGGGCGCTTTGATGGTGGTGCGGGTGACGGTGTCAGCCAGCCATTGGGTTTTCTCGCGCAATTCCGACAGTTCGGTTTGCACCTTGCTGAGCTCATCAACCACTTCACGTTGGAACTCTTTGTCTATTTGCAGGATTTTTAGCGCAATCTCGCTGATCTGGTTTTGCGCGGTGGCTATGTTTGCGGTGAAGTCACCCTCATCGCCTTGGGCTTCGGTTAGACGACGCTCCAACTCTGTGACTTTTTGCTTTTCGACATAGCCTTCCTTGAGCATGGCGCGAAAATCCGCAAGGTCTTTATTGAGTGAGGTCGCAAGGCTGTTACGGCTGCTTTTTTGCGCCCTGATACCGTCAATCTTAGCAAGCAGTTGGCGGCGTTGCTCTTTTAGGATTTCTATCTCACCATAACGGGAACGCTGCCGGACGGCAAACGCCTGATCTTGCACCCGCAATGCCTCTTGGGCGCGTGGGTCTTCATTCGCCTTGCCCAAGATGTCAGGATATCTCACCGTCGGTTTGCCGTCCCGCTCGGCAATCAACCTGGCTTCCCTCGCCAACGCCGAAAACAGCTGGCCGCGCAGGGTTTCCAGTTGGGCACGGGATGAGGTGTCCTCAAGTTCCAACAACACTTGGCCTTTGGTGACCGTATCGCCGTCCCGGACATAGATGGCCTTAACAATTCCGCCTTCTAAATGTTGCACGGTTTTACGGTAGCCTTCCACGGTGACGGTGCCAGGAGCCAACGCTGCGCTGCCCAGTGGCGCCAGCACTGACCAAGCACCAAAAAAGCCAAAGACGAGAATAATCATAATATAGCCTAGCCGACGCACGGGGCGGTCATCGGCAAAGCGGGTGATGTCGGCGGTGGTTAGGTCGTTCGGGTTGCTGGGTAAGCTCATGCCAATGCCCCTTGGCTGCCCGGCATTGCCGGTTGTTGTGGACGTAAGGGGTTAAGTTTTGCCAGCACTTCATCGCGTGCCCCGTCCAGCACTAAGACACCTTCGTTCAACACCATAATGCGCTCGACCAGAGATAAAATCCCCAGCCTATGGGTGATGACAATGACGGTGCAACCGCGTTGTTTAAGTTCCGATAGCGCCCGCGCCAAAGCCAGTTCGCCTTGGTCGTCGAGGTTGGAATTAGGCTCATCTAAGATGACGAGCACCGGTTCCCCGTATAACGCCCGTGCCAAGCCGACCCGCTGCCGTTGTCCGGCTGACAGCATGCCCCCCGTCCCACCGATTTCAGTGTCGTAACCTTGCGGCAATTGTAAAATCATTTCATGTACGCCTGCCGCTTGGGCGGCGGCCACCACTTTTTCACTATCCCGTTCGCCAAAACGGGCAATGTTGTCCGCAATCGTGCCGTCGAACAGTTCAATGTCTTGGGGCAAGTAGCCGATATGGGCACCGAGGATGGAACGGTCGCATTGGCTTATATCCGCCCCATCAAGGCGGACTGCACCATTAGAGGTGGGCCAAATGCCCAATAAGGCGCGGGCCAAGGTTGATTTGCCGGAGGCGCTCGCACCAATCAACGCGACAAAAGTCCCCGCCGGAATGGCAAAATTAAGGCCTTTTAAGACCGCCACTTTAGAGCCAGGGGGAAACACGACGGCCTGTTCGGCACGCAACTCGCCAGTAGGTGGCGGTAACGGCATCCGTTCAGCTTCAGGGGGGAACTGCGCCAGTAAGGTGTTGAGCCGTTCGTAAGCGGTGCGGGCGGACAAAAACTGCTTCCAGCTACCAATCATCAAATCTATAGGCGCGAGGGCGCGGCCCAATAAAATGGAACCGCCAATCATCAGTCCTGGGCTAATTTGCTTGTCAATCGCCAGCCACGCGCCTAAGCCTAGAATCAGCGATTGGATCGTGATGCGGTAAGTTTTTGACAATGCGGCAATCAAGCCGGCTTTTTCGCTGGCGACGGCTTGTAACATAATCAACCGTTGCTGTTTTTCTTTCCAGCGTGACATCAAATCAGGCAACATGCCCAAGGCGTGGACGACTTCGGCGTTGCGCAAGTTACGGGCGGTGATGTTGGCGCTTTCCACCGAGACTTTGTTGGCTTGTTCCAGGTCATCATGCGTGGCGCGTTCGTTCCAGACCGCCAGTAAAATCAGCAGCACCGCAGAAAGTATGGCGACCACCCCGAAACTGGGGTGGAACAAAAATAGCAAGCCAATATAAACCGGCAACCACGGCGCATCGAAAAACGCAAACAAGCCGTTGCCAGTCAGAAACTGCCGTAACACCAACAAATCACCTAAAGGTTGGGTGCTGCTTTTACCGCCGCTGACTAAAGCTTGCCGGAACAGCACCCGATACAGGCGCTCGTTAAGCAATAGGTCAAAACGGGTGCTGACGCGGATCAAAATTTGCGACCGTATCCATTCTAGTGCGCCGAGCATGGCAAACAACACTACCGCCAATAAGGTCAGCATCAGTAATGTGGAGGTGCTGCTGCTGCCCAAAACCCTGTCATAGACTTGCATCATGTAAATGGCGGGCAACAGCATGAGTAGATTGATAAACAGGCTAAAAATGGCGGCTGACTGGAAAGATTGCCGACAATGCCGGATAGCTTGGGCGAGCTCTGAATCGGGTAAACGCATGGGGAATGAGATCCTGATTAATAAAAAACAAGCCCCATACGGGGCTTGTTGAGCGGTAATTCTACAACATCCGTGTTGGGCAAGCCATATATGACGGCTTTCCGGCATCAAAGCCGCGTTGCCAAAACGAGTCTTCCCAGCTGGGTTGCGGTTATAGGCGGCTCAAATAAGCAGCCATTTGCCGCATATCCTCTTCAGACAAGTTAGCGGCAATACCTTGCATCATGCCGTTTTTGCGGACGCCTTCCTTAAAGCTTTTTAGTTGTGCCACCAAATACTCAGGGTGCTGCCCGGCAAGGCGCGGAAATTGGCCATTGCCTTGCGCTTTGGCACCATGACATCCCAAGCACATCGCGGCTTTAGTTTCGCCCGCACTGGCCAAAGCCGCATCACCTTCGATACCGACCGCAGGTAAGCTGGCAAAATAAGCGGCCAGGTTGGCCATGTCCTCATCACCGAGATTGGCCGCCATTGCCTGCATCATGGCATTGGCACGCGCCCCAGACTTAAAGGCGCTAAGCTGATTGGCCAAATAAGTTGCTTGTTGGGCGGCTAGATTAGGCCATGCGCTATTGTTGCTTTTACCTTGGACACCATGACAGCCTACACAACTAGCCGCTTTTTGCTCGCCAGCAGACGGGTCTGCCGATACCGCAGGGTTGATCCAAAAACAGGTTAACAATACAGAAATTGACAGAAAATATTTTAGTGCGAACATAATACACCTCGTTAATAAAGGGCTGTTTGTTGATAACAACGTAAAAATTAGTGGCGTCGTGTGGGGTAAGCCTTAACTGTCATTGCGTCGGCTTACACCACAAGAAGCGGCACGACTGGCAACCGTCAAGCCAAACGGCCACCCGTAAATCACGACTACAATCAGGGGTACCCCGAACCCTGTGCAAACGGATTTTCAATTATTGGTCGGGCATCCAGCCTTCAAAGCGGATGGTAATCCGATTGAGGGTAACTTTCCAGTTTTGTAATGGCATTGGACATTTTTACTAAGCCCAGCAAAGCCAACTGCACGGCTGGGCAATCACGCTATTCAAGGGGGGTATTCGGCTTATGGGTAGCTCAAACGGAAGGGGCGCCCCGTTCTGGTTACAAGCCGTTACCAAACTTAAAATCGCGGCTACAGGATATTTTTATTGCCTGTGCCGATAGGTTAAGGGGCGAATTACCCCATTTTTTGATTATCCCCCTGAAATCAAATGCATTATCCACACCACCAATGCGATTGAATCGGTGAACATAAGCTTACGTAAGATGACCAAAAACAGAGGCTCACCCCCTAGCGATCCCACCATAGAACAAGACGCGCCCTATTGTGGTCTTTGCCTGTCCACCATTGCATGTATTCATCGGCTAACCGGCTGATGAATTTAACGGTGCAGGGTTTAATGCCGTTAGCTTGGTGTTCTTGGGCATCCAAAACGGCGCGGTTGCCCCAAGTACGGACATCTTGTTTGCGTCTGAATGTTTTGGTTTTGATTCCCTTACCGGATTTGGTAAGGATAGCGCGGTAACGGGTTTCGCCGTTTTTTAGATCAATTTTGATGATGTGGTTATTAGCATCTGTGTATCCTCGTGTTGAGGGCACTAAAACAAGACTACTAAAAGATGGGTTTTGATGTCATTCCAGACTTGTTCATCGGGGTTCATTTCTGGGACATGTTTTGGCAAAAAGAAAATCCTGAGTTTAGTACGGTTTTGACGTACAAAATCACGTGCCGCTGTTGATTGATGAAATGAAGCATGATCCACCAATAAGATCAAAGGACGTTCTCGATTATTTATGAGGTGTTTCATAAATTCAATAAAGATTTCACCATTGATATTTCCTTCTTTGATGCTGTATTGCATTTTGCCTTTGGCAGTCACCACCGACATGACGTTATAGCCTCCCCTTTTCATCGTGCAATTGACCACAGGCGTTTCACCACGAAGCTCCCAGGTCTTGCCATAGCGCGTCATGATACCGACACCAGATTCGTCTTCAAAAGCAATATCCGCGCCCATTTTATTTGCAAGTCTTTGTATAGAAATAAATTTCTTGTCCAAGAAGAATTCACAACTCGCCCCTCCCTGCCCCAATCATGATAAGTTGGCTTTGGGGAACTCAGACCTAACTGGTGAAGATTATGATACTCCTTATATTTTAGACCACCAATTAAGATAGAAAGCCTTACATCAAAGGCAAACTAAAGTATGACAAATGTGCACAAGAACCACACAACAGAATTTAAAACCAAACATGTGATTGATACCATGCCCAACCAATCCGACATTGACCGGCGCAACCGTAGCCTGATGGCTTTTACCTTGCTAACGGGGGGCTAGGGACGGTGCCATTGCTTCCATAAAGCTAAAGCATGCTGATCTGGCGGGCGGCAGTGCCTTCCAGGATGCCAGGGAAGTGAACACAAAATTTAGCAAGACGTTCACGACGTTTTTCTTTCCTGTCGGTGACTCTGTCCAACAAATTGTCTGTGAATGGGTGCGCTACCTGAAAGAAGAATTGCTGTGGGGTAATGATGATCCGTTGTTCCCTAAAACCAACGTGATAAACAGCGAGGACAGGATTTTTACCGCATCCGGTTTTAAGCCGGAACATTGGCGCAACGCCTCACCGATACAGGCCATTTTTCGGCAAGCGTTTGAAGCGGCGGATTTGCCGTCTGTTAACCCGCACAGTTTCCGCAAAACCTTGGTGACGCTTGGGCAACCGCTTCACCAATCGCCGGAAGAGTTTAAATCTTGGAGCCAGAATTTAGGTTATGAGGATGTGTTGACCACGCTCTAAAATTATGGCGAGGTGCAACCGCATCGGCAAGGGGAAATTTTGCAGCAATTAAAAACGCCCCGTGCGTCCAATAGCCAAAATGTGGATGAGTTTGCGAGGGCGGTTGTTAAGGCCATGACTAGCCAAAACTTACACAGCGGGGCTTAATCTTAATACCTTTTTTGCCCGCCAAGCGCATGTTGCCAGTAGCGGCCCGATCTATGTAATCGCTCCACTAGCCCATCAGCGGTGGCTATCAATAAAATTACGATATTAATAAAGAAATCGGATATTTATTTACAGCACTTCATGAAACCCAGACCAAACACGTTTTCATTAAATTTTGAGCATAAAAAAAGCCCTACATTTTCATGTAAGGCTTTGATTTACTTGGCTCCCCCGGACGGGCTCGAACCGCCGACCTAGTGATTAACAGTCACCCGCTCTACCGACTGAGCTACAGGGGAATAAACTACAAAATTTGGCGCGCCCGGAGAGATTCGAACTCCCGACCGATCGGTTCGTAGCCGATTACTCTATCCAGCTGAGCTACGGGCGCCTTGTTGAGCTGGTTATTATCTTTTTAATTTTCTTTGCTGTCAATCCTAAATATAAAATTAACATGCTTTGTGTGGCGGAGAGAGAGGGATTCGAACCCTCGATGGGAGTTAAAGCCCATACTCCCTTAGCAGGGGAGCGCCTTCAGCCTCTCGGCCATCCCTCCGGAATTGATTTTACTCGTCAGAATCTATCGATCCAGCCTGTTCTTTTTTTATCCTTTCGTAAATTTCTTCCCTATGAACAGAAACATCTTTTGGTGCGTTTACACCTATACGAACTTGATTCCCTTTCACTCCAAGAACAGTAACAGTAACCTCGTCACCAATCATTAAAGTTTCCCCTACTCGACGAGTTAATATAAGCATGGCTCCTCCCTACTGGTCATTAAAAACTCACTGTCTTTAAACAGCTATCCAACTTATTTGGTTATAATAGCAGATCTTTGGACAAATAAAAACTAAACCTTTTTGATGCTCAGGGCAATCGCGCTATTCAACGCCTTTCCCGAAGCGCCGTTCGGTAATTCCAAAAAGCCGCGTAGCCACGCTTCTTTACCCTCAGCAAACGCTTCCATGGCCATCCAATCTTCTGCGCCTAACACCACACAAGACCATCATTGGCTTGTCACCCATTCTGTGCAATTTGCTTTTTTGTCCTACGGCGTGGGACTTTAATCTCTTGGAAACGCGGCTGAGGATTGGGCAACACCTTACCCTCTCCGCAAACCCCTCATTTTATAACCCTTGCTCCATCAAGGGGGATGGCGGCTGCGCGATTGCTTCGCAGGCACTTTATTAATTAATTGGCTTGACCCCATATACAAGCCCCCGCTTGCTCTTCAATCGTTGCCAAGCGCAGTTGATGAGCCGCCAATTCTTCGGTGCTACATTCAATCACCTTTAATGTCGGCCGGTTTTCTGCCAACCCTTCAATCGTGTTATTGTGAGGGCTGGCTTCAGTTGGTGTTTGTGTGGATTGTGCCTCATCCAGTAATGATGACTGCCCGCCAGTCATTAACAAGAAAACATCCGCCAGAATCTCCGCATCCAGCAAGGCACCATGCAAATCGCGGTGGCTATTGTCAACGCCATAACGTTTGCATAGCGCGTCTAGGCTGTTGCGTTGCCCAGGATGTTTCTTTTTGGCATACGCCAGTGTGTCAAAAACAGCGCTGTAATTTGTTATGATGCCGGGCTGATTGGCCAATAATGAAAACTCATAATTGAGGAAACCGACGTCAAACGGCGCATTATGGATGACTAATTCAGCCCCGTTAATGAAGCCCAGAAAGTCTTGGAAAATATCCTTAAAATGCGCTTTGTCTTGTAAAAACTCATTGCTGATGCCATGCACAGCCATTGCGCCCTCATCTATCGCCCGGTCGGGGTTGATATAGGCATGAAACCGGTTGCCGGTCAGTCGGCGATTAACCAGCTCGACGCAACCAATTTCAATGACCCGGTGGCCTTCCTGAGGGTTAAGGCCGGTGGTTTCAGTGTCAAGGACGACGATGCGGTTGGTAAAAGTGCGGCTATCCATTTAGTTATTTAATTTTTTGGGGTTGATAAGGCCTTAACAGCATATTGCTGTTGAGTCTGGCGGGTAACTCAGTGACAATTAACATTCTAACCTTTTAATAATCCAAAGAACCGCTATGGCTCAAAACCGCCCTATTGTACTCTCATTTTCTGGCCATGACCCCAGCGGCGGCGCCGGTGTGCAAGCTGACATTGAAACGCTGATAAGCCATCAATGCCATGCCGCCAGCGTCATCACGGCACTGACTGAGCAAGACACCCGCAACGTCAAGAAATTGCTCCCGCAGCAACCTGAACAGCTCATCAGCCAGGCCAACACCTTACTGGATGATTTGGATGTCAAGGTGTTTAAAATAGGTTTGATCGGCCATCATGAAACGGCGTTGGCGATTTATGCAATCCTAAAACAACATCCTGAAATTCCGGTCGTGCTAGATCCGGTGCTGGCAGCCGGTGGCGGCACCGAGCTGGCTAATGGACGGCTGATTGCCACCCTAATAGACCTTCTCCTGCCTTGCGTGACGGTGCTAACGCCCAACAGCCACGAGGCGCGGTGCTTGTCAGGCCATGACGAGTTGGACGGCTGCGGCCTGGATTTGCTGGATAAAGGCTGCGAATATGTGCTGATCACCGGCACTCACGAGCATACGCCCGTCGTCAGCAACCAACTATTTCATGACGGCAGGCTCTGGGAAACTTACACATGGGACAGATTGCCACACAACTATCATGGCTCAGGCTGCACACTGGCAGCCAGCATTGCCGCTTTGCTTGCGCACGGTCTAGAACCGATACAGGCGGTTATGGAAGCGCAAGAATATACGTGGAATTCATTAAACAGCGCTTATCGGCCAGGTAAAGGCCAACATAACCCCAACCGCTTTTTCTGGATGGAGGATGACGCATGAAATGCCCTACACGAGGGCTTTACGCAATTACCCAGACCGAACATAAAACAACCGACCGGGTGATTGCTGAAATCACTGCGGCTATTCAAGGCGGTGCGGCCATTGTGCAATACCGCGACAAAAACCCTATTGACGCCATGCTGTTAGCCACCGGTCTGGCCACTGTGTGCGATAGCCTGCAAGTGCCGCTGATTATTAATGATGATGTTGGATTAGCAGTGCGGGTTGGTGCGGCGGGCGTGCATTTGGGTAAAGATGACAGTGACATCCGCGCGGCCAGAGACTTATTGGGTCCGGCGGCAATTATAGGTGTGTCTTGCTACAACAGCTTAGCCAGAGCCTTAGCCGCGCAGCAAGAAGGCGCGGATTATGTCGCGTTCGGGCGCTTTTTCCCGTCCAATTCCAAACCGTTGGCCGCACCCGCCGAGCTTGCCACGCTACAACAGGCCAAGCGGGCATTGACAGTCCCTATCGTCGCCATCGGCGGCATCCTACCGGACAACGGCGGACAATTAATATCAGCGGGTGCAGATTTATTAGCCGTTATCGGCGGGCTGTTTGATGACGCCAGACCCGAACAGGCGGCGCGTTCTTATCAGGCCTTGTTCCGATGAAAGCATGGATCTTGTTGCTGTCCTTGCTGAGCGCTTGCGGCATCACACAAGAACGCTTGGATCAAGGCAAGCGCATCGCCTTCGAACGCAACAAAGGCAATTGCCTGGCCTGTCATGCCATTGCCGACGGCGAATCGCCCGGCACTATCGGCCCGGCCTTAAGTGCGGTTGCCAGCCGGTTTGAAAACAAACGGCAATTACGCGCGTTTATTTTTGATGCCAGCCAATTCAACCCCGAAACCAGTATGCCACCATTTGGTAAAAACAAAATCCTCAGTGAGGCCGAGCTGGATCAGGTGGTTGATTATCTTTGGCAGTTGCCTTAAACCAGGAACGCTCATGACTAATTTTCGCCGACAATTCATCAAAAAAACCGCCACCGTCGCCGTGGCAATGGCATCCGGATTGTTACGCATCCCTAGAGCACATGCCTTTTGGAAAACGGAAGATTTTGCCCCAGGATTGCTCGACGCGACGTTAAAACGCCTGGTGCTAAACCAAAAAATAACGGACACCAACCAGATCAGCATTAAAATCCCCCTCATCGCTGAAAATGGCGCGTTAGTCCCTGTGAGCGTCAGCACTACCCTGGCTAACGTTAAAAGCATCTCGCTATTGGTCGAAAAAAACCCCGTCCCGCTGGCAATCCGCTTTGAACTCAGCCCAGCCCTCGAAGCCTCAGTGTCGGCGCGGCTGAAAATGGCGGAAACTGCTGATGTAATCGCGCTCATTGAGACCAGCGACGGCTTTTACCGCGCCAAAGAACGGGTTAAAGTCACTATCGGCGGCTGTGGAGGTTGATATGTCCAGCATTAAAATCCGCAGCAAACGCATCGACGGCAACACCCAGATTAGGGTTTTAATCACCCATCCCATGGAACATGGCCGCAATCGTGACAAAACCACCAACCGGCTCATCCCCGCACATTTCATTCAGGAACTCACCCTAAGCCTGAATCAGACGGTGCTGGTCAATTGCGTGATGGGCACGAGCATATCTAAAGACCCGTATTTCTCTTTTATGCTCAAAGGCGGCAAAACCGGCGACCTAATCAACATCATCTGGGTTGACAATCTGGGCAACAAAGATGCCGCTGACCATACCCTTAAATAAAACCCTGTATTTGGCATTGCTGGCCCTATTATGGGTGTTACCGTCACACGCAGGACCACGCCAAGACCAAACTGGCCTGAGACACTATTACCAGCAATTATTTCCCCAGTTGACCTTAGCGGATTACCGCAACGGGGTGTATACGATAGATACGGTCGCACGTGAGTCTTGGCAGGCGATAGAAGAGTTCCCGCCCTACGAACCGGCCATCGAACAAGGGGAAATCTTATTTAATGGGGCATTCGCTAACGGCAGGCGTTACGCCGACTGTTTCCCTGACCCGGGCATTGCCCACCGCTATCCGCAATGGGATAAAACACGGGGCGAGGTGCTGACCCTACCGGTCGCCATTAATGATTGCCGGTTTGCCAATCGGGAATCGCCATTAAGTTATCAACATAGCGACATGCTAAAGCTTCAGGCCTTCATGGCTTACCGCTCGCGGGGCAAGGCCATTGACACGACCGTTCCAGAAGATGACCCGCATGCCTTAGCGGCTTACCAGCAAGGGCAAGATTTCTATTATCGGCGGCGTGGCCAATTAAATTTCGCCTGCGCCACCTGCCATATCCAGAATGCAGGCAAAAAAATCCGTTCGGAAACACTCAGTGCGCTGCTAGGGCACACCGCAAACTGGCCGGTCTATCGCTTAAAATGGGGGGAACTAGGCAGTTTGCACCGCCGCTTTGCCGAATGCCTGGAACAAATCCGCGCCCAACCACTACCCGAACAAAGTGTGGAGTTGCGTGATCTGGAATATTTTTTGGGTTTTATAGGACAGGGGATTCCCGTATCGGGGCCTAGTGTGCGCAAATAGCGCAATCAACGCCGCAAAGCCTTTATTGAGATAACCGTAGCGACTACTTTACAAGGGTTTAATCGGCAAAATAAGGAGTCGCCCGCCAGCACATATAACCCACTTGGCAGTGGGCGGTATGTTTAGCGTAACCACGGCTGCTAGGCGTCCAGCGGCTTTTGAAGCGAAAAATTTTAACGGACCGAAAGGCCTTTTAGACCGCGCCTTCCTAAGCTGAAGCCATTAGCGCTATGATGAAGCAAGGAACGGGGTAAGCTGCACGTTATGCCATCAAATACAGAATACGCCCAATTTAAGTACGTTATAGGTGCTTCAATAATCTGAAAGCGTTTTAGGCGGAATAGCCGCCCGTAAGGCATTTAATACCGCAAAGACATCAATAATCTCCTGCGTGACAGCGCCGGCTACGGGCGAAAGAAAACCCAATCCGGCAAACACCATCCCTATCAGGCTCAATGCCATCCCGCCTACCGCGCTTTGCAAGGCTATTTTTCGCATCCGCTGGCCGATATGAAAAAGCTCATCGACTTTTAACAGAGAGCTGTCCATGATCACGGCATCAGCCGATTCGCCGGTAATGTCGCTATTCTGACCAAAGGCTATGCCGATAGTCGCAGCGGTGAGCGCGGGGGCATCGTTAATACCGTCACCCAAAAACACCGTTTTTGCCATTTTGGTTTCATTACGCACTATTTCCAGTTTCTGTTCGGGGCTTTGGCTGAAATAAACATGTTGAATGCCGACTTTTTCGGCCAGATAACAGACTTCTGACTCGCGGTCGCCCGACACCAGCAGCACCTTCTCAAACAGGTGATTTGGCCGTAAGTGGTTGATAAATGATGAGCTGTCGGTACGCACTTCATCGCGAAATTGCAGCGTTGCCGCATAAGCGTCATCAATCAGGACAATACATTCCATGCCGCCGGTGACAGGCGGCAAATGCTCTTCAACCGCTGGGTGATGTTGCTCAACGAACTTTTTGCGGCTAGTGATCTGCACCTGTTTTCCGGCAACATTACCTTTAAGCCCTTCTCCGGGCAGCTCGGTGATATTGTTCACGTTCAGTAATGATAAAGAGGCTTTTTCCGCGGCTTTAATAATGGAGCTGGATAGTGGATGTTTGGAATAGCGTTCAAGGCTTGCGATTAAGGTCAGCACCTCCTGTTCATGATGGCCTTTGCCGGGAATCAGGGCGGTTAGCGTCGGGCGGCCATAAGTCAACGTGCCGGTTTTATCAAAAATCGCCGTGCGGCAAGTGCCTATGGTTTCAAGAATGGCCGGATTCTTGATGATGATTTCCCGCCGGGCGGCCAGTGAAATTGAGCTGATAATGGTGACGGGAATGCCAATGAGCAGCGGGCATGGCGTGGCAATAACCAGCACCGCCAGAAAGCGGATGACATCACCGCTGACCGCCCAGGCAATCACGGCAATGATCACGGCCAAAGGGGTATAAAGCGCGCCCAGTTGGTCGCCCAGCCGCCTGATGTTCGGACGGTACTGCTCGGATGAGCGCATAACTTCCATGATTTTTGCATAACGGGAATCAACAGCCAGCTTGTCGGCGCGGATGGTTAGGGCTGAATCACCGTTGATAGCCCCGGACATGACTTTGGAACCGCTGGTTTTAGACATCATGTAGGGTTCGCCGGTCAGATAGGATTCATCCATCGTGCTTGTACCTTCCAATACCGTGCCATCAACGGGGCAAAGTTCATACGGCATGATCAATAAGGTGTCGCCGATCATGACCTGTTCGGTGCTGATGTCGGTCAGTTTATCGCCTGATTTTCTATGGGCGACTGACGGCATACGGTTGGCTAAAGCCTCCAGCACCGACGAGGCTTTGCGTACCGCATAAGATTCCAGCACCGCGCCGCCGGACAACATTAACACCACTAAACCGCCAGCCAGATATTCTTCCAAGGCCACCGCTGTGACAATGGATAGCCCCGCCAGCAGGTCAGCGCCAAAATCGCCCTGAAATAATTTGACGGCAAGTTTATAAACCAAGGGAATACCGCCAAGGATTAATAGCAGGATCAGCGGCAGCTGCACCAGTGCAATGGTGAAATTAAATTGTCCCTGGTAAAAATTAGTAACCGCTGAAGTTAATGCCGCATTTAACGACAAGGTATAGATGTCATGGCCAATATCGAGTGCATAGCGCAATACCAGATAACAGCCGATACCCAGCAGACTCAAAATGGCGATGATATTTTCCGATTTTGCAGTGGGTATCGTTGATTGCTGTATTTTGGCCATGTTGATTACCTTTGTAACAAGAGAGGATAAAAACCAAGTGATCATCCATAAGCTTTTTGGTAGTGGCAAACATTCAAATGCTTAAGTGACAACGGAGTCAAAAAACATGTTTTTGACTCCAAAATATCATTACCCTTTTTACCACCACCCGTTTTTTAATCTCGTAGGAACGCCTTTTTAGATTCCCTCCACGATTTGTGGTTCAAAGCCCGCCTGGTAATACAGCGCACAAGGCACTCTACGTTATTAAGGGGTTAAAACCCACCGCTACCACAACGATGCTATCGCCGTCCCCATCAAGCTAATGGGGGATTGTAGCGGCTATTTTACTGGGCGCGAATTTTTGTAATTTTTTCATGGCCGCACTTAAGCCCTGTCGTGCATTTACGACCCTCCCATTCGCAGTCAAGCGCCACTAACAAATCACCCAAAGGTTCATTAGCCCAAACCCTAAGCCTTGTGTGCCGCCGGGCCGATATTCGTATCAGCTTCTAAGAAAAAAGTTTGCCATATGTGTGGCAACGTACAGAGTACGTTTTTGAAAAAACGGTCAATCATCAACCCGTTTATAGCATTTGCATCAATTGTAAATAACCATGGGCAACTCCGTAACAATTAGCGAGATAAGGAAGTAAATGTTCAAAGTGAGCAAACTTCTCCACAAAACCTTGTTAGATATTCACCCACTCGCTCTAATCTACGTGTCCAGCTGCTTTTGTTAGTGGCAATTTGCTTTGGAAAACCATTCCCCCTTGTTCTCGCCCTTAGTCGGCAAGCCGGATTTTGTCGGATTTATGACAGTGTTTGATGCCAGCGATAAGCCCTAGCCATACTGGCTGAATAGCCGGAAAAAGCCGTGCCGCTTGGCTTTAAACCAATTGATGCCCTAGCTGGTGCAAGTTGGCCTCATTCTTGAATGCCCTTTCCTTTGATCCGATACGATCACCACATTGGGCATAGCGCCATGCCCTAACTAACCCAATTGCGACAGGCTTTTTTTACCGTGTTAGCACTTTATAGCAAGGGACAGTGATGACGATGAACCTACAGAACAACGCCGATAGCATCGCCCAATTCCATTGCTATATCGCAGGACAAAAGCCGTTACTGAGAAACCACTACGGACAATTGCTTGCCCAAGACCTTTCGCGCCAGCAATGGGACGGCTGTTTCCAACGCAATGTGCTGGCTGTTTTGGCACAGGCTTACGATGAAGCCTTGGCGTATCTGAAAACTTTACCGTTCGATAGCAGCCGGTCCCCAATCAATCGGGGCTTAGCGGATTTAACCCAACAGGCATTGGTGGCTTTCGATGGCTATATCGACGAATTTTTACTGTTTGTCGTCGATAAACATCGCACATCTTGCGCCTTGTCCAATTTTCCTGACAAACATAAAACGGATAAGGTTTATGTGAACGAAGTGAAACGCGACATCGCCTTGCTATGGCAAAACTTCGCGTTAGAGGCTAATGCGCATGTCTTGGAATGCCGGTGACGCAGCTCAACAACCTATAGGAAAACCGCATGAAATTGTATATGACCCCCGGCTCCTGTTCGACCGGCATCCATATTTTGTTGGAAGAGCTCGACTTGGTTTTTGAAGCGCATCTGGTCAATCTGATGGCTGGCGACCACACCACGCCGGAATATTTGGCCATCAACCCCAAAGCCACCATCCCGACGTTGGTGCGCAACGACGGTTCGGCACTGACCGAATTCCAAGCCATTGCCTATTGGCTGGCACGCAGCTATCCCAAAGCCAAACTGTTACCTGGCGACCCGGACGGTGACGCCCGCGTCATTGAGCTGATAGATTATGTGGTCGGCACGCTCCATGGGCAAGGTTTTGCGAGGATTTTCACCACCGACAAATTCGCCGCCAACGCCGCCGATTTCGAGGCCGTCAAAGCCCAAGGGCTGGACATCGTCAACCGGGCGTTCGCCGTGGTTAACGGCAGCTTGCCGCCGCAAGGCTATGCGGCGGGTGCTTTCAGCATTGCCGATGCCGCGTTGTTTTATGTCGAATTTTGGGCAGACAAAACCGGCGTTGCATTACCGGAACGGTGCTTGGCGCACTATCGCCTGATGTTGGCGCGTCCGGTGGTCAGACGGGTTTTGCTGGAAGAAGGGTATCGTGTGGACTGACAGGGCAGCCTGTTGAACTGTGTTTGAATCGGATAAGGTGGCGAAGATGGCATTACTGGAAAAAACTGAAGCGCTTACAGTGGCTTACGGGGCGATTGATAAGGATCATGAGGAATTCATCAACTTGCTGAATGCGTTGGACACCGCCGATAACGGGGATTTCCCCGCGTTGTTCCAGCAGTTATACGAACATACCGAACAGCATTTCGAGCGGGAAAACCAATTGATGGCGCAATACGCATACCCTGGCGTGGCCGACCATAAAGGCGAACACCAGCGGGTGCTTGGTGAGTTCAAGCAGTTTAAATCACGGGTCGATAAGGGCCTGATTGTTTTTGGCCGCTCATTTGTCAAGGAACGGCTCCCGCAATGGTTCGGGCTGCATGTGGCAATGATGGACAGCGCCTTGGCGTCGCACATCAACAAGCAGCCCGCTAGTTGAGCGTATTTTTTAATGGCGCTTTATCCTGAACTGGAGATCATTGACGGTTTTTACGATACCGCTGAAAGCGCACGGATTTATCAGTGTTTGCAGGGACAAGATTGGCCGGATAACCGTTATATCGTCGCCGGACGGCAATTCATCTTGCCTAGATTGCAAACTTGGCACGCCGATCCAGGCATACGCTACAGCTACAGCAAAAATCTGTTGGAAACCCGCCCGTGGACACCGCAGTTGTCGGAAATTAGGGCAACGGTCGAAGACTTTTTAGCATGCCGTTTTAATTCGGTATTGGTCAACTTGTACCGCAACGGCGACGATCATGTCGGTTGGCATGCGGATAATGAACCGGAACTGGGCGAACAACCTTTTATCGCGTCGTTGACTTTAGGCGCGGCGCGGTTATTCGCATTCCGGCATAAAAAAACGTTGGATTCGGGGCAACTTTTATTGCCTAGCGGCAGTTTGCTGGTTATGCGCCCCAGTTTTCAACACGATTGGCTACACAGTGTGCCTATTGACCAAAAGGTGACCGAAGGGCGGATCAATTTGACGTTCCGGCAAGTCATTCCGACAAATAGGCTGTTCAGATCAACTAATCACGTCGATTGAATTGGCAGGCAATTTTTTGGTTGCCCGTTAGTTCTACTGGCTAACACGGACTTGGAAGGAAAGAGTATGACGACTTACGCCATCGGCAGTGTAAAAGGCAATTATCAATTGTTAATGGCCTTACTGGAAAAAATACAGTTTGATCCGGAAAACGATTGCTTATGGTTTGCCGGCAATTTGGTCAATGAGAGGGCTGATTCACTGGCTGTGCTCAGGTTTGTCAAAGGCTTGGGCAAAAAAGCCGTCACCGTGCTGGGTGACCAGGAACTGCATTTGCTGGCATTGGCGGAAGGCTTGGCAGAGCCGAAAATAGGCGATACGCTGGAAGAAACCCTAGCCGCACCGGATCGGGATGAGCTGTTGAAATGGCTACGCCACCGCGCGTTAATCCATCACGACAGTAAGCTTAGTTTCACGCTGGTGCACGCGGGCATTCCGGGCGAATGGACATTTAGCCAAGCGTTGACGTTCGCCTATGAAGTTGAATCGGTGCTGGTACAGGGGAATCATGTGGCTTTTTTTGAAAACTGGGGACAAGACCAGACGCGCTGGCATGCCAAGCTCAGGGGCTGGAAACGGCTGAATTTTATCGCCAATGCCTATACCCTGATGAAATACTGCAACGGCCAAGGCAAACTGGATTTTCATGCCAATGGTGCGTTGGCATGCCAGAGCGACGGTTTAATGCCTTGGTACCGGCTGCCCGAACGGGTCACGGCGAACCTGAACATCCTTTTTGCAGATGACGCCCATTTTGAGGATGACGCTTATCCTGGAATCTATCCGTTGTCCAATCAAGGTGGGCTAACCGCGCTGAAATTGTCCGCTACGCCCGAAAAAATCAGCGTCAGCGGATAGCGGTAAGTTTATTGTTTATGTCCTTTGGCTATGCCAGCTCAATCACTGTCCGCGATAGATAAAGCGTTGTTTGGCGCTCAGCCGGACATCTTCTTCCTCGTCATCAAACAGCTGTTGCAACAAGGCAGGGGCGGCCCGCAACGCCACTTCATAACGGACAGTCCAATCACTGTCCTTAACCATTAGCTCCAAATCGTCGGCCTCTATGCGTTGGGCGACAATGCGGCGAATATCGACTTCGGCATCGTTGACCATCAGGCCCAAGCTGACGGGCGATATGCGCTCGGCCACCGTGCGCCGGACTTGATCGTCAGGATCGGCAACCATTCTGAACAACCGGCCTACCGACAAGCGTTTGGCGACATAGACCCGCACCAAATAATCAGGGTCATTGGCCATCACCTCCAATTCTTGCTCCGGCAAACGGTCGGCGACGGTAATCCTGACTTCCCTATCCGGATCGCCGCGCAATTCCACCAACCATTCCAACGGTACACGGTAAGCCAGCACCCGCCTGACCGCCTCGTCGGGATCGGTCAGCAACGGGCGCAATTGGCTGGTCGGCAAATAACGGGCGGCAATGGCGCGGCGCTCCCAAAAGTAGTCGTGGGTGTAGTCGGCCGCATAGCTGGGATTGGCGCGGAAAAAGCGGTCGATTTGTCGGCCGCTATTGGCGACTACGCAACAATCGCCCGGCTTGCATTGGTCACCCTGTAGCAAGGTTTCGCGGTAGTCACAATGCGTGCAATCGGCTAGGGGGGTCAGGTCTGCCGTTTCTTCATCCTGCGTAATCGTACCCATGCTAGATTACCTCAGCTTCTACTGGGAGAAGCTGCGGGGTAATTTGCGCCAGCCATATTTTAAGCCGTTCTTCAGTCAAATGCGGTTGGGTGCGTTGGTCTAATGCCAAGCCAACAAACTGGCCGTCGATGACGGCATGGGAATGCTCGAATTGATAGCCTTCGGTGCCCCAGCGGCCAACAATGTCAGCGCCGTAGCCGTAAAACAGCCGGTAGAGATGGATCATGGAACTTGCAAAACGGTCTGCGTACCGCTCCTGATTGCCCAGCCCGAACAATGCCACGCGCTTGCCGGATAGGTCGGCATCGTCCAGGTAAGGCGCAAATTCCGCCCAATTGGCTTCTACGCAGCCCGTCGATAGGCCCGGCAATTCACCCACACCATAGCTGGGCGTGCCCAAAATCAGGGCGTCGTACTGTAACAATTCGGCAATACGGGTGCGGTTGATGTTTTTGGGTTTGTCCGCCAATTCATCGCCTAGCATACTGAAAATCTTTTTGGCCACCAGCCGGGTGCTGCCGGTGTCTGTTCCGAAAAAAATGCCGATTTTGCTCATAATTCACCTCTGTTCAAAAATGCTGGATTAGTGGCTGTACAGCCGTTTCAATTAAAGCCAGCAAGTATTGATCCAGATCACAGCAACATTTTTTATATTAAATATTAGTGATATAGCCTATTTGAGCGCGGCATCATCTTCGCTTAGGTGCGGGCATGTTGACAATTTTGGCCGGATCTGAAGGGTATGCGACATAGAATATTTACACGGTCTCCAGTTGATTGCTCCGGCTTTATCAGGGTTGCTCTTCCTCGTCCGGTGCACCGGCTAGCAGGCCTTCTTGCCGGATCATGGCCTTAAAGCCTTTCATCACGGGGCGGGAGATAACGGTTTCCGCCAACAGGCGTTGTTCGTAGATGATGTTTTTCATCGCGTCATCAAGATGACTGCGGGCTTGCGCGATCAATGGGTGGAGCGCCGCATCCAGCAACTGGCCAGGTTGGGTTTTCACTTCGTCATAGAGCCGTTCCATCACATGCTTTTCCGCCGCCCGCATTTTGCATTTGCCGTCGAGGATCTTCAGCATCACCGTGATGGCGCAATCGACATGGATGGGTGCTAACGGATGTGCCTGCACCCATTGTGCTACAGAGTCTTGCATCCTATCGCCTCCTCATCAGCTACGAGGCTATGCACATAGTCAAGCAGCGAATCTTCGATGGCTTCGTAGGCGTAGCGTGAGACCGCGCGAACCCCGACAGCCTGGAGTTTTTCTGTCGGCCCGTCACCGATCTTGGCAACGAAAACGGCATAACAATCTTTGATAGTTTCCAGTATACCTGCCATCGCCGTCTGGTCGGAATGCTGACCCAGACAGTAATGGGAGACTTCGCGGGTTTCCAGCAGGTGGCAATTCTCTTGGGTTGCTTCGTAAATACGAAATTGCTTGGCATGACCGAAGTGCTCGCTGATTGCCATGCCCTCCTTACTGGCCACCGCCAGTTTTATCGGAAATTCGATCATGGTTGGATAGCTCCTTTACAGTGGCCCGACTGCTGGTTTGTTAGGATGGCTAAAGATGGCGCGGTCGGTGGATTATCAAAAAGACGGCGTTGTTTGGCAGTTAGCATGGCGTTCTGGACAAGGAAAAGGGAGTCATGATGATATGCAAGCAAGAGGGATACCAAATGGCCCGAGCGGGTTGTGGCGGCGTTTTGCTTCGTTTGGGCGCAATGTTAGCCAGCGGAATTGTCGGTTTTGCCACAGAAAATAGGCGACCTAAATGTGGGTGCGGTTTTTTGTAATTTTTTCATGGACACTTAATCTCTGTCGTGTATTTACGGCCCTTCATCCCCCACAGTCAAGCGCCACTAACAAATCACCCAAAGGTTCATTAGCCCAAGCCCTGAGCCTTGGGCGCTGCCTTGCCGATAGCCCCTAAGAAAAAGTTTGCTATATGTGTGGGGACGTACAGAGTGGTTTTTGAAAAAAGCGAATAATTATCAATTTGTTTATAGCATTTGCATCTATTGTAAGTAGCCATAGGCAACTCCGTAACAATTAGCGAGATAAGGAAGTAAATGTCCAAGTTCAAAGCCAGCAAACTTCAGGATCGACTTTCACGCCCACTACGGGCGTGGACAACATTATTACTAAAGGGATAATTTATGACCACTTTCACACTCACTTCCGATATCGACAATTTTGTTGGAGGAGCTGGCAATGACACCTTTAAAGCCACTTATAATGACGGGGCGACTGGCACGTGGGGTCTCCTTGATAAACTTAATGGTGGCGGCGGCATTGACACACTGAATATCACCCCAATTGGTGTTGCCGCTATCACCCCTGCCGACGGCTACTGGAAACACATTAGCAATATTGAAAAAGTTGTCATTGGCTCAACAGGCCCTGGCGCACAAACCATCACAACCGGGGCTTTTTTTAATGCCGCATTCGCCGCTGCAGGGGTGGTTCTAAAAACGACATCCCTTGCCGGTGCGATTACGATTGACATGAGTTCGTTTACAGGGCAGGCAGCGCTCACCACGGTCTCAACGGATGGTGCGCAGGCCATCACTACGGGTACAGATTTTGCCACCATTACGGCGACATCGACTGCCGGTGCTTTAACTATAAACGGTGCCGGTCTTGCCACAGTGAAGGCAACCACCACCGGAGCAGGCGCCCAGAACATTGGTGATGCTAATGGCGGGGGCGCAAATCTGACCACCGTGACAGCAAACTCTGGTGGGGGGGCACAAACCATCATCAGCACAAGTTCAAGCGCGGTCACAGTGGCCGCAGAATCAACCGCAGGTGTGCAAACCATTTCAACAGCAGGGGGCGACGATGTTATAACCGCATCGACAACCGCCGCAATCAACACCATTACGACCGGTGCAGGCAACGATAAGGTCACCGTTCTTGCGACGGCTACAGGCGGCTATCAAATCGATGGGGGAATAGGCGCAGACTTGATAAAAGGCGGCGCTGGGGATGACACGCTTATTGGTGGCAACGGCAATGATCAACTGAGAAGCGGCAACGGTGACGATACCTTGATAGGCGGCTTCGGTAACGACGCCCTGGACGGGGGGAAAGGACGCGACAGCATGAGCGGCGGAGATGGCTCTGACCGTTACTTTGTCGATAACGCCAGTGATATAGTCACTGAAACTAACGCCGACCCCCTTACGGGCGGCATCGACAGTGTGTACACTTACCTTGCTGATTATACCTTGGGGGCCCATGTAGAAAATGGCTTAGTGAAAGCCGTGGGAACAGCCAACCTTACCGGCAACAGCCTCAATAACCTGCTCTATGCAGTGGCGGGCGACAATGTCCTTAATGGCGGCCTTGGTGTCGACGCTGCTGTTTACGATTTTGCCGCCAGTGCCGTCACGGTGAGCTTGGCAGTGACGACGGCGCAAAATACCGGCGGTTCCGGCTTGGATACGCTTATCGGTATTGAGAAACTCATTGGCAGCAATTACAACGACACCCTAACTGGCAATTTCCGGGGCAACGTCCTAAATGGGGGTGTTGGTGCTGACGACATGACAGGCGGTGACGGCGCTGATCGCTACTATGTGGACAACGCCAATGATGTGGTCACTGAAACCAATGCCAACCCCAAGACAGGTGGCATCGACTGGATATACAGCCACTTTACTGCTTATACCCTGCCAGCCAATGTGGAAAATGGTCAGCTGATGTCCAGTGGGGCAGCCAACCTTACCGGCAACGGCCTCAATAACCTGCTCTATGCAGGGCCGGGCGACAATGTCCTTAATGGCGGCCTTGGCATCGACAGCGTTGTTTACGATTCTGCCGCCCGTGCCGTCACGGTGAGCTTGGCGGTGACGACGGCGCAAAATACCGGGGGTTCCGGCTTGGATACGCTTATCGGTATTGAGAGGCTTATTGGCAGCAACTACGACGACGTCCTGACTGGCAATTCGAGATCCAACGTCCTAAATGGTAAAGGGGGGGCTGACACCCTGACTGGCGGCGGCGGTCGTGATACTTTTGATTTTAACGCCTTATCCGAAATGGGCACGGTCAGCAGCACATGGGATGTCATCACCGACTTTGCGCGAGGACAGGACAAAATTAACCTGGCCACCTTGGATGCCAATACTGCAACTGCTGCCAACGATGCTTTTACCGGCTTCATTGCCAGTGGCGCAAGCTTCACAGCAGCGGGGCAACTCAGGGTGTCAGACGGTGTGCTTTACGGTAACACCGATGCGGATAGCGCGGCGGAGTTTGCCATCCAGTTGACAGGCATAACCACGCTGGCGATCAGCGATATGGTATTGTAAAAATATTAACACTATAGATATTCCACAAAACGAATAGGCGGGTAACTTGCCCACAAAGATTACCCCCTTATTCCCTTCAAGGAAGGCTATCTCTGTGTAGTGGGATGGGGTTCAGCCCCTACATGTTAAAAAATTTGGTAATGGGTTAAATGTGGTGGTTGGCTTGTACTGAAGCAAACCAAGGTTTGCACTTCAGCTTATCAACGTGCGGCTACAGATTTAACCCACCACCAAAAATTTATGATCCCAAAATAATACCGGCCTCCCTTTCCCCCCTCCTCGTTATCCAAGGGTTTGTTCAGCCCAGACCGCGATAGTGGTCAGCGCTGCAGCGCCTATGATTGTCGCAAATGACGCATCGGCAGCATCACGGCCTGTGCCAATACGGACAAAACCTTCGACCGGCGCCATGCGGGTGGCATCAAACAAATACCAGCGCGTACCCAGATACACTTCAAAAAAACCATGGAAATCAGGCGGCTGCAACCCCACGGCGTAACCGGAAATATAGCGGGCGGGGATACATAAGGCACGGCACAAGGCAATGGCAAGATGGGCATAATCGCGGCAGACCCCAACGCGCTGTATCAATACGTCGCAAGCGCTGGTGCTTTCGCCACTACTGCCTGGCAGATAATCAATATTGCTGTTTATCCAATCGCAAATCTCGGTGACTCTAGAATAGCCACGCGGGGTATTGCCAAATAACTGCAAAGCAAAATGCGCCAAGCGATCAGACTCGCAATAACGGCTGGGATTCAGATAAGGCAATACGTCGTTGGGCAATTGCGGGTATCCCGTCTCAAAAACCCCGGCCGGGTCATAAAGATCAGGGTGCAACTCGACCTGCGCATGGTATTGGAGATTGAGTTCGCAAGGTTCGACAGATAACCGATAGACTTGAATACCTTCGAAGCCCATATTGATGGTTTCAAAATTAATGGCGGGATTTAACAGAAAGGTTTCCTGGCCTATGGTCTGGTGTAAGGTGCGTGCTGCGGCTACATTAAACAAAAAGCTGGTGGGTTGGGAAACCGTATAGCTTAAGTCGCAGCCTACTTGGATAGTGGTCATGTCGGAAAATCCTATACAGGGTGGTAAGAAACGTGTACTAAAACAACTTTAAAACCTCCCCAACCTATTGTAAGTTAAGAAAAATAGCGTGTTGGCGGGAGATTATCCCCATGTGACGCCCTAAAGTTTCACATAATGGCAAATTTTACCCATCGCCAAACAACCCATGCCAATTAAGCCGGGGGGGCTATCTTGCTGAGATGCATGGTTTCGGTCACATCCTTGCCGACGCCCCGGTAACCGACAAAGCGTCCAACCAAATCAAACATCGGTTCCCCGCTCACCATTAAATATTGCCGTGTGCCGTCGGCCTTTTCGCGGCTGTAGACAAAATCCAGGAACGGTCTTCTCGCTGCCAGGTTCGCCTCAAGAATGAGCCGCTCGGCCTCATTCCAGATGACGCCTTGCTCTAGGGTGGGAACTAGCACGTCGTCGGTGCGGATACGGAGCATTTCATACACCGGCCCGTAAATCACGGTGAATTGCCCGTTTGCGTCCTGCTCCCAATACCAATCCGACGATAGCTCGGTCAGACGACGGAAACGCTCCTCACTGGCATAGAGTTCAGCAGTGCGTTCCAACACCTTTTGTTCTAAAGACTGGTTATCCAATTGGAGCTTTTTGTACAACAGCCTCATTTCCAGCATATTATGGATACGGTTTTGCACTTCAATGAAATCAAACGGTTTGCTGACAACATCTTTCGCCCCCGCCTTAAGTGCAAGCAGCTTATGGCTAGGTTGGGCCGTGACCATCAATATCGGAAGATAGTCTAGGTTTTCTATCCCCTTAAGCCCGTCCATCACTTGGAAACCATCCATGCCCGGCATTTGTAAATCGAGCAGGATCAGATCGTAGTGGTTATTGCGGTGCAGCCCGCAGACCGCCTCAGGGTCAGTGGTCGAGGCTATGCAAGTATATCCCTTGCTTTCCAGCATTTGTTCAAGCAACAGCACATTGGCTGGCTGATCATCGACGATCAGGATGCTGGCGTTAAGAATTTCTTGTTCACTAATCATGTCAGTTGTCCGGTTTAATAGGGTCTTCTCAAACCCGCTTCAGCGCATTTAAGTACATCATGCCAGGCGTTCATAGATTCATTAATCTTGATGATTTTTCGGTCAAATAATCAAAAACCACTTCTTTAACCCCTTTTCAATGCCGCAGAGTATAGCAGCTGTCAATATCCAAACGGTGGCAGGCCAGAAACTCACCTAGCCGCGTATTTGTGTGCAGAACGGGGCGATTTTCCCCTTTAGGTGTTCCGACCTATAGTTAACCATTGGGCAATTCCTTCATGCAGGCAATCGGCTCTGGCGACTTCGGCAATGCCAACGCCAACGCCACCGTATGCCCGTGTTGGATAGGATAAAAGTGCTTAGGTTATGCAGGAACATAAAATTATTTTTCGGTTAGCGTTGGCGATACAGAGAATCCAAAACTAATTTGGGAACTGCTTAGACGTACAAAAATCGTTCAGCAAGCGATAAAACTCCTTCTTTACCACGCCATAACACTCGCAACTGCGGGATTCCAAGCCCGAACGGCCCAACACGGTGATATGCCCCCTGCGATAACTGATCAAACCTGCCCGTTGCAAATTTCCGGCGGCTTCAGTGATGCCTTCGCGGCGCACACCGAGCATACTGGCAATCAATTCCTGGGTCATGGTCAACTCGTTTGACGGCAATTTATCCAAGGTCAACAACAGCCAACGGCACAATTGTTGCTCCACCGAATGGTGCCGGTTACATACCGCCATTTGCGACATTTGGGTCATTAGAGCTTGTGTATAACGCAACAACAAACGCATCATCGGCCCCGCGCGGTTAAACTCATCCATCAGCACCCGCGCCTTGAGCCGATAACCAAAACCACCCGTATACACCGTCGCCAAACTGGGTGTGGTGTTGCCGCCCATAAATAGGCAAATGCCCACCACCCCTTCATGGCCGACGCCGGCAATCTCCGCCGACGCGCCGTTTTCCATCACGTAATGCAGCGAAACAATGGCGGTGGTCGGAAAATAAGCATAATGCAATTGCTCGCCAGATTCATAAATGACATCCCCACGCGGCATAGGAATTAGCTCCAGATGCGGGATAATGCGTTCAAAAACATCCGTGGGCAACGCGGCGATGAGGTGGTTTTGTTTGGGACTATGCGGTGCGGACAAATTTTCAGCCATTCTTTTGTCTCTAGAGCTTAACGCGGGTGGAAATCAAAAATGCGCCGGAACACCAAGGTCAGGGCTTTGATATAAAGCTTTTAAAATACAACAAAAACATTCAAAACCCCTGATTTTCTTGACCTTTATAACGCAGCACCTAACATCCGGGCCGTAGCAAATATATTGCAGCCGCTGTAGTTTGGGATTAACCATTTGATGGACGAAACTTAAGCTGACTATATATAACACATTCAGCCATGTCGGTACGCTATCGTACATAACAGTTCCTTAACACCAAACTATTAGCTTAAACCAACAAAAAACCCTTTATCTATGTGTGTTGCCGCACCGAACGTGGTTGATTTTGGCTGTAATGTTCAACTAAGCGCTGGAGAAACCATCCTACGCTTAGATCATGGCAATGTAGCCATGAGACTATAATTATCGGGAGATACTGATGAACAAAGATCAAGTGAAAGGCCGGATTGAAGAAGCCAAAGGTAAAGTTAAAGAAGCCGCAGGCGTAGTGTTGGATGATAAATCCATGGAAGTGGAAGGCAATATCGAGAAAAATACAGGCAAGGTCAAAGCTGGCTTTGGTGATCTCAAAGAAGACATTAAAAAAAGCATTTAATCCGAATGCAGTCCAGTCAATCTGGGCTGTTATGTTTAATTCAGTCCAGTCAACCTGGACTGTTAAGCTTATAGCACGTCACCAACCACTTCTACACAAAAAATAATTATAAAAAACAACAAAATGAAACATGGACGGGCATTGCTTTGGCGGTAGGCAATAGTTCATGTGCTTATCTATGGTTTTCATCACCATCAATTAGTGGTTTTTTAGGTGGTGGTTAAACGGTTTTTGAATCGCCTAAACAATAATAAACAGTACGACTGCCGTCCTTTAAGGACTGGCAGTCGCAGTCGTCAACCCCAAACAGTCACGGCTTAACCACCACGGTTTTTTACGGAGAAAAACAAATGCTTGAAAGCATAGCGTTCTTTTTAATCATCCTTTGGTTGCTAGGCTTAGGCTTTGCATACACCTTGGGCGGATTCATCCACATTCTTCTGGTCATCGCAGTCGCCGTGATCTTGCTACGTGTCATTCAAGGACGGCGCGTACTTTAAAGTTGGGCCGCTTATCTCAGTGGGGAAGCGGCGTGGTTGCGTGTGCGTGAAGGGCACGCAGCCGCTAACAAACAGTCACAGATGTAATATTCATATTTTTAGGGGGGGCAAAATGAGCCTAATCAAAATAATAGCCATCGTACTGATTACGGCTGGCCTATTGGGGCTGGTGTATGGCCAATTCAGCTATACCAAGGAAACCCAGGAAGCCAAGATAGGTGCGTTAGAACTGACGGTTAAAGACACGGAAACAGTCAACGTGCCAGTCTGGACAGGTGTCGCGGCAATGGTCGCAGGTTGTGGGTTGTTGGTCTTTGCGGCCAAAAAAAGCTAAGCGCTACCCGACATGCCATGTTGGCTTGGCGGAATTTATTTTATTTTAATTTATTGGAGAATAACCATGATGAAAAAACTTTTGGCTGGGGCATCAATACTGGGGTTTATAGCGGCATTATCCGCTTGTAACACTATTGAAGGGGTCGGGAGAGATGTCTCAAGCGGTGGCGAACATGTTGAAGATGCGGCTAAAGACGTGAAAGAAGGTATGTGACGGGGGGAGTGTCATTGCCCGTGCGTGGCAACGGCCTTGTTGCCACGACGGGGGGGCGGCTCAGTTTTGGGTAATGATCCCCAGCAACCTCCCAACCAGTCACGGCGGCTATTTTGAGGTTGCGGCACAAACAGACTGCCGCAAGCCCGGTTTTGGCATTGGCTTTGCCGCCTTCGTTTCATAAGCCGATTTTATAACCAAAACCAATGGCAAAGCGGCATACAAAGTCTGGATAGATGAGAACAAAGTTAGGACGGTTTTCAACCCGGCATGTCATGTTGGCTTGGCGGATTTTATTTTAATTTATTGGAGAATAACCATGATGAAAAAACTTTTGGCTGGGGCATTAATGCTGGGATTTATAGCTGCTTTATCCGCTTGTAACACTATTGAAGGGATGGGGAGAGATGTATCAAAAGGTGGCGAAAAAGTGGAAGATGCGGCTCAAGACGTGAAAGAAGGTATGTGACAGGCGTTTGTAATGGCCCCTGGCAACACCCTTGTTGCCAGGGGCCGGCTCACTGCCCAATCAGTCCCAACGGCTATTTTTTGGAATCAAAAAACATGTTTTTTGATTCCACTATCACGTAAACATGTGAATGTTTACTTACCACTACTCTATGGTAGAAGTTGCGGCACAAGTGGGTTCCTGCAAGCCCGGTTTTGGTATTGGCTTTGCGGTCTTCGTTTCATAAGCCGATTTTATAACCAAAACCAAGGGCAAGGCGGTATACAAAGTCTGCATAGATGAGAACAAAGTCAAGGCGGTTTTCAACGGCGAGGTTTGGGTGCTTGGCCTGTTATTGCCATTTTCGTCCATTGCTGTAGGCTGTTTAGTGACTTCGCCGAGGATAAACCCCATGCCACTTGCCAATAGCAAATTTGGCATGGTGGTCAACTGTTGGGCGATTTTTTGGGTGAGCGTGGCGCTGTGGATGCCGATTTGCCGCTTTCGGCAGGACACCCGCTGTTCGGCCGCAAGGATTTTCATACCCAGCGATGGTGGCTTATGGCGGTTGAGAAAGGAAATCATGCGGCCGCCTTGTTCGGATTTCGCTGTTTTTCGGGAACCGGTTTCAGGCTACGCAAAAGCGCCGACCATTGCAAAAAACGGCTCTTACGGCGGCACACCACCGTGAGAAAAAGCACGAGCAATAAATTAAGGGCAACCGCCAACAGTATCGCGCTGCCCGCCATCATACCTTGCCCGACTAAAGCCAATACGGCTGCGGCTAGGATTCCAAGCCACGCGCCAACCAGCAAAACAGCAATCATTATGCCGGCCACCAACATAGCCACTAGACTTTCGCCCGCTTGCCGCGTTTCCAGCGTGGCGAGTTGAAGATAGTCATGACCTAGGCCTTGTAATTCAGACCATAACGAATCCACATCCGCCAGAATGCTGGATTCCTGCGGTTTATCGCCGTCAGATGCCGATTCGCTTGTTTTTATCACAATAATTTCCTGAATCAATTTTCAATGCTTTCAAAACGTTGCCAAACAAAGCCTTTACCTTATAACACCATCCGCTGTAATGACCCTATCGCCATCCGTTTTAAGGCGTTTAAGGAAACGCTTAACTAATTGATTCCGTTCATGCTTCGACAAGCTCAGCACGAACGGAATCAATTAGTTACCGTTCGGCCTGCGCTTGTCGAAGGCTTTATTCAGCACTTCCCTACCGGCCACTCATCATCCGGCTCAACACAAAGCCAGCCGCCACGGCAATGCCTATTGACGCGATAGGATTGGAACGGACATAGTCCTGACAATTGTCCATCCAACGTTCTTCTACGTTTTTAATTTGCTCGCCCTTCTCGCCCAATACTTCGACGGCTTGGCTGGCGGCACTTGCGATTTTATCGACCACTTGATGAGCGGTGGTAGAAGCGTTGTCTATAGTTTCCATGAGGTTTTCCTAGTTGATTAAAGTCTGGGTTTGACCGAATTTAAAAGCTTGCCGGAGCGTGCTAACGCAACCGCTGTCGTCCTATCGGTGTCGGATTGTTACGGAATCCCCCACTCATGCCATATGCCAAACCCGCAACCTGCCACGCGTGTTGTCCGGCTTAAACCAAGTTGATTTACGGGATTACCCTAAGGATGAAAGGGGCGGCACTGAAAAAATAAGGGGGCAGCTCTATCAGCAAACCTTAAAAGGGACTTTAGCCATAAAACCCGCCCGAAACCGTTCGCTATCGCACATAACGATAGCAACCCGGAACAAGCATGATATTTATGGCTTGGACAGATGCGCTTCGTTGATCGAACCCAGCCTTTTTTCGCGTATTTAGTGGACGATGCGCAACATCCGTCAGGCAAATCCAACAAAACATTGCCCTTATGTTTGCTAGCGCACTGACCATGGTCCGTGCATTGGATAAACTTATACCTAAGACTTTTGCCACCGCCAGTATGGCGCGATACGCTTTGCTAGGGCGCACCCTTTTTCAACGCACTGTAAGGAAATTATTATGTTAAAAAAAATTTGGCTCACCATTGCAACTCTCATTAGCACAGGCTTTTTGCCGCTTGCAAATGCCACTGACCACCCCTATGACCAACAAACCTTTGACCAACCCGTTGATAACCGTTGGTACATCTCCCCATTCGGCACTTTTATCAAGACCGACAACAGCCGCAATGCCGATGATGGCTGGGGCGCGGGCATGGGCATAGGCAAGATGATTAACAAACATCTTAATCTTGAAGCAAGGGGCTTTTACAATGAGCTTGACGGTGATGGCATCGGAAATGACCGCAAATATTGGGAACTAGCAGGCGGCACTCTCGATATGCAATACTACTTTTCGCGCCAAAAACTGGCGCCTTACGCAGTCGTTGCTTTAGGTGGCATGAACACGCAAATCGGAGGCCGTAACACCGCAGGTTTTATTGCCGAAGCGGGGCTAGGACTCACCTACGAGGTAAGCGACAACTTCTTGATCCGCAGTGATGCGCGTTATCGCTACAACGACAACCAGGGCCATATCCAACCGGGAACAACCGACTTTCACGACATGACCATCAATGTGGGCTTTGTGATTCCGTTTGGCGCCAAACCCACCCATGTCGCCCAAACACCACTGCCGATTGCCCCCGTAGCGGCCACGCCAGATTGCAGCACACTGGATGACGATGGAGACGGCGTCAACAATTGTGTGGACCGCTGCCCTGGAACGCCAGAAGGCAGCACCGTTGATAATGTAGGCTGCCCAGTCAGGCTGATACTCAAAGGCCAACACTTTAATTATGATTCCGCCGAATTGACCTTGAATGCCATGAAACTTCTTGATGGCGTTGCCGAAAGCTTGACCAACTACCCGCAGAAAAACGATATTGAAGTCCAAGGCCACGCCAGCAGCGAAGGCTCGAACGAGTACAATATGGAATTGTCAAAACGCCGCGCCGAATCAGTGGTTGACTACCTAAGAGCCAAGGGGATCAGCAACCGCTTATCCGCAACCGGTTTTGGTGAAGAACAGCCAATTGCCGATAACAGCACAGAGGCTGGCAGGTCTGAGAACCGCCGCGTTGAACTGATTTGGATTGAAAATTGAGCCGTTTTTGGTGGTAGGTTAAATATGTAAGTGCATACTCAAAAGTTTTAGGGCTATGACTGCCCGTCCTTACTTGCGCCCCAGAGGGTGAAGGACGCGCAGTCGTTTTGTACCGAAAAACTTACCCATAATTACTTAGGCACGTTGACAAGCTGGAGTGCAAACCTTGGTTTGCCTCAGTACAAGCCAAGGCTTGTACTCCAACCATCCCATTTAACCTACTACCCCGTTTTTAAACACGCACCGCCCTTCATCAAAAGGCAAACCTTCTAACCCGCTTTTATAGCGGGTTTTTTTAATGGCCTGTCCAACACCTTGTTAAACCAACATGGATAACATCCCTTAAAAAGGATTAACCCATTTATGGGGTCTATTAGTGGCGCAAAACCCTCTTCCTACCTATTCTCAAACCGGTTCAAATCAAACAACCCCGCTTCTATCGGATAGGTTTTGCGATACGCCGCATGAAGCATATCGGCATGCGCCCAAAAACGCGGGTTTGTCCGCCGGATGGCAAACCGCGCACTCAGGCCGGTGTATGCGGCTTTGGAATTCAGGTTTTTGATTGTCCTGATAAACTCCGGCAGCTGGTGCGTTTCTAACTGATAAAACGCATTCGGGTAAGCCCCCAAAAAACCAGGCACTAGCGTCAGCGTATCTTCATCCAGCAAACGGCGGTCTTCTTCTTTAAACAACTCGGAGACGTTGCTGTGCGCACTATTGCGTAACAACGTGAAGTGATGGGCTTGTTGTTGCGCATCAGTCAGGGTGATGAAGACAGTTTCCGGCAGATATGAAACCGCTTTGCCCTTAAGCCCACCCAGCTGTTTTAGCAAGCCGAAGGCTTCTGGCAACGCGGCTTCCGTCAATTCGTAGCGCGTATTCAGCACGGGTTTGAGATGCTGTTTCCAACGCCCCGTAAATTCCGGCCAAGGCGCGTGGGTTTTATAAAGGATGCCGGTGTTTTGAAAGTACAGGCGCTGGCTATCGTGCAAATGGGCAAGCACGGCATCGGGCGCGTTACGGTACCATTTTCCCTGTACTGTCTCCCGCATTGACCTTGGCAAAAAGGCCAAGGCATGTTGTTCACCTTCCATGCGCAAAAAATCCATGTACAACCGTGCCTGCAATTGATGGGCAACCGTGCCGAAGACATCAAAACCAGCGACCAGCAGGTAATGGATACGCTCCAGCAAGGGGTAGCCCATAATCAGGGCGGTTTGTGGTTGTCCGCCAACCAAGCCTTGGACAATGCTAGCATTGTCGAAATTTCTGAACACCGTCAGGGCGGCATTTTGGTTATTGCCGTCGCCATCCCATAACAGGGAAAAATTGGGCAAGTTTTGCCCACCCATCACTTTGTTCAACAAGGTGCTTTTGGCACGCAGATAGTTGGTTTCCTGTCCCGCATACGATTGCCATTTCAATAAACTGGTCAAGTCTTGGCGACTAATGGGCAAGTCAACCTGCTTGAGTGCAGTCGCAAGAAAATTTTGGCTTTCCTGAATGGGGGCATCAGGATGAACAAAACCTATCCAGAAATAATCGTTGATGACATTGATCGCCACTTGCCCACGGCAAACCGGGCCTTTGATAAACCCCATCACGGTGAATTGGGCTTCATCGAGCATCAGCCGATAACGCGAGCGCACCGGAATTTGCTCAAACGCGACAAACGGGTTGGTGGCAATTTCTGGTTTGTATGAAGGCAAGGAGGTGACCAGATAGGGTGCGTCAAGAAACCAACTTTTGATGCGCCGCATCCTGGCGTCATTCAGCGCGTAAGGCATGTGGGTTTTAGCCAACAGCGTGCCTTGCACGGGACGCAAACGATAGTAAACCCGTGCAACTTGAGGGTCAGCAAAAGGCCGTCGGGATGTAACCAATCCGATAGGTTGGCCGGGCGGGGTCTTCGAGCGCACCAACTCAAAAAATTCGCGTTCGGGCAG
Source organism: Methylococcaceae bacterium UBA6146 (assembly GCA_002422395.1). Taxonomy (GTDB): domain Bacteria; phylum Pseudomonadota; class Gammaproteobacteria; order Methylococcales; family Methylomonadaceae; genus Methylovulum. The sequence continues at coordinate 69,842 of DIUY01000012.1, read as the reverse complement.
ATCATCAAAATACAGATGCGCAAGAAACCAGTGTTCGTAAATGTAACGGCTCATCAATTGTTCTTTAAGGCTATCGCCGTTAAAAAACACTTCCCACTGTTGCACTCGGTCAAGCTGGGCTTTTGCCAAAGGTAGCGGCTTTTCAACCGGTGCGCCCGCTTCCAACCAACGCACCAGGGTTTGTTCCTCCTTGTTGGTCAGGGGTGGCAAGCCATAAGGCATCCCCGACTCTGGATGGTCTTTGGCATAATCAGCAAATTCTTCCAACGCCGGACAAGATTCTGTCCTGTACAGGTCAAAATCGAAACGCTCGGCAGACAATAAGCCGGATTTTGGGAAAAGATGCTGTTTTTTCAACTGCAACATTTTTGCCATGACACTAGCTTCCCGGTTCGTGGCCGTGTCGGCGGTGCGCTCGTTAAGTATCGGGGTAAAACCCTTCAACCGCCATTGGCTATTGTCGCGAGCATCGGTAAACAGACGGGTTGGCGCCATCATTGACATTCTCAAGTCATCATAAATTTTTTCTTTGCTTGCGCCACGGGTGATGCCTTCATAACTGCCCATTTGCAACTGGCAAGGCGCGTCAAAACAACCGTGGCATACCGCGCAACGGCTATCGGTGATGGGTTTGACATCACGGCGGTAAGTGACGGAAGAAGATAAGGTGATCGGATAGTCAAAACGGGCAGGATTGGCGATACCGTAACGTTGGTCTAGTTGGTGGCGCGTATAAGCCGCGCAACTTGCCAGCAACAATAACAAGGAAAATAGTAACAAGTTGCGCAAATCGAAGCCTCAGTTGGGGGATTGATCAGGCATTGTCCACTAAATGCACGAAATACGTTGGTTTATTCCTGGTGGCCAGTTTTATTTTGGCGGATAAGCGTAAATAGAAGAGATACCGCCATGATTTGGCGACTGCCAAGCTTGTTCGCTAGTGACGGCGAGCCGCTGTTTTCGGTAAAGCGAGTAAATTTTCATTTCGTAAACAGCTTAATCAACGTGGCCGGGTCTTGATCCAAATAACCGTGGCTGCCATGCAATTGCATCAGCTGCGCCGCGAGGCCGGACATCGGCACGGATTGGCCTTGTTGGCCCGCCAAATCAACGGCCATGGACAAGTCTTTTAACAGCGTTTTAACGCGCCATTTGACTGGTTCAAAGCTTGCCGCCGCCATTTGCGGGGCGACTATTTGCAAGGGTTTGGAATCGGCAAAACCGCCTGCCAACGCAACTGGGATTTGCTGCGCATCAACCCCGGCTTGCTGTGCCAAGGCCATCATTTCGGCAATCACCAACACATTGCAACTGACAATCATCTGGTTGCAAATTTTGCTTATCTGGCCACTGCCGACTTCGCCCATATGGGTTAACCGCTGATAGAGCGGCGCCAGCACATGGCGGGCAATGGCGATATGCCCGGCTGCCCCGCCCGCCATAATCGCCAGACTGCCCTGCTCCGCCCCTGCCACACCGCCGGAAACCGGCGCATCGACCCAACCCATACCGCAGCTTTCATACAGGCTTGCGGCTAACTGCCGGGTGTTGTCAGGATGGATGCTGGACAAATCAATCAGCAGTTTAGCCGCCGAACCATTGGCCAAGACACCGTTGTGCACGACGGCTTCCACCGCCGCCGTATCCGCCAAACAGACAAGCAGCACATCGGACGCTTTGGTTAAATCGGCAACCGTGGCGCAAGCGCTTGCACCGGCTTCAGTGACCGGTTTTAACTTTTCCGCACTGCGGTTCCAGACGTTGACGCGAAACCCCGCCGCCAACAACCGTAAAGTCATCGGCTTGCCCATCAAACCGATTCCGATAAAACCCAGCACGGGGTTATTCTCTGACATATCACTCACTCTTTTGTTGTTGCATTAACCAGGCCCGCCACACCGCCAGCAAAACTGACAATATCACCGGCCCTAAAAACAGGCCGATCACGCCAAACGCTGACAACCCCCCGAACACCCCAAACATAACGACTAAAAAAGGCACTTGGCTGGTGCCACTGATGACAATCGGACGGATAACGTTATCGACGGTGCTGATCACCAAAAAGCCCCAAAGCAACAAGCCCACGCCAGGCCAAATCTGCCCAGTTGCCAGCAACATAATGGCGATAGACAGCCACACCGCCATTGCCCCCATCGGGATCAATGCCAACACTGCCGTTATCGTACCGAACAGCACCGGCGCTTGCACACCGGCAACCGCGTATCCGGCCCCGGCCGTGATGCCCTGCCCTAGCGCCGCCAGGACGATACCGTACACTACCGCCCGCGTGGTGTCGCCGGCCGCTTGCAAATAAACCTGTTGATATTCGCCAAGAAAATGGATCAACCCTTGCTGCAATTGCCGGATAACATCCTTGCCATCACGAAAACAAAAAAACACCGTGACCAACACAAACCCCATGTGCATGACATAACGGCCAACACCGCCAATAACCTGGGCAAATTGACCCAGCCACTGTCTTGCCCAACCTATCAATTGCTTAGTCACGCCGACCCGGTCACTATTCAAACGGTCCAGCCACTCCTGCAAATAATGGCCTAACCAAGGGATGCGGCTAATCGCATCGGGTAGCTGATAACGCTCTTCGGTCAAGGTCGCCGCCAATGCCTGGTAAGCCAGCTTGATTTCATTTTGTAGCATGGCGCCCAGCCAATATAACGTCAAGGTGATCGCAGCGGCGATAATGGAAGTCATCACAGCGGCGCTGAGCGTGGCGTGCCCGTTAAGCCGGCGTTTCAGCCATAGATAGGGTGGCCATGCCGTATAGGCAATAATGATCGCCCACGCCAAGGTAAGCAAAAACTCTTGCAGGATCAAGTAGCCCAATAACAACAGCCCCGTTAAAAAAATTGCCGGAATCAGCCACTGTACCGGCGTCTTGGTTAAATAATTGTTCATAAGCGTTGACCGTAGGTTTTTTAGGTGGTTGTAAGCAAAATGCCCGCAATTGGACATGGCCTGGTAACAGTTGAACACCAACGTGGTGGTTAAGCCGTGACTGTTTGGGATTGGAACTGGCAACCGTGCTGTTTATTATGTTTAGGCGATTTATAAACAGTTAAAGTTTAACCACCATCAACACAAACTATTGTCGATAGCCTAAACCGTTTGGCAAATCTATCGGAACAATCCGGCTCCCAGCCTAACAGTAAGGGTCAAGCCACTGCCCACAGCACCTAAACCGATGTGCTACTATTGGACAGCAATCACTTCCCCCATAACAACTCATAACGTAACAAGTCCATGACCAAATCCAGCCGTTTTCAATCCACTAAACTGCTTGCGTTTACGCAAGGGCCACTCGCTATTGTGATGCTTGCCGGTTGCGCCGCCACGCCTACCCACCCCCCGCAAAGCCAGCTTAACCAGCTTGAGCATATTATTGTCATTTATGCGGAAAACCGTAGCTTTGACAACCTTTACGGCCTGTTTCCCGGCGCTAATGGTATCCATCAGGCAACCCCTGGGCAATACCTGCAACTGGATCACAATGGCAAGCCGTTTGTCACACTGCCACCGATTCCGGCAAGCAAAGATGGCCATATCCCCGCCATTGCCGCGAAACTGCCCAACCAGCCATTTCGGATAGACCAACCACCTATCAGCCTGTCCGCTTCGGTGCCGACCCGTGACCTGGTGCATCGCTATTATCAGAATATCGAACAAATTAACGGCGGCAAAAACAACCATTTCGCCGCCATTTCCGATGCGGGCGGCTTAGTGATGGGCTATTACGACGGCTCGAAATTGCCGTTGTGGCAGTGGGCGCAGGACTATGTGCTTGCCGATAACTTTTTTATGGGCGCGTTTGGTGGCTCGTACCTCAACCACCAGTGGCTAGTCTGTGCCTGCACACCGCAAAATTTGACTGCGCCGGACAAATTACGCGCCCAGTTGGATAGCAACGGCAAACTAAAACGCAAAACCGGATCCCCTGCCAGCGCCATGCAAGGCCCGCCCTTATGGCATGATGGCGTCCTGACGCCTGACGGTTATTCGGTTAACACCCAACAACCGCCGTACCAACCTTCAGGCATTGTGCCTGCCACCGGTGGCGACACCCGCTTTGCCGATCCTAAGCAACAGCCATTACCGCCCCAAACCACCAAAACCGTTGGCGATACGCTGTCCGCCCAAGGCGTGTCCTGGGCTTGGTACGCGGGGGGGTGGAACGCCGCGCTTGCCGACGGGATGCAAGCGCCAGACCTTCAACGCGGGGTGATTTATAAGCACCGCGACGGCGCCTTCAATTTTCAGGCGCACCATCAGCCTTTCAATTATTACGCCCGCTTTGCGCCCGGCACCAATGAACGTGCTTTACACCTAAAAGACGCGGAAGATTTTTTCACCGGCATTGCCAACGGCACGTTGCCACAGGTTGCGTTTTACAAACCCACGGGGCATTTAAACGAGCACCCTGGTTATACCGATGTGCTGTCAGGAGACCAGCATCTTGCCATAACCATTGAACGCATCCGCCAAAGCCCGCTGTGGCCCAGCACGGCGATTATCGTCACTTACGATGAAAACGGCGGTTTCTGGGACCATGCCGCCCCCCCTAAAGGCGACCGCTGGGGGCCGGGGACACGCATTCCGACGCTTATCATTTCACCTTTCGCCAAGCGCGGTTTTGTTGACCATACCGCTTACGACACGACATCAATTATCAAATTCATCACCCGCCGTTTTGAGCTGGAACCGTTGCCCGGCGTCCGGGCCAATGCGGGCGATTTGCTGAACGCGTTTGTTTTTGGGCAATAAATAAAAAAATGCGGTAGTGGTAAACATTCAAATGCTTAAGTGACAGAGCGGCGTCAAAAAACAGGTTTTTTAATGCCAAAATAGCATCAACCATTTTTACCACCACCAAAAATGCTTCATGACGAAGCAATCCACCTAAATTAAATGGCCGGCCATAAATTCAACCATTATCGTAGGGGCACAGCCAAGGAGGCAGCACCTACGCTGTTAAAAACTGAGGGACAGCCACTTAACATCAAAATTAACCTGGATTTTTGCGGCCAAAACCGTCGCCACGCTCCACTTGCCCATCACTGCCACTATATCGGCAATCAACTGCCGCCCTGATATTTTTGCGTTTTATTCCCCGTCAAGTTGGCGTAATATGGCCAATATCTTCATCTTCAGGATAGACGTAAACAATGGACACACCTGCAATACCTTTGGACAAACGTTTTAGGGGCTATCTGCCCGTTATTATTGACATTGAAACGGCCGGATTTAACCCTAAAAAAAACGCCTTACTGGAAATTGCCGCCGTTATCGTCGAATTGGATGGCATCGGCAATCTGGAAATCACCGAACGTTACACCACCCACGTCATCCCGTTTAAAAATGCCGAACTGGACGAAGCCGCACTTAAATTTAATGGCATCGACCCATACCATCCTTTCCGCATGGCGATTGAAGAAAAAGACGCGCTAGCGATGCTGTTCAAACCCATCAAATACGCGCTTAAACGCAATAACTGTACCCGGGCGATTTTGGTCGGGCACAATCCGGCTTTTGACATTGCCTTTTTGAATGCGGCGATTGCCCGCGCCCAAATCAAGCGCAGCCCTTTTCACCCATTTAGCACATTTGACACCGCGACTTTAGGCGGTCTTGCGTACCAACAAACCGTATTGGCAAAAATCGCCCAATCCGCAGGACTGGAATGGGACAATGAAAAAGCGCATTCAGCTTTATATGACGCCGAAAAAACGGCTGAATTGTTTTGTATGATCGTTAACCGCTGGAAGCGGCTAGAAGCACTGGACTTGCAAAAAAATGCGCCGGATTAAGCATGCGGCCTAACCCGGCTTGCCTTACTGGGAATTAAAAACGATTATTCCGCCACACCGCCAACCGCCGCCAGCATGGTGACTAGCTCGCCTTTTTTATACAAATCAATCACGATGTCGCAACCCCCGACCAATTCACCATTAACATAAAGTTGCGGATAAGTGGGCCAATTTGAATACTCTTTCAATGCCTCGCGCAATTCAGGGTCTTCAAAAATGTTGACGTACATGTACTTGGCTTGGCAAAGATCCAATAGCTGCACGGTTTGACCTGAAAAACCGCACTGTGGGAAATCGGGCGTACCTTTCATATACAAAACCACCGGATTGTTTTCAAGCTGATCTTTAATGCGCTCTATCACGTTCATAACACTCACCACTCAATAAATAAATAAAAACCCACGGATTCTATCAACTTTACCCGCGTTAAAAAAGCAAATCTTAACGCCCGAAACTTGCCTAGCACCCGTTTGAAACTTATAATCGAGCATTTTTTTATTGCCATAGCCACTATCGCCAACTTTTCTTTAAACACTGACTTTATGACCAGCCATATTATGCCAACATACAATCGGTTACCGGTAACCTTTGAACGAGGTGAAGGTGCTTGGTTGTGGGATGACCACAATACCCGCTATCTGGACGCATTGTCCGGCATCGCCGTCTGTAATATAGGCCACGCCCATCCGGCCGTACATAAGGCTTTGTGCGAACAAAGCGCAAAACTGATCCATACCTCAAACATTTATCGGGTAGCCAATCAAGAACAGCTCGCCGACAAGCTGATTGAAAAAAGCGGCATGGCTAAGGTGTTTTTCTGCAATTCGGGCGCAGAAGCCAATGAAGCGGCGATTAAATTGGCGCGTAAACACGGACATGACTTAGGTTTAGCCAATCCCGCCATTATCGTTATGGAAAAAAGCTTTCATGGCCGCACCCTGGCAACCCTCAGCGCAACCGGCAACGTTAAGGTGCAGCAAGGCTTCGCGCCACTGGTTGAAGGCTTTGTCCGGGTGCCTTACAACGATATTGACGCCATTGCGCAAGCCATCGCCGCGCATGACAATATCGTCGCCATCCTGGTTGAACCCATCCAAGGCGAAGGCGGCGTTAATATCCCGGCCCCCGATTATCTGAACAGGATACGGGCGTTATGCGACCATCATCAACTGTTGATGATGCTCGATGAAATCCAGACCGGCATTGGCCGCACAGGCAAGTTCCTTTCTTTTCAGCACAACAATATCCTGCCCGATGTCTGCACCCTAGCGAAAGCATTAGGCAATGGTGTGCCGATAGGCGCTTGTATGGCGCGTGGCAAAGCGGCGGAAGTTTTAACTGCGGGGACGCACGGCTCCACTTTTGGCGGCAACCCGTTGGCTTGCAGCGCCGCATTAGCGGTCTTATCAACATTAGATAACGACAACCTGATCGAATTGGCCACCCAAAAAGGCGATGCGATTTGCACAGGCCTGGCTAAGCAGCTACACGGCAATGCCCATGTCGTGGATATACGCCACCAAGGCCTGATGATTGGCATCGAACTTGACAGCCCATGCGCAGGGCTAGTCACCGCCGCATTGCAGCAGCGGCTATTAATTAATGTCACCAACGAAAAAACCATCCGTTTGTTGCCGCCGTTAATCATAGACGAACACCAAATAAAACAACTCGTAGACACCTTATCGGCTCTTATTCATGAGCATACAGGGCAACATCATGAATCCTAGACACTTTATCAGCTTACTCGACTTATCCGGCGACGAATTGCGCCGCCTGATTGACCGCGCCATCGTCCTGAAAAAAAACCGCAACCGCGATTACCAACCGTTAAAAGGCCAAGTGTTGGCGATGATTTTTGAAAAATCATCCACCCGCACGCGCATTTCCTTTGAAGCGGGCATGAGCCACTTTGGCGGCAACGCGTTGTTTTTATCGCCTAGAGACACCCAGCTAGGCCGTGGTGAACCTTTGCAAGACAGCGCTAAAGTGATTTCCAGCATGGTCGACTGCATCATGCTCAGGACTGACCAGCATGACACCGTAGCGACTTTTGCCGAACATTCCAGCGTGCCTGTCATCAATGGCCTGACTGACCGGCAACACCCCTGCCAATTGCTCGCCGACATGCAAACCTATTTTGAATTGCGCGGCGACATTCAAGGTAAAACCGTTGCTTGGATAGGCGATGGCAACAATATGTGCCATTCCTACATCCATGCGGCATTACGCTTTGGCTTTACCTTACATATTGCCTGCCCTGACGGCTACCAACCGTTGCCTGAAATTGTTGAAACCGGCGGTGCATGCGTTAAGTTTTTTGACACGGCCTTGGTTGCGGCAACCCACGCCGACTTGGTGGTCACCGATGTTTGGGCCAGCATGGGACAGGAAGAAGAACAAAAACAGCGGGAAATCGCATTTAATAATTATCAGGTGAACGCCGCAATTATGGCTGCCGCAAACCGCGACGCCCTGTTTATGCACTGTTTGCCGGCCCATCGTGGCGAAGAAGTCACCGCCGAAGTCATTGACGGCCCGCAAAGCGTCGTTTTCCAAGAAGCCGAAAACCGTCTGCATGCCCAAAAAGCATTGCTGGAATTTCTGTTATGTAAGTGACTTTAAGCCCGGCACAAACGGCGCAACCCAGCGCCCAAACTAGTTACATGAACAGAAAATGGCGATAAAATCACATCACTTACACGACTGACCACAGAGATGACCGTGAAAAAAATATTACCTTTGGTTTTAATTGCATTAGCCGCCATCGGCGCAGCGCACGCTGAAACAGTCTATGTGACCGACAACTTGAGCTTATCGCTCAGAAGCAAACCCAACAATAGCAGTTCAATCGTAAAATCATTACCTAGCGGGACACCGCTGACGGTTATCGACGGCAAAAGCAAATCCGGTTTCCTGCATGTCCGCCTCGAAAATGGCATAGAAGGCTATATTCAAAGCAGCTACACCAAAAAAGAGCCGCCTAGCAGCGAACTGATCGAAACAAGCAACAAAAGCCTAAAGCTCCTACAGGCCGAAAATATGGCTTTAAAAGCCCAGCTAAAAATGGCTAAAGACGCCATCACGCCGGGCACATCGCTAGAAAAATCACTCGCGTTCGAGCGGGACAAATTAAGCCTGGAACTTGGCGAAATAAAACAGGCGGCGGCGGGCGTCATCCAATTAAAAAACGACCGCGACGAGCTTCAGGAACGTGTTGTCAACGCCGAACGTGAACTGCAACAACTTAAACTTGAAAATCAAGCCCTAAAAGACACCACTAATCAGGATTGGTTTTTATACGGCGGCATACTTTCTTTCTTTAGTGTCATTTTGGGTTTTATCCTGCCCAAACTCGGCTGGCGGCGCAAAAGCAGCTGGGATTCGTTTTAAACTCATTTTAAATGCGGCTCAAGGGCAACCAAACCTTAAACCCTACATTCCATCCCAACCCCCCTTCATCAGGAATTCTCGCTATGTCAAACTCAGGTGACAAAAACACCCGCACCTTTTCTTCCCTAGTCGTTGACGGCATGGAACGCGCGCCTAGCCGCGCCATGCTGCATGCGGTGGGTTTTAGCAACGACGATTTTAAAAAACCGCAAATCGGCATTGCTTCAACCTGGAGCATGGTCACGCCTTGCAATATGCACATCAACAAGCTGGCCGACAATGCCGCCGTGGGTGTCAACAACGCCGATGGCAAAGCCGTCATCTTCAACACCATCACCATCTCTGACGGCATTTCAATGGGCACGGAAGGCATGAAATACTCGCTGGTGTCGCGCGAAGTGATTGCCGATTCGATAGAAACCGTGGTCGGTTGCCAAGGTTTTGACGGCATTGTCGCCATCGGTGGCTGCGACAAAAACATGCCCGGCTGTATGATCGCCATCTCACGCCTGAACCGTCCGGCAATTTTCGTCTACGGCGGCACAATTATGCCCGGTTGCCACAAAGACAAAAAACTCGATGTCGTGTCCGTGTTTGAAGCCGTCGGTGCCCGCGCCAACAACAAAATTGACGATGCCGAACTGGCTGAAATTGAGGCCAAGGCGATACCCGGCGCGGGTTCTTGCGGCGGCATGTACACCGCCAACACCATGGCTTCGGCGATTGAAGCCTTGGGCATGAGCTTGCCGAACAGCTCGGCGCAGGCCGCCATTTCCGAAGACAAACGCCTGGACTGCGAACGCGCTGGCGCTGCCGTTTTGGAATTGTTGAAACACGATATAAAACCCAGCGACATCATGACCAAAGAAGCGTTTGAGAATGCAATCACTGTGGTCATTGCCTTGGGTGGATCAACGAATGCCGTGCTGCACATCTTGGCGATGGCAAACGCTGCCAACGTCGACATTACCCTGGATGACTTTACCCGTATTGGCAAACATGTGCCGATGGTAGCCGATTTAAAACCCAGCGGCCGCTATCAAATGGCGGAACTGGTCGAAATCGGCGGCATCCAGCCATTGATGAAAATCTTGTTGGAAGCCGGTTTGCTGCACGGCGATTGCCTGACCGTCACCGGCAAAACGCTGGCGGAAAACCTAGCCGATGTAAAACCGTATCCTGAAGGCCAGGACATGATTCATGATCTTGCCCACCCTATCAAAAAAGACAGCCACCTAGTTGTTTTATATGGCAATTTAGCACCGGGTGGCGCAGTGGCCAAAATTACCGGCAAGGAAGGCCTGCGCTTTATCGGCACGGCAAAAGTGTTTGATACCGAAGAAGACGCTTTGCACAGCATCCTGCACGGCGACATCGTCAAAGGTGATGTCATCGTCATCCGCTACGAAGGCCCCAAAGGCGGCCCTGGTATGCGCGAAATGCTGTCCCCCACTTCGGCGATCATGGGCAAAGGTTTGGGCAAAGACGTCGCATTGATCACCGACGGGCGTTTTTCCGGCGGCACCCACGGCTTCGTAGTTGGTCACATCACACCGGAAGCCTATGTCGGCGGCCCGCTGGCCATTGTTGAAGACGGCGACACCATCTCGATTGACGCCGAAAACAACGAATTGAAGCTGGTCATCAACGAACACGAAATGGCGCGGCGGCTAGAAAAATGGCAACAACCCGCACCTCGGTATACCCGTGGCGTGTTGGCGAAATACGCCAAACTGGTGAGTTCGGCTTCTTTGGGGGCGGTTACGGATAATTTGGGTTGAGGGTGTAGCTTGGGGTGTGCCCACTGGGCATAAAAGGCACGAACCCCAACGCATCGAAGCGGCAAATGTTGGGGTTCCTAACGTCACCCCAACCTACCGAACGCTATCTTAGTAAAAACGCAATTCATAACAGCCATGTCAAAATTAAGCAGTCTTACCATTAAAGGTTATAAATCCATTCAAAATATGGAAAACCTCAAATTAGGTAATCTGAATATTTTGTTGGGGGCAAATGGCGCGGGGAAAAGCAATTTTATATCGGTGTTTAAATTACTTGCCGACATGTATGAACAAAATCTGCAACTTCATGTGCAAAAAAATGGCGGTGCGGATGCACTATTGCATTATGGGCGTAAGAAAACCCCAAAAATGGAAATGGCATTTTATTTTGGTAACAATGGCTATGAATTCTCTTTAATTCCAACCAAGGATAATCGGTTAATTTTTGAAAAAGAAGAACTTTGTTTTACGGGTGATTATGTGCAGCCCTATTATGGAACAAGAATATTTCCTTCATCACATGTAATAGCATCTGCACACAGAGAGGCCATACTCAAAAACTCTACCGATACATATGCGAAATTTGTTAAACCCGCAATAGAAAGTTGGCGCATCTATCATTTTCATGACACGAGCGATACGGCTTTAGTCAAACAAGTCCACTCTGCAACCGATAATTTAAGATTTAAACCAGATGCAGCTAATTTAGCGGCTTTTCTTTTACATTTAAAAATAAAGTATCCCAAAAATTACGAACAAATCGTTAATACCGTCCGTTTGGTTGCGCCCTATTTTTATGATTTTGTGTTTAGGGAAGGCGAGCAAACCATTGAACTGGAATGGTTTGAAAAAGGAGATTTAGATACCCCTTGGAAAGCACATGTTCTGTCGGACGGGACAATACGATTTATTTGTTTGGCGACTTTATTCTTGCAACCGCTTCACCCTATTATTTCAAAAACCCATACGCTATTAATTGATGAACCAGAATTGGGCTTACATCCCTACGCATTAGCCGTATTAGCCGATTTAATCAAACGGGCGGCTGAACAAATACAAGTGATTATTTGCACCCAATCAGTCGAACTCATCAACCATTTTTCCGCAAACGACATCATCGTGGTTGACAGAGTAGATGACGCATCAGTTTTTAAACGCCTCGATGAAGAACAATTAAAAGATTGGCTGGAAGACTACACGCTCGGCGATTTGTGGAAACAGAACATTATCGGCGGGAGACCGTCACGGTGATTCGCGCTTTTGTGGTTTGTGAAGGACAAACCGAGGAAACCTTCATCCGTGATGTGATTGCCCCAATTCTGGCCCATCAACAAATTTTTTTAACCGCCCGACTAATTTCGACATCCAAAAATAATAAGGGTGGTGCATTAACTTATGAACGGGTCAAGCGCCATGTAATTAACTCGCTGAAAGAACAAAACAACGTGTTTATCACCACCTTTTTTGATTTGTACGCATTAGACAATACTTTTCCCAGTTTTTCAGAAAGCCTAAAGCAAGCGGATGTTTATAGCAGAGTCAGTTGCCTTGAACAGGCGCTTAAAAATGATGTCGCTAAAGAAAACCCATCATTTGCATCTCGTTTTTTACCTTACATCCAGCCCTATGAATTTGAAGGCTTATTGTTTTCTGATATTGCCCAATTAACCGCTATTGAAAACAGTTGGGCTATGGCAACCCAGCGCTTACAAGCTATTCGTGACAGCGTAGAAACACCCGAACACATTAATGACGGTTATGAAACCAAGCCTTCGGCGCACTTAGAAAAAAGTTTACATACCCCTAATTTCCGCAAAACATTGCACGGCGCATTAGCTATCCAAGCAATAGGAATCGATAAATTATTAGCTGAATGCCGACATTTCTCCGCGTGGTATAGCCAGTTGATTGAACTGAACGACAGTGTCTGTCTGGCACGATAAATCGTCTTACAAACCACGAAAAAACATGACCCCACAAAACGAATTCGTCAACTGGTTCAGAGCCTCCTCCCCTTACATCCATGCCCACCGCAACAAAACTTTTGTGGTTTCTTTCGGCGGCGAAGCGGTGTTGGCTGATGATTTTGACCACCATGTCCATGACTTTGCCTTGCTTAACAGTTTGGGCATACGGCTGGTGCTGGTGCATGGCATCCGCCCACAAATCGACCAGCGCCTTAACAAGCTCGATAGCGCCCCCCAATTTAGCAAGAACTTACGCATCACTGATGACCTCGCTTTGCAATGCGTAAAAGAAGCGGCGGGATTAGTACGTGTGGAGATTGAGGCATTACTCTCGTTAGGCTTGGCAAACTCGCCGATGGCGGGTGCGAAAATAAAAGTCGCCTCCGGCAATTTTGTCACCGCTAAGCCGCTAGGCGTGATTGACGGGGTGGATTATTGCCACACGGGCGAGGTGCGCCGTATCGACAGTGTGGCAATCCATCAACAACTTGACCAGGATAACGTCGTCTTGATTTCGCCCGTAGGTTATTCGCCTAGTGGGGAAGTGTTTAATTTGTCCGCCGAACAAGTTGCCACCGCCGTTGCTATCGCGTTACAAGCGGAAAAGTTAATTTTATTAACCGAACAGAGTTGTTGCGATCCCGCGCATGGCACACAAATCCAACAAATGACGACCACCGAAGCGGCTGCTTTTCTGATGCAACATCCTGAATTGGACGATGCCATCAGTATGCCGCTTAAGGCAGCCATGCAAAGCTGCCAAGCAGGGGTGGCACGCGTGCATCTTATCAACCGGACCCAAGATGGCGCGTTGTTGTTGGAATTGTTTAGCCGTGACGGTGTCGGCACGTTGATCAGCTCAACCCCTTTTGAAGAATTGCGCCCTGCCACGTTGGCCGATATAGGCGGCATTCTGGAGCTTATCAAGCCGTTGGAACAGCAAGGTATTTTGGCCAAACGTTCCAGAGAAAAAATTGAAATGGAGATTGCCGATTATATTGTCATCGAGCGGGACGGGCTTATTATCGGCTGCACCGCCTTGCATCCTAATCCGCAAGGCCAGTTTGGGGCAATTGCCTGTGTTGCTGTACATGCGGATTACCAACGGTCAACGCGCGGCAACCGGATGCTTGATTATGTTTACCGTAAAGCCAGGCAGTTAGGTTTAAAAAGGTTGTTCGTGCTATCAACGCAAACCATGCACTGGTTTATCGAACGGGGTTTTTTGCCGGGTGATGTGGACAGTTTACCCAAGCCACTCAAAGCGCTTTACAATCCGGCCAGAAAGTCTAAAGTGCTTTATAAAGATATAAACTAATCCCTGACGATGACCCTAACGACTAAGTGCCTATCAGTGCTACAGCTGACTGACCTCCATTTGCTTGCCAGCCCTGACGCAACCATGTTGGGTGTCAACACGGCGCATTATTTTCATGCCGTGCTGGACATGGCGCTTGCCGAACACTCCGCCGTTGACTTGATCCTGCTGACGGGCGACCTTGCCCAAGAACCTTGTCGGGCTAGCTATCAGCAACTGTTAAACAGCCTTAATCCGCTGGACATACCGTGCATCTGCTTGCCTGGCAACCATGATGATTATGCCCTCATGCAGCAATTATTGGCGACCACACAAGTCAACTGCCGCAAGCAGGTGTTTTTAAACAACTGGCAAATCATCGGCTTAAACAGCCAGATAGCCGGTTCACCCAGCGGTCGTTTAGCCGATCAGGAGTTGGCATTTTTGGCGTCTTGTTTAAATGATTATCCACGCCACCATGCGCTTATTGCCATGCATCACCATTGTCTACCCACGCAAAGCAGCTGGATGGACACTATGATGATAGAAAACAGCCAAGAATTGTTGGCGTTAATCAAGCCATTCCCGCAAGTGAAGGCTGTTGTCTGCGGGCATATTCATCAAGTGATGGACATTACAACGGGTTCGGTACGCATGTTGGGCACACCCTCAACCTGCTTTCAGTTTACGCCGGCCAGCCCACACTTCAGTATTGACAAGGCCGCCCCGGGCTATCGCCTGATCCAACTGTATGCAAATGGCCGGCTCGACACCCGTGTGACACGTTTGCCCAGGCCGTTAGTCGGGTTGCAGTTGGATAATGAGGGTTACTGAGAAACCAATTTACAAGCCGCTATAGCGTTTTTAAGACACGCTCTGAGATTTGCTATTGCTGGTTTTTTTGTGTTTAGCCAAATAACCGGCCACATCAATAGGGATGCCCCGCATCTCCAGAATCACGCCCAATTCACTCATCGCTTTTTGGTAAACCTTGCGCTTAAAATAGACGACATCGTTTAGCGGCTCCCAATAATCCACCCAGCGCCAACTGTCAAATTCAGGTTTGGCACAATGGTCGAAGCGGACATTGGAATCGGCAGAGACCAACCGCAGCATAAACCATATCTGCTTTTGTCCGACACACAAAGGGAGTGAGTTTTTGCGTATATAACGTTCCGGTAAGCGATACCTAAGCCAATAGCGGGTGCGCCCCAACACTTCTACATGCTGTTGCTGCAACCCTGTTTCTTCCCACAATTCCCGGTACATCGCGGCTTCTGGGTCTTCGTTTTGATTAATCCCACCTTGCGGAAACTGCCAGGCATCCACACCCATCCGCTTTGCCCAAAATACGCGACCCTCGTCATTGCAAAGGATGATCCCGACATTAGGCCGGTATCCTTTAGAGTCTATCATGTTAAAACCTGTGTTTTTTTACCTCACCCTTATCTAAAATGATGCGTTTGATATAGTGTGGCGAGGTAAGGTAGTATTTGTAATCTTGCCATTGTTCCATAAAAAAAGTGCTTACACCATAGTGGGCAGGCTTTTTAATGACTTAACACAGGACCGATATGAGTTTAGCTATTTTTGATTTGGATAACACGCTGATAGGTGATGACAGCGACTATTTATGGGGACAATTTCTGGTCGACCAGGGGGTGGTCGATAAAGCCCACTATGAACGCGCCAACGAAAAATTCTATGACGATTACAAACAAGGCACTTTAGATATTGTTGAATTCCTGGGCTTTTCGTTGCGCCCTTTGGCCGAGAACCTGCCCGAACAACTGTACTTATGGCGCGAACAATTTGTCCGCGACATCATCACGCCACTGCTCCTTAAACCCGCCCAACAACTTATTGACAAGCACCGGGCGCAAGGCGACACCTTGCTGGTTATCACCGCCACCAACCGTTTTGTCACCGAACCCATTGTGCAGCTGTACGGCATAACCAATTTGCTGGCGACAACGCCGGAATTTGTCGATGGCAGATACACCGGCGGATTTGTCGATATCCCCTGTTTTCAGGACGGTAAAGTGAAGTTACTGGAAGCTTGGTTGAAAAACTCAACCGAATCCCTGCAAGGCAGCTGGTTTTATAGCGATTCGCACAATGACCTGCCCTTGCTTAAGCTAGTGGACCGCCCCGTTGCCGTTGATCCTGATGAAAAACTGGCGCTGTTCGCCAAAAACGCTAACTGGCCAGTTATCAGTTTAAGAAATGAGGTGTGCCCAACCCACCATTTCCATAAATAACAATGCCGCTAATTGGTAACCGTTCATTGACGGTTGTTCGGCAGGATACGCCACCCGACAACTGTTATGGCTTTACCATTACCAAAAAATAGGTTTTTGCCCCTGCGCCAAAATGCCTACATCTTACCAACTGCCAAGGCAAGTTCTTTGGCTCAACCGCCCGCACATAGTATATTCGTCATCATCGTAAAACAGCGCTTCCCTCACCCAGTGGATACCCTATGAAAAATACTCCGTTAACGGCTACACAGCTCTATAAGCCTTGCAACCTTGGGCAATTACAATTTGCCACCACCAACGACCTTGAAGACATAGAGATCACCGTTGGCCAAGAGCGTGCGATAGATGCCATTAAATTCGGCATCCGCATCCATAAGACTGGCTACAACATTTTCGCCATGGCGCCTGCGGGTACTGGGAAATTAACGGCGGTCCGGCAATTGGCCGAACACGAAGCTGGTCGCCAGGCCGCCCCTTCAGACTGGTGCTATGTCAATAACTTCAGGCAACCGGCAAAACCCGTGGCAATAGGGCTGTCTCCGGGCCAAGGCAAAGCTTTTAAAGCAGACATGGAAGCATTGATTGACGAATTAAGCGTGGCAATACCCGCCGCGTTTGACGGTGACGAATACCGCTCGCGGGCCGGCGAAATTGAAAGCCAGTCCCGCCATCGTGAAATCAGTGAGTTAAGCGAATTGCGTGACAGTGCCGCCAATGCGCATGTCATCCTCGCCGAAACGCCCACGGGTTACTCTTTTGCACCTGCCGATAAAGAAAACAAGGAAATTAGCCCCGAAGAATTCGCTACGTTTGATAAGGACAAACAGCATGAAATACAAGCAGCTATCATTGAGCTACAGGAACGTTTGGCAAAATTATTAAAGAAATTCCCCGTCTGGCGCAAGGAAACCAAACGCAAACTGCAAGCACTTAACCGCGAAACTGCTGAACTGGCGGTCAACCACTCAATCGATGAATTGATTGAAAAATATGCCAAGCAAGAGGCCGTATTGGCCTATCTGAAAGACGTGCAAAAAGATATTATCGACCATGTCCGGGATTTTTTACCGCATGGAGAAAAGGTGTTCCCTTTTATGGAAATGCCGCAAGAACCCGACCCGTTTAAACGCTACCACGTTAATCTGATAGTGGATTTTAGCGATAAGCAATCTGCACCGGTCATTTATGAAGATCACCCAAATTACAGCAACCTTCTCGGGCGCATCGACCATCAAGCCTATATGGGTTCGTTAGTCACTGATTTTACAATGATAAAACCGGGGGCACTGCATCAGGCCAATGGCGGCTACCTCCTTCTTGACGCCCGTAAGCTATTGTTCCAACCGTATGCTTGGGAAACGCTAAAAAGGACTTTGCAGGCCGGTGAAATCCGTGTTGAATCGCTGGAGCGGGCGCTTAGCTTAATCAGTGCCGCGTCGTTGGAGCCGCAGCCAATCCCACTTCAGGTAAAAATAATACTTTGCGGCGACCCGCTGATTTATTATTTATTGAGCGAGTACGATCCTGAATTTCACGATCTTTTCAAAGTCGCTGCCGATTTTGATAAATCAGTGGCTAGAGACGATGACAGGCTCGACTACGCCCGCTTACTGGCCACTATTGCCCGACGTGAAAAACTACGCCCACTAAGCCAAAATGCCGTCGCCCGGGTTATCGAACACAGCGCCAGAATGTCCGGCGACGCCGAAAAACTGCTGATCCATTTGCGCAGTATCCAAGATTTATTAACGGAATCCGACCATTGGGCGGCAGATAACGGCCATCTGCATATCACCAACAGCGACGTGCAACAAGCGATTGACCATAAAACCCACAGGTTGGACAAAATACGCGAAAAGCTGTATGAAAATATCCACCGTGGCACCGTATTGATTGACACGGAAGGCAAAGTGGCAGGCCAGATCAACGGCCTTTCGGTATTGCAGCTGGGCGAATTCAGTTTTGGCCAACCTTCACGCATCACCGCAACAACTCGGCTGGGTAATGGCAAGGTGGTTGATATTGAACGCGAAACTGAGCTGGGCGGCGCTATCCACTCAAAAGGCGTGTTGATTTTATCGAGCTTTATTGCCGCACGCTATTCCCGCAAAAGCCCTTTCTCAATCGCCGCCAGCTTGGTGTTCGAACAATCTTACGGTGCTATTGAAGGCGACAGCGCCTCACTGGCTGAGCTGTGCGCGGTTTTATCGTCCCTTGCCCAGATTGCCCTAAGACAAGACCTTGCCGTCACAGGCTCGGTCAACCAACTGGGCAATGTGCAACCCATAGGCGGGGTTAATGAAAAAATTGAAGGCTTTTTCGATATCTGCGCCCAAAAAGGCCTGAGCGGAACCCAAGGCGTCATCATCCCTGCAACCAACATCAAACACCTAATGTTACGGTGGGATGTCGTCCATGCCGCGCAAGCCGATCAGTTCCATATCTACGCCGTGTCCACCGTGGATGAAACAATGGAATTGCTGACCGGCATAGAAGCAGGTGACCTTAACGAACAAGGCAACTATCCGCCAGAATCAGTTAATGGCCAGATTGAAACCCAACTGCTGCAATTTACCAAGCTTAAAAAGGATTTTAGCGGCAAATCAGAGAATGAGTGAACACATGAGGGTCATGGGTAGCGGGTTAAATCCGGCGGCTGACGCAAACCCAAGTTTGCACGCCACCTTTCACCTGCAACTGCAAACTTGACCGACCACCATTTTATTTAATCGTCACCGCATCCAAACCCGTCAACGACGCACTGGAATACTCATTAAACGCCTCGCCCTGCTGCTCGATAAACAAAGCCGCTATGCCCGCCTTGTCGGCGGCTTCGATGCCCGCTGCCCGGCCCAAGCATAACAAAGCAGTGGACCACGCATCCGCTTGGGTGGGGTCATTATGGAACACGGTGACCGAGACGGTGTTATGGTCTACTGGCGCACCGGTTTTGGCATCTAGGATATGGCTATAACGCTTACCGTTGTCATCAAAATAATGCCGGTAAGTGCCCGAAGTCATGACCGCAAAAGGTTCGGCGCTATTGATGGTCAACACTTTCTGCATCGTGCGTTCGCCTGACAAGGGTTTTTCCAGCGCGACCCGCCAAGGTTGCCCGTCCGGTTTTTTGCCACGCGTTTCCAGCTCGCCGCCGATTTCCACCAGATAATCGTTAATGCCCTGCCGGGCCAATAAACCGGCGATCTGTTTTACGCTATAACCTTGGGCAATCGAAGAAATGTCAACGCTCAAGGCGGGAATACGTTTGCGTAAATGGCTGGAATCGACCACTTCAAGCTGGCCAAAACCGACTTGTTGCAAAGTGGCTTCAAGTGATTGGGCATCGGGCGGGGTGAGTTGCTCGCCTTTAAATCCCCAGAGTTCAAACAGCGGTTTAATGGTCAAATCGTAACAGCCGTGGCTGGCTTCGCTGACAACCCGCGCCTGTTCAATGAGGCTGACAATTTCTTCAGGGACGGCTTGCGCTTCAGTGCTGAGGTTGGCATTAAACTGTTCAAGGGTAGAATCAGGACGGTAATTGGAGAGCAATTTGTCAATCCGGTCGAATTCTTCATCAACTGTTTTTTTTATCGCCAATCTATCGGGAGCTTGTGCTGACCAAAAGCTGACATGGTACGTGGTGCCTTGTGCATAACCGGCGATTTTTTGGACTTCAGCGGATTGGTCACAGGCGGATAATAAGACTGCAAAAACAGTTAAAAGCGGGTAAGAATTTTTCATTAGTCAAAATAGGATGTGGGTTAGTAATGGTTAGGCAGACGGGCGGCAAGTTCGTCCCAAACAATCATCAGGTTGTCCAACACGGCGATCGGTGTGCCGCCTTGTAATTCGTACAATTCAGGTTTGCCAAATTCATTATTGACCAAACGATAAATGGTCAGCACTCTATCGACCGGATGCACGAGCCAGTATTCCTTAACGCCATGACGTTCATAAAGCTGGCGTTTTTTAATTTGGTCGTGGCCTGCGGTGAAGGGCGACAGCACCTCCAAAATCCAGTCCGGTGCGCCACGCACACCGCGCCGGTCAAGCTTATCGGCATCACACACCACCAAAACATCAGGCTGGACGACTGTATCAATGTGTTCATCAACTTCGTTATGTTTGGGTAGGCGGACATCGAGCGGGGCTATAAACGCACGGCAGGGTTTGCCTTTTAAGGCTTGGCGAAGTTGGAAATAAACTTCCCCGACAATATCCTGATGCGGCAAATCAGGCGCCGGCGCCATGGCATAGGCCACGCCGTCAATCAGCTCATAGCGGCCATCGTCTGGCCAAGTGAGGTAATCGCGGTAACAATAATAATGGGTGTCTTTGAGAGCCAAGCCCATGATAGCGGCTTCCGGTTGGTGGAGAAAGCCAAGATTATAGCGCGAGTCGATGGGAAATGCAGGAACGGGCGGCCTCCACAGACAATTTCTTCAGGTATAAAAAACCCGTCCGGATTAATCCGGACGGGTTAGTTGCAGACCGCTATTTACTCGGCAGCCAGCGTTTTAGAGTACACAGAAGCACCATAAAGGTCTTTTAAATCGACCGTCATAGCCTGGGTTTTCCTGTCAATATTGACTTCACCAAAGAACTGCAAGCCTGCAAAAGGCGACAGATTGACTTGGCCTGCGGGCGGCGCTTTAACAAATTTAACCTGTGGGCCAAATGTGCCGTCAGTGCTGTTAGGCCCGAATGAACCAGCATTTAAAGGGCCGGCCACAAATTCCCAGAAGCCTTTAAAATTATTGGATGCCGCTTTTGTCGGGTCGTAATAATGCGCGGCGGCGTAATGCACATCGGCCGTCAACCAAACGATATTTTTAATGTTTGCGGCTTTAATATCGCTTAACAGACGGGCCATTTCCAGCTCGCGGCCTGCCGCCGGGCCGTCATTGCCATTAGCGATAGCTTCCCAGCGTTGCGGCGGGTTGTTGGCAAAATCATCACTGATGTTAAGGCCAACCGGCATATCAGCGGCAATAACTTTCCAAACCGCCTTAGAGTTTTTCAGGTTGTTTTCTAACCAAGCCACTTGTTCATTGCCCAAAAATGCAGTTTCCGGACCTTCTTCAGTTTGCAGGTTATGGGTATTGGGCCCCCGGTAGCTGCGCATGTCGAGAACAAACACATCCAGTAACGGACCATAAGAAATTTTCCGGTAAACACGACCAGCTTCTTGCGAATTATGCGGGCGTTGGGCGCTATATTCCTGGAAAGCGGTGGCCGCCCTAGCGACCAACAACGGCACATCTTTGATAGTGTAACGGGGGTCACCGCTCAGGTCTTTGGAGTCAGACCAGTTGTTGACCACTTCATGGTCGTCCCATTGCCAGATTTGCGGCACTTCAGCATTGAAGGCCCGGACGTTTGCATCCAGCAGGTTATATTTATAGCGGCCACGAAACTCAGCCTGCGTTTCGGCAACTTTAGAGACTTCAGGGGTGACAATATTAGTCCAAATTTGCCCGTTTTCAGCGATTACGGATTCATTGATGACTCCATCCGCATAAATATTATCGCCGCTGTGGATAAAAAACTGAGGCTTTACTTGGCGCATGGCTTCGTAAATTTTCATACCACCGAAAGCTTCATTAATCCCCCAACCTTGACCGGCGGTGTCACCACCCCAGACAAAACGGACGTTATCGCGGCTGCCTATGGTATGAAAATGACCCGTCACCGGTTCGCTTTTTTTACGGTCATTGCTTAAATCTTCAAACCAAACCTTTACAAACACATCAGTGCCACCAGGCAGTCCGGCCAATTCTTGACGCGCAGTATGGTCTGTGCCACCTAACGCATAGGGTCCACGGATGATTTTGGAATCAGTGAACTGCTCATTAAACGCATATTCCACCATCATCCGTGCATCGCGGTTGGAACGGCTCCAGACCATAACACGGCCTTTGTTCAGATCACCAAACTGAATGCCTTGCTCCATAACGGGAGGGCGGGCAGCACATGCAATTGAGTTGATAGCGAGGGTGCCAACAATTATAAAGGGCACCGCTAACAGCATACGGGGGGTTGTGATAGTCATAAACATTCTCTTATAGTGGTTGAATGAGCGATCTAGTACACTGCAAAAAATTGACGGTTTGATGAAAATTCCGTGTCAATTCAATGAATCCGCCAGCTAAACGGGACGGAACACCCCAATAAATGCCCTATTGCCTTAGCAGATCACCAAGTCCCTTGCTAGAATGCAACCATCCCCTAACACCCGATCAGATAACAATGTCAAAAAAATATTATATTGTCCTCGCACTTACTGTTTGCTGGACTGTTACAACATATGGCGGCACGCAAAAAGTGGCCATAGCAAGCGCCCATCCATTGGCTACCGAGGCCGGATTTGAAATTATCCATAACGGCGGTAATGTGTTTGATGCGGCGGTCGCTGTTAGCGCCGCCTTAGCGGTGGTGGAGCCGACGGGTTCCGGGTTGGGCGGCGGCGGTTATTGGTTGTTGCACAGGGCTAGCGATCAGTTTGAAACGGTGATTGATGGCCGTGAGAAAGCGCCGCTGGCGGCGCATAAAGATATGTTCGTGGATGGGGACGGTAAAATCATTCCCCGCTTGTCGCTGGACGGCCCGCTAGCGGCGGGCATTCCGGGATTGCCTGCGGCACTGGTGCATTTATCAGAAAAATATGGCCAGCTGCCGCTGTCTAAAAGCTTGGCTCCCGCCATCCGTTATGCGCAAACGGGGTTTGCCGTTGGTGGTAAGTATTTGAAAATGCTTAAATTTAGAGCTAACGTGCTAAAAAAATACCCTCAAACTGCGGCGATTTTCTTGCCTGGCGGCAAAGCCCCCCCCGCTTTTTCCGTTCTGAAACAACCCGACTTGGCACACACCTTAACACGCTTGGCCGAATCGGGCCGCAGGGGTTTTTATCGCGGTGACATCGCCGACAAATTGCTCAACAGTGTCAATAAAGCGGGCGGCATCTGGAGCCAGCAAGACCTCGACGCTTATCAGGTCATCGAGCGCACACCACTGAGCGGCAATTATCACGGCATCAAAATAACCACAGTCCCGCCGTCGTCATCCGGCGGTATCGTGCTGCTTGAAACATTAAACATTTTGTCCGCTTACGACTTGCAACAAAGAGACGGCGTCACCCGTGCGCATCTGGTCGCCGAAGCCTTGCGCCGTGCCCACCATGACCGGGCTTTGTATCTGGGCGACAGCGATTTTACTGCCATTCCCATTGCCCGATTACTGGATGCGGATTATGCCGCAGGTTTACGCAGCAGCTTACGCACTGATAAAACCTTGCCAAGCGGCTACTTATCCGGCGACATGGCGGAGCAACCGGAAGGTGACAACACCACGCATTTTTCCATTATAGATGCCGAAGGCAACCGCGTGGCGGCAACGCTCAGCATCAACTTCCCGTTCGGTTCGGGCTTTGTCGCCGAAGGCACCGGTGTATTGCTGAATGACGAAATGGATGATTTTTCCAGTCAGGCAGGTGCATTAAATGGCTACGGGCTGGTTGGCGGCGTTGCTAACGCGATTGCGCCTGGTAAACGGATGTTGTCAAGCATGACCCCCACGTTTCTGGAAGATAACCAACGCATAGCGGCTCTGGGCACACCAGGCGGCAGCCGCATCCCGTCGATGGTGCTGCTGGCCTCGTTAGATTTTGCCGTCGGCAACGGGCCGGACTCGTGGGTAAAGGCCTCGCGTTTCCATCATCAATTTATCCCTGACATATTGGAATATGAGCCAGGCGCGTTAACGCCAGAACAACAACACAAACTGATTGGATTGGGGCACGTGCTTAAAACCGCTCGCTACCGTTTCGGGGATATGCAAGCCGTGCAGTTGCATAAACAAACCCAAGCATTAACGGCGGCCAGTGATCCTCGTGGCGAAGGGCGTGCCGTTGTCAAGCATTAACGGCGATAACGTCGACCTGTGGCATGGCGAACTGGCGGTCGTTGAATCGGCGTATCAGCATTATTGGCCGCTGCTCGACGCAACCGAGCGCACCCATGCCGGAAAGTTGGCAAACCCGTTATTGCGGCAACGTTATGTTGAGGTGCATGGCCGCCTGCGCGGTGTTTTATCGCGTTATCTTGGCCAACCGCCTGAGCAGATAAACATTAAAAAAGCGCCCCACGGCAAACCTTATCTTGCCGATTATCCTGGCTTGGCATTCAACCTATCACATACGGCCAATAACTTGATGATTGCCGTGGCACAAAATTGCCAGCTGGGCGTTGATATTGAACACTGCAAACCCAGAAGCAATTTGGCGCTTTTGGTTGGTAAATGTTTTGCCGATGTTGAAGCGGCATACTGGCATCAGCTTCCAGAATCGGAAAAAACTGTCGCGTTTTACTGTTTTTGGACAAAAAAAGAGGCTTTTGTAAAAGCCACGGGGCGCGGCATTGCCTTAGGTTTAAAAGCTTGTGTAATCGACCCGGCCAATCCAGGCATGTTTTTAAATCTGCCCGACGATTACGGGCAAACATCCGCATGGCGTATAGCCGATATTAACTTGCCATGCGGCCAACCACTGTGCGGCGCATTGGTGCGGAACAAAGCAATCGCCAACATCAATTTATTTGACTTCAGGGACTGATAACTTATTGATGGCAGTTACCGGCGTTTTTAACCCGCCGATTTGTTTGTCAAGCTCCCGGCTCAAAGTGAGCAACGCCACTATTGCGCCGAGTAGCGCGTAAGCCATATCCGATTGCGTATCCCACACATACCCCTGAATGCCCAAAAAAGCTTCTGTGGCTTGTTCACTAAGCAATGCGGCACACCATTCAATCAGCTCGTATACAGCGCTAATTGCCAAGCAAACGCATATAACCAAAAAATTAAGCCACGAAGAACCGTTAACAATCTTTTTTCTGAAAAGAACTTCTTTAGTGATGATGGCCGGCACAAAACCTTGGGCAATATGCCCAAGTTTGTCGTAATTATTGCGTTCAAGATCAAACACCTCCTTTATCCAATTGAATAACGGTTCTTCGGCATAGGTGTAATGTGCGCCTATCATTAAGATGATGCTATGGATCAGGATCAAACCATAGGTCAGGCGCGTCAATTCAAAGCGCTTGCGGGTGGCCGCCAGCACAACAAAACCGATAAGCGCAGGCGCGGCTTCCAGTAGCCACGTCAGGTAATCCTTAGGATTAACAACAGACCATATCAGTACCGAAAAGAACAGCGCCAACCAAAACTTAGCCATTATCACCCCCTATGATAGCCGTTGATAAAAACAAAACCTGCATGATTGCACATTGCAACAAAATAAGGAGACTATGCCTAATTAACATTCGTTTCACAGCACACGTCAGAAATTATCCGTACATTTACTGGCATCATCACTTTCTTTAAGCCTAAGCCTGCCACACTATCCTTTTAAAACGTGCCCCGCCCAACAAAAGCAACAAAGTGAGCGCTTGTCCTGTTTTCAATAGGCAAAAAAAACCTCTCAGTGCAGAAGACCCGCAAAGAGAGGCGAAAAATCAAGCAGCGATTTATTGAGGAGTGGCTGCTTGTGGGTATAACACCAGGAGGTAGTTAAATCGTTAGCGTTTAGCTTTTCAGTTGCGCTCTCATGACAATATTGCTATAGATAGCCGCACTAGCAAACAATACGGTTGAGAAAATAAATTGTCCGGAAATGAAACTCCAAATACCGGCAATAAACATTAAGCCAATCAATATGTCTTTTTTAAAGTCGTTCATTGTTTATGTCCTGTAAAATGTTAGAAAATTTACCCGTAAATTCATGGGGATGCTTAGCAAGTTCGGTCTTCTTATTAACTTGTAAGCTACTATACAGAGATATTTTTTGTATACAATACACAAAATATTAAATGAATTGTTTACTAAAAATAAACAATATAAAAGTCAAGGATTTTAATTCAACATTGTGGCAAACAGGCGCATTTCCGGTAACCCAGGAAGCCTATCTTATCGGCATCAATTAAGATAATCGCTGCAAAATTATCCAGCACGCACCATTTTGCCCACATAAACAGAATTTCAGACCAAACATCAAATAGGTACTTTAATATGCCAGAAAATTTATTATTGCCAGAATAATGGGGAAGTTCAGTGGATAAATTAACAAGCATGAATGTATTTGTACGCGTCGCCAGAGCGGGGAGCTTTGCTGGAGGGGCCCGTGAATTGGACATTTCCAGAGCAATGGCGACCAAACATATCATGCAACTTGAAAACAGTTTAGGTACGCGTTTGTTTAACCGGACAACGCGCAGCTTAAGCCTTACCGATGTCGGCGCATCTTATCTTGAACGCTGCCAGCAGGTATTGCTTGATGTTGAAGAAATGGAAGCGGCGGTGACACATTTGCAGACTGAACCGCGTGGGGTGTTAAAAATCAGCGCACCGCCAGTTATCGGCGCTAGCCATATTACCCGTGCAGTCGCTGCGTTTCTAAAAATATACCCTGATTTAACCGTCGACTTAATTTTGCAGAGCAATCATGGCGACTTGATTGACGAAGGCATTGATATTGCGATTTGTTTAGGCACACTCGATGACACCAGCATGGTCGCACGAAGGCTGGCCAGTTCATCCATGGTTGTTTGCGGATCGCCCGCTTATCTGGCCCGTTATGGAGTCCCTGAAATCCCTGAAGATCTGCTGGCGCATAGCTGCCTTGTCAACTGGGCGAGTTCGCCTAGGAATAAATGGCAATTCAAAGGGGAGACCGGCTATACCGTGATCAATGTGTCGGGCCGGATGCAGGCCAATGTCGCCGATGCAATACGTATTGCGGCAATTGATGGCTTGGGCCTTGTCATGCTTGCCTCTTATGTTGTCAGCCGGGACATTGAAAAAGGCAAACTAAAAGTTGTGCTGGAAAACTACACCCTGCCGCCTTTAGATATTAATGCCGTATATCCGCATAGAAAATATTTATCCGCCAAAGTCAGACGTTTCTTGGATTTTTTGCAAGACTGGCTAGGGACACAAGTGAGTATGCCGGGCACTGAATAACCCGTCTTAATATGGCGGGGGTGGCATAAAATCGGGGATGTCTCATTTACCCAAAACTTGCCTGGACAATTTGCAATATCACCTCAATATGACAAGATGTTTTTTTAAATCAGATAGGTGTATTATCCGATTTCACCTAAAAATAATAAGAGAATTGATTTTAAACATTTTGAGGAGGAATCATGGGTGATGTCACTGAGCTGTTCGTGGTTATGTTCATTGTTGCTGGGGCTGCATTTGCACCCTTAGGTTATTTTATTTATAAATTCACGCAAAAAAATGCCGAACCATTCGGTGAAACAGAACCGCATGGCGATAAACCGTCGTTTATTAATGATCTGGCGGAAACAGCCATCCATTTTGTTAAAAGCCGGTTAGCCAAAAAATAAACCGCGCTTGTTGACGGGCTTTTCAGCCCTCGCCTGAAAAGCCCGCTGCAACCTTTTAACTTCCGCACGTTGGGCATGCTGGATTTTTTCTAAATTTCATCACATTAAATTCCATTGTCAAGCCGTCTATCAACAACAGACGGCCAATTAACGTGTTCCCTATACCTATTATCAACTTTATCGCTTCGAGCGCCTGGACACTCCCCACAATGCCGGTAATTGGCGCAATAACACCATTGGTCGCACAATTGAGCATTTCTTCGCCCTCACTGTGATAAAGGCAGTTATAGCAAGGGCTATCGTTTTTACTCGGCATAAAGACTGACACTTGCCCTTCAAAGCGTATAGCCGCACCTGAAACCAAAGGTTTTTGATAATCGACACAGGCCTTATTAATCGCAAAACGGGTGGCAAAATTATCACTGCAATCCAGCACCACGTCCGCATTAATGACTTCCACAGCAAGTTGCTCACCTGCCAGCCGTTGCCTAAACGCACTGACGTTAACTTCAGGATTTAAACTATTCAGCGTTTGCCTGCTTGAAATAACTTTTTCCATCCCTATATCAGGCGTGTGATGAGCAATCTGTCTTTGTAAATTGGATAAATCCACCACATCATCGTCATAAATAGTGATATTACCAACACCGGCCGCAGCGAGATATATTGACGCCGGCGAACCTAAGCCCCCTGCGCCAACAATTAACACGTTAGCGGCGAGGAGTTTTTGTTGCCCGTCAATATCAATCTGCGGCAGCATGATCTGGCGACTGTAGCGTAATAATTGGTTGTCGTTCATAAGCCTTGGTGTTTATGGGGAGGAGGGAAAGATGATGCCAAAGAACTTGACACACTGCAAAAGCTCATTATCATTAGCACTCATTAATAGCGAGTGCTAATAATTTTTCAACCCTTTATTTTAATGTTAGGAGATATAGATGAATATACGTCCGTTACACGACCGAGTGATTGTCAAACGCGTTGAAGAAGAAACCACTACTGCGGGGGGTATTGTATTACCCGGATCAGCTGCCGAAAAACCAAGCCAAGGCGTTGTGTTGGCGGTAGGTAATGGCAAAGCGCTGGATAATGGTACTGTACGCCCCTTAGAAGTTAAGGCCGGCGACAAAGTGTTGTTCGGAAAATACGCGGGTAACGAAGTTAAAGTTGACGGTGAAGATCTCATCGTTATGCGTGAAGAAGACATCATGGGCATTTTAGGCTAAGCCTAAGCCCAATAAGAAATCGCTTATTCATATAACTTAAGCACACACAAACGAATCAGGAATTAAAAATGGCAGCAAAAGACGTATTATTTGGTGATGACGCGCGTGTCCGTATGGCACGTGGTGTAAACATTTTAGCAAACGCAGTAAAAGTAACCTTAGGCCCTAAAGGCCGTAACGCGATTTTAGACAAAAGTTTCGGCGCACCAACTATCACTAAAGACGGTGTATCGGTTGCTAAAGAAATCGAATTAAAAGACAAATTCGAAAACATGGGCGCGCAAATGGTTAAAGAAGTGGCTTCGCACACTTCTGATGTTGCTGGTGACGGCACTACTACTGCAACTGTATTGGCGCAATCTATCGTCAACGAAGGCTTGAAAGCCGTTGCGGCCGGCATGAATCCAATGGACTTGAAACGCGGTATAGATCTAGCCGTGACTAAAGCCGTTGAAGCGATTGTGGCTTCTGCAACCCCTTGCACCGATAACAAAGCCATTGCCCAAGTCGGTACAATCTCGGCTAACTCCGATGAGTCAGTCGGCCAAATCATTGCAGAAGCAATGGAAAAAGTCGGCAAAGAAGGCGTTATCACGGTTGAAGAAGGTTCAGGCTTGGACAACCAGTTAGACGTCGTTGAAGGCATGCAGTTTGACCGTGGCTATTTGTCACCTTACTTCATCAACAAACAAGAAAACATGAGCGTCGAATTAGACGACCCGATGATTCTGGTTTATGACAAAAAAATCTCCAACATCCGTGAAATGTTGCCAATTTTGGAAGGCGTAGCCAAATCAGGCCGCCCATTATTGATTGTTGCGGAAGACGTTGAAGGCGAAGCGCTGGCAACTCTGGTTGTCAACACCATCCGCGGCATCGTTAAAGTTGCCGCTGTTAAAGCGCCAGGTTTCGGCGACCGTCGTAAAGCCATGTTGGAAGACATCGCCGTATTGACTGGCGGCACTGTCATTTCCGAAGAAGTGGGTTTGAGCCTGGAAAAAGCAGAGCTGTCACAATTAGGCACTGCAAAACGCGTTCAAATCACTAAAGAAAACACCACCATTATTGATGGCGCAGGTTCTGAAGAGCAAATCAAAGGCCGTGTTGCACAAATCCGTGCCCAAGCCGAAGAAGCGACTTCTGACTACGACAAAGAAAAATTGCAAGAACGCTTGGCTAAATTGGCCGGCGGTGTTGCGGTAATCAAAGTCGGCGCGGCAACTGAAATCGAAATGAAAGAAAAGAAAGCCCGCGTAGAAGATGCCCTACATTCAACCCGCGCTGCGGTAGAAGAAGGCGTTGTTGCCGGCGGCGGTACTGCCTTGGTTCGCGCACTGTCTGCATTGGCAGGACTTGAAGGCATCAACCACGATCAAACTGTTGGTATCAACATTCTGCGTCGTGCCATGGAAGAGCCATTACGCCAAATCGTTGCGAACGCTGGCGATGAGCCTTCGGTCGTGTTTAACGAAGTGCAAAAAGGCACTGGCAGCTTTGGTTACAACGCTGCAACCGGCCAATACGGCGACATGATCGAAATGGGTATTTTGGATCCAGCGAAAGTGACCCGCACAGCATTGCAAAACGCTGCTTCTGTTGCCGGCTTAATGCTGACCACAGAAGTGATGATTGCCGATGCGCCTAGCGACGAAAAAGGCGCTCATGGCATGCCGGATATGGGCGGCATGGGCGGTATGGGTGGCATGGGCGGTATGATGTAACTGCTTTAAAGGCTTTCGCTTTAAGCATTGCCCCCAAAATAAAAAGCCCCAGTTGCAAAATATGTAGCTGGGGCTTTTTTATTCGCCGATCTGATTGTTCCCTACTTAGGGGGTATTGCCAATTAAAGTATTAATTATGAATGCCTTATAATTCAGGTATAATTACCGACTGAAATGAAAACACTCTAGCCTATTGAAAACAAGGCGCGTGTCCTTCATTAAAAAACCGCAAGCAGGGTAATTTTCGCAGAAACCGCTTTATTAAAGCTTTATCATCCGCATTCGCCCCCCTCTTTTACATCTATTGCAATGGCGCAAGCCATCTGCAAATTTTCCGTTGAGAACCACAAAAACATGCCATTTTCCACCCTCGGTCTATCCGATCCACTATTACGCGCCATTGCTGATGCCGGTTATACAGCACCTTCCCCAATCCAATCCCAAGCCATCCCTGCTGTTTTAGCAGGCCACGACCTGCTTGCCGCCGCACAAACGGGTACTGGCAAAACGGCTGGTTTCACTTTACCTATTCTGCATCGGCTAGCACTAAAGTCTTACAGCACCAACCGTCCGGTACGGGTTTTGATATTAACGCCGACACGCGAGTTGGCTGCACAAGTCGGTGAATCAGTCAACAAATACGGCGTCCATTTACATCCACGCCTAAAAATCGAAGTTGTGTTCGGCGGCGTTAAGATAAACCCGCAGATGATGCGGTTACGCGGTGGCGTTGATGTGCTGGTGGCGACACCCGGCCGCTTGCTGGACTTGATCAGCCAGAATGCCGTCAAGCTGGATAAAGTGGAAACGCTGGTGTTGGATGAGGCGGACCGGATGCTTGACATGGGGTTTATTCGGGATATCCGCAAAATTATCGCTCTGCTACCGAAAAAACGCCAAAACCTGTTGTTTTCAGCGACCTTTTCGGAAGATATACGCAAATTGACCACGGGCTTGCTGGTTAATCCGATAAAAATTGAAGTTGCACCGCGTAACACCGCTGCCGAAACCGTTGAGCAACTCGCTTACCTATGCAACAAAGCCGATAAAGCAGCGCTGCTGTGCCATTTGGTAAAAACGAATGACTGGCAACAGGTGCTAGTATTCACCAGCACCAAACACGGCGCTAACCGGCTAACTGAAAAACTTAATAAAGTCGACATCAAAGCCGCCGCCATTCATGGCAACAAAAGCCAGGGTGCCAGAACCAGTGCGTTATCGGGCTTTAAGGCAGGTGACATTAGAGTGCTGGTGGCCACCGATGTGGCTGCACGGGGGATTGATATCGCCCTCCTGCCCCATGTAATCAATTATGAACTGCCACGGGCGCCCGCCGATTATGTGCATCGGATTGGCCGTACCGGACGGGCGGGCGAAGAAGGCCAGGCAATCTCGTTAGTTTCCCATGATGAAGTCGGCGCGTTGCGCCAGGTCGAAAAGCTGATAGGCGCACCAATAAAGCGTGTCCAAATAGCAGGGTTTGAAGCCGCAGATGTCCCACCGCCCATGCCACCGGAACCACCCCGTGCGCCTCGCCCTGCCAGAAATACGAACCCAAAACCAGCACACAAGCCTTCCGGCCAAACTACAAATCATAAAACTTATTCGGGTAAAAACGCTTAACTGTCTGAGTGTTGCCAATGAATGTTGATTGCAGCCATGAGGAAATGGCCGCCCTCGCCTTAAAAATTAAGCAGTGGGGGCAGGAGTTGGGTTTTCAACAAGTCGGTATTGCCGATACTGAGTTATCAACCGCAGAAACGCATCTTAACAACTGGCTTGATAAAAACTTTCATGGCGATATGGCCTACATGGCCCGTCATGGCAGCAAACGCAGCCGCCCTGCCCAGTTGCGACCCGGCACTGTCCGTATTATTTCAGTGCGCATGGACTATTTGCCGGAAACGGATGCCGCCATAAATAAAGCCTTGGAAGACCCATTTTCAGCCTATATTTCCCGCTACGCGTTAGGCCGTGATTATCATAAGTTGCTGCGCCAGCGGTTACAAAAATTGGCCGTGCGCATTCAAGGCAGTTATGGCAACTTTGGGTATCGTGCTTTTGTAGACAGCGCACCCGTGCTGGAAAAAGCGATTGCCGAAAAAGCCGGTTTAGGCTGGATAGGCAAACATTCCAACTTAATCAACCGCAAAGCAGGCTCATGGTTTTTTCTAGGGGAAATTTACACGGACTTGCCCCTGCCGGTTGACGCGCCAAGCCCGGCACATTGCGGCGCATGCACAGCCTGCATGACAATCTGCCCAACCCAAGCAATAGTTGCACCCTATCAAGTTGATGCGCGGCGCTGTGTTTCCTATCTCACTATCGAGCTGCACGGCCCGATTCCCGTAGACTTACGCCCGCTCATCGGCAATCGAATTTACGGCTGTGATGACTGCCAGATTATTTGTCCGTGGAACCGATTTGCGCGGCTGACTAACGAACACGACTTTAAGCCAAGGCATCGGCTTGATGCCCAACAGTTGCTGGAGGCCTTTGCTTGGACAGAAACAGAGTTCTTAACTAAAACGGAAGGTTCGGCGATACGCCGGATTGGCTATGAACGTTGGCTACGCAACATTGCAGTCGCTTTGGGCAATGCCCCGACATCGCCATTAATAATCCAGGCGTTAAAACTAAAGCGGGCGGACCCGTCGGCATTGGTCAAGGAGCATGTAGAATGGGCGTTAGCCCAGCATAGACAAGCCGGCCACCCCACTATGGCAAACACGGCCAAAACCCCATCATAACGTGGGTATCTTGGTCATAACGCTTGCGAGGCTCAACCACCCAGATTATGCATCTGCCTAAGTATCCATTGCTGGCGTCTAATAACATAATTTGATGGGCGACTGGCCTTAAACCTGATCGGATTTGGCAAAGTCGCGGCCAAAAGGGCGGCTTGGTTACGATTGAGACGTTTGGCGGGAATGCCAAAATAATACTGGCTAGCGGCTTCTATGCCAAACAAATGATCGCCAAATTCAGCGATATTGAGATAGGTTTCCAGTATCCGCTGCTTATCCCAGAACACTTCCAGCAAGACTGTAAACCATACCTCCAAACCTTTGCGGAAAAAGTTTTTTGCGGGGGTCAAAAAGAGGTTCTTGGCGACTTGCTGGGTAATGGTGCTGGCGCCCCGCAAGTGATGGTTGCCCTCGGTATAGCCATCAATTGATGCTTGAATGGAGTGCCAGTCAAATCCGGAATGTTGGAAGAAGCGCTGGTCTTCAGCGGCCACCGCCGCTTTGAAGGCGTGACCGGAAATTGCTTCACGCCCAACCCAGCGATAATCAATGGCTTGATAGGGATGTCCTGCGAACAGGTCTTCAGCATGCCGGTAAAGCATAAACACGGTTGTTGGCGGTGGTAACCAACGTAACAGCAGACACAGAGCCATTGTTGCACCGACAAAAACATACAACAAGCTGCGCAGTAAAACGGGTATTGACAATGCTGCTTATTTGACCAGGCTTAACAGGATACCCGCAGCAACTGCGGAACCGATAACACCGGCGACATTTGGCCCCATCGCATGCATCAACAAGAAATTATGCGGATTGCTTTCCAAACCAATCTTATTGGCAACCCTTGCGGCCATCGGCACCGCCGACACACCCGCAGCACCAATCAATGGGTTGATCGGAGTGCTGCTAAAGCGGTTCATAATTTTCGCCATGATGACACCGGCCGCTGTGCCTATCGCGAAGGCAACCGCGCCTAACGCCAACACGCCCAGCGTTTCCATCTGTAAAAAGGCATTGGCGCTGAGCTTTGAGCCTACCGCCAAACCCAAAAAAATGGTCACTATATTAATCAATTCATTTTGTGCAGTCTGGCTTAACCGTTCCACTACACCACAAGCGTTCATCAGATTACCTAAAGCAAACATGCCGATTAACGGCGCGGCAGAAGGCAACAACAGGATAGTCAACAACAATAACATCAACGGAAAAACAATTTTTTCAGTTTTACTGACTGAACGCATTTGTTTCATTTCAATTTTGCGTTCATCTTCAGTGGTCAAGGCCCGCATAATTGGGGGTTGGATTAAAGGCACCAAAGCCATGTACGAATAGGCCGCCACCGCAATCGCCCCCAATAGGTCCGGCGACAGCTTGGAAGCCACATAAATGGCGGTCGGCCCGTCCGCCCCCCCTATAATGCCAATAGCCGCCGCATCTTTTAAGGTAAAGTCCAAACCAGGTATCGCGTTAAGGGCCAACGCCCCCAACAAAGAGGCAAAAATACCAAACTGGGCGGCGGCGCCCAATATCAGCGTTTTTGGATTAGCCAGCATCGGGCCGAAATCGGTCATTGCCCCTACACCCATAAAAATCAACAAGGGGAAAATGCCTGTTTTAATCCCAAAATACAGGTAGTACAACAACCCACCTTCTTCAGCAATTCCGGCAACAGGTATGTTGCTAAGGACAGCGCCAAAACCTATCGGCAACAGCAACAAAGGCTCAAAGTTTTTCTTGATGGCCAAATACAGCAGCACAAACCCGACCACCATCATAAAAGCTTGGCCGCTGGTGAAATTGTACAAACCGGTGCTTTGCCAAAGTGAAATTACATTTTCCATAGCGTCTATGCCTGTATTTAAAGCGAAATCAGGGCATTGCCGCCAGCAACCGCAGCGCCTTCCTTGACATGGACGGCACTGACAATACCCGCATACTTTGACCGCACTTCGGTTTCCATCTTCATTGCTTCCATCAGCACCACAATTTCCCCTTCAGTGACCACACCACCTTCAGTGACTAAAATTTTCAGTATATTCCCTGCCATTGGCGCATAGATGACCGCGCCATTATGGGCTGTCAAATCCATAACCGATGGGTCAAGCGCCACTACCGGTTGGATAGTTAAGCCAGCCCCCCCCGGCCCTACGACCACATTAAAGTTTTTACCGTCAACATTCACCGTATAGCTTTCCGTAGCTTTAGGGGCTGTGGCGGCTGGCGTTGGATCGGACACTATGGCTACCGCTACATCGGGGGCAGGTTCAAAAGCGGCCAGGTTGCCCCGGTTAGCCAAAAACTTCCAGCCCACTTGGGCAAACATACCGTTAATCAAGGCATCCTCTTCGACGCAGGCCGCCAGTGCCACACCTTCCGTGCGGGCTTTTTCCGTAACTTCAGCGACTAAGCTAGCCATTTCTGGCTCCAACAAATCGGCAGGCCGACAAGTGATGGGTTGGCTTCCTGCCAAAACTCTGGCTTGCAACTCGGCATTGACCGGCGCAGGGGTCGCCCCGTACTCACCTTTTAACACACCCGCAGTTTCCTTCGTAATAGTTTTATAGCGTTCGCCGTTCAACACGTTAATAACGGCTTGGCTACCGACTATCTGCGACGTGGGCGTCACCAAAGGAATAAAGCCCAAGTCTTCACGCACTCGGGGTATTTCATGGATCACTTCATCAAATTTATCCGCCGCACCCTGCTCCCTTAACTGACTTTCCATGTTAGTCAACATGCCGCCAGGCACTTGGGCGATTAATATCCGGCTATCCACACCTTTCAGGCTACCTTCAAATTTGGCATATTTTTTCCGTATTTCACGGAAATAAGCGGCAATTTCCTCCAGTTTGATCAAATCCAAGCCCGTCGCCCGTCCCGTGCCTGCCAGTGCGGCGACAATCGTTTCGGTCGCACTGTGCCCATAGGTCATGCTCATTGAAGAGATGGCCGTATCGACATTGTCTATGCCAGCTTCCGCAGCCTTAATTATGCTGGGGACACTTAGGCCAGTGGTTGCATGGCTATGCAAATGGATGGGGATGTTGGTGCTTTGTTTTAAACGGCTGACCAATTCAAACGCATCGTAAGGTTTGAGCAAGCCGGCCATATCTTTGATACAAATGGAATGCGCGCCCATATCTTCGATTTGTTTGCCTAGACTAACCCACAAGTCAATAGTATGCACGGGGCTTGTGGTGTAAGAAATAGTCCCTTGGGCATGGGCATCAGTAGTCAACACCGCTTTGACTGCATGTTCGATATTGCGCATATCGTTCATTGCATCGAAAATACGGAACACGTCAATACCGTTGACCACACAGCGTTCGATAAACTTATCGACCACATCGTCCGCATAATGGCGATAACCCAAAATATTTTGGCCACGCAACAACATTTGCTGGGGTGTTTTTGGCATGGCGGCTTTCAACAAGCGCAACCTTTCCCAAGGATCCTCCCCTAAGTAGCGGATACACGCATCAAAGGTCGCGCCACCCCACGATTCGATAGACCAATAACCTATATCATCGAGTTTCGCGCAAATCGGCAGCATGTCTTCAATGCGGAAGCGGGTCGCCAAAATCGATTGATGGGCATCGCGTAAGACCACTTCCGTGATAGTTAAAGGCTTGTTTTTATGTGCCATTTTTTATTATTTCTCCAAGAAAACCTTATCCGGGCACCGCATTGGCTTAATTCAGCCTCTAAAATACGCTGCTGATTGTGTGCTGTTAATAACTAAAGTGCGCGGGTTATTTATAGGTGCTGCGATACTGGTGCACCGCTACAGAAATTGCCGCAACCGTACTTTTGCTAACATCGCTAACAACAGGCATTGTCGTTGCTGGCGGTTCTGGGAAAAACCGCTGCACTAACGATGACATAATATTGATCGCGACAACCAGCATGGCTAAAAACAAAAATACAATACCCATGCCTATCAGCATTAATTCAATCCCACTATTCATCAATTCCGTCATATTTACCAAACTCTTTTCTTGAACCGTTTGAAATTATTGAAATTCTTTAAATCTATTTACATTATCGTTAAAACTATTGCCGCTAACAAACTAAAGATAATGACACCGCTATTTTTTATTTTTGGCTTACCTAGCGTTATTACAGGGGCGGCAACCCAAACAACAACGGTTGCCGACACATAACTTCAGCCCTCCCCCGAACAACCATACCCTAAAACGTCACAAAACAGCCAATGCGCCCTCATAGTCTGGCTCGTTAGTTAACTCACTGACAAGTTCGGTGTAAACAACCCGATCATTTTCATCAACAATAACAATAGCCCTTGCAGTTAAGCCTGATAAAAACGTGTCAATCAATGTGACACCGTAATCTTCTGCGAAATTCGAGCGGAAAGTGGACAATGGAATGACGTCTTTTAATCCTTCGGTTTCGCAAAAACGACATTGGGCAAAGGGCAAATCTGCAGAAATGACTAACACAACCGTATTGTATAAATGCGCCGCCTTCTCGTTGAATTTACGGGTCGATGCGGCACACGTTGGGGTATCGAGGCTAGGGACGATATTAAGGACTTTTCTTTTACCTGCATAACTGGCTAAATTGACATCCTTTAATTTACCATTAACCAGCGTAAAATCAGGCGCTTTACTGCCAATAGCGGGCAGTTCGCCGCAAGTGTTGAGTGGTTTGCCTTGAAAGCTAATTGTTGCCATAAGTCTCTTAATAGGTTTGCTAAAAACTAAAAGGTGGTGGTAAAAATGGTAATGATATTTTGGAAGCAAAAAACATGTTTTTTGACGCCGCTGTCACTTAATTATTTGAATGTTCACCACTACCCACTAAAAAAGCGGAATGGCTGTGCCGCAACCGTTCGGACTGCCAACCATGCCGTTTTCCAATGAGGCGGGCGATTCAAAACGGTTCAGGTTTAACCATTACCCAAAAGTGTCCGTGTTATTTTTTATTTTTACTGTGCCGCGTCAAGCGCTCGCGCTTTTGAATTTGCCAATCATTCAATTTAGCTTTCTGCCCATGAAAAGGATTCATCGGTGATTTAAACTCCAACCGTATGGGTGTCCCCGACAGTTTTAATTTGGTGCGGAAATAATTGGTCAAGTAACGTTTGTACGAAACAGGCAATGCATCAGTTTGTACGCCGTGAATAATCACAATAGGCGGGTTCCGTCCACCCTGATGGGCGTATTTCAGCTTGATGCGGCGATTATTGACTAATGGCGGCTGGTGCGCACCGGTCGCTTCCTTCAGAATCCGGGTCAGCTCCGGCGTGGACATGTTAATCATCGCCGAATCATACAATTTATGTACGACATCAAACAGTTTGCCTACACCGCTACCATGCAATGCGGAAATCGGATGTTTCTCGGCAAAGTCCAAAAAGGTCAGTTTTATGTCCAGTTGCCGTTTAACTGTCTCCTTTTGTTCTATGGTCAAGCCGTCCCATTTATTAAGGCCAATAATCAATGCCCTGCCCGCTTCCAGAACCAAGCCCAATAAGTGGGCATCCTGGTCAGTGATGCCTTCGCTGGCATCAATCAAATAAATGACCACATTTGATTTTTCAATCGCCTGCAATGATTTAATCACACTGAACTTTTCAATAGTTTCCGAGACTCGCGAACGGCGGCGCATACCGGCTGTGTCAATCAAGGTAAACTGCTTGCCGTTACGTTCGAAAGGGATATAAATACTGTCGCGGGTTGTGCCAGGTTCATCGAACACGATAACCCGCTCTTCACCTAAAAGACGGTTCACCAACGTCGATTTACCGACGTTAGGACGCCCAACAACAGCTATCGCGATCCCTTTTCGGCCATCAACTTCATCAATAACTGCCGCGTCCGTCGGCAATAACTGATTTACCCGTTCGAGCAGTTCAGGCACCCCCCGACCATGCGAAGCGGCAATCTGTACCGGCTCGCCTAAAGCGAGCGAGTAAAAATCGGCGGTGGCAATAGTGGCGTCAATACCATCCACTTTATTGGTGACAAGAACAATGGGTTTGGACAGTTTTCTGAGGGTATCGGCAATGACTTTATCAGATGCGCTAAGCCCTTCACGGGCATCAACCATAAACAACACCACATCGGCTTCTTCCAAAGCAATCTGCACTTGTTTTCTGGAGACGCTTTCAATGCCTTCCGCATCATCGGCAATACCGCCGGTGTCAACCACCAAATAAGGCCGGTCACCCAATTTGACCCGACCATATTGGCGGTCTCGGGTCAGGCCTGGAAAATCCGCAACCAAGGCTTCACGGGTGCGGGTCAAATAATTAAATAAGGTGGATTTACCCACATTAGGTCGCCCGACTAGGGCTATTACAGGTAGCATGATAATTTAACGGGCGGTTAAAGCGGCGAGCGTGCCGTCTTGCGCATAAACATAAATGGTACTGTCCACTTGGACAGGTCTGGCCGTGATAGGGCTATCGGCCACCTGTATCCGTGCCAGTTGTCGGCCATCACTCTTGCTCAACCAATGCACATAGCCTTCAAAATCGCCTACCACAACCGTATTGTCGTAAACAGCGGGTGCCGATGTGCGTCTTTGATGCAATTCTTTTTGCTTCCATAACGATGACCCACTACGCTGATCAAGTTGCCAAATATTACTTTCAGAATCGGATAAATACAGATAGCGCCAATCATTACTCAGGCCGGTGTATGATGAAACTGCCTCGTTACGCCACAACACATCGCCATCCAGCTCTGAAATGGCACTCACGCCGCCATGATAGCTGGCCACATAAACCACGCCACCCGCAGTAATGGGATCAACATCGACGTCAACCAAGCGCTCAACTTCAGAACGGCCATTAGGCAAGGCCACGCTGGTTTCCCAGACATATTTGCCATCGGCAAGGCGCAAGGCGATTAATTTGCCATTATCGTAACCGGCAACCACGTGGTCTTCGACGACAACTGGCCTGCCAATGCCACGGACACTTAAAGCGGGCACATTAACCTCATAAGTCCAAAGCTTTGCACCGGTTTTTTCATTAAGCGCGGCAACAACGCCATCGGTTGTGCGGACCACGGCAACACCATTGGCAACAACCGGCACTGCAAGCACTTCACTGGAAACTTTGGCTTTCCAAAGAACACTGCCATTTTCAGCATTTAAAGCGATAACTTCGGCGTTGCTCGAACCCACGATAACTGTCCCTGCGCCTAATCCCGGACCTGCTGACAATTGTGCCTGCGTTTCAGCTTCCCAACGCAAATCACCTGTCCTTAAATCCCTAGCCTGCACCAAACCCTCCCTATCGGCAGCCATAATTTTGCCATTGCCTATAACGGCAACCAACTTTAAGGCTTGTCCATCCGCCCCGACCCCGACCGATTCTTTCCAAAGCACATCAGTTTTCAACTCAGGCGCATAGTCAACTAACGCGCTTGGCGGGTCAGCATTGTCTTCCCCGCCACTAAAATAATCCGAAATACCCGAAATTGATTCGCCAACTGAATCTACTGCGGCGCACCCGACCAAACTTAGGGAAAGCAATAAAAGCGTAATTATGCGCATTATTTTTTATTTTCCACTTTTTCTGATGCCGTCAAATCATCAATTTTCATTTGTAACAACGGTGATTGATGACCATTTCTTAACGCGTTTTGGTAAGAGGTGCGAGCCTGATCCAATCGGTCTAGGGCAACGTACAAATCCCCCACCAATTCGTCATAATGATTTGAAAAACCAACTGAGCTGGCAGGGTCAATACCATTAATCAACTTCAGTCCCTGCTCATATTCTTTAGTTGCGAGCATTAACCGTACCAATCTAATTTTGGCAAGGTTACCCAGCTCCTTATTGGGCATGGCGGCTATTTTCTCAAGCAATTGTTTTGCCCCGACGTTATCACCCTGCCGGACTTTTAGCTTAGCTTCCAGAAACGCACTGTAAGCCGCATAGCCAGTGCCAGAAAATTGTGTCTGTAGACGTTCGGCAAGCTTTGTCGCACTGTCTTTGTTATCAGCGGCCAGAGCCTTAAGCAACTGCCCATATAACGCAGATGCCTGCTCCGCCTGGCTTTTTTTGTGTTCCTGCCAATAATTCCAGCCCAGAATGGCGGAAAGGCCCAGCACCAAACCAATAATCACCGATTGGCTATTTTCTTTCCACCATCTTTTTAAGGCTTCAACCTGCTCTTCTTCGGTATCGTAAATTTCCACTGCTTATTCTCTTGATGAAATTTTTAAAATATGACGCGCTATCAAAACGTTATCGGGAAAACAGATAGTTTTGAAAAAAGGTGACCGTCTCTTGCTGTGATAATGTCTGCTGCCCTTGCCCATCACGCAAAGGCTTGATGCCGACTTCACAGCGGCTGGCTTCATCATCGCCCAAAATAAGGGCATAGTCCGCACCGCTTTTGTCCGCTTTTTTAAACTGGCTTTTAAAACTGCCGCCCTCCCCGCTTACCTGGAGCTTCAAACCGGGAACCTCATCTCTGAGGGTCTCGGCAAACCTTAAACCGACCCGCTCTGCGGCTTCACCGACACGGATCATATACGCGTCAACCGGCTTTACGAGCTTAACCGCATCCAAATTTTCCATTAATGCCAACAAACGCTCCATGCCCATAGCAAAACCCACCGCATAATTGGGTTTGCCGCCCAATTGTTCTATCAGGCCATCATAACGTCCGCCTGCGCAAACAGTGCCTTGCGAACCCAGTTCATCGGTGACCCATTCAAACACCGTTTTACTGTAATAGTCCAACCCACGGACCAAACGGCTATTGATCTCATAGCTTATGCCCAAATCGTCCAAGGTGCGGGTGATTGCATTGAAATGCTGGAGACTGTCAGCGCCCAAATAAGCCATTAACACCGGCGCATTGGCGACAACGTCCTTCATCGCTGGGTTTTTGGTGTCCAAAATACGCAGCGGATTCGTGTGTAAACGGCGTACGCTATCGTCATCCAACTGCTCCAAATGTTCCTGGAAGTAATTGACCAAATTTTCGCGGTAAACCAGCCGCTCAGCAATCGTGCCTAAGGAATTCAGTTGCAGACGGACTTTATCGCGGATACCCAGTTTTTTCCATAAGCGATCCATCAGCAAAATCACTTCCGCATCAATATCAGGCCCTGACATGCCGTAAGTTTCAACGCCCAATTGCATAAATTGGCGATAACGGCCTTTTTGCGGGCGCTCATGCCGGTACATCGGCCCGTAATACCATAACCGGTGGGCCTGCCCCTGCAACAAACCATGTTCCAGACAAGCCCGAAGGCAACCTGCTGTACCTTCGGGCCGCAAGGTTAAAGAATCGCCATTTCTGTCTTCAAACGTGTACATTTCTTTCTCGACTATATCAGTCACTTCACCGATAGAGCGCTTAAAGAGTTCGGTTTTTTCAACAATGGGCAGGCGAATCTCACTATAGCCATAACTGCTGAGTACGTCCCTGATGATTTTTTCCGCATATTGCCACAGCGGGGTTTGTTCAGGAAGCACATCGTGCATCCCGCGAATTGCTTGTATATTGTTTGCCATAGTGTTTTACAGCCCGTTATTGTTGCACAGGCCCAGCTTGTCGCGCTTGATTTGAAAGGGGAAATTTTTCCAGTAATTCGTTATGGTATTCATTCGCCAGGCCATAATTGCCTAACGCGCGTTCAGTTTGTATCGCTATCCACAAAGACTCGGCAGTCTGCGGGGCGAGGCTTACATAACGTTGCAAATAGTTCTTTGCCAGCCAATATTCTCGGTTTTGATAGCTGATTTTTTGCATTTCCAGTAATGCCGGCGCGTAATTACTGTTAACCTGCAAAGCTTGTTTAAAGTAAGCTTTAGCTTTTTGTTGCTGTCCCATGCCCGATTGGCATAAGCCCGCATTTGTCAATGCCAGCCAAAGCCTATCATTTAATAGATTGGCAATCGCCTTGCCCAACAACTCCATTCCTTGGTCAAATTCGCGCCGTTCGCAAAGAAAACGGCCAAAATTATTCTGTATGCTTAAATCATCAGGCGCAAGCTTAAAAGCGGTCTGATAATGTGTCCTGGCTTCCGGATATTTTTCAATTTTTTCATACAAAAAGCCTAGCGCATTGTGTGCTTGGACATTATTTGAATCCATGGACAGAACACGTTCTAAGTTTTCTTTAGCCA
This sequence comes from Methylococcaceae bacterium UBA6146, assembly GCA_002422395.1. Lineage (GTDB taxonomy): Bacteria > Pseudomonadota > Gammaproteobacteria > Methylococcales > Methylomonadaceae > Methylovulum. Next base: position 26,106 of record DIUY01000012.1, on the reverse strand, counting down.
CTTCTAACTTGTTCATGCTCAGATAGCGCACACCCAACTGCAAATAAACATCGGCCTCGGCTTTTTTTTTCGCAGACGATGCGCAGGCCACTAACACAAGCGCACATAGGGCAAAGGCGAGGGGCTTAAGGGCTTTCGATAGATTACGCAACATGTTTGGTATCCATTAATTTGAGCTTAAGATGTCTACGGCTTTTATCGTCAACCTGGCCGACCAACTGACCGCAAGCTGCGTCAATATCCTCCCCACGAGTTTTTCTGACCGTCGTCACAATCCCCGCATCATTCAACAATGTTTTGAACTGGTTAATACGGTTATTGCTGGAGCAACGGTAAGATGAATTGGGGAATGGGTTAAACGGTATCAAGTTGATTTTTGCCGGCACGGTTTTTAATAACCTGACCAATCCTTGCGCATCTTCAAGGGAATCATTAACGCCATCGAGCATAACATACTCAAACGTCACTGTTCGCCGTGGGGCTAGCTGGGCATTAACCCTGCACGCCTCCATTAACGCCTTTAACGGATATTTTTTGTTGATGGGCACCAGTTCATCCCTTAACTCATCAGTCACCGCATGCAAAGAGACTGCTAAGCTGACATCACAGGCTTCGGTCAGCCGGTACATTGCGGGCACCACGCCTGATGTGCTGATAGTGACACGGCGTTTGGACAAGCCGTATGCAAAATCATCCATCATTAGGTTCATCGCGGCAACGACGTTATCAAAATTCAGCAACGGCTCGCCCATGCCCATCATCACCACATTAGTGATTCTGGCATCAGCCCCTAAACGTTTTTGCGCCACATACACTTGGCCAATAATTTCCGCCGTGCTTAAATTTCGGTTAAAGCCCTGCTGAGCCGTCGAGCAAAAGGTACAGGCCAACACACAACCTATTTGTGACGACACACATAATGTGCCGCGCCCTTCTTCAGGAATAAACACCGTTTCGATACGATTTCCGCACCGAGTTTGTAAAGCCCATTTGCGCACGCCATCGCTAGCCAGCTGCTCAATGGCAATTTCTGGCGTGGCGATAGTGCAGTTTTCTTTCAGATAGGCACGTAGCGGCTTACTTAAGTTAGTCATCAGGTCGAAATCATCGGCGTCTTCCTGATAAATCCATTTAAGCAACTGGGTTGCCCGGAACGATTTTTCGCCTAAATCGGCAAAAAAGGCCGTAAGGCCTTTCCTGTCGAAATCAAGCAAATTGATTTTTTGCTTAACGGGTTCTAGCACAGAGTTCATCATCTGAAAAAAAGAAAGCTATTTCTCTCTTAGCGGTTTCGAGCGCATCCGAACCATGCACCGCATTTTCGTCGATGCTATTTGCAAAATCTGCACGGATAGTGCCTGGAGCGGCATCTTTAGGGTTGGTTGCACCCATGATTTCACGATGCTTCAGCACCGCGTTTTCACCTTCCAAAACCTGCATCATAACGGGGCCTGAAATCATGAAAGCGATCAAGTCGTTAAAAAAGCCACGCTCGCTATGCTCAGCATAAAAGCCTTCTGCCTGCTCTTTAGTCAGGTGCAACATTTTGGCGGCAACAATTTTTAGGTCATTTTTTTCAAAACGGCTGTAAATTTCACCGATAACGTTTTTTGCCACTGCGTCAGGCTTGATGATTGAGAATGTGCGTTCAATTGCCATAATGTGTAAAACTCCAAATAGTAGGGTTAAAGTAGTGTGATTTAAAAGATAAGATTGGGATTATACCCGATTAACGAAACTATTTCAGGGGCGCTCGTCCAGCTCAGAGCCTTCTTTAACCGGCACCATCAAATCCGCTGGGCTGACGCCTAGCATTAACGCCACCGGACTGGCGATAAAAATAGATGAATACGTGCCAAAAAATACGCCAAACAGCAACACAACGGAAAACCCATGGATGACTTCGCCGCCAAGGAAAAACAGCGACACCAGCACCAAAAGAACGGTTACTGAGGTCATGATGGTGCGGCTCAACGTGACATTGACCGAGATGTTCATGATTTCTTCCGTGGTTTTGTTACGCATCTCCCGGAAGCTTTCACGGATGCGGTCATAAATAACAATGGTGTCGTTCAGCGAATAGCCAATTAAAGCCAACACCGCAGCCAGCACAGTCAAGTCAAATTCCAAACCTAATATGGAAAAAAAGCCTAGCGTCACAATCACATCGTGGAACGTCGCAATGATTGCTCCTAGCGAGAACTTCCATTCGAACCGCCAAGCGATATAAACCAGAATGGCAATGGTCGAATACAGCAAAGCCAGAAAACCATCTTCAGCAAGATCATCGCCGACCTGCGGGCCAACAAACTCCACGCGTCTGATGCTGGCCGGCGTTTTACTGTCTTTGTTGATGGCTTCCAGCACTTTGTGGCTAAGGTCGGCGCTGCTCACGCCCTCCTGGAGTTTTAAACGGATCAGCACATCTTTGGCGGTGCCAAAATTCTGTACCGTGGCATCGGCAAACCCGCCTTGGTCGAGCGTGTCACGTAATGCGTTCAAATCCGCCGCCCCTTGATAGCCGACTTCAATCAACGTACCGCCAGTGAAATCAATGCCCATTTTCAGGCCTTTCACCGCCAACGATCCTATCGCAACAACCATTAAGATGCTGGAAAGTATCAGGAAAATATTGCGGTTACCGATAAAATTTATATTTGTGTTGAACATAGTGTTTTTAAGTTTCAAAGTTCAAAAAACAGGCCTAAGCGTACCAAGTAGGGCAGCTTGCCAGACGCAGACGCCCCACTTATGCCTTCCGGCTATACCGACAGCTTCTCTAGCCGACGGCCACCATAAATCCAGTTGACAATCATACGGGTGCCGTTAATGGCCGTAAACATGGATGACAAAATGCCGATAATCAGCGTGACGGCAAAACCTTTCACCGAACCGGAACCGAAAGCAAACAGCATAACCGCGACCACTAGGGTGGTGATGTTGGAATCTAAAATAGTCGCCCAAGCTTTTTCATAACCGATGAAAATACTCGCCTGTGGACTGTTGCCAAGCCTCAACTCTTCTTTGACCCGTTCAAAAATCAAAACGTTGGCGTCCACGGACATGCCAACTGTCAAAATAATACCGGCGATGCCGGGCAAAGTCAGCGTGGCCTGAAGCATAGAAAGGATGGCAACAATAACCACCACGTTAAAAGCCAAGGCAAAATTGGCAATGATACCGAACAGTTTGTAATAAACCGTCATGAACAGCACCACCAAAGCAAAGCCGACCATAAACGACAACATGCCTTTGTCGATATTGTCCTGGCCTAAGCTAGGCCCTACGGTACGCTCTTCGACAATGTCAACCGGTGCGGCCAACGCCCCCGCCCTTAATAACAAGGACAAGTTGCGTGCTTCTTGGGGACTGTCCAAACCCGTGGTTTGGAAGCGTTTGCTGAACACGCCCTGGATAGTCGCCACACTAATAACTTTTTCGACCTTTTCTTTATGGCGGACTTTTTCACCGTTGACAACCTTCGTGTCAACTTTGTATTCGATAAACACCACCGCCATTGGCCTACCGACATTGGCCTGGGTGACTTTGCCCATTTTAGCGGCACCGACCCCGTTCAACGAGATAAACACCGCAGCCCGCCCATCTTGATCCATACCCGATGACGCATCGACAATCTGGTCTCCAGTGACAATAATACGGCGGTCCAAAAGGATAGGACTGCCATTTTTCTCATAATACAACCGGCTGCCAACCGGAACATGGCCTTCAACCGCTTTTTGCACATCATGTTCAACGTCAACCAAACGGTATTCCAATGTCGCCGTCGTACCTAAGATTTCTTTAGCGCGTGCCGTGTCCTGCACACCTGGCAACTGCACCATGATGCGATTGTCACCCTGTTGTTGGATGACTGGTTCAGCAACCCCTAGCTCATTAACCCGATTACGCAACGTGGTCATGTTTTGGGCGACCGCGAATTTTTTTATTTCCTTAGTTTCTTGTTCGGAGAGTTGCAGCCAAACCTCATCTTGTGCAGTTGGCTCAGTGACATCCAGAGTCCTAAAGTCTTTATTCAACACTGTCATAAAGGCTGGCTTGTCATCGGCTGATTTCAGCTTAACTTTTATATGGCCCGCGTCTTTAGCCACCGATTGGTAATGGATACGCGCCGTCCTTAATGCTTGGCGCACATCATCGTTATAGCGTTCTTCGGCTTGTTTGACCGCCGCCTCCATATCCACTTCCAACAAAAAGTGCACACCGCCGCGCAAATCTAAGCCCAGATACATGGCATCCGCCCCCAACATCTGTAGCCAAGTCGGCGTGGTCGGCGCCAGATTTAGCGCAACTGTCATGGCATTGCCCATTTTTTCCCTGAGCAAGTCCGCCGCTTTCATTTGGTCATCGGTGTTGTTGAAACGCGCCAGAATACGCCCATCATTAAATTCGAACGCTTTAATGTCCACGTTCAAGCCCTTAAGCTCCATTTCAACCTGACCGGCTTGCGCTTGGGTTATCGCTATGCCGCCCGCCGACGATAGCTGCACCGACGGGTCTTCGCCATACAAGTTCGGTAACGCGTAAATAATTGCGACCAAAAAGGTCAGCAGGATCATTACATTTTTCCAAAGTGGGTAAGTATTTTGCATTATGTCATTCCAATCATTAAAACCGCGTCTCCACCCGCCGACGCCATGCCGGCCAGTTACGCTAGCCCCGTTAGTCTTTAGCTATTTTCTTGGTTATCGCTTTATACGTGCCTTTTGGCATCATACCTTCAATGCTTTGCCGTTGGACTTGTATAAAGGTGTTATCGCAAACTTCAAGTTTTAAGAAATTGTCATCCATATCCACTACTTTGCCTAAAATCCCGCCCGAAGTGACCACTTCGGCACCTTTAGTCATCGCCGAAATCATTTCCTTTTTTTCTTTGGCGCGTTTAGATTGCGGGCGCAAAAACAAAAAGTAAAAAAACACCAAAATGCCTAATGGGAACAACATACCTTCAATGCCCGGTTGTTGGGCGGCCGGAGCGGCAGCGGCTACAGCGTCAGCGATAAAAAAACTCATGGTTATCCTCAGTTGTGGTTCTAAAATAAAAAAGTTCGCCATTATGCCATAGACAACACGGCTTTTGGTTTAGTTAAAAAAATTTGCCCGCTAACGGCATGGCTAGGGTAATGTCCCTTTATTTGACCCCAAGCCCATTTCCATCCCTTCAACACAACAAAGCTCGCCCCTGCAAAACCATTAAGTCCAAAATGCCTTATGTTTATTGGTTTGGGGTTTATTCTGGCATTCTTTGAGGACGGGCAGTCGTAGCCCTAAAACTTTTGAGTATGCATTTTTAGAAGTTACGCATTGATGACAGCCTGAAACTCTGGGACCAACTGGTTTACAGCAAGCATCAGTTTCCAGATGAAGCGCCCGCACACGCCATAACAAAGCACGGCGCCCTGGGTTTCTCAAGCTGGATTACCCGCACAGGGGGAACAACAGACTATTCCTGATGGCGGTCTTGCAGCGCACTGCCCCTAAACTGCTCCTGTGGTGGGTAATTTTCTATGTTGCAGAACTGTTTGATAGCGCGTGGCGCTGTCCGATATGCCAGTACCGGACGTGGAAGGCTCCGGCCAACGGCGGGCAAATTCGTCGCCGTCAGGCAAGAAAACCGCGCAGCCACACGGGCATAAATAATAGTGTGTGGTCTTTCAGCCATGTCCCAGAACAGTTTCCGTTGCCGAAACCCTTGAGCCCAACCAGCAGGCCGTCATCGGGGATGCCGGTTGCAGGAAAACGGGCAGCGCTATCGTAGGAAATGCCCGTCACGCCTGCCAGACGGCTGCAACTGCCGTATTTGGGTTTGCCCAGCAGGAAGCCGATGTACATCAGCAGGGTGCAACGGGGGCTGCTAGGACGGTTGATTTATCTGATCATTGGCCAACCTTCGGGTTGCGGATGCTTAAGTAATTTCAAGCCTGATATTTTATAGCTAGGCTGTCAATACGTGACATCTATTATGTATCCCCAATATCTCGGACTTGCTGTTCAAGGGCCATTCTTTCCAAACTTTCTGGGCGAAGGCTGGTGAATAGCTGGATACGCCGCTCCAGAATTGCAAACGCTTTGGCGAAGGCAATGCGTTTCTCGTCATCTTCAACCGCCACCGGATCAAACACACCCCAATGCGCTGTAATCGGCTGCCCAATCCAAACGGGACAAACTTCACCAGCGGCATTATCACAAACGGTGATTACAAAGTCTAAAGCCGGTGCGCCTGGCTGGGCAAATTCATCCCAGCTTTTGCTCCGTGCATCGGCAAGTGTAATACCTTCAAGTTGCAAGCGTTCTAAGGCGAACGGGTTGACCTTACCGGCAGGATGGCTGCCCGCGCTAAAGGCCCGAAAGCGGCCTGCGCCGTATTTGTTTAAGGCGCCTTCAGCCATGATGCTACGGGCAGAGTTGCCGGTGCAAAGGAAAAGAACGTTGAAAACCCGTGCGCTCATTAGCGTTCGCTCCCAATGGAAGGTGCGCAACATGCGGACTCTGTGTTGGCTGGAATGGTGGTGTCGCCGCCAAAAGTCGGGATTGTTGCAAGCGAATGAAACGCTTCCCAGGCGATGCCTTGCGGGTCAACCGTCCAATATTTGTCGGATTGGGCGTAACAGCAGGACGCATTTTTTTGCTCTTCAACCGGCAAAGCGGCGTTGGCGAGGCGGTGGTTTAATTCTTCAAGCTCGTCACCGGAATCAGTTTGGAGACCGAAGTGATCCAGACCGATTTTTGCGCCGCGTTGAGAAATCGCAAAATTAATCCGCGGATCATCCAGCATCCACTTGGCGTAATCGGGTTTCGTGATGCTCGGTTCGGCGGCAAACATTGCCGTGTAAAAGCCGATGCTTTCAGATAGGTTGCTGACGGCCATATGCACATGGAAGCGCTTCATAAAAAACAATCTCCTTAATTATCGATTATTAAAGGTGGGTTTAAAGGTTTTAGGGTTCAATTACACAATCGGCTCGCCTTGAGCCAGTTTAGGCAACTTGCCCTCCAGGCCCATCGCGCCGCGCATCACTTTATTTTTAGCGGGTGCGATCCGACCGGCCAATCCCAAGCCTAGATTGCGCAAGAATTTTATCGGTAAAACTTCGTTGCTGAAAACCTGATAAAACACATCCATGACGGTCATCATCTTTAAGTTTTCACTACGGCGCATCTGTTCATAACGTTTTAGCACCGACATATCAGAGATTTCAAGCCCTTTTCCCGCCGCATCCACCAGCACTTCCGCCAATGCCGCAGCATCCAGCAGGCCGATATTAACCCCCTGCCCTGCCAGTGGGTTAATGGTGTGCGCGGCATCACCGACCAGGGCAACACCGGGTTTGACATAATTTTGCGCATGCTGCCGTTTTAGCGGGAAGCTTGCCGTGCCTAAGACGGCTTTAACCTCACCAAGACAATCAGGAAAAGCCGCCATCAGTTCATTTTTCAATGCTTCGGGCGACAAGGATTTTAACCGTGCCACCTCATCAGGCGAGTTATACCAAACGATAGAGCCATAATGTCCCGGCAAGGGCAAAAACGCTTGCGGGCCACTGGGCACAAAGCGTTGCCAAGTTATGTCTTGTTGTCCATAGGCCGTTTCAATATAAATCACCAACGCATGCTGCTGATAATCCCAACTGGTCACGCCCAAACCAACAATCTGCCTGACCCGTGATTGCGCCCCATCCGCCGCCACCAAGACTTTTGCCGACAAAACCCGGCCATCACCAAGCACTAATTCGCTAGGCTTCCCTGGGCAATAGTTAATTTTTTCAATGGTCTCAGGGCATATCAGTTCGATGTTATCAAAAGCCTGCAACCGTTCCAGCAGGGCAAGCTGAGTCACCCTGTTCTCAACAATGTAGCCCAACTCCGGATAGTTAATATCATCGCTACAAAATTCAGTGTCGCCCGCCGTTTCCCAAACGCGCATTCGCCGAAAAGGGCAAAGACGACGACTGCCCACCCCTTCCCATGCACCGACAGTCTCCAGAATATTTTTTGAGGCAATGCTAAGCGCGGAAACCCGAAGATCATGCGGTTGGTCGGCTACAAAAGGCGTCGGCGGGGAGTTTTCTATAACGGCGACTTTTAAGGGGCTAGCGCCTAAACCACAGGCAATAGCGGCACCGACCATGCCACCGCCGACAATCACCACATCAAAAAATTCTTTCATATTAATTAACTATAAAGTAATCTAATTTTTTATAAAATACCGGCACATAATGACAGATAACCGTGACTGTATTAGAATTGACAGGTTTCACTAAATGGAATTTATCTGAAAAGATTCGTAGCAAACAACTACGCGGCGTACTAAAAGATTGAATGTAACACGCCTTCAACAAAAACGTAACTATTCAACCCGAAGTTAAATTAAGCCTTTACATACAGGACTACGGATGCCTTAACATCCCGAATAGTTACAAAAATAAACTATAACAGCATCACAAAAAACGGGCTGGATAAATGATAAAAAATTCCCGACTAGGTAAAGAAGCAATGCTTTATAACGTTGACCAGTCGCAGGACAGCTGCGGCGTAGGATTCATCACCCATAAACAGAGCAAGCAAACGCATGATCTGTTGGTCAAATCCCATGAAGCCCTTTGCACTATTCCACATCGTGGCGGCATGAGCGCAGAGGGCATAGGCGACGGTGCTGGCGTTAACATTGACTTATCCCGCAAATTCTTTCGTAAAATCACCGGCATCGAGACGCTTGAACTCGGCCAGTTTGGGGTTGCCAACTTTTTTTTCCCTGAAGACCACGACCACCATGATTCGACCGCAATGGAATTGGTGGAGCGCCATCTTAAAACGGCAGACCTGCCTATTCTGCTATGGCGTACCATACCGGTAGACAAAAGTGTCATTAATGACGCCGCCGTAAAAGCCCAGTTATCTATCAAACAATGTGTCTTTGGACGCCCCACCCGCTTAATCAATGCCAGCCACGCGGATTTCGAGAAACATATCCAAGACACTTTGCTAGGCATTGAGGCGGAGGGTTTTTCAAAGCCGGAACTGAATGGCTTTTATCCGTTGTCGATGAGTTCACGGACGCAAGTCTACAAAGGGCGGTTAAACTCGTTCGAAGTTATCCCCTACTTCATCGACTTGTACGACCAAGACCACGAGATCAACACGCTGTTTTTCCATACGCGCTTTTCCACTAACACCGCACCGGCAACGATGATGGCGCAGCCGTTCCGGTATATGGCGCATAACGGCGAGCTGAACACCGACAAGAAAAATCGTCTAAGCGAAAACGCCATAGCCCGCCAGCATAACAAACACATCGTGTTCCCGTGCGGCCAATCGGATTCCGGCCGTCTGGACCAAACCCTGACCCGCCGCATTAACGAAGACAATCTGGACATTGTCACCGCAGTTTTGGCGATGATGCCGCCGGCTTGGGAAAATGACACCACGCTATCGCCCGCCGTCCGCGCCATGTTGGAATATTTCAGCTTGTACGAAGAAAAAAATGACGGCCCTGCCGCCCTTATTTTCAATGACGGCATCCGTGTCGGCGCACGCTTGGACCGGTTGGGCTTACGGCCATTGCGTTCAGTAGAAACCGGCGAATACCTTGCGGTGATGTCGGAAGCCGGACAAATAGACTTCCCGCCCAAAGATGTCATAAAACGCGGCCGCATCGAAGCGGGCGGCATGCTTTATTTCGACCACAGCACTGGCCAAGCTTACAACAGCCATGAAGTCATGGAACGGCTGGCACAAGAAAAGGATTATGCCGCCCTGCTCGTGCAGCGTTGCCTCCATCTTGCCGGGCTACCCAAAGTCGAGTTGACCGAATTTAGCAACAACGGGCACACTTTTAACATCGACCAGCAACATACCGCTTATTCGTTGAATCAAGAAAGCTTCAAATTCCTGCTTGATCCAATCCTTGCAACCGGCATGGAAAAAGTGTCGGCGATGGGGTATGGCATTGCGCCAAATGCACTATCCGGCGCTGAAGGTGGCATGTCGCGTTATTTCAGCCAACGCTTTGCCCAAGTCACCAACCCGCCACTCGACTCCATTAGGGAAAGTGACGGCATGAGCTTGCGCGTCGCGCTGGGCGCAAAACCGACTTTTTCCGATCAAGCCAGCAAACAATTGGTCATCGACACACCCATTTTACAACGCACCCAATTGGAACAGATACGCAGACAGGCCACCGTTGGCACGGTCACCTTCGACATGCTGTACACGCCTGATTTTAACAATGCCAAAGCCAATGAAGACGCGCTCGAAGCGGCTTTATTGGCCGTTTGCGGGCAAGTGGAAACGGCCGCGAGAAACAACACCGGCATCATCATCTTGAGCGACATCAATATCAGCGCCAATCACGCGGCGATTCCAGCCCTGCTGATGATTGCCGCCGCCAACCAACAGCTGGTCAAAAAAGGCCTGCGCTTTAACTCTTCGTTAATTGCCGAAACCGGACAAGCGGCCAGCCCGCATGACATTGCGACCATTCTGGGTTTTGGCGCTTCGGCAATCTGCCCAATTAGTGTGCACAACCGCGTCATCAGCCACTATGCGCCTGCGGAACAGCAAAAAATTCTCGATAAATTCCAAAAAGGCGCGGAAAAATCGCTGATGAAAACCATGGGCAAATTCGGCTTGTGCACGGTTGAAAGCTACATTGGCGGCGAATTTTTTGAATCCAACTACCTAGATACCGACGAACCTCGGCTAAGCCCGTATTTCCCAAACATCCATGCCCCCGTGGGCGGTGTGCGTTATGCCGACATTGCCGCTAGCGCCACCGAGTGGCATCAAAAAGCATTGGCTGTCAAAGAAGAGAAAGACATCCCGTTTTTAGGCTTATTTAAGGAGCGCCAGGATGGTGCTGGCCACTCTTATGGCAACACGGCGGTCAGGGAATACATCAACATGACCGACGAGCCGATTTTGTATATCGAGGAAAAATCGCCGGTTGCAAGCGATACGGCTTATCTCGATACCGGCTACGAACAACGCACACCGGAACAAATCGACCGCTTTGGCATTACGCCCGCTTACCGCAGTTTCACCAAAAACTTGTATCTGGAACGCGCTGCCCGCCCTGCCGCATTGCGGGACATTATGGATTTTCCTGCGGATGTCAGCACGGCAACAACCTGTGCAGAATTTGACCAGATTCTGGGGCGGCACAATTTACGCGGTAACCGGAACTTTTTGGTGCGCGGCTTAACAGCAAGCAAAACCGGCAGCAATTCGTTTGCGGTGAGTTTTACCGAAAACGCCACTGCCGAGCGCCTACAACAGCTGGCCGAGCATTTTAACAAACGTTTTTCCGGCACTGAATTTAGCATCGCCATTACAGAAAACAGCCTCGCAGTGACTGTAGCGGACAGCGGCGGCTTATTAGGCAATTATTTGGATACCCTGCAAACCGCCCGCAAGCCAATTGCGCTAAATAGCGTACAAGCGGCGCACAAAATCACCAAAACCTTGGCGTCCGGTGCAATGAGCCACGGTGCGTTGCTTGCAGAAGCCCACGAAGCGGTCGCCTTAGGCACTAATATTGTTGGCGCATCCAGCAACTCAGGCGAAGGCGGCGAACATTCCAGCCGTTTTAATACCCTGCGTTCTTGCAAAATCAAGCAATTTGCCTCAGGACGTTTTGGTGTTTGGGCAGGTTATTTGGCCGACCCCACTATTGAAGAAATTGAAATAAAAATCGCCCAAGGCGCAAAACCTGGCGAAGGCGGACAGTTGCCCGCTGCTAAAGTATCGGTGGAAATCGCGGCATTGCGCGGTGGCACGCCCAGAGTCGAGCTGGTCAGTCCACCACCGCACCACGACACCTATTCAATCGAAGATTTAGGCCAGTTGATCCATGACGCCAAAGCCGCCCGCGTGAAAGTCGGCGTTAAATTAGTGTCATCGGAAGGTATCGGCACGATAGCGGTCGGCGTCGCCAAAGCGGGCGCAGATATTATCAACGTCGCAGGCAATACCGGCGGTACAGGCGCAGCGGCGGTCACCAGCTTAAAAAACAGTGGCCGGTCACCGGAAATAGGTATTGCCGAAGTGCACCAGGCACTTGCCGCCAACGGCTTGCGCGATAAGGTTATCCTGCGTTGCAGCGGGGCGCACCAAAGTGGCCTTGATGTCGTCAAATCCGCCATTTTAGGTGCGGACTCATTCGAGTTCGGCACCACGGCATTAATGATGTTACGTTGCGTCATGGCGAAAAACTGCAATATCAAATGCCCGGCCGGCTTGACCACAGCGCATGAAGAGTTTAAAGGTGACCCGCGTGTTTTGGCGCAATATTTCATGAACTTGGCACATGAAACCAGAGAAATCTTGGCGGCGTTAGGTTATCAAAGCTTGGCGGACATACGCGGCAAAACCGACTTGCTGCATTTAATCGACCATCCTTGCATGATAGGCCAAATAGATTTAAGAAAAATGCTGGTGCAGGTGGATGAGGTCAAAATTGCCGAACCCATTTATTTAGAAGCCAATTTTAACATTGACAACGACATCATCGGGCAGGTCAAATCGGGCTTGCTCAGCGGTAAAGGCCAGCCAATTGTCATCGAAGGTAGCCGCTTTAAACTAAATAACTGCAACAAGACCGTCGGCGGCCAAGCCGCAATTGACATTGAACGGATGCTTTCCTACGGGCTGGATGGACAGCAAATCACCGGCTCGCCACTTATTTATAGCACTCCGCAAGGCCGCCGCTATCTGGCACCCGATAGCGTGATTATCCGCACCCATGGCTCGGCGGGGCAAAGCTATGCAGCTTTTATGAATGACGGCATGCGTCTGGAGCATTTGGGCACTTGTAATGATGGGGTGGGAAAATCCGCTTGCGGCGGCACGTTAGTGGTCGAATCGCCTGGTGGTGGTATTAAGACGCCCGGCAACAACGTGATAATCGGCAACTTCGCGTTGTTTGGCGCAACTGGCGGCAAAGCCTTTATCAATGGTGAAGCAGGGGACCGTTTCGCCGTGCGTAATTCAGGCGCTATGGCCGTAGTTGAAGGTGTTGGTGATTTTGCCTGTGAATACATGACTAATGGCGCGGTGCTAAATATTGCCGGTTTCGGCAAAGGCTTCTGCAACGGCATGTCCGGCGGCAATGCGTATCAGTATGATCCTGAAAACCGCCTGGAAACGCTCTGCGACAAGTCCTCGGTTGAACTGCACAGCCTAACCGAAGACACCGCCACGGCACGCGCCCATGAGCAATTTATCCTTGCCATGCTAGAGCAACACGCCGAATACGCGAACTCCAGTAAAGCCAAAAATCTGCTCGCCAATTGGCAGGCCGAACGTGTGCATTTCAAATTCGCCCTACCCTTGTGGTTATATAAAACTCAAACGGCACATTATTTGCTGAAAACAATAGACCGCAAGGAAATGATTGAGGAGCTGGCCCTTGAGCTGGCGCATCAGCAAATCGGGCAAGTGAAACAAGCTTATCATGACAACCAGCCCTTGTTTGGCGGCGTTATCCCTGACCATGGCACAAAAGACAACCGTCTGACCTTTAAACTGATTAACAGTTTTGCCGTTCTTGATAAGGCGCAACACGTCGCTGGCGAAATGCTTAAACACCTGCCCGAAAGCTTGCGCAGCCCAATGGCAATAGAGCAAGCGGCACGCAAAGTGATTACTGAACGCCCACGTAAATTGCAAGAGGCTCTGGTTAAAACCACCCGCGAAGCCTACAGCAATTACACCGACGGCCAATTAGCAGCGCTCTTGGCCAGCAAACGCCTTAATGACTATAAAACAGCATTAATTAACCGTTCGGTACAAAGCATTTACTCTATTGGCTCAACCGCTTGGATTATTGAACAAGACCACCTCAACAAACAGGCCTTGGCAGGCATCCCCTGTATTGAAGAATACCTGTCCGGGCTAGTTGGCCTGGATATTGTCCAAGGCATGTTGAGCGGACAAGCAGCCTAAACCTAGAGTTTCCACGCACCTTTGTGCACTAGCCGGTCTTGGCAGCCGCCCTGCCAAGACTGTGGAAACAGTATAATTTTCCCTATTGATTGTTAGTAATTCAAATGAAAATACCTAATATCCCATTGGACGCCCCTTACAGCGAAAGCCAACGCGCGTGGTTAAGCGGCTTTTTTTCCGGCATGCACTCCCAAATGCTGCAAAATGCCTGCACTATCAACCCAGTGGATGCACGCATCATCACAATACTTTACGGCAGCCAGACCGGTAATGCCGAATCGGTCGCCCATGATGCTGCGGCCGCCGCCAAGGCGCATGGATTAAAACCTGTCGTAAAAAGCATGGATGAAATTGACAGCAATGCGCTGGCAAGCTTGGATGCCTTACTGGTTATCACCAGCACTTACGGGGAAGGCGAAATGCCCGATAATGCGCAATTATTGTGGGACGCCATGTCAACCGACACCGCACCCAAGCTTGCCAACCTAAAATTTTCGGTGTTGGCGCTGGGTGACACCAGTTATGACCTGTTTTGCAAAGCAGGCATAGACTGGGACAATAGGCTGGCAGAATTGGGCGCAACCCGCATCTATGAGCGTACAGATTGCGATGTTGATTTTGAAGCGCCTGCCCAAAATTGGATAGCAGCCGTCATTCCACATCTGGCCGGCAGCGGTGCCACCACCGTATTTATTGACACCGAAGCCAGCGCCACCGAAAAGCCCCAGTACAACCGCAAAAATCCGTTCCCTGCAAAAATGCAGGCCAACCGCATTATCACCGATGCTTCCTCATCGAAAGAAACGCGCCATTATGAAATTTCAATTGCCGGTTCCGGCTTAAGCTACGAAGCCGGTGACGCCTTGTGCATCATACCGACCAATTGCCCCGAACTGGTCGCTAATGTGCTAAAAGCTATCGGCTGTAAAGGTGATGAGGTTGAACCCGTCAATGATGAATGGATGCCATTGGATGAAGCCTTGCGCACCCATTTTGAGATCAAACTGCCCAGTAAGGAACTGGTCCAAGAAATAGCCAACCGATCCGGCGACCAAGAACTGAACGGCATACTCGCGGCCGCCGATAAAGAACAGCTGGCAAATTATTTATGGGGCCGGGACACGCTGGATTTGTTGCTGCAATTTCCGCAAGCCGAATTTGCTGCCGCCGAATTCATTGCGTTATTAAAACCCTTGCAACATCGCGCTTACTCCATTTCATCAAGCGGCAAGCTGTATCCTGAGAGTGTGCATTTAACGGTGGCCAGTGTCCGTTACGAGAGTTTTGACCGTCAGCACAAAGGCGTTTGCTCAACTTTTCTTGCGGATTTGGTTGATGGCGACACCGAAGTGCGCTGCTTTTTTACCCCCAACAAAGTGTTTAGAGTCCCTGAAGACAACAGCCTGCCAATGATTATGGTAGGGCCTGGCACCGGCATCGCGCCGTTCCGCGCCTTTTTACAGGAGCGCCAATACCGGCAGGCGACCGGTAAAAATTGGCTGTTCTTTGGCGACCGCAACGCAGCGACTGATTTTATTTACCGTGAAGAGCTCGAGGAAATGCAAAAAACTGGTTTGCTGACCCGTCTGGATCTGGCCTTTTCTAGGGATCAGGAAGCCAAAATTTATGTCCAAGACAGAATGCTTGAAAACGGTGCCGAATTGTTTGCGTGGCTGGAGCAAGGCGGTTATTTCTTCGTCTGTGGTGACGCTTACCGGATGGCGAAAGATGTTGATAAAGCCCTGCACGAGGTGGTTGCAGGACACGGCAAACTGACGCCGGAACAAGCCGTTGATTATGTCAACCAGCTGAAAAAAGATAAACGTTATGTCAGGGATGTTTATTAACCGTCAAACAACGGGTGGCTGGCAACGCTCAGCCACCAAACACCGCTGTTTTTAGTAAACGCCTTCGGGCTTCAATTCCCGCATCAACAGGTTTTCCACTGCGGTCAGTGGTGCCAGCCCCTCGTATAACACCTTGTAAGTTTGTTCGGTGATCGGCATTTCAATACCGTATTTTTTAGCCAGCAAAAAGGTTTCTTTAGCTGCCGAAATGCCTTCGATTTCTTGGCCTATTTCTTGTATAGCGGTCAATTTATCCTTACCTTCACCTAGCGCAAGTCCAAACCGGCGATTTCTGGATTGATTGTCGGTGCAGGTTAAAATGAGATCCCCCAGTCCCGCCAAACCCATGAAAGTTTCTTGCTTACCGCCAAGCTGAATGCCTAGCCGGATAATTTCAGTGAGTCCACGGGTAATCAATGCCGCCCGTGTATTAGCGCCAAAACCTAGCCCATCGGCTATGCCTGAGGCAATCGCCAACACATTTTTTACCGCACCACCGACTTCCACGCCAACGACATCAGTGCTGGTGTAAGTGCGGAACCGTGAGTTGTGAAAAATATCGGCCAGTTGTTCCGCAAAATCAACTTGCGCCGAAGCAATAGTGATGGCTGTCGGCAACTCAGAGGCAACTTCCTTGGCAAAAGAAGGCCCTGAAATAATCGCCGCCGACGTCTGTACAGAAAAAACCTCAGCGACTATTTGGTGCAGCAATTGGCCACTATTGGCATTAAACCCTTTGGTTGCCCAGGCGATTTTCACATCATCGGCGACTAAAGGCTTGAGTTTGCGTAATGTTGATTCAAATGCGTGGCTAGGCACGGAGAGTAGCAACAGGCTGGTGAATGCCGCACAGTCAAGCAAATCTGAGGTTAAACGTAAGTTGTCAGGAAAGGTTATGCCGGGCATATAACGGCGGTTCTGGCGCTCTTGCGTCAACGCCGCAATATGCGCCCGATTATGCCCCCATAGCAACGTCTGGCAGCCATTTTTGGCTGCCAGAATTGCCAATGCGGTACCCCAAGAACCTGCGCCTAAAATGGCAATTTTTTTATTCATCAATGACTAATTGATGGTGCCGGACGCCTGTTGCTGCAATTGTTGCAAATGCTGTGAATACAACGCATCAAAATTGACAGGTGCTAGCAGCAGCTGCTGGAAACCGCCCTTAGAGACCAGATCAGAAACCGCTTCACGGGCATAAGGGAAGAGTATGTTTGGACAGAAACTGCCGACCATAGGCCCCATTTCCTGCTCAGGAAAACCAACTAACGTAAAAATACCCGCTTGATTGACTTCGACAAGATAGGCTGTCGCTTCACCGCATTTAACCGTAATAGTCACAGTTAAAGAAATTTCGTACAGGGTGTCTTCCAACGGCCTGGCATTGGTTGCCAAATTAAAATCAACCGCTGGTTCCCATTTCTCGGTAAAAATAGCGGGCGTGTTCGGTGTCTCAAACGACAGGTCTTTAGTGTAAATTTTTTGAATGGAAAATTGTCTTTCTAAGTTGTTTTCTTCAGCCATGATTATATGTGTTGTGGGTTAATGTTAAGGGGTGGTTCAAGTAGCAAAAAATCAAGCTTTCGCTTTGCTTTTGCTGGTTACTTTTATGGGTAATTTATAATGCTCTTCCCAAGCCTGCATACCACCAGTCATGGCAAACACTTGTTCAAACCCTGCTTTAGTGAGTATTTTACCCGCTGAAGCCGAACGTGTGCCACTTTGGCAAATAATCACGACAGGTGTCTTTTTATGTGCTTCCAACTTGGCAAGCCGCTCGTTCAATGAGCTTAGCGGTGTGTTTACAGCCTTATCAATATGGCTTTGGGTAAACTCGGTAGGCTCACGGACATCAATAATCAGCACATCCTCCTGATTTAATTTGGCGACAACCTGTAAAGGCGATATCCAAGAAAATTTTATAAAAACCGAGTCCAGCAAATCCTGTATCAGCAAATAAGTGACAATAACTAATCCTAGCGAAAGGATATAGTGGTTTAAGATGAATTCTATATAACGGTCCATAACGTTTTGAGTAAGTAAAATTGGCTAGTAAAAATAAATCAGGATTTGTGGCAAAAAACATCGCGCATCATTTTAATCAACTGCAACATACGTTCATCATCGATAAAGTAATACACCCTATTAGCCTCTTTTTTACAGCCAAGAATATTTTTTTCTCTAAGAATGGATAAGTGCTGGGAAATGTTGCTTTGACTTGTGCCAACTTGCTCGACTATATCTTGCACACTAATTGACTGATTACCAAGAACGCACAATATTTTTAACCGCAAGGGATGCGACATGGCTTTAAGGCAGCGTGCCGCTTTGGTTATGTCGGAATCTTCATATAAAATATGTTCGTTTTTTATGTCCATAGAACTGCTTAATCCTAGTTTGATGTATGGGGTCTCCTTTTAAATTCAAAGATTCCACAAAGAATTATTTATACACAACTTGGCAACGTGTATTAATATAATCATATTTGATAAGTCCGGTTTGGCTATGTACCAAGCTGTAGAAATCTGTAAATCCTGCAAAATGATACCTTATTTTTGATTGTTTTGGGTAATGGATAATACGGGCATGTCATTTGCTTTTGTTTATGTCCGCACTCTGTTGCGGATTTTATTTTTAGTGCCAGGAGATAAATAAACCATGTCGCATCGACCAAAGCCTTTAGTATTACTGATCCTTGATGGGTTCGGTCACTCAACGGAGCAAGAAAATAACGCGATTGCAATGGCACAGACCCCATGCTGGGACCGCCTGCAAAAAGATTATCCCATGACCTTGCTAAACTGTTCGGGTAATGTCGTAGGCTTGCCTGATGACCAAATGGGCAACTCAGAAGTCGGCCATATCCATATTGGTTCAGGCCGTTACGTCCCGCAGGACTTTTCCAAAGTCAATGACGCCATTAAAGACGGCAGCTTTTTCACCAATCCTGTCCTGTGCCGCGCCATTGATCAGGCCAAAAATAACGGCAAAGCCCTGCATATTTTAGGCTTGCTGTCCGCTGGCGGTGTGCACAGCCATGAAAACCAGCTTGTCGCTTTGGTTGAAATGGCCGCCAAACGTGGGTTGAAGAAAATTTATCTGCACGGTTTTCTGGATGGCCGCGATGTGCCGCCAAAAAGCGCGGGCTCTTCGATTGCCTTATTGGAAGCCAAATTTGCCGAACTCGGCACGGGCCGTTTTGTTTCTATCGTTGGGCGGTTCTATGCAATGGACCGTGACAACCGCTGGGATAGGGTCAAACAAGGCTATGACCTAATAGCCAAAGGTGAAGGCAGTTTTGCTGCGCCTTCTGCGTTAGCTGGCTTAGAAGCGGCTTATGCACGCGGTGAAACCGATGAGTTTGTCCTGCCAACCGCCATTTTGGACACTGAAGGCCGTAGTGCCTCGCTTGATCCTGAAGACTCTGTCGTCTTCATGAATTTCCGTGCCGACCGCGCCCGCGAAATATCCCAAGCCCTGACCTCCCCCACATTCGACGCCTTTGAGCGTGGCCGCGCAGCACATACCGGTTATTTCTGCACGTTGACCGAATACCATCAAGATTTCGATTATGATGTCGTATTCCCATCAGTCGATATAAAAAATGGCTTGGGCGAAGTGCTGTCGAACTTAGGTATGACCCAACTAAGGCTGGCGGAAACCGAAAAATATGCCCATGTCACCTTTTTCCTAAATGGCGGCATCGACACGCCGTTTCCGGGTGAAGACCGTATCTTGGTGCCCTCGCCTAAAGTCAGGACTTACGACATGCAACCAGAAATGAATTCGGTCGAGGTCACTGACCATCTGGTAGAAGCCATTACGGGCGGCAAATACGATGTCATCATCTGCAACTATGCCAATTGCGACATGGTCGGCCATACTGGCGTCATTCCGGCAGCTGTGCTCGCTGTGGAAGCGGTTGACCGTGCATTGCAGCGCATTGTTGAGGCACTGCAAAAAGTTGGCGGCCAACTGCTCCTGACGGCCGATCATGGCAATATCGAACAAATGGTCGACAAAGAAACCGGGCAACCCCATACGGCACACACCACTAACCCGGTGCCATTAGTTTATGTCTGCGGCGACCAGGCACTGGCAGAAGGTGGTAGCTTGTCAGACTTGGCGCCCACTATGCTGGCCATTTTAGGTATCGCAAAGCCAGCTGAAATGACAGGAAAGTCCCTTATCAAATCGGCTTGATAGCTTGTTAAAAACCATTTTTTGTATTTTTCTGGCATCATGGCAACCGCAACTGGCGGCGGCTAATGATGCCGACACTAACGGGCAATTTGACACAACCGCCGCAGACAGCAGCACAGCCGAATGGAGTAGACAGCAAGTCCGCGCCCAAAAAAATAGCGTGGAGCAGTTGCTTTCAGAAGTGGAGACGCGTTATGGCGAAACAGCCGCATTATTGCGGACTTTGCATACCAAAGTTGACCAAAATCGCCGCCATTTAGACCATATCCGCCAGGACATACAGATCCACCAACGCCAGGCGGATCAAGAAAGCAAAGAACTCGCTGAGCAAGTAAAAGCCGCTTATAAAACGGGGCGACAAGAAACGCTTAAATTGATGCTTAATCAGCAAGACCCTAGCTTGTCCAGCCGGATGATGGTGTATTATCAACGTCTCAACAGCGCCCGGCTGGCAAAAATAGCGCAACTTGAAGCCACTATGGCGCAACTGGAGCAACTGGACAAACAAAAGCAGGCCGAAACGGAACTATTGGAGCAAAATCTGCAACAAAAGAAAACTGAACAGGCTACGCTTAAGGACATTAGAAAGCAACGCGATGAATTGCTCACCCATATAGCCAATTCAGCTTCCTTGCAAGAACAATTAGGCTATCTGCAAGACAGCGAAAGCACCTTAAAAGCATTAATTGATTCGTTGCCCAATGCCCATTCTGCAATTGAGACCGGCAACAAAAATGTTTCGGATACTACCCATGAAGACGCGCCGCCCAAAAACGCGTCGCCAAACACGACAATTAACTTCACCGCACTTAAAGGAAGGTTGCCTTGGCCGGTTGAGGGCCCGTTAACGCAAAAGTTTGGCAGCGCCAAGGGCGGAAGGGTTTGGGATGGGGTTTTGATTAATGCCAAAGAAGGCAAAGAAATACAAGCGGTTGCCAGTGGCACAGTATCTTTTGCGCAATGGCTTAGAGGCTACGGTTACTTAATGATTATCGACCATGGCAATGATTACATGACGCTTTATGCCTTCAACCAAAGTCTGTACAAGCATAAAAATGATACAGTGACTGCAGGTGAAGTTATTGCTGCTGTCGGCCAAAGTGGCGGCCGCCGCGAATCGGGGCTCTATTTTGGCATACGCAAAAAAGGCATACCGATAAATCCGCAGGAATGGTGCCAAAACTAAAAGCCTTTTCAAGCGCGTTAGGGCGTGTTATTGATCCCCACACTCCGGGGTGGGGCCGATAAGTTGTTAGCCACTATTTATAATGCTGGCTGGCCACTAAAAATTAATCGTTAGATAATCTAACTGTAAGACAATAGAGGATTTGGAGTTTAAAGACACATGCTAAACAAAAAAAGTATTTTCATTTTGTCCTTAGGAATTATGTTGGGCGTTTTTATGGGCACGTGTGGCAGTGTCTTTGCTGATCGTGATAATGGCGAGGCGGCCACTGATTCCGAAACATTACCCTTTGAAGACTTGCGGACATTCACCGAAATTTTTGGCCGTATTAAGCGCGATTATGTTGAGCCTGTTTCAGATAAGAAATTACTGGAAGATGCCATTCGGGGTATGTTGAGCGGCCTTGACCCACACTCCGCTTATCTCGTGGCGGATGAATACCAAGAATTAAAGGAAGGCACGACCGGCCAATTTGGCGGCTTAGGCATAGAAGTGACTATGGAAAACGGCTTTATTAAAGTTGTCTCGCCGATTGACGACACCCCCGCGCAGCGGGCGGGCATAAAAGCCGGCGACCTGATTGTCAAACTCGACGAAAAGCCCGTAAAAGGCATGAGCTTAAATGATGCCGTAAAAACCATGCGCGGCGAACCTGGCAGCAAGATAGCCCTGACGGTCGTGCGCGAAGGCGCAGAAGCGCCCTTAAAGCTCACCATCACCCGCGACATCATAAAAGTCAAAAGCGTCAAAAGCCGGATGTTGGAGAAAAATTATGGCTATGTGCGCATCAGTAGCTTCCAATCAGGAACCGGCGACAATCTTGAAGAAGCACTGGCCGCACTTAAAAAAGAAAATGGCGGTAACTTAAAAGGATTAATATTGGATCTAAGGAACAATCCTGGTGGTGTCTTAGAAGCGGCTGTTAAAGTCAGTGACGCATTTTTAAGAAACGGCCTGATTGTTTATACCGAAGGGCGCATTGAAAACTCAGAAATGCGCTTTAACGCCGCGCCCGATGATTTCATTAACGACGCCCCGATGGTCGTGCTGATTAACGCAGGTTCAGCATCCGCCTCGGAAATTGTTGCCGGCGCCCTTCAAGATCAAAAACGCGCCATTATCATGGGGGAAAAATCGTTTGGCAAAGGTTCCGTGCAAACTATCCTGCCCACCAGTAACGGCGCGGCTGTCAAATTAACGACAGCGCGTTATTACACCCCTTCTGGGCGCTCCATACAGGCCGAAGGCATCGAACCGGACATAACATTGGCACATGTTAAGCTGGAATCACTCGATAAGGCCGCCTTTACCCCAGTCAAAGAAGCGGACTTGTCCGGCCACTTGAAAAACGGCAAAACCACAAATGGCAATACACCCGTTTCTGACAAAGACAAAGAAGCCCTCGAAATCCAGGATTACTCCCTGTATGAAGCACTAAACCTATTAAAAGGCATTAGTATCCTGAAAAAGTGACCTGCCTAAATGGGTAAAAAAGCAGATAATGGTTAAACGGAAATTGGCCTGAAAATATTTCTGCCCTTTCCCTTGCCAGCAAGGCGGTTTAAATGCTCCGTCAGTTCAAAACCGCCACCAAGGACGCCAGCTTTTAATGTCCGGTTGGTGGCGGGTGAGGCACGACTGCTTTGGATTGGCAACTGGCAACCCTTTAGCGGCTTGCGGCATGGGCGACCCAAAAAGCGGTTTCCGTCTAACCATCATTATTTTTTAAATAGCCAACTGTTTTTCAATCTGTCGATTAAAGCCCCTCCTCCCTTTAATTCCCCCTGTCATCCCATGCCTTATCCAGCCGTTTGGCGGACACCGGATAGGCGGTTTTTAAATGCTGGGCAAATAATGAAACCCTAAACTCTTCCAACATCCAGCGGAACGGTTCAAGTTCGGGACACATACCGTCTTTTGGGGCTTTTTTCTCCACCTCTTTCCAGTAACGCGTGGCGTAGCGATTTATTTCCTGAACTTTTTGCGGGTTGTTGTCAAACTTATCCAACCGATAACCGATGGCCTTAAGGTAGCGGGGTATGGCCTGTAATTGTGGGTAAGGCGTGTTACGGACAAACCCGCCATAAACCAGTAAGTTCAACTGCTCGCCGACGTCTTTGGCCAACGGATCGGCGGCATTCAAGCGCTGCAATTGGGTTTGGATGGCATTGTACAGCGCCATAATTTCCAAGGTGATTTTAGCTGCGGCACTGGCAGCGGTTATCAGGCCGGATTTATTTTCCTGCACACTTTGTTCAAACGCCGATTGTGTGCGGATTACCCGGTCACCAATAAAAACGCCCTGCAAAATCAGCATCAGCATGTCATCTTTATAAGTGCCGCTTGGACGGGTGCCTAAAATCGGATGCTTGGGCAAGCGGCTATAACTTAGTTCGGCACTTGCCGATTGCAGCACGTTTTTTAGCAGATAAGTGCATTCTTTACGTAGCCTTAACTGGAACAACCGCAGCAAGCCTGATTGGTGTTGGCTATCGGCTTTTTGCCGGGTATCGAAAATGCGCACACCAACTGCATCGCCCTCATCGACTAGCGCCGGAAAACCGGTGAATGTTTGGCCTTTTTGGATGAAGGTGTAGGTTTCCGGCAAATCGTCAAAAGCCCACTGGATGCAGCCCGTGTAATTGAGCTCATCGGCAGCGATTTGGTCGAAACTGTCGCCTGCGGTGACCGCATATTTAAGTTGCAGTTTTTTTAAATCCCGACCGTAGTCGAGCAGCCTGCCCTGGTCGTCTATGACCCGAAAATTCATTTTCAAATGCTCAGTCACACCGTCCATAGCCCATGCATACAACGGGACCGCTTCCCCAGTCAATTTGCGCAAACGGTTGCCTAACCACTCTTGTAACGCGCCTTTAAAATCCGGTTCTATTTCCAAACAGCGTTTGACGGTTTCAGGCACGGGGACAAAATGTTTCCGTATGTTTTTGGGCAATGACTTAATCAATGCACTACATTTTTCCGCCAGCATCCCCGGCACTAACCAGTCAAACGGCGTTTGTGACACTTGGTTAAGCTGGTGCACCGGAATGACCGCCGTCACGCCGTCTTCATCATGGCCCGGCTCAAACCGGTATTGCAGGGCGATGGTCAGATTGCCTATTTTTTTGCTGTCAGGGTAGTCCCAGTCATTAACTATATTGTCCTGCTCACGGGTCAAGTCCGCTTTCGTCAAAAACAGAATTTTAGGGTTAGTTTTTTCAGCCGTTTTGCGCCATTTATCCAGCGCAATGCCGCTGACCACCTCCGGCGGCAGTAGCTTGTCATAAAACGAATACAGCCATAATTCATCTTCCACCAAATCGACACGGCGGCCTTTATGCTGAATCATGCCGACCTCTTCGAGCAACTTTTGGTTGGCGGCATAAAAAGGCGCATTGCTGTGGTAGTCATGGCTGACTAGCGCCGATTGAATAAACAACTCGCGTGCCGCTTTGGCGTCCACACGCTCATAAGGTATCTTGCGCCCCGCTTGCAAAGTCAGCCCGTATAACAAGGTGCGCTCATAGACGGCGCTACGGCCGGCTTTCTTTTCCCAATGAGGGTCATAATAATTGTGCTTGACCAGATGCGGGGCGCATTGCTCTATCCACTCCGGCTCAATCCTAGCGACCGTCCGCGCATAAA
The DNA here is from genome assembly GCA_002422395.1 of Methylococcaceae bacterium UBA6146. Taxonomy (GTDB): domain Bacteria; phylum Pseudomonadota; class Gammaproteobacteria; order Methylococcales; family Methylomonadaceae; genus Methylovulum. The sequence goes on along the minus strand of DIUY01000012.1, from coordinate 1,266 downwards.
CTTTGCTGGTTTCGACTTGTTCGGCGGCCATAATCCACTTAGGCTTGAGTTTGTGCAAACCGGAACCAGGAAAAATAAAAAACTTCAGGCCGCGGGCGCCTAGATATTCGTATTGTTCGTGGCGAAAGCCGATGTTGGATAACAAGCCGGGCAATAAGGCGCGATGGATGTTTTCATAACGGTCATCTGCTAATGAAGCGCCATTCCCAAAAGCCTCATTGACGCGCATTTTTAAATCCCCCTTCACCACCTGTATAATCTGAGCGTGGTTATCAAACCATTCGCGCATCCTGATATAAGATAAGAAGTTATCGCTACAGTATTTGCGCAACTTGCTATTGGACAGGTGTTTTTTCTGTTCTTCGTAGGTGTTCCAAAGCATCACCAAAGACAGGAAATCGGATTCAGGGTGGCGGAATACGGCCTGTTTGGCTTCGGCCTGCGGCATTTTATCGGCAGGCTTCTCGCGCGGGTCTTGAATGCTCAAGGCCGCAACAATAATTGCAACTTCGTGCAGACAGCCTTCCTCATGCGCGGCAATCAACATACGCGCCAGCTTGGGGTCGGTCGGAAACTTAGCCAATTGCTGGCCGATGTCCGTCAGTTTGCCAGATTTATCCAGCGCGTTGATTTCGTGCAGCATGGTTTTGCCGTCACGGATCATTTTTTCGTCCGGCGGTTCGATAAACGGAAAATCTTCAATATCGCCTAAATTCAACGCGGTCATTTGTAAAATAACGGCCGATAAATTCGTGCGCATGATTTCCGGCTCGGTAAACGCCGGCCGCGCCAGATAATCCTCACGCGAATACAAGCGGATGCAAATCCCTTCGGCGACCCGTCCGCAACGCCCTGCCCGTTGGTTGGCGCTCGATTGCGAGATGCGCTCTATCGGCAGCCGCTGGATTTTACTGCGGTGGCTGTAACGGCTGATACGCGCATGGCCGGTGTCGATAACACCACGTATGCCCGGCACCGTCAATGAGGTTTCCGCGACATTGGTCGCCAAAACAATGCGTAACTTGCCGCCTTTGGGGTTAAAAACCCGTTCCTGTTCGCTGACGCTGAGCTTTGAATACAAGGGCAGGATTTCATATTGCGTGGGGTGGTGTTTTTTCAAGGAATCGGTGGTTTCCCTGATTTCCCGCTCGCCGCTTAAGAATATCAGAATATCGCCGTGCAAATCGCGTGTCAGCTCGTCTACCGCATCGAGTATCGCATTTTGCAAGTCATCACTGGTTTCATCAAGGGCTGTCCCTGCCCTTG
>DIUY01000003.1 GCA_002422395.1 Methylococcaceae bacterium UBA6146 | reverse complement strand
TGATCTACCAGATGGCCCTCGGCGCAAGGGTGATTTTGAATTAGACCTACAAGGGGGGGCACACATAAGCACATACTCAACAGTTTTAGGGCTACAGCTGCCCGTCCTTACTTGCGCCCCAGAGGCTGAAGGACGCGCAGCCGTTTGATACCGAAAAACGTATTCATAATCACTTGGCAAATCGGGATAATAGTTAAGCTTGGACTGTTTTTGAATTGCCCGCAGCCTAAAAAATGGGGTATTGGTAAAAATGGCACGGCTGCCAGGCCTTTCAGATTCCGCAGCCACCAACCCAAACAGCCTCAACTACAAACCGACCACTACCGCAATCGGTAAACCATGGCATTCACTAGCCTTTACGGTACAACTGGCCAAAAGGTTTGCCCGACACCCGATTAAAATTTATAGTGATAACCAATTATCATATTTGACGTATTTTTAACCCTATTACACTATTATCATCATATTATGCATGCCATTCCGTTTGCCATTGCCCCTCACACAACTTAAATGCCCCAAAAAAAGAAAATGCCTTACGGCACTAAAAAAATAAGGCAAAACTGGCGTTTGTTTTCAAAGGCATCGCTAAGCCATGGCAATAACGGTATCGGCTTGACAAATCCTCATTGGTCAACCCCTTAGGATAAACAGCCCCCGTTAACCAACTGACATTGCATATTTAGGATAATAAAATGCGTTTACCCCCGAAGATAAAAGCATGGCGTGGCGAGGCGTTGCTTGGGATGCTCAGAATCATAAAGATTCTAGGCCTTCGAATTATCTATAAGCCCTTAGTTCTCCAGCTAGTTAAACGCCAAGGTATTTTTGATCAGCATTACTATCTTGAGACTAATTCTGATATTGCGCTGTCGGGGATGCCGCCCCTACGCCACTATGTTTATTATGGTGATAAAGAAGGCCGTCAGCCCATGCTGTTTTTTGACCCCGCCTATTACCGAACCCAACTGCCAAAACCCAAAAAACGGGTCAATGCCTTATTACATTATGCTTATGTGGGCCGATACCGAAAAATCTCCCCCAGCCCTTGGTTTGATGTCGGCTTCTATCTGGCCAACAACAAAGATGTCAACCGCTCTGGCCAAGACCCCCTAATCCATTACCTACGCTGGGGCGGTTTGGAAGGCCGCTCGCCCTGTCCGCAATTTGACGGCACCTATTATCTGCGCACTTACCCTGATGTAGCGGAGGAGCGCATTAACCCGCTGCTGCACTATTTGCTCTTTGGCCGCCTAGAAGGACGAAGCATATTGCCCGTCCATGGCAGCAATATCACCTCGGAGATGGACGCTTGTGAACTCCCGCCACTGGCACTGCCTGACGAAGGTTCTTGGAGCCAGCTCACCCGCCGCGCCAACATAGAAAGCGCCCAAATAGACGTTATAGTCCCTGTATACAAGGCCCGTGTCGAAACTTTGCGCTGTTTGCTCAGTGTGCTCACCGGCCATTATCAAGTGCCATTTGAGCTAATTGTCATTAACGATAGCAGCCCGGATGATGAATTAACAGCCGATCTGAAAAGGCTGGCGGGGCTAGGCTTGTTCACTTTACTGGAGAACACTGAAAACCGTGGTTTTATCCACACGGTAAACCGTGGCATGGCCTTGCACAAAAACCGCCATATCGTGCTGCTCAATTCGGACACTGAAGTCTATGACGACTGGCTAGATAAATTAAACAACGTGGCTAACCGTGACTTGCACACCGGCACGGTCACACCGCTTTCCAACAATGCCACAATATGCAGTTACCCACATTTCTTAAGTGACAACCCTTACCCATTGGAACTCAGTTACCCTGAAATCAATGCCTTGGCAGCGACAGTCAACGCCGGGGTGGCCGTGGAAGCGCCAACCGGCGTGGGTTTTTGCATGTACATCAAGCGTGCTTGCCTGGAGGCGGTCGGGCTATTTGATGAACATGCGTTCGGCAAAGGCTACGGCGAGGAAAACGATTTCTGCCAAAAAGCCATTAAAAAAGGCTGGCGCAACCTAATTGCCGCTGACATTTATGTGCGCCATTTCGGTTCGGCCTCTTTTCAGGGTGAACGGGCAAAGCGCGTCCAGGATGCACTGAAAATATTGCATAAACGCCATCCGCGTTATGCAAAAGATGTCGATGACTTCATCCGCCTAGATCCATTAAAAGAGGCGCGCTACCGCTTGGATGCGGCAAGAATACAGCGTATGCGGAAAGAAAAAAATGTGCTTATCGTCAGCCACAACCGAGGGGGCGGTTCGGAGCGGCGCGTCCAGGAAGACATTCTGGCACTTAGCCAACAGGGCTATGGCGTTTTTACCCTGCGCCCTATGGCAGGGCCGCTTTGCCAAGTCATTCTTGGCCACCCGGCGATCCGTTCGCTCCCTAACATCAACCCCTTTATCCTGGCTGACATACCCGTTTTAAAAGCCGCGCTAGAGACCCTGGGAATCACTGAAATCCACACCCATAGCTTGGTTGATTTCGCGCCCGAAGCGCCTGCCTATATCAGCCAACTGGTCAACCTATTGAATGTCCATTGGGAAGCCAACCTTCATGACTATAAAGTGATCTGTCCGCGCATCAATCTGGCCGATGAAAACGGCCTTTATTGTGGCGAGCCGTCCGATGCGGGATGTGACCGCTGCTTGGCGGAACGCGGCTCTGACTTTAACGTTTACGATATAGGCGCGTGGCGTTCTTTGCATGAACGCGAACTGTCAATAGCCAACCGGATATTAGTGCCCGATCAGGATATGGCAGACCGGCTGGCCAATTATTTTCCAAAGCTTACCTTTACCGTAGAACCCCATGAAGACATTAACCCGCTGGCCTATCATCCGGTAAAACCGCTGCTCCAACTGGAAGAAAAGCTTAGGGTGGTGATTATAGGGGCTATTGGCAAGCTAAAAGGCTTTCATGTTATTATTTCTTGCGCGAAACATGCGCGGCAAAACAATCTCCCTATTGAGTTTATTGTGATGGGATACACAATGGATGACAAGCTAATGGAAGAGGCCGGAATCACTGTAACCGGCAAATATCAGGAATACGAAGCCCTAACTAAATTGACCGCTTTAAATCCCCATGTGGTCTGGCTGCCCTCAATCTGGCCGGAAACTTACAGCTACACCTTTTCGTTGGCTTTGCTGGCCAACCTACCGCTATTTGCCTTTGATATTGGCGCAATAGCGAGACGAGCCAAAGAATCAGGCATTGGCGAATTATTGATGCCATTGGAGTGGCATAACTCCCCAGCAAATATCAACCGCCAGTTTGAAAAGTTCAGAGAAAATTGCCAGTAATTTTTGTTACAAAATCTTTTAATTTATGCGGAATAAAAAATGAAGAAAATATTTTCATCCATGCGTGTTTCGTCAGAAAGCAAGCCAACCAACAAGAAAAAAAGCACCATCAAAGGGTTTGTTGAGCAAATTTATGACCAGCAAATTCATGGTTGGGTTATTGACCAAACCAAAAACGAATTAAAAAGCGACTTAAAGCTCTTTCTTCAGATTGACTCCGTTTCATACCCCGTTGACACTCTCTGGCTAGACCGCCCCGATGTCGCCGCCCAATTCGGCAATGGCTTTATCCGCTCCGGCTTCACCATTGAAATCCCCGAAAAGCTTGCCGAACTTTTTCAGCAGGCCGCCCAAACCCCAGGGCGCATTGCCGTCATCGCCAATGAGGTCACGCTGCCCAACCGTGCCAAGACGCCAAGCCTAAAAACCGACGCCAACACCCCTAGCCCAGTTTTTGGGGCGGATGAAAACCAAGACCCCGCATCAGCCGATGCCATTGACGGACAGGAGGAAACCAGCGTCAATGGCTGCATCGAAGAAATCCACCAATACCAAATCCATGGCTGGGTTATTGACGAGGACAACGACGACGTGGGCCTTGCGCTCCAGATTGACGGCGACCCCTACCCCATCGACACCGTTTGGCTGGACCGCCCCGATGTCGCCGCCCAATTCGGCAATGGCTTTATCCGCTCCGGCTTCACCATTGAAATCCCCGAAAAGCTTGCCGAACTTTTTCAGCAGGCCGCCCAAACCCCAGGGCGCATTGCCGTCATCGCCAATGAGGTCACGCTGCCCAACCGTGCCAAGACGCCAAGCCTAAAAACCGACGCCAACACCCCTAGCCCAGTTTTTGGGGCGGATGAAAACCAAGACCCCGCATCAGCCGATGCCATTGACGGACAGGAGGAAACCAGCGTTTATGGCGGTATCGAGCATATTGGGCAACTTCAAGTTCGCGGCTGGGTTATTGACGAGGACAACGACGACGTGGGCCTTTCGCTCCAGATTGACGGCGACCCCTACCCCATCGACACCGTTTGGCTGGACCGCCCCGATGTCGCAGCACGGTTCGGCAATGGTTTTATCCGCTCCGGTTTCACCATTGAAATCTCCGAAGAGTTTGCCGACCTTTTTCAGCAGGCCACCCAAACCCCAGGGCGCATTGCCGTCATCGCCAATGATATGGCATTGCCTGTCCAGGCCAAAACGCCAAGTTTAAAAACCGCCGCCCACAAGCCCCAGCCCACCGTTGGCGCCAAAGCTAAAGCTGTCGCCTACAAAAAGAAAACCACCATCAGAGGCTATGTTGAACGTATTGAACATATCGAAATTTATGGCTGGGTGTTCGACAAAGAAAAGCAACCCTTAAAATTATGGCTTAGTATTGACGGTGTTTTATATCCGGTTTCTCCAGTATGGCTGGAGCGGGCTGACCTTGCCGCGCAGTTTGGCAGCAGCGCACACCGCTCTGGTTTTAAAATCTTGGTGCCTGAAGAAATCATCGACACCTTTTTGTCTGCCTGCCAAAACAAAAGTGGCATTGATGTCGTGGCCAACGATTTTGTCTTGCCCAGCAGCATCGAAAAACCGGCCCTAAAAGCCAAAGAAGCCGACACTGAACTTGAACCCGTCCCCAACGACAAATCTAAAGTTTTTAGCTTTAAAAAACTTGTCGACATCAACGCCAAATTTGGCATAGACCTTACCGCCAATGATTTTAACAATCTCCTGGCAGGGCGGGTCAGTTACCCCTTGCGTATCAGCACAAATGACACGACCAATGCAAACCACTATCTTGAACTTGCCAAGAACAAACTGATAAGCCATGACGTGGAGGCAGCCAGAACCTTTCTGAAAATCTGCCTGGCCTTTGAAAAACGTGCGGAAGTCCTTGAGCTATTAGGCAACACCTATTTTGAACAACGGGATTATGAGACCGCTGCGGCCCACTACAAAGAGGCCGTCATCAATAAGGGGATCGTTAGCCGATGGTGGTTTTCCAATCTGGAGAATTGTAAAAAATTATCCTCCGACCCAAAATTTGTGATTGAATCCATTGTTAATGGGATAGAAAAAAACCCCGAAATCAATTTCATCTATGACCCGCTGGACAATCTTATCCATCAGTATTGGATGAAACAGCAAGGCACATTGGAAGTCTTGGCAATAGTAAATAAGCGGGACAGTTTGATTGCCAAAATGGCAGAAGTCTCGTCTTTTATTTACACCACCTATCTGCGTGTTTATGGCGTCAGCAAAAACCCCGACACGATAGGCAGCTGCAATCTAAATCGGATATTGATTGTCGGCGACATGCACATCCCGCAATGTATCCGTTACCGGATAGACCAGAAAGTTGAGCAACTTGAACGCGCCGGCAAAAAAGTCACCACCATTTCTTGGACGGACTTGGCCAAAGAACAAAATGCCCTGGCATTCCATGATGTCGTGATTTTTTATCGGGTGCCGGCCGAACCGGCGGTGCTTAAGGCCATCGCACAGGTCAATGCGACCGGCAAACTCTCGCTTTATGAAATTGACGACTTATTGTTTGACACGGCCTACCCGCCAGCCATAGAAACGTATGGGGGTTACCTCGATTTGAACCTCTATAACCATATCTTAAAAGGCATGGCTTCGTTTAACGCCGCCGCCCGCTACTGCCGGTTTGGTATTGCTTCAACACAATTGCTGGCCGACAAGCTACAGGACATCGTGTTTGGCAAACAGTGTTTTGTCCATCGTAACGGCATAGACTCCCTCAACACCTTTAAGCACAAACCGTTGGACACCGGCAAAACAACGGTTGATATTTTCTATGGCAGCGGCACCATGGCGCATAACAGTGATTTTATCGACCTTGCCTTACCGGCCTTAGACCGTATTTTGGCGGAATTCCCACAAACCAACCTGATGATCGCCGGTTACCTCAAACTACCCTCGGCCTTCTTAAAACGGTATGAAAACCGCATTAAGCAAATGCCGCCGGTCAAGAGCATAAGAACCTATTGGTCGCTACTGGAACGTGCCGACATAAATCTTGCCGTATTGCATGATGACGACATTAATGGCTGTAAAAGCGAATTAAAATGGTTTGAGGCTGCTTGCCTCGGCCTCCCTTCAGTGATGAGCAGCACAGCCAATTACCGTGATGTCATCAAACAAGGTGAAGACGGCCTGCTGGCAAGCACCGCTGAAGACTGGTACCAGCACTTAAAATCTTTGGTTGAGAATCCAGAACAACGCCACGCAATGGCCGCAAAAGCGCTCGCCCGGACCCAGTCCGAATACAGCATTGATGCCTTATCCATAAACATCGACACAGTACTGGCACAGGCCTTAAGCGCGGCCCAGCCTGTTAACCAAACCAAGCGTAAAAAAATTGCCTTGGTCAACGTGTTTTTCCCTCCCCAATCAATAGGCGGGGCTACGCGGGTGATCGCGGATAATTTTGATTTGCTGCAAAAATCCTATCAAGACAAATTTGAACTGAGCGTGTTCACCTCCGATTCCGACCACAAACCGCCCTACCAAATGTCAGTTTACAACCATCAACAGGCACGGGTTTATAGGTCAACCATACTCTGGCGTGAACACATGGATTGGCATTGCTCTGATGACAAGATGGGTGAGTTATTCAGCGAGTACCTGGCGGTGGAGCAACCTGAGCTGATCCACTTCCACTGCATCCAACGTTTGACCTGCGCCGTGGTGGAGGCGGCCATCAAAGCAAAAATACCTTATATTGTCACGGTCCACGATGCGTGGTGGATTTCTGACTACCAGTTTCTTGTTGACGCCGACAACACTGTTTATCCAGAAGGCCACCCCGACCCTTACGAGGCTTATACGCCGCCTTCCCATGTATCGTTTATCGAATCTATGGAACGCATCCTGTATCTGAAGATCCTGTTGCACAGTGCCTACAAAGTGCTAACCGTGTCCAATTGTTTCGCCAACATTTACCGTAAAAATGACATTACCCAAATACAAGTCAACAAAAACGGCATTTCTGAAAGCATTGCCTGGCAACCCAAAGACACGGCTTATACCGATAAAGTCGTTTGCGGCCATGTCGGTGGCATGGCGGAACATAAGGGCTATTTCTTGTTAAAAAAGGCGGTCACCGCACTACAACCTAAAAACATTGAAATGCTCATTGTTGACCACTCCCAAGATGAGGGCTATCAACTGCAATCCTATTGGGGCAAAGTGCCGGTGACATTTATTGGCCGGCTTAGCCAGACGCGTGTCGTTGACCTTTATCGGCAAATTGACGTGTTGATGGCGCCCTCGACTTGGCCGGAAAGCTATGGCCTAGTCACCCGCGAAGCCGCAGCCTGTGGCTGCTGGGTAGTTGCCAGCAACATGGGTGGCATCGGCGAAGATGTGCTGGAAGGCCAATCAGGTTTTGTGGTGGAACCCACCTTGCAAGCGCTAACTGACTGCCTACAGAAAATCAACAATAACCCCGCGCAATTTAAGGCGCTTGCAAACCCGCCCAAACTCAGGCGCGTTGCAGAGCAAGTGCAAGAACTAGCTGACATTTATTCCACACAGGATACGCAATAATGACAAAATTTGTTATCGGCATTGGCTCACAACGTGCAGGTTCAACGCTGCTGCACAGGGTATTGGACCAATGCACCCCCATCTACATGAACCCTGTTAAGGAACTGCATTATTTTGATACGTTATTTGGTGTGCGCAATGAAAATGTCTTGCGCCATTTTTCGGTAAACCAGCTAAACCGGGAAGTGGAACAGATTGTTAAGGCCAAAAATTTTGGCTTCATCACTAAACGCTATAAAAATGAACTGCGGGCAAACTTTCTGTTGGCCACAAAAAAAGTTGAAAATATCAAATATTTGGAGCTTTTTCGGCCTTGTATCCAAGGGAACGAGTTGCTCGGTGAAATCACGCCTGAATATATGATCCTTCCTGACAAGGGCATCTGTAAGATGCGGGAGGTGGTCGGCGAGGACGCCAAAATCATTTTGCTGGCACGCAACCCCGCAAAGCGGTTTGTTTCCGCATTCAAGCTATTGATGCTCGGCATACCTGATGCGGATATGGCTGTGTTTGAGGAACAAATGCTGGCGACATTAAATAATGGCGGCGAGTGGCTAAGGGTCCAAGACGCCTTTAATGACTACGAAACGGCATTGGGCAATTACCAAAGACACTTCAAATCCGTATTAATGTTAAGTTACGACGGGGTGTTTGGCGCCGTTGAAGAGACAGCAGAAAAATTATCCGATTTTTTAGAGGTTGAGCTGGCCTTGCCGCAGTATAAAAAAATAGTGGACACAAAAATAAACGCGCTAGATGAAACCCGTGACCTGTCTAAAAGCACCTTGTCATTGCTTGAGGCACGGTATTCAAAAAATCAGGCGTACTTAGACAAAATTTTTGGCGACGGCTTCTGCGCCGCCTGATTTAAGGTGGAAATAATGCTCGAAAAGTTATTGATTGGTGCCGGCGCCATGAAAGCTGGCACGACGTGGTTATACAAACAACTTGAAACACACCCGCACATCCGCTTTACGCCAGAAAAAGAAATCCATTATTTTTCCCATATCAACGAACTGGGGCATAAGCTGGACCATCCAAAAAGGCTGGAAAAACTTGACCGGGTGATTGCGAGGGGTGGCGATGAAAGCTTGGTCAATTGGTACAAAAGATACGCCCTGCCCGAAGAGCTAAACAATGACTGGTATTGTGCCCTATTTGACGGTGTACCCAAAAAAGCGTATTGCGCGGACTTCTCAAACCAGTACTCGCTGCTGCCAGAAAAGTCACTTGAGCAGATACAAAAAGCCGCTAACGACGTCAAAGTGATGTATACGCTAAGGGATCCTCTGGCAAGGCTATGGTCGCACGTCAAATTCCAATATAAATTTATTGGCGATGAACACCGTGTTGATAATATTGATGTCGCTGAATTCAGGCGCATGATTAACAAAGCATGGTTTTGGGAAAACACCCGCTATGTGGCCAATTACGACCGCTTGGTCAGCGTCTTTGGCAAAGAAAATGTAAAACTGTTTTATCTTGAAGATTTTATTGCTTTTCCTCAAGGGTCGCTCTGGAACATAGAAAAATTTCTCCACATCAAACATATTGAATTTAAAGCGGACGCGGCAGTCACTAAAGTCAATAAGACTAAAGAGTTCGCCATGCCAGAGCAATGGGAAAAAATTGCCTTGCGCAAGTTAAAGCCCGTTTACGAAGAACTTTATAATCGCGATCTAAGCCACCCTTCATGGAAATCACATTAAAAAATAATATGTTGGATAATATTCAGCAACAAAAACCCATCCAGGAGAAAGTTTAATGAAACGATGTGTGGTGCATTTTGGTATGCACAAGACAGGTTCCTCATCCATTCAGCATTCATTTTGGCGGCAATTGGATACCCCAGAGTGGAAATATCTGGATATTGATGAGAACTTAGCCAACCATAGCCGAGTGATAAGCACCCTTCTTGAAGAGAACCCCAGACATCTTCAAAGGGTCGGCATCAACCAAAATAGACTGGCAAAAAAGAAAGAGGCAGCAGAACAAGCCTTACTAAAACAGCTGGACACCGATGCCAGAAACTTAATCATTTCCGCTGAAGTATTGTGCTCATCAGCTATAGGAACGGATGCGCTGCAAAAATTCCGCGATTTGTTGTTAAGCCGCGTGGATGAAATATTAGCGGTCGGTTATGTCAGGTCGCCGAAAAGTTATATGGAAAGCGCGTTTCAGGAAAAAACCAAACGGAGCAACCCTTTATTGGATTTTTCCCATAACAATTTATATCCAAAATATCGTAAAGAACTTAGAAAATTTGATGAAGTTTTTGGTAAGGATAACGTGCAGCTATGGAAGTTCGACCCGGCCACATTCACTAACGGTTGTGTGGTGCAGGACTTTTGTACACGGCTGGGTATCGATTTCCCCGTCACTGCAATTAAAAGGGCCAACGATAGTTTTTCGCGGGAAGCGCTGGCATTTATCTACACCTATCACAAATACGGGCCAGGTTTTAGTGCCGGCGGCACAACAGCTATCAGGGGCAAGGGGAATGACTTGCTTAATAGCCGCATAGCGACGCTTCGCGGCAGCAAAATACGCTTCTCCTGGGCCGCCGTCGAACAGCGGCTTGAAGCTAGACAGGCTGATATTGACTGGGTGGAGAGAAGAATGGGGGCGTCCTTCAATGAGCCACATATTGATGAAGGCCCAGTCATCCACTCAGAGAACGATCTTTTCCAATATCGCCCCCAAGATTTGCAATGGCTAGCCGAACAACTGGGCCTTGACTACGTGGCGCGATGGAACCCACAAATGCCCCCGCAGGAAGTGGCCGATTGGATGCATGCTCTACGTCTTAAGCTTGTGGCTGAAAATGAAGCGTTAACCGAAAGCAATGCCTGAAAAGCGGTCATATTTGGGCACGGACAAACGGTATTCTAAATTCGCCCATAACCCAGGATAAGCCATAATTCTGGGTGGCGCAGTTTATGGGTTGAATCCGCTGAGTCATTCCGCAACAGCTATCCGAAGCGAGTCAGAATTTATTTTCGACTCGTTTTATAGTTAATTTCCGTACCCTTATGAGACTATCCTTATGATACCGACGTTTAAAACCCTAACCACAACAAAACGATATGGTGGCAATTGCCCGCGCCCTGTAAAAACACAAATGCGTATGTTATTGCTGTTAACGGGTGCATTTTGTTTTATTGATATTGCGGCCAAGCCGGTACAGCCACCCTCTAACTATCCTATTCCCATGACTTTTCGGGCATTTGACAATCTTAAGCCTGGCAGTGAAGCGTTCAAAAAACGCTTGGATGAACAAGCCCCCTTCCCGTTAATCCATGCCGCGCGTCCCGATGAAGCGGCCGGTATCATCCACAAACGCTGGCCAGATAAAATCGTCACCTTTCAGGATGCTTATGGCGGCATTCCAATGCTGGACTACGAAAAAGTGTGGCCAGGACATTTGCTGTACAAAGCAGGCACTGTATTAACGCATGACATTACAGCGCAAGACACCGCTATTATTGTCAAAGACCCAAAACTTATCGCAAAAAATAACAACGCTGTCCAACGTACCAATAAAAAAGCGCCCTTTGCGCTGATTATTTACGCGCTCGACAGCACCGGCAAACCCGACTGGTCGCAAGCGGAGCATGTGCTTGTTGAAGCCATGAAGGGGCGGAATTTGATCGTCAAACGTGGCCAATGGGGCAGCAAGCCGTTATCGTTCAAGGCAGGAAAAGCCATTGTCGCCGCCCACATGATGTTCTGGACACGGCAATGGCAGGTCAACTTAAGCCTTCACAGCCCCAGAGGGGGAGCAGGTAACTTGACAGGCGCCGAATGGTTTGCCCGCCACATTGCCCAACGGCTAGGCGCAGCGGATGCCAATGGCGTGGAATTTGATGTGGCACGCTGGACCTGGGGCTATCCCGCAGAAAACCCCATGGACATCAACAACGATTTGGTCGCCGATTATGGCTATATTGATGGCGTGAACAGCTTTGGTTTGGGCGGACGGGTATTCTTTCGTGAACTCCGCAAGCAATTGGGGCCGGATAAAATCATCCAGGCCGACAGCAACGACGCCGCTTTTGGTATCCGTGGCTGGCAATACTTAAACGGTATCCAAATGGAATCTTTTCCTGCCGCCAATCATTTCGACCGTTTCTCGCCGGCCTTTTTTCATCTGCGTTTATGGGCAGAAAACGCCGAAGTGTTACCGCGCCTGAGCTACCCATTCACTAAAACCCCCACTACCACTTTTGCCAATGCCCGATTACCTGATGGCCGAAAAACAGACTTTCGGTTTAGGGTGGGGCTTGCGGCAGCCTGTCTGACCGGTATGCCACACTCTTTTGCTTCCTTGAAAAACATTAAGTTTGACCCGGCAAACCCCAAGGTCGGCAAGAAAGGCGACAGCGAAGAAAAGAATGAGCAAATGGGAGTTTTTAGTTGGGATGAATATCATGGCGGCGACTTAAATGACTGGCAGTGGCTAGGCCGTCCAATAAGCGCCGCACAACAAGACCTTAGTGGCCTCGATAAAACCGATTTGTTGGCCAAATCAGCATGGCAGTGGAATGTCACCAGCGGTTTTAATGCCGAACACAAACAAGCCGCGAACACATTTTCGGCTCAGGTAAAAAGCATACCCGCCGGCATTTTGCCCGAAACCATGTGGTTTGGTGTGCAACTTGCGCCTAAACAAGGCGGCCTTAAGACTTTGCAGAAAAATCGGCAATACACTGTGGAATTCCAAGCGCGGGGCGATGACACTTGGCATTATGCCGGCCAAACCTTCGAACGTGTGCCAAGGATGATTGCTATCAGCGGCGCCGCCAAAGCCAACAAACGCGACACACCCATTACGGTGCTGGCCGATTCGACATTGCGCACCTACCGTATAAGCTTTACCGCTGACGGTTCCCCAGCACCTATCTTCGGTATCGCAGAACAGGTCGGCACAACTGAAATAAACAACATTAAATTATATGCGGGCGGTGCGGAACGCTGGTCGCGTGAATTTGAAAAAGGCTTGGTGCTGCTTAATATGACCGACACTCCCTGGCCGGTGGCGGTAAAAAAAGGCCTTTACAAACATTTGAAAGGTTTGCAAGCGCCGGAGGTGAATAACGGCCAAGCGGTTGAAAATGAAGTCGTGGTGCCTGCACAAGACGCGCTCTTTTTAGTCAAACGCTAACGCCGCCACACACTTTCATATCACTTCCATAAGTTGGTGAACGGGGGGTGGCACAGAGTGCCGACGACTGCGCGTCCTTTGGAGGACGGGCAGTCGTAACGCGGCACTTACGGTTTTACCGTTACCCATAAAAAATCTACCCCTTGCCCACGATTTCCGCTTGGGTAGGGGGGTTCTACCAATCGCCCATTTACCAATGCAATGCCCGCAACCGGGAAAACTTCTTCCGCTGATGCTCCTTCATGCGGATCATCACATTCACCAACGCTTCTATCGCATCCAAAATATACGGGCCTTTATTCAGCATCACACATTCGGCACGGACAGCCATTGCCGCATCGGTGAATTCAGGCCGTGACCTGACGCCTTTTTTCGCGATGGATTCCAACACTTGGGTCGCCCAGATCACTGGGACATGGGCGGCTTCACATAGCCACAGCAATTCTTCTTGCACTTCAGCAAGCCTTGCGCTGCCCAATTCAACCGCCAAATCCCCCCGCGCAATCATGATGCCAAGACTATGTCTGCCTATCGTCCCCAAAATAATGTCCGGCAGGTTTTTGAGCGCCGTATTAGTTTCTATTTTGGCAATAATGGGCAACTCGGTGGCATTGCGTTTGGCCAATTCGGCCATTAAATAATCCATGTCCGCCAACGTTTCGACAAACGAAAAACCAATTAAATCAGCATGGGTGCAGGCAAAGTCAAGGTCGGTCAAATCCTTTTCGCTTAACGGCGACAATCCCAGGTCGGTGTCAGGAAAATTGATGCCTTTGTCGCTTTGGATGCGCACACCGTTGCTGCGGGCCTGGACGACCCGCAACAACGTGCCTGCTTGCAAAATGTTTTCCACAACCGCGCCCAGTTTGCCGTCATCAATCCAGACCGGCTGGCCAATTTTTAATTTAGTGCTGAATGCAGACAATGTGCAACCGATTTGCGCAGGTTTTGCCAGTGCGCCATTTTTATCATATTCTGCGGGCGCACCGGCAATGTCGTTCTCAGTCAGCAGCAATAAATCATTCTTAAACAGGCGTATTTCCAACGGCTCGCCGACAAAGGCACCTAGATGAAACTTATCCGCCGTTTCCGCATCCACCTTACCTTGCTCAAGCGGCACCAACTCACAACCCGAAGCTAAGTAACTGTTTTTATTGCAGCTGACTAGCCACTCGGTATTAGACAAAGGCCGTTCCACTTGCAAAAGCCGTTGTTTGCCGCGCGTGTCAACAAACCCCAAGCAAGTTCCGCAACCTAGCCGCTTGTGCAACACCTCAGGAATAGACACGCTGAATAAGTCCCCGCCCCCATTTTCAGGCCATTTGTCCGCATTTGCCGTCAAAATCAGCTGCCCAGGCATTACCACCGTACCATAAACATCTTTTTTTACTTTGATATGATGGACAGGTGGCCCCGGCGTAATCGCCCCGGTGCGGATTTTATGGCCGGCCAAATCCATCAGAATGCGGCAGATTTTGCCGGTTTCCGTTTCGGCGCGGCGGATATTTTTTATCATACCGTGCCACAATGCCGGATCATCATGCGCACAATTAATCCGCGCGCAGGTCATGCCTTTTTCCAGCAACGCCAATATCAGACCATAGTCCCATGCCGCTTCTGTTGCCAGCGTCACCATTACATGCACCTTACTATTTTCATGGAACGGCCCGAACAGCTCGATGCTATGCTGATCCAGCAGTTGCAGGCCCCGGTTAAAACCGGACTCGCTAGGATTCTTATCGCCGGGCAGATACTCCGCATCAGTCGCCCGCTTCAACACATCAATCACCGCATCCAAGGTGGACAACACCGACGCCTCAGACCTGCCTAACGACGACAAGCCGGCTTGTGCCAACCTGTCTTGCAAATGGCGCAAATCAAATTGCCTTAATGACAAATAATGCGCAAGGTTTAAGGCACTTTTATTGAACACCCCCGAACGGTAATAAGCCTGGTATTTTTCCAGGCGCTGGCGTGAATTGGCAATGATTTCAGTGCGCAAACAAGCAACATCATCTAATAGCCGCTTAAGGGCATCGTCATAAATATCATGGTTTTTAAATAGGGTCTCAGCCATAGAGTGCTCTTGAATAGGGGGAGGTGAGAGTAGATAGACATTCGGAAACTTAAAATGTTCTAAAAGCCGCTAATCATGGCAATGGCTAAAAGCCCCGGATAGCACGTCAGGCCGACTTATTATAACTTTGTCATAATGGCTTCATATTGCAACATTATGTTGTTTACTCTTTTAATATTCAACGGAAATCAAAACCATGTCATTTAATAAAATTCTTGCAGGTTTAGGATTAACTGTGTCACTTATCCAACCTGCCTTGGCGGGATTACCAAACGGCATTGCCAGCGGCGACACTTCGCAAACATCGACAATATTGTGGGCCCGTAGCCGATTAACGGGCAATGTCTCTTTTCAAGTCAAAGATGCTGGTACGGTCGTTTTCGAGCAATCAGTGCCCGTCATCAACCCCCGCATACCCGCTAAGCTTACGGTCAATAACCTGACGGCCGGCAAACTTTACACTTACACCGTGACTAGCCCCGATGGTGTCGTCCGTGACGGCTCATTCAAAACAGCCGCCACCGAAGGCAACACCCCGGCAGTGAGCTTTGGCGTGACCGGCGATTGGCGCGGTGAACTGGCGCCCTACCCCGCCATTAAAAATGTCCCGTCAACAAAACTGGACTTCTTCGTCAAGCTAGGCGACACCATTTATGCCGATTATTCAAGTCCGGCAGTCACTGGACAAGCCAAGACCTTAAAGGATTATCAGCTTAAACATAAAGAAGTCTATACAAGACATGACGGCCTCAATGCGTTTGCCAGCCTGCAACGCAATGTCTCGACTTTTTCGATGATTGACGACCATGAAGTCATCAATGACTTTGCTGGCGGCGCCCCTGCGGCAAGTGACGGACGGTTTGGCGAAACAGCCGGACTAATAAACCAAACTACTTTATATAACAATGGGTTACAAGCGTTTATCCAATATAATGCAATAGCTGACAAACGTTACCCGTTCGCAGGCGACAGCCTGACCGATGGCCGCCCGGACCTTTACCGCACCCAACGCTATGGCTCAACGGCCGCCGTTTACATGCTGGATGCCCGGTCATTCCGTGACCAAGGGTTACCCGATGTGACTGATATTACCAGCCCGGCACAAATCGGCGCTTTTGTTGCCGAATCATTTGATGCGGGTAAAGCAACCACCCGCACGATGCTGGGCAAAACGCAATTGAACCGGCTCAAAGCCGATTTGCTGGCCGCGCAAAACGATAACGTTATCTGGAAATTTGTGATGGTGCCCGAACCTATCCAAAATCTGGGGGTTCTGGCCGCTTCTGACCGTTTTGAAGGCTATGCTTCCGAGCGTTCCGAATTGCTGCGTTTTATTGACGAAAATAGCATCAAAAATGTCGTTTTTGTCACCGCTGACATTCACGGCACACTCGTCAACGACTTGACCTACCAACGCCGTGAAGATGTGCTTAATGCCATCCTGACAGTGGGCAACCCCTTGGCAGCGCCACAAATAAAAACTTCGGCTTTTGAAATCAGCACCGGCTCTGTCGCCTTTTATCCTGGATTCGGTGACAGTGTCATCGGCTTGCTATCGGCTATGCCCAATGGCGACCTGTTATTAGCCCAGTTATTCGCTGCGGTTGGCGTCAATAATGTGGCGGACTTTAATGCCCTGCCTATGGGTATACGGAATGCCGCGATGGAAGGCTTCATTAACGGACAACTTACCCAATTGGGCTATACGCCTCTAGGGTTAGGTGACAACAGCCTGATTAATGCCAAATTGCTCAAAGGCGCTAATATTGCGGTGTTTTCTTTTGGTTGGACCCGGTTCGACATCCGCCCGGACAACCATGCCCTAAAAATTACAACTTACGGCATAACGCCTTATTCTGAGCAAGACATTAAGGACAATGCCCCCGAAGTCGTCAGCCGTAAACCTCAAGTTATCAACCAGTTGCACATCATCCCGCAATCTTAAACCGCCGCCCAGCGGAAGCCTTTTTGGCTTCCGTCCCCCCCCTCCCCACCGTTCAGCGTCCCGTTTAGAGATAAGAGAATCGGAAAAACCGTCGGATTCTTTATAAAAAGCTTTATCGTT
The DNA here is from genome assembly GCA_002422395.1 of Methylococcaceae bacterium UBA6146. GTDB lineage: Bacteria > Pseudomonadota > Gammaproteobacteria > Methylococcales > Methylomonadaceae > Methylovulum. The sequence goes on along the minus strand of DIUY01000003.1, from coordinate 12,617 downwards.
ATTTCCCATGCCGTGCTTGTTATGGCAAAATCATAAATCATTCAATTTTATTGCCAACTTAGAAATATGACAACTTCAGCCAAAAACCGACGCCGCCATGCCCGCATACCGATTAATGCTGACTATCAGCTTACTCTGGATGGTAAGGGATATGCCGGAAAAGTTTCCAACATCAGCTTAAGCGGGGCATTTTTGATTATGCCCGAACCTAATCTGACCGCAACAGACACCAACAAAATTGCTGGCCTCAACATTAAAATTAACGATGAAACTGTTGATCTTAAATGTGAAATTGTTTATGTCGAAGCAGCTGGCCAGAGCGTGTTTCCGGCAGGAATTGGCGTCGCTTTCTGCCATGATGAAAGGACTGCGACAACACTATGGGACTTAGCGGTTGCCCAAGGCATAGTTCAAAAAGAATTTTTTGAAGTGTCCGAAAAGCAATCAGGCAATTGAAATCCCAGATTGATTTAATTATTGATGCGCCCTCATCATCTTATAAAACAACATCAGCGCCCCAAACCAGCGTTAAGCAATAAATCTGCTTTTTTATCATGCCCATATCCACTCATGCCGAACACGACCATCAAAAATGCGTCAACCACGCCTTAACAATAGCCGAACATTTGTGCCTAAAACGTGGTGTGCAATTGACGTTAATCCGGCATCAGGTGCTGGCATTAATTTGGGAAAACCATAAAGCAGTCAAGGCTTATGAGCTGCTAGAGCGCCTCAAACCCCTAAAAAATGCGGCCAAGCCCGCAACCGTTTACCGTGCCCTAGATTTTTTAATCGCCCAAGGCCTTATTCACCGCATCGAAAGCCTTAACGCTTTTATTGGATGCCGCTGTTCGGAACACCAGCATGAGCAATTGCTGCTAATTTGCAAATATTGCCACGAAGTGGAAGAGCGGACAGCCACGAACGTCATGCTGGCCTTATCGGATGAGCTTAAGCAAGCAAGCTTCGTAGCCCACAGCAAGGCTATAGAAATTCACGGTATTTGCCGGACATGTGCGACGCCACCGAAGGCTTGAAAAGGCCACGCCTAAATAATCGTTTTTAGCGGCAAGACCGCGAGTTTACAAAGTACAGGCACATTTTTCTTATATCATCCAATGCCCCATGGATAGCGGGCTTTTTTAATTTAATCAACGGAATAGGTGTTGCGTACAAAAATCGGCCAAACCATCGGCGAACCGATGCCGATAGCCCCTGAAACCGGTAATGATTTTTCATACGCCCCCTCAGTGACTCTGCTTCGGCACTCTGGGGCGTCACCCAGCACCAACTCAGTCTAGCAGTGTCGCACTCTGAGCCGACGCCGCAAGTAAAGGACGGCATTCTGGCGGAGGGGCTACAAAACATCAATTAACACTTGAAAATCCGTATCCAGCCTCCCCCACCCTATTAAAAAATCACCAATAACGACTAATTACCGGACAACCCGATGCCCACGTTGGCTCATGCAGCTGTTATAAGCATTTTTATACCGGTCTTCGGCGCTGAACCCTTGTTTAGCCGCACCGCCCAAACCGCCTGCCGCAGCACCTATGGCAGCACCTGCCCCTGGGTTTCCTGTGAATGCGCCGACTACCGCACCACCTGCCGCGCCCACTAAGCCGCCAACACCAGCACCAATCGCAGTTTCTTTCACCGTGCCGCCGGAAGCCTGCGCGGCAAGCTGTTTACACTCAGCCATATCCTGATTAATACGGTAAGCATTTGGATCATTATAAGAGTCAACCGTGGGTGTCCATCCGGTTTGACTGGCACAGCCAGTCAGTAAGATGCCGCCTACCAAAACGATGTTAGTTGCTAATTTTTTCATATGAGTTACCTCTGATTTATGTGTTGTTGTGTTCGACTGTTTGCTGGATGCAGTCTAAATTGTTTTTTATGAATAAAAAGTGAATGGCCAAAAACTAAAGCCACATTGAGATTCGCTTCGAAAAACCAGCGCCTATCTGAATGTATTATAAAGCTTTCCGATGAATGCCATGCTAAAAAATCGCTTTATCAAGGAACTTCCGGTAATCAATGGACACTTTAAGGCCCGCAAAATTGCCGGCCATGTTAAATAATTCCTGATTTTTTTTATCAAAACTAAGTTTGACTTCATTTAAGGCGTTCGCTTCATACCCTTCTTCAATGTGATGGGTTTCCAGCAAAAAATGGTAAATATAGATTTCTTGCCCCAGCTCATCCTTGATTTCCAAAGGTGCGCCCAATTGCGCTAAGACTGCGGCTTTTTTGGGTAAGGCCGCCGTTATTGTAGACGGCAATTCGCTGTTGGCTTTAAGCTGCCTTTTGTCTTTGTCAATGGAGGCCCCGGCAATGGAACGCAAGGAAACCTCTAAAAATTTAGGCGGGGCTATTTGTAAAAATAACGGTGAAAATGACCAAGCCGTCAGGCGTTTTTCATTATTGAAGTTTAAATCCGCATAAAATTTCACTTCGGGCACGATAATTTTTTTATGGCTGTCCACTTTACGGAACCAGTACCGCCAGCTTCGTCCGCTGGTGACAAGATTGTCCTCACTAGGGTACAGTTTGGATAACTCGACAAAATCACTGCTGTAAAGGACAGGTTCTTTAAATTGCAACGTAAAATCATCGGCGACCACCACGTTAAAGTAGCGGTCGAACTCGTTCATTTGCAGATACACCTGGTAGGCCCGTAACCAGTACATGCAGCCTGATAACGTGGTGATGAGCGCCAGTATGCCCAGCACCCGCAATTTTTTATTAATGCCGGGTTTGCGAGTCATTGTTCACGCCTTCTTCGGACAACAGTGTTTCCACATCGATTTTATCAAAAACATAAAATGCGCCGCAGAATTCGCAACCCACTTCAACCGTATCACGCTCCCGCAGTATGTCTTGTAGCTCATCCCTACCCATAGCCCGTAAAGTCCGCACTATTTTTGGACGTGAGCAGGAGCATTCAAAAGCGACCGTTTCAGCATTAAATAGCCGCACTTTTTCTTCATTAAATAAGCGGTATAGCAAATTTTCGCAATCTAATGTCAGCAATTCATGCCGGGTGACAGTGCTGGCCAACATCTCAATACGCTCCCAATCCGCCTGATAGTGTTGCTGGGTAGGCAATTCCTGCAATAACAAACCGGCAGCATGGGTTTGATCGGCAAATAGCCATAAGCGTGTTTTAAGTTGTTCGGACTGGACAAAATAAGTTTCCAGCGCCGTGGCCAACTGCTCCCCCTGGAGCGGCACAATACCTTGATAGGGATTGGCATTAGCCGATGACTGGACGGTTAAAACCAGACACCCTTGGCCAAACATGTTTTCCAACGAGCCGCTCGCCACTTGTGGCTCACATCTTAGCAACCCCCTGATTTTTCTATCATGGGTTGCTTGGGCGACCAAGGTTTTAATGTCACCATCCCCCTGTGCCTGCAATATCATCGAGCCGTTGAACTTAATTGTCGCTGACAACATGGCAACCGCCGCCATGGCTTGCCCTAAAAGCTGTTGCACATTTTCCGGCCCTTGCTGATGTTGTTTTGCGGCTTGCCAGCTATCAGTCAACTTGACCCATTCACCGCGCACACCTAACTCTTCAAATAAAAAACGGCGTAAAAAATCTTGCTTTTTCATAACGCTCCCGTTAAAAGTTTAAACTTTATTATAATGCAGAATCATAGTAACCTTTGGATTGATGCCTTATAAATCCTGAGCCGCTATGATTTTTTCCGCAAAAAAACTCGTTCTGCCCGATTTTTCCAAAGCTTTGCCAGGACGGGACACCCCGATGCTTATCACCAGCCGGCATTTTGTGACCGGCAATGCGCTTGCCCCGCCGTTTCCGGCTAACATCCGGCAAGCCTTATTTGGCCTGGGTTGTTTTTGGGGCGCTGAGCGAAAATTTTGGCAACACCCGCATATTTTCAGCACTGCGGTCGGCTATAGCGGCGGCTATACGCCCAACCCGACATATGACGAACTATGCACCGGATTGACGGGCCACAATGAAGTGGTCAAGGTGTTTTATGACCCTGCATTAACTTCGTACAGTGCGTTATTGCGGCTGTTCTGGGAATCGCATAACCCTACCCAAGGCATGCGGCAGGGGAATGATATTGGCACGCAATACCGTTCAGGCATTTATACCTACAGCCAAGAGCAACTGGATGGCGCACTAGTATCTAAAGGGCATTATCAAAATAAATTGGCCAAGGCGGGTTTCGGGCAGATCACAACTGAAATTATGCCTGCCGGCGAATTTTATTATGCCGAAGAATATCATCAGCAATACCTTGCCAAAGAACCTAACGGCTATTGCGGACTAGGCGGTTTAGGGGTGGCCTATGATTAGACGTTTTCAGCGGGCAAAAAAAAGGCGGTTAAGAAACCGCCTCGAGAGTATTAGGAAGGATATAACGCAACTTTCAGCTATCAACCTCTATGAGAGGCCAAAAGTTAGGTTAATAATAACAACCGGTAAGGCAAATAAAAATGTGACATATTGTCGCAGTTGCCTTCATAAATCCACTTGCATTGTCAATTTATAAATCGACACGCCCCGTTTATTAATTTGGCCCAGTAAAAACATGCTTTCACACGTTTCCCCAAAGTCCGAGTTTTCTGCCAGACAAAACCTAAAATGGTTGTTTATTTTAAGAAACTTAATGATATTCAGTGAGTCTTTGCTGATTTTTTTGTCCACTTACGGACTTAACATCCGCTTACCCGAACAACAGCTTTGGCTAGTTGTGTTACTAATTATTGCAGTCAACATTTATACCTCAATACGTTTGCAAGCCCCAGAGCCAATCACTGAAACTGAACTTTTTGCCCAGCTAATCATTGATGTCGTCGCGATTGCCTTATTGCTTTATCTGACGGGAGGTGCATCCAACCCCATTATTTGGGTGTTCTTGTTGCCGGTCATTATCTCCGCCATTATGCTGCCCCAATCGTATGCTTGGTATATGGTTATCTTGACCACATCGCTATATACCGTCTTAATGGCGTTTAATATCCCTTTGCCCGCCATAGAGCCGCACTCGCCCACGCCGCAAACTTTATATTCAATGACCAATATGGCCAATCACGAAATGTTGCAGCAAGCCCATGCGATGAGTGACCGGCATTATTTTAATCTGCATATTTTTGGCATGTGGTTTGGGTTTGTGTTCAGCGCGGGATTAGTCGCATTTTTTGTCGTCGAATTGGCAATAGCCCTCAGGATTCAGGAACGTAACCTGGCTGACGCCCGGGAAAGCGCCTTACGGGATGAGCGAGTTGTCGCACTAGGTACGTTAGCCGCGAGCGCCGCCCATGACATGGGCACCCCATTGGGCACTATGGCTATAGTCGCCCACGAGCTGGAGCAGGAGTACCCTATCCATCGCTTCCCTGACCTACATGAAAAAACCCTGATCATGCAGCAGCAAATCGAGCGCTGCAAAGAAGCCTTGTCGGTCATGTCGGCTTCTGCCGGGGAAATGCGGGCCGAATCGGGGCGGGTGATGCTGTTGATGGATTATATTGACGATGTTATCAAACAGTGGCGCACCCACAAACCGGCCGCCAAGCTTAATTTTTTTATTGATCCTTATGTTGCCGCAGAGGCAAAAATTATCGCCGAACGCACACTGACACACTCCATTATTAACATCCTTAATAATGCCGCCGAAGCAACGCAACCTGAAAAAGGCATCGAATTTCATGCCACTTGGGATTTGGATGAGGCGACCCTCAAAATCCGCGACTTTGGCCCCGGTTTGCCGTCCGAGCTTGCCGACCTGGCCGGCAAACAGCCGGTCATCAGCAAAAAGCGCGGCTTGGGTGTGGGCTTGTTTTTAACGTATTCCACGATTAATCGCTTAGGCGGTAAAATTAGCCTTTACAACCATGACACAGGCGGGGCTTGCGTGGAAATTTCCCTGCCCACTTTAAATACCGAGAATAAAAATGACGAATCAGGATTTGGACAAGCCGCGCTTATTGTTAGTGGATGACGATGAAACGTTTTGCAAGGTATTAAAAAGCGCGTTGGAAAAACGCAATTATGAAGTCCTTGTTGCGTACAATGTGTCCGAGGGCATCGAACTTGCCGAACAAAGCTTGCCCGAATTTGCCGTCATTGATTTGCGTATCGGCTACGAATCTGGATTGGAACTGGTCAAAAAACTGATCTCACTGGATGACAACACCCAAATTGTCATGCTGACCGGCTTTGCCAGTATTGCCACGGCAGTCGAAGCCATTAAATTAGGCGCCACGCATTATTTGACCAAACCGGCCAATGCCGACGAAATTGTCAATGCGCTCAATAAAAACGAGGGTGATTCGTCCGTCCAGATCAGTGACACGCCCTTATCTGTCAAACGGCTGGAGTGGGAGCATCTACAAAAAGTGCTGATGCAGTATGACGGCAACATTTCTGCTGCGGCTAGGGCGTTAAACATGCACCGGCGCACCCTGCAAAGAAAGCTGGATAAAAAACCCGTCAGAGAATAGCTTTACCGCCTTAAAATCCTTTCCCCCCACTAAAAGCCATGCCCGCATGTCGCCAGCTATGGGTGCGGATATGCTTGTTGCTCACTGCTAACCAAATCTTATTTAATTACCGTCCATGCTAAGAATCACCGAACTTAAACTCCCGCTTGCCCACACTGAAGAGGACTTTCGCACCATGCTGGTTGAACGCCTAGGCATTAGTGACGAGCAATTGGTCACTTATAGCATCTGTCGGCAAGGCTATGACGCCCGCAAAAAAAATGCGGTTAATATGGTGTATACCGTTGATGCTGAGGTGACTGATGAACATGCTGTTTTGGCCCGGCTTAACAACGCCCCGCAGATTTCCCTAACCCCCGATTGCACATACCGTTTTGTCGGCGCAGCCCCTAACAATCTGACTGACCGGCCCGTCATCATCGGTACCGGCCCGTGCGGACTGTTTGCCGGCCTGGTTCTGGCGCAAATGGGTTTTAGACCGATTATTTTGGAACGCGGGAAAGAAGTCCGTGAACGCACTAAAGATACCTTTGGCCTTTGGCGCAAAAGCGTGTTTAATCCCGAATCCAACGTCCAATTCGGTGAAGGCGGCGCGGGTACATTTTCTGACGGCAAGCTTTACACCCGCATCAAAGACCCCAACCATTATGGCCGCAAGGTCTTGAACGAATTTGTCAAAGCCGGTGCGCCGACAGAAATCCTTTATGTGAGCAAACCGCATATCGGCACTTTCCGGCTGGTTTCAATGGTTGAACAAATCCGGGCCACTATCGAAGCGCTAGGCGGCGAAATACATTTTCAAAGCCGTGTTGATGATGTCGATATTGACGGCGGGCAGGTGCGCGGTGTAAAACTCGCGGACGGCACTGCCATTGCAACCCGCCATGTTGTGCTGGCGGTCGGGCATAGCGCCCGCGACACGTTTAAAATGCTTTACGGGCGCGGCGTGTATATTGAAGCCAAGCCCTTTTCAATAGGTTTTCGTATCGAGCACCCGCAATCGCTGATAGACGCCTGCATGTTTGGTGACAATGCCGGACACCCTAAGTTAGGGGCGGCGGATTACAAGCTGGTTCATCACTGCCATAATGGGCGTTCGGTATACAGCTTCTGTATGTGTCCGGGCGGGACCGTGGTTGCGGCAACTTCTGAGGCGGGGCATGTGGTGACTAACGGCATGAGCCAATACTCACGCAACGAACGCAACGCCAACAGCGGTATAGTCGTTGGCATCACCCCCGATGATTATCCAGGACACCCTTTGGCGGGCATCGGTTTTCAACGCCAGCTAGAAGCCCACGCCTTTAAATTGGGCGGTGAAAATTATCAGGCGCCTGGGCAGTTAGTCGGCGACTTTCTCGCCAACCGTCCGTCCACTGCGTTTGGTGCTGTGCTGCCTTCTTATACCCCTGGTGTGCGTTTGGGCGATTTGGCAAGCGCCTTGCCCGATTATGCAATAGCCGCACTGCGCGAAGCCCTGCCAGCCTTCGATAAAAAAATTCCCGGTTTTGCCATGAACGATGCGGTGCTGACAGGTGTCGAAACCCGCACATCTTCACCTATCCGAATCAAACGCAATGAGGCTTTTCAAAGCATTAACACCCAAGGGTTGTATCCGGCCGGTGAAGGTGCGGGTTATGCGGGTGGCATACTGTCAGCGGCGGTAGATGGCATTAAGGTTGCCGAAGCAGTCGCTTTAGCAATGATAAGCGCCCCGTGAGCCAAATAATTAATTGTGATTACTTGGAACGCTTACTGGTGTTATAAGTGAATGAGCTGACGACGCTACGCTTATCGAATTTGATGACTAAATCTTCAGCACTGTTGTCACTAAAAAGGTTGTAGTGATAATCGCCGTAAGTCCATGTTTTCATCCCATTGTCCAATCCCGTGCGCCACGGCGCACCAAACATTGTATAAATATCATTCTGGGTGGTTTCGCCAATGCGGATAGATGACACCTGACCGGCCGGAAACTGATGGCCGATAGACGCGCAACCTGAAGCCAGCAAAAGCATCCCTATAATGAGGAGTTGGCAGGGCTTACGTTGCGCTCCGCCATAATATGTAGAGCAAAAAATATTAAAATTCATTGGGTTGGATCCTCTTTAAAAGAAAAGTACCGTGCTATTAAAGCACAAGCCAGGCACATCTGTTGTATAGTTCGCTGGAAAAATAACGCTAAAATACCCCCTTTCCGACACGGCTGGCACAATGTTGTTCCAAAACTTAATGTGCCACCCTTAACCCTGCTTAATTATAAAGGTAGTTTCCATGGTTTTTTTTAAAGGCGGCAAGGATCGTACAAACCGCTCAGGCCTTTACGTCTTTGGCAGATGTCATACACATCCGCTAATCACCAAAATTAACACTCTGCTAGCCTTTTTTATGGCAGAAGACCGGGCTTATGCCATGGGTATTTTACTGTCGGTGTTAGTGGCGCTGCTCCATGTGTGGCTAGCGCTGGCATTGCTGAAACCCAGCGCGTTGCCCGCCAAAATAAAACCTGTGATGATCGAAGTCGCATTGCTTGCTACGCCCAAGCCAGAAAAAAAACCAGCGCCCGTCGTAGTAGAAAAAAAAGCACCGCCACCTAAAATAGCGCCTGTCATCAGCAAACCGGTTAAGTTGAAAACAGCGCCTGCCAAGCTACCGTTAGCCAAAAAAAAACCGCCTATTAACCACGCCAAGGCGGAGTTACCTGAATCCACAGCCGTTGCACCCCCGCCCGTTTTCAAGCCCGTACCCTTGCCGCCAACGCCAGAAGCGGGGGCGAAAGATAAGCAAAGTCCGGTGCCTGCCACCAAAGCAGCCATATCGGCAGAAAAAACAGCGCCCGCAGCTAAAGAAAAGGGTTATGCAACCTGCGTATCTTGCCCAAAAATCAAATACCCTACCATTGCCCAGCGCCGGGGCTGGGAAGGCAGCGTGTTATTAAAATTGCAGCTTGCACCAGACGGGCATGCTGAAAACATAACAATAGAACGCAGCAGCGGCCATAGCACACTGGATGAGGCAGCCATTGCCAATGCCAAGCAATCACGTTTTACTGTAGGCAATACCGGCCAAGCACGAATGGCAACCAAACTTTTTGAATTTAAACTCGACAAATAGAAAGGAAAAATAATGTCCGACACTTTTTCTCCATCGCTGGTTATCGATGGCACGCTGTACACTTTACTGGCTTTTTCCGTTATAACGTGGACCCTGATTTTTTATAAAATCTGGCAATTTACCAAAAATAGTTATGATAACCAGCGCTTCACCAAGCTATTTTGGGATGCCCCCGATCTGCCTGAAGCCGAAACTGTAGCCATGCAAACAACCAAAGGTCCGCAAGCCCGTATCGCCCAACAAGGTTTCAGATGGTTAACCGAAAATCGGCAAGCGGAAGGAAAAAGCCTTAAATTTAAAGGCGTACCGGTAGATTTGCTGGAGCAAGCCTTGCTTGAGCAAATGCAAAAAGAACAGCACACGATGGAAAATGGCTTGACCATGCTGGCCAGCATTGGCAGCACCGCACCGTTTGTTGGCTTGTTTGGCACCGTGCTTGGCATCATGCACGCAATGCACGAAATCACCGCAAGCGGCTCAACCAGCCTGGATGTGGTTGCCGGCCCTATCGGCGATGCGTTGGTCGCCACCGCGATAGGCATTGCTGTTGCGGTGCCGGCCGTACTGGCATACAACTTTTTCTTGCGGCGAGTGCGCCACCAACGCATCGGCCTGGAAAACTTCGTGGTCAGCTTTATACATGTCGCCTTAACTGACGATAACCAAGGTGAAAGCCATGGCGTTTAAACCACAGTCCGAAGACCAAGGTGCAATGAGCGAAATCAACGTCACCCCGCTAGTCGACGTGATGCTGGTGCTCGTGATCATCTTGTTGGTGACCGCACCGTTAGTGACGCAATCAGTCAATGTTGCGTTGCCAAAAACGGCTGAAACCACGCCGGAAATTAAAGACCAACCGCTTCAACTTAGCATAGACGCAAACAAGCAGATCACGTTAAACAAGGAGGTTATCACCGGCCTTGACGCACTGGAAAATGCCTTGAAAACAGCGCTTGGCAAAAATCCTGAAGTCGCAGTACACTTTTACGTCGATCAAAGCATCCCGTATAACAAAGTTGCACAAGTCATGGCAACCGTACAACATGCAGGCATAGCAAAACTGTCTTTTGTCACCGTAGAACAATAGCGGCGTTTATCCAAATCATAATGTGATTGTATTAACACTATCTGGCGGGGCGTTGCCGATTTTAATGGCGGCATGGTAGACTCAACAAAGTTTTGTATGTGGCTGTTTTTTCTTATGCAGAATATTAGTGATAGAATTTTTGGTAGTGGCAAACATTCAAATGTTTAAGTGGCAGTGGAGTCAAAAAACATGTTTTTGACTCCACAATATCATTACCATTTTTACCAGCACCGAATTTTTATATAATCATTCAGTAAATTCCCCCATTATTATCATCCCTAGCCTCATGATATCGGCATCAGTTATATTATTTTTCAAGCTAGTGGATATGAATTTGCCTCATAGCCGAGCACTTATAGACACTACCGGAGCCGCCATGACGTGGCAAATAAAATGATAAAATGCGCCTACGAAAAACCCAGATCCCATTTGAGCATCACATTTGCCGTGTGGAAGGCGTTATTTTTGCGCGAGGCGGTCAGCCGTATCGCTGCTGGCCGGGCCGCTTGGGCATGGCTATTGTTGGAGCCTGTCATCCAAATTGTTTTTATGATTCTTCTGTTCACCTTCATCCGTATGCGTGAAGTCAACGGCATAGAGACCGGTGCTTGGCTAATAGCGGGGCTGATGAGTTTCACCATGTTTAGGCGGACCGGGACACAAGCACGCAATGCCCTGAACGCTAATGGCTCGTTATTTACCTACCGGCAAGTCAAACCAGTTGACACCGTATTGGTGCGCGCTTGCCTGGAAGGTTTTTTATCGCTGCTGATAACGCTTATCGTAAGCGTCGGCGCCCTATTTTTTAATATTGACGTCCTGCCCTACGACCCGCTAACTGTCTTCGTGGCGTTTTTTGGTCTATGGCTAATCGGCCTCGGATATGGTCTAGTGCTCTCCGTCATCACCGAATTGGTTTCCGAACTAGGCAAAATTATTGATATTGCAATGACCCCGCTTTACTTGGTCTCCGGTGTTATCTTCCCCTTGTCCAGCTTGCCGGCATCATTCCGTGAATGGCTGTTAATTAACCCGCTGGCCCATGGCGTCGAAGCCGCACGCGTTGGCATATCCCCTTATTACCATGCCATGCCCGAATTGGATATAGCCTATCTCTACGAGTTCGGACTCACCAGCATTTTTCTGGGCTTAGCTTTACATAGGCATTTTGCAACAAAACTCATAATGCGATGATTATTGTCGACAATATATACAAACGCTATCAAACCGATCACGGGCCAAGCAAATGGATATTGCAAGGCGTCTCGTTCGTTATCCCCCCCAAAATTAGCGTGGGGCTGGTAGGGTGCAACGGCGCCGGAAAATCCACCCTGCTCCGACTCATTGGCGGGGTTGACGAACCCAATCGGGGGCATATCGAGCGGCGTTGCCGTGTTTCCTGGCCAATGGGGTTTGGCGGCGGCCTACAAATGTCACTCACGGGCCGACAAAATGCCAAATTTGTCTGCCGTATCCACGGCCACGAAGATGATATGGCTGACCGTATCGCCTACATCCAAGACTTTGCAGAGCTGGGCGATTCTTTTGATGAGCCTATCAAAACCTACTCATCGGGCATGAAATCGAGGTTGCAGTTCGGCTTGTCATTAGCCTTTGACTTTGATGTTTACATCTCTGATGAAGTGACCTCGACAGGTGATGCCGCGTTTAAGAAAAAAGCCCAAGACGCCTTTAAAAACCTAGCCGACCATGCCAGCCTCATTATGGTTTCGCACGGTGAAGGCACACTGAAACAATTTTGCACCGCCGGCATCTGGCTCAACAACGGCACTGCACATTGGTTCGACGACATCAACGACGCCCTCAACGCCTACAAAGACACCCTACCGAAATGACCACACCAAGCAAACCCACGGCCAAGCGCGGCGGCCTCCGGCGGCACCCGATATTGGGCGGCGCGGCGGTG
>DIUY01000011.1:336154-422506 GCA_002422395.1 Methylococcaceae bacterium UBA6146 | reverse complement strand
CGTGAAAATTTTTCTTTGGCCATGAAAATACACCTTTAGCTTTTTACATTGCAACTGGAGCTCATAACCGGATTTGAACCGGTGACCTCTTCCTTACCAAGGAAGTGCTCTACCTACTGAGCTATATGAGCACGATCTCAGAAACATGGAGCGGGTGATGGGAATCGAACCCACGTGATCAGCTTGGAAGGCTGGAGTTCTACCATTGAACTACACCCGCAGACTTTATAATTATTTAGGATGGTGGAGGGGGGAGGATTCGAACCTCCGAAGGCAGAGCCGGCAGATTTACAGTCTGATCCCTTTGGCCGCTCGGGAACCCCTCCTATATCGGGTAAGCTTCCCATTATCTTTTGCAATTGATGGCATGTCAATCTTTTATTTTAAAAACTGGGCAATCGGGCTATTCAACACCTTTCCCGAAGATCAGTTCTGCCCGGTAGCTGCCAATCAAACAAGCCCTGAGCTTACATTTGCGTAGGCTGCCTTTAGTGGGCGCAGTGTTGTTCAATAAATTCAGCGTCATCCGCCTGGCCTAAACCAAGTTTTCCGGCGCATGATTTGCTCTCGTCCAGTTACGGTCTTCGCCAAACTGCACGTCCAGCACCCAGTGCTGCCGCATGGCCTGGGCGAAACGTTCCAGTCCGCCGAGAAACAACACACACTTGGCGGAGTTCCACGGAGGCTTTGTCCCCCGATGAGCTGGGTGGCTCCACCCTGCCGACCGCCCCGTCAAGCCGCTCCATCATCGGCGCACAGGTCTTTGTGGTTGCCCCTCAGGGCCAGGACATAATCCGCTTTGACACCAACAATGAGTCCGGCAATGGCTTTTTGGCAGCCCATCGCACTTGTGTCCCGGAGGGTATCAATGGACACCACCGCGCCTTCAATCCCCAGCATCGACAACGAGCCGGGGATCGCGGCAATCCCGCTGGTTTCTTCCCCCACCGCTTGGCTAGCGCCAGCAACCCAACGCGCCTTTGCCCGCATAGGCGCCCAACAAATGCACAGCCTTTTCACCGACACGACTGCCGCGTAGCGTCTTGCCGTCCAGACAGATTTGTTCGCCCGACAGGCTATGCGCCCAGCGCATGAACGCTTCCCGAAACGCGTCGATCCGGCCCAGCACGTCGCTTAAGGTGTCATGGGGAGGATGCCATTGGCCAATTCCAGAAAGCCCCGTAGCCACCGCTCTTTTTCCCTGGCAAATCCCCCCATCCCAGCCCTCTATGCCACTAAGCACCGCGCACAGCACTATCATTAGGATGTCGCAGCCGGTGCAGTTTGTTTTTTTGTCTTGCTGTGGGGGGCTTTAATTTCTTGGAAATACGGCTGTGGATTGGGCAGCACCCTTGTTCTCTCGGCAAACTGTCCGTTTTATTACCCTTGTTACGTCAAGGGATAGAGGTGGCGCGATTGCCCTGTTTTAAAAAACCACCCCCATTGTTTTTTATGGCAAGGTGTTAAGCTTATTCATTGCAGCCGCAATATCACCACTTATAATTTGACTTATAAATGCCTTACTTAAATCAAACGCCCCCCTCAACAACTCATCCTCCACCTTGGAAGGGGCTGATAGGACATAATCAGCAACTGATTTTCCAGCTACAGGGCGGCCAACACCCACTCTTAGCCTATAAAAACCTTTCGCCCCCAAATGGGCAATAATATCCCTTAATCCATTATGCCCCGCATGACCGCCATCTTTTTTGAGCTTGACAACACCCACATCAAAGTCAAGCTCATCATGCACAACAAGAATCTCTTCCGGCATCAGCTTATAATACCGCGCAACCTTGCCAACAGATTGTCCGCTTCTATTCATAAACGTATCAGGCTTTAGCAGCATCACACTTCCGCCTGCCGCAACCGCACAATCAGCCATTAGACCCTCAAACCTTGACTCAACAGACCAAGCGCCGCCCGAATCATTAAGCAAGCCATCCAAAAACAAAAACCCGGCATTATGCCGGGTTTTTTCATATTGCCGCCCTGGATTACCCAAGCCAACGATTAACTTAATCATTATTAAATGCTTAAGCAGCGCTTTCTTCTTTGCTGCCCTTAGAAGGCATCATTGACACGACAGGCAAATCATGGTCAGCGCCTTGCGCCAAAACAACAATCTCAACACCCGCTGGTAAAACAATATCGGAAAGATGCAATGAATGGCCAACATCCAAATTAACCAAATCAACCTCAATATACTCAGGCAACACCGAAGGTAGGCAGGAGATTTCTACATCAACCATAGAATGCGTAGCAATCCCCCCTTTTTTACCACCAACAGAAGATGCTTCGTTAACAAAATGTAGAGGGACATGGACTCTTATAGCATCACCCATTTCAACACGAAGAAAATCCAAATGCAGGACTTGAAATCTAGCCGGATTACGCTGGACACCTTTCAAAATTGCTTTTTCCGTCTCCCCATCAACTTTCACATCAAGGACATGGGAATAAACGGCCTCATGCTCAAGATGCTTGACAACCTCATTATGATCCAAAACCAGCATTTGAGGCTCTTTATGGCCACCATAAATAATAGCAGGAACACCACCTTGGCGACGCGCACGTCTAGCAGCCCCTTTTCCTGATTGCCCACGACTTTCGGCAACAAACTCAAATACGTTAGACATTTTTTCTCAACCCCGTGCCCTTAAAGCACATACAATTAATTTTAATAGACGATTTTAATCAACATAAAGAGAACTGACCGACTCACCGACAGATATACGCCTAATAGTTTCAGCAAGCATTTCCGCAACCGTCAATCGCCTGATCTTTCCAGAATCAGCAGCTTCTTGACTTAATGGTATGGTATCGGTCACAACTAATTCATCAACTGCTGAATCAGCTAGGTTTTTCATAGCAGCCCCCGATAAAACAGCATGCGTACAATAAGCAAACACCTTAATGGCCCCATGCTTTTTTAGCGCTGTGGCCGCATGGCACAAAGTGCCGGCAGTATCGACGAGATCATCTATTAGCACACAAGTCCGGCCTTCAACATCACCTATAATGTGCATCACTTCCGCAACATTAGCCCTTAGCCTGCGCTTATCTATTATAGCCAAGTCGGCGTCATTAAGCCGCTTAGCTAGGGCGCGTGCACGTACAACCCCCCCAACATCAGGGGAAACGACTATAAGGTCTTTATATTGCTGCCGCCAAATATCACCAAGTAAAATTGGCGAAGCATAAACATTATCAACCGGTATATCAAAAAAGCCTTGAATTTGATCCGCATGGAGATCCACGGTCAACAAGCGGCTTGCACCTGCTTGCTCAATCATTTTTGCAACGAGCTTAGCACTTATGGGCACTCTTGCAGAACGTGAGCGCCTATCTTGCCGAGCGTAACCGTAATATGGCATGACCGCTGTAATTCGTAACGCCGACGCCCGCTTAAGGGCATCAATCATGACCAACAACTCCATCAAGTTTTCATTTGTCGGGGAGCATGTAGGCTGAATTACAAAAACATCCTTATTGCGGACATTTTCCTCAATCTCCACCGCAACCTCACCATCGCTGAACCTACCTACAGTCGCCATCCCTAGGCGCATATTAAGTTTCTTAACTATACCCTTAGACAAAGCGAGGTTAGCATTTCCAGAAAACACCATCATAGAGGTGTCATTCATTCAAGGACTCCCAAACAGACAAAACTTAGTGGCGATAAATGGCTGGGTCGCAAGGATTCGAACCTTGGTATGCGGAGATCAAAACCCCGTGCCTTACCGCTTGGCGACGACCCAATAATCAGAATTTATATCGATCCGCTTTCATTTTAGAAAGCAATGGTGACTCATTAACTGCCTTAGCCACATAAACCTGCCACTTATTTTTAAGTGACAAATAAGCATTAAAAGCATCATCTTCTGAACCGAACCCAGCGAAAACACACGCGCCAGTTCCAGTGAGCTTCGCCGCTGAAAACAAAGACAAATCAACTAGAGCATTTCTTACAGATGGATATTTTTGGCAAACCACATCAAGACAATCATTTTGATGCTGGCCTGCTATAAAGTCCGCTATTTTGATGGATTTACTATTACGTGTCAATTCTTTAGCTGAAAAAATTTCTTTTGTGCTCACATCACAATCAGGCTTAACAACAACAACCCATTGTTCTTCAATGTCTATTTTTTGTATTTTTTCCCCCACACCTTCCGCCCATGCCGCATGGCCATAGATAAAAACAGGCACATCTGCACCTAAAGACAAGCCTAATTGCATTAGTTTTTCGGCAGGTAAATTTAAGCCCCATAATTTATTAAGCACCACTAGGGCTGTTGCCGCATCAGAACTTCCACCACCAAGCCCCCCCCCCATAGGCAAGTTTTTTTCCACCTCGATACGCGCACCCAAGCTACAATCTGTTTCTTTTTTCAGCAGATTTGCAGCCTTGATTATTAAGTCGTCCTTTTCCGCAACACCTGGAATGGGACTAAGCAGGCTTACACAACCATCACCGACTGGATGAAATGTTATCCAGTCACACAGATCAATAAACTGAAATACTGTTTGCAGCAAATGGTAACCATCGGCACGCTGCCCCACAATACGCAGCATAAGGTTAAGCTTTGCGGGGGCCGGCCATTTTTCCGCCCATGCGGATTGATTATCTGGTACTAACACTATCCAAAACCCATTCGTCTATGACTAATTTTAATTTAACCTGCCCGTTCATTACGGTAATTTTGCGGGGCATGGCTTCATTGCCAACGGACTGCATTTGCCGGTAATCGACCAGCCATCCTGCTTGTTTAAAACCTGAACCAGTTTCTTCATATCCCTGCCCAGGCTCAGGCAAACCCACAACCCAGTAACGCAATGAACGCAAGGGGACGAACATACCCAATTGTTGACTGACAAACACTTCGGGTTGGCCTGAAGTCTGGACATCACCATTACCGCGGTCTATGCTGACAACTTGGTTCGTCAGCCCGATAACCGTGCCCCCCTGCCCCAAAGGGCCGGACAATTTTATCTCCTCTTTAGCGGGAACATGCGCCCAAGCGACTGTGGCCGACCAAGCGTCTTTATTTCCGGTCAATGACATCCTGCCCTCAAACGACCATTGGCCAAGCTGATATAAATGCGCCTTCGCCTTTGTTGAATAGGCCACATCAGGCGCAACCGGAACAATCGAGCAAGCCGTCAAACCTATCACAAAAAACAGCCAAACCAGCAGTCCGCGTTTAAAATCTGGCATAACTACTTCGCCCGATTTAACACACGGCGCTGAAAATCGAGCAGATATTCATCCATAGGCGCATTTTCAATTGCCTCCTTAAATAGCTTGTTTGCTTCATCTTTCTTGCCTAACACCCACAACACCTCAGCAAGATGCGCGGCAATTTCATTTTCTTGCTGCTTAGCATATGCCCGTTGCAGATAATCCAAGGCCATAGGCATGTTACCTAATTTAAACTGCAACCAGCCATAACTGTCCAGAATGACCGGCTCATCCGGCGCCAACCTCAGCGCCCGCAATAAATATTGTTCCGCTTCAACATAGCGGTCAGTCTTGTCCACCAACGTGTACCCAAGCGCATTCAGCGCCTCGACATTATCAGGATTCTTCGCCAGAATTTTTTTCAGATCCGCTTCCAGCACATCCAGCTTCCCGACGCGCTCGGCCATTAATGCACGGGCATATAGCACCTCTTTTTCATCAGGGTATTCACCCACCGCCCCGTTCAATAAATTAAACGCTTGCTGATAATGCTTTTGCTGATTGAAAAGCTCCGCTTCCATTAACAACAAACGTAACTTCTGCTTAGGGAAACTATTCTGCAAAGCGCCCAGCTTGATACCTGCCTCATCAAACCGTCCTTCTTTAGCAAGTAAAGCAACGGCTGAAATTCCCGCATCGAAAGCAACGGGGCCTTCATTAATTTTGTCATACCAGCCTAATGCCTTGTGCGGATTATTTTGTTTTTCCTCTAGCTTCCCCAAATAAAAACTAGCCTGCTGTTTCCACTGAGGCCACTCCAATAAGTCTGTAAAGATGTCTTCGGCTTTTTCGTTTTGATCTAACTGCAAATAGACCAAGCCCAAAGCAAACAGGCTTTCACTATCATCAGGATTTGCCTTGACGAGTTCTTGATAAACCTGAACGGCCTGCGGGTAATCTTTGGCTTTTATGAGCAACTGGGCGAGGACTTTTTTAATTTTATCATCAGCTGGCCGCTTAAGTGACGCCGCCTTTAGCTCCCTTACAGCCTTATTCAAATCGCCGGACAACACGGCTAATTGCGCTTTAAAAACCAGCGCCTTGTCCCAGTCAGGCTGAATCTCCAACGCTTTCTGTATAGCCACGTCCGCGATTTCCTTTCTGCCCAACTGGGTAGCCAGCAAAGACTCCACAAAATAAACCGTGGCATTATTGGGGCGCCTTAATGACAACGCCTCCAATGCTTCGAAAACGGCCGCCGGCTTGCCTTCTTTTTGCGCCGCAGCAGCCAACTCAATCACTGACTTTTCAAACCCTGCCGGATCAATTCCTAGCATCACATCCAAATGTTGCACGGCAGCATCCTTATCGCCCGCGATTAACGCTAACAAGGCCGCAATTTTTCTTGCCGCCTGATTATCGGGATCTTTCTGTAACCACAAACCGACCGCTTCAGTAGCTTTCGCAGCATCCTTAACATACATGGCGATCATTGCCGCCCTTTCAGAAAATCGCGGGTCTTTCACCCGCTTGGCCGCCTCCAGATAACCTTCCAAGGCAATGTCATAATTCCCCCTCTGCCCTGCCAACTCAGCAGTAAGCAACATAAACATCACATCAGAGTCAATTGATGCCCTAACTTCTTTTTGTTCGGCTTTAGGTTTGGGCTGGACTAATTTGGCAGGCGTAATGGGCTTTTCTGCTTTATCGGACTGTTCATGCGTACCGGCACAGCCAGCAAGCAAAACCAACATAATCACTGAAAACAATTTGAAAATTAACACTCAAAATCCTATTTTAGGGCTCAAATACAAAATTATAGATTAGCAGAAAAATCGACCGATTCACGTACCCGATTGTTCCATTTTAGATAAAGCTATTCTATTTCTCGGAAGACAACGACATAATATACTGTGATTTTTAGCAAAAGCCATGAAGTCAAAGCAAAATTTGAGCCGTGTTGACTTCATTCCCGTAGCAAAATCAGGGGGACATCCCGCCACCCACTATCATCAAAACCGCAGACACTCTTGACCAATAACACCATGACACTACTTGCCGTAGGGATTAACTACAACACCGCACCCGTTGCCGTGCGTGAGCGTTTGTCTTTTCCTACCGACAAGCTCAAAGCCTCGTTACAGGAGCTATGGCAGGTAAAAGGCATCACTGAAGCCGCCATCCTATCCACTTGCAACCGCACCGAACTTTACTGCACGTCAAGCACAGCGAACCAGCAAACCCTGATTGACTGGGTGGCGCAGAGCAAACAAATCAATGCCGCCGATTTCGCCCCTTACTTGTACTGCCATACCGACAGCGAGCTGATCCGGCATATTTTTCGGGTGGCCTCCGGCCTTGATTCGATGATCCTGGGTGAGCCGCAAATTCTGGGGCAAATGAAAACAGCTTACCAAGCCGCTTGTGACGCCGGCACATTAGGCAACCGGCTGGGCAAACTCTTTCAGCATACGTTTACCGCCGCCAAAAAAGTGCGCACAGACACGGCAATCGGCTCCAGCCCTGTATCGGTCGCCTTTGCCGCCGTGCAACTGGCCCAGCAAATCTTCGACAAACTCAGCGAACAGACCGCCCTGCTGATAGGCGCAGGAGAAACCATAGAACTAACCGCCAGGCATCTTACCCAACAAGGCATTGGACGGCTTATCATTGCCAACCGGACTTATGACAAAGCACACACGCTGGCCGCACAGTTTAACGGCTATGCGATTGATTTATCGGAATTGCCCACCCATCTCGCCGAAGCCGACATCGTCATATCATCAACCGCCAGCCAACTCCCCATACTGGGCAAAGGGCGCGTTGAGAGCGCACTGAAAAAACGTCGGCATAAGCCGATGTTTATGGTGGACCTGGCCGTGCCCCGCGACATAGAAGCCGAAGTTGAGCAGCTTCGCGACGTGTACCTTTACACCGTTGACGACCTGCAACACACCATAGACCAGAACATGAGTTCGCGGCGCCTCGCCGCCGAACAGGCGGAAGAAATCATCGACACTCAGGTGGACTATTTTCTGGCTTGGCTACGCGCCCAAAGCGCACAATCGCTAATCCGCACCTATCGCTTGCAGGCCGAACAAAACCGCGATGAAGCCTTGCAAAAAACGCTGGCCGCATTAAAAAATGGCCTGCCACCTGAAGAAGCCCTAAACCGGCTGGCACACACCTTAACCAATAAACTGACCCATACCCCCAGCACCCAGATCAGGCTCGCCGCCGAAAATGAACGCCACGACTTACTGGCCGCCGCCTTGGAAATTTTTAAACTAAACCATCCTCAATGAAACCCTCTATACAAATCAAACTAGAAAACCTGTGCGAGCGCTACGACGAAATCGCCGCCTTACTGTCAGAACCTGAAGTGCAGGGCAACCAAAACAGATTCCGTTCATTAAGCCAGGAATACGCGCAAATCAATCCGCTGGTTGAATGCTACAAACGCTATGAACACGCGTTGGAACAACTCGGTTCAGCCAAAGAGATGGCGAATGACGCAGACCCCGACTTAAGGGAACTAGCCAAAGAAGAAGTCAGCGATGCCCAAAACCAAATTGAAGCGCTAGACCACGAATTACAGCTGCTGCTGCTGCCCAAAGACCCCAACGACACCCGCAACATCTTTTTGGAAATCCGCGCCGGTACAGGCGGCGATGAAGCGGCGATTTTTTCGGGCGACTTGTCACGCATGTATCAACGCTATGCCGAACGTAAAGGCTGGCAAACCGAAATCATCAGCGAAAGCCAAGGCGAACACGGCGGCTATAAGGAAGTCATACTGCGCGTTTCCGGCCGCGACGTGTATTCGCAATTAAAATTTGAATCCGGCGCACACCGTGTCCAGCGCGTACCGGAAACCGAATCGCAAGGGCGCATCCACACCTCCGCCTGCACTGTTGCGATCATGCCCGAAGTCGATGAAGTCGATGCCGTGGACATCAACCCCGCCGACCTTAAGGTTGACACTTACCGCGCTTCGGGGGCGGGCGGCCAGCACGTCAACAAGACCGAATCCGCGATACGCATCACCCACCTGCCCACCGGCGTCGTCGTGGAATGCCAAGATGAGCGCTCGCAACATAAAAACCGCGCCCGCGCCATGTCATTGTTGGCATCAAGGCTATTGTCCGCAGAACAGGAAAAACATCATGCCGAACAGTCCGCCACGCGCAAACTGCAAGTCGGCAGCGGCGACCGCTCCGAACGCATCCGCACCTACAACTACCCGCAAGGCCGCTTGACAGACCACCGCATCAACTTAACGCTGTACAAACTGGACGACATCATGCAGGGAGGGCTAGAGCAAGTCATCCAACCCCTGATCAGCGAACATCAGGCCGAACTGCTCACCCAGCTGGGCGAAGACTGAGCCGGATGCACACCATAAAATCCGTCTTGGCAAAGGCCGCCCGCTCACTCTCAGAACACACAGATTCGCCGGTGCTCGATGCTGAGGTCTTACTTTGTTTGGCGCTAGGCAAACCGCGCCCTTATTTGCGGGCGTGGTGCGACAAGGGACTCGAACCCGACCAACTCAGCAGTTTCCGGGCATTAATAAAACAACGGCAACAAGGTACGCCCATCGCCTATCTGACAGGCAGCCGCGAATTTTGGTCACGTGATTTTACCGTCAACCCAGACGTATTAATCCCGCGTCCTGACACCGAATTATTGATTGAACTCAGCTTGAAACTGATACCCGCAGACCAACCCTACACGCTTATCGACTTAGGCACAGGTTCAGGCATTATCGCCATCACCTTAGCGGCGCAGTGCCCTAATGCACGGGTATTTGCCACCGACATCAGCCCTGCCGCATTAGCGGTTGCGAAGCTTAATGCACACAAACACCAGATTGGCAACATCCAGTTCTTTCAAAGCGACTGGTTTGCCGCTGTGCCGGACACCCCATTCAATCTCGTCATCAGTAATCCGCCCTATATTGCCGAAGACGACATACATTTGCAGCAAGGCGATGTCAGGTTTGAACCGCAAAGCGCATTAATCGCCGCCGACCAAGGGCTAAGCGACATTAAAACAATCGCCGGAACAGCCCGCCGCCACCTGAACCAGGGCGGCCATTTATTAATCGAACACGGCTATAATCAGCAACAGGCCGTACAAGGCATTTTTAAAGATTCCGGTTATGATGAAATACAAACATACAACGATTTATCGGGACAACCGCGCGTAACGGCGGGTTGTAGCAGGACAACGGGGGGTACGGGCTAAGCCCCTGCCTTCCAACTTAACCTTAAGCCTTGCCTATGTCCCGACCAGCCCTTTGATTAAACAATAAGGTTATCCCCATGACGCCAAAAGACATCCAAATCCCCCGTAAAATAACCAATCAATTGCTGCATCTTGCCCAAATTTCGCCGGACACCGAGGTGTGCGGATTGATCGGCAGTAAAAACGGCATCCCCAGCCATTGCTACCCAGTCACCAACACGGCGGAACAACCGCAGCAACGTTTTCTGCTGGACGCCAGCGAACAAATCGCCGCGCTGACCCACATGCGCGGGCAAGGCGAGGAACTGTTCGCCATCTACCATTCGCACCCTAACGCCCCCGCCCAACCATCCGCCCTCGACCTAGACATGGCGGGGGGTTATGAAAATGCGCTGTACCTGATCATCTCCCTCAACACCAAAGGCATCCTGGAAATGCGCGGCTTTAGCATCCGCGACAAAACCGCCCAAGAAGTCGGGCTATCGTTGAGTGATGAGTGATTAGCAATCTTATAGCGCCCTTTCTCCATTAGTTGCACCAAATTGTTATAACTGAACTGATAGACTCCAACACCTGATGACATCCAGCCCCCTGAAGACACCCGTACACACCCCGATGATGCAGCAATACCTACGCATCAAGGCTGATCACCCCGACACACTGCTGTTTTATCGCATGGGCGATTTTTATGAGCTGTTTTTTGATGACGCCAAAAAAGCTTCACAATTGCTGGACATCACCCTGACCAGCCGAGGCCATTCGGCGGGGCAACCTATCGCCATGGCGGGCATCCCTTACCATGCTGCCGAAGGCTATATTGCCAAACTATTGCGGCAAGGCGAGTCCATCGCCATTTGCGAACAAATCGGCGACCCCGCCACATCGAAAGGCCCGGTCGAGCGCAAGGTGGTGCGCATCGTCACGCCCGGCACCGTGACGGATGAAGCGCTGCTGGAAGACCGCAAGGACAACCTGCTGGTCGCCTTATGCGCCAGCCAGGCCGATTACGGCATCGCCAGCCTGGATTTGACCAGCGGGCGTTTTATATTGCAACAAGTCAACTCTGACGACCAGTTGCTTAGCGAAATAGCCCGCCTTAATCCCGCTGAATTACTGGCTAGCGACGACTGGACGTTACCCGCCGCGTTAAAACAACGCGGCGGCTTAACACGCAGACCGCCTTGGCATTTTGATACCGAAAGCGCCCGGCAACGGGTGCTTAAGCAATTTGACACGCTCGACTTACAAGGCTTCGGCTGCGAAGACATGCCGGTAGCCGTTGCGGCGGCGGGCGCTTTACTACACTATGTTGAGGACACCCAACAAAGCGCATTGCCGCATATCCAGGGCAT
Source organism: Methylococcaceae bacterium UBA6146 (assembly GCA_002422395.1). Taxonomy (GTDB): domain Bacteria; phylum Pseudomonadota; class Gammaproteobacteria; order Methylococcales; family Methylomonadaceae; genus Methylovulum. The sequence goes on along the minus strand of DIUY01000011.1, from coordinate 410,719 downwards.
CCGTATTGAAAACAGCAACGATTGCATCATGCTCGATGCGGCCAGCCGCCGTAACCTTGAGCTGGACACCCATCCGTCGGGGCAACTGCAATACACGCTGTTCGGCGTGCTGGATAAAACGGCGACCGCGATGGGCAGCCGCTGTCTGCGGCGCTGGCTGAACCGGCCTTTGCGCAACCACGCCATCCTTAACCATCGCTACGCCTGTATCGGGACTTTGCTGGACGGGTTGCTGTACCGCGACGTGCAAACCCTGCTGCGGCAAGTCGGCGATATTGAACGGATCAGCTCCCGTATCGCGTTAAGATCGGCACGTCCGAGGGATCTTCTGGTATTACGCAATACCCTGGCCGTGCTGCCGTCCTTACAACACACGCTTTCAGCTAGTGACAACCCGCAGCTGGCGGCGCTCAGTCGGCAAATCGGCGAACAGCCGGACATGCTGGCGCTGCTACAAAAAGCCATTATCGACAACCCGCCGGTGCTTATCCGCGACGGCGGCGTGATTGCGCCGGGCTACCATGCTGATCTCGATGAACTGCGCAACCTGAGCCAGAACGCCGACCAGTTCTTAATTGACATGGAAACCCGCGAAAAGGCCGCAACCGGCATCAGCACGCTGAAAGTCAATTACAACCGCGTGCATGGCTACTATATTGAAATCTCCCACTTGCACAGCGAAAAAGTGCCTGCACATTACACCCGCAAACAGACCTTAAAAGGCGCAGAACGCTATATCACCGAAGAACTGAAGGCGTTTGAAGACAAGGTGCTCAGCGCCCGCGAAAAATCGCTGGCCTTTGAAAAATCTTTGTATGACGAACTCCTGACCCTAATCGCCGCGTCATTAATCCCGCTGCAACAATGCGCCGCCGCACTGGCGGAACTGGATGTGCTGGTCAATTTTGCCGAACGCACCGACATGCTGCAACTGTCCCGCCCGACCCTGACCGATAAGGCCGGCATCCAGATTGACGGCGGACGGCATCTCGTTGTCGAGCAGGTTTCCGAACTACCGTTCGTGCCCAATGACTTGTCTTTTTCCGACCAACGCCGGATGCTGGTGATCACCGGCCCCAACATGGGCGGTAAATCTACCTATATGCGCCAAACCGCGCTGATCGTGTTAATCGCCCACATCGGCTGCTATGTGCCCGCCCAAGCCTTGACACTGGGGCCTATCGACCGGATTTTCACGCGGATAGGCGCATCCGATGATCTGGCCAGTGGCCGGTCAACATTTATGGTCGAAATGTCAGAAACCGCCAATATCCTGCATAACGCAACCGCACATAGCCTGATTTTAATGGATGAGGTAGGCCGCGGCACCAGCACTTTCGACGGCCTATCGCTGGCTTGGGCCTGCGCCGGTCATCTGGCCAAGGAAACCCGCGCGTTTACGCTATTCGCCACGCATTATTTCGAGCTGACCACGCTGGCCGATGAACAAAAAACCATCCATAACGTACACCTGGACGCGATGGAACACGGCGACAAAATCATTTTTTTGCATGCGGTAAAAGAAGGCCCAGCCAACCAGAGCTACGGCCTGCAAGTCGCGGCCTTAGCGGGTGTGCCGCATACCGTCATTGACAAGGCCAAGGCCAAATTACAGCACCTGGAAAACCACGCCTATCTTGAGCAACAGAAAGGGAGCGGGGCTAACCAGCTGGATTTGTTTTCCTCGGAGGAATGCCATCCGGCGGTATGTTTGCTGACAGACATCCAACCCGATGACCTCAGCCCCAGACAGGCGCTGGAATTGCTGTATCGGCTCAAGGCATTGGTGTGAAAATCCTGTAACCTGTAACAAGAATGACAGGGTATTTGTCAACCTGGCCACATACGACTGCCCGCCCTCAAAGGACGCTCAGTCGTGCTAATTTTTCAGCCACTTAGACTGTCCCAAAACAGCACCAACATAACGCTTGCATTTTAGAAAATCATTCCCATTGCAGGATTACCCGCTATGGGCACACCAGATTCCACAAAACTCACGGCAGCATCAACGCCTTTTGCAAATGCGCCGCCAACTTTTGGGCTACGGCCTGCGCCTGATACGCTGGCAACACGTGTAACGAAATCATTTCTGATTTTGTTTGCCCCATTTCCAGCCACCGCTCCGCCACTGCCAAGCCGACCATTTCACCAGCCACCGAAGCCGACACCGCCAGCAACTCACCGCGCCGCGCCTGGGTTTGCCAACGCTGCTTTAGGCTGGGCAAGGTCATCGCCTCGTAAGGCAACAAATTATCAGGGGTCAGATGGTAAACGCGCTGATATTTGACCACCGCACTTGCCCCTAACGGTAGCGGGTTTTGGCGCGGTAAACCCGCCGCTTGCACCCCCATGCCAATGCCAGGCCGTTTGACCGTGGGCTTAGTGGTCACTACGCCGCCGGAACCGGGAAAAGTCACCAAACGTTCAATATCATCGTTTTGAAAACCCAACACTTGCGGCTGACGAACCGCTGGCAACACGACCACATCAAACAACTCTTCAACCACGCCGTCAATATGCAGCCAATGCACCACATCACCCGTGTTTAAATCAACCACCATCATGCCACATTGTGCGGTATCGCCACTGGCCGCCAAGCGCGTTTCCAGCGGTAAGCCAGAAAACGCTGGCGAGCGTAATTTTGACAATCCGACTAACGCGTAATGCCGCCAAAACGCCAAGCCGCGCACAAAGCCAGGGCAGAATGTCATCGGCACAAATGCCTCGCCGTCCAAATAACCCAACTCGCCACTGCCGGAATTGAGCAACCACAAGCGGCCTTGGTACCAACGCGGCGAATGCGGCATCGACAAGCCTGTCGCAATAATCTCATTACTGGGGATGTGCATCACAATGCCGCCATTTACCCGATGATTGCGCCAACCCGCCGCCGTGTCGGTACGGCTACAGGCCGTGGCAAACGTCGGTTTGCCGCCCTGCATTGCCAAGCCATTCAAATGGCAACGGTCTTCGGCAACCAACTTGCTGATAAACGGCGGTTGCCACAGCGGCACAAAACTGAAATCGGGCTGCAAAGTCGCCAAACAACTGAAATCGGTATTGATGAATAACCATTGCTGATCTGCGGTCATCACCACATCATGCACATTCAAATCGCCGGTTGTGTAAGCGATGCGTGGCACATACAAGCGGTCAGCCAACTGATGGCGTTCTCCGGCGGCGAGACAGTTGTCCAATTGCCACAACTGATAGCGCGTCCCCATGTACAAACTGCCACCACGGGCGTACAAGCCCATCGGCTTATCAAACAGCCGTTCATTAACCGCCAAATGCCCGTTGCCGCCGCAACCGACTAAAAACAGCCGATTAGTTTGATACGTGGTAAAGGCAAAACTGAGCGCTTCTTGGTTTAGCCAATCATAAAGTTGTTCCGAGCCGAGCAGGGCCACGCTGGATTTGGAACTTGTCATAGCTTGAAGATGGGGTATATGGTCTGAACGGTCAAGTTTTCGGTTTTTTTGGTGGAGTGCAACGTACCCTACGGCTTAAATGCTTCATGCCCAGCCCCCGCAGATTTTTAAAGCCTGCGGGGGCTGAGGATGAAATAATTCCGGCGGCATATAACGGCTGCCCACAGTTAAACAGGAGCAAAATGGCTTCAGACGTTTTTGTTATTGGCGGAAGAACTGATACAGCAACGTCTAAAGCCGTTGGACTCCCGTCAAAATAGCTTAACTGTGGGCAGTGGGCCCGTAGCCCGAATGCCCCGTATTACGCAAGCCCCATACGGGCTACTTGCCACAAGCGGGCGTCCTTGCCCGCAACAACGGTCAAATCACCAAAAAGTCGGCATTGGTCAGAGCCAAATGGCTGCCAAGCACCGCGATTGCCACCGCCCCGGCCGCGCCGTTGGCGTCGGCATCGTAAGACAACACACCGGTTTGGGTATCGTAGATCACAAAGTCATTGTTGTCGGCGGCGGCAGTGCCGATTATAAAGTGTTGGTCAGATAACACGCCGTGCCGAGTCAGACTGGCGAACACGGCGTTATCAAGCTTGATGGTGTCGTCCACCGGATTGAAGTCGGTGATGAGGTCGGCGGCATCGTCCGCGGCGGTGTTGAACACGAAACTGTCATTGCCCGATCCGCCGGTCAGCGTATCAGAACCCATGCTGTTGAACAGCACATCGCTGCCGCCGTTGCCGTTGAGCAGGTCATCGCCGTCGTTGCCTGTAAGCTTGTCATCGCCATTGCCGCCGTACAGGGTGTCGTTGCCCGCCCCGCCGATCAGCCAGTCGTTGCCAGCGTTGCCGTTGATGGCGTCATCACCGGTGCCACCGCTCACTATGTCATCGCCGTCGCCGCCGCTGACTTGGTCGTTGCCATTGCCGCCACTGAGCAGGTCATTGCCGCTGTCGCCGCTGAGGCGGTCGTCGCCCCGATAGCCGAACAAGGCATTGTCGTCACCGTTGCCGGTGAGGGTGTCGTTTTGGACTGTGCCGTCGATGCGGGTGCGGCCCTGCACGGCCAGTGCGGCGCTACTGACGCTTTCGGCGGTGCCGTCACCGTCGGTGTAGCTGGCAACGGCGGTGACAATTTTGCCGATGTCGGCGGCGGTGAGTTTGTAGCTGGTGCCGGTCGCGCCGCTGATGGCCACGCCGTCGGCTTGCCATTGGTAGCTGACCGCGCCCAAACCGTCCACGTCTTGCAGGTCGTTGCCCACCGTCAAGGTGCGCCCCTCCACCGCCAAGCCGTCGATGGTGACGCCGCCGGTGGGGGCGTCGTTGACCGCCGTCAGGTTAATTTTCGCCTGCACCGGTTTAGGCCAAGCCGTGCCATTGTTGCTTTGACCCACAACGGTGAAGGCGGGCAATGTGCCGTTGGCGTTGGCGTCACCGCGCCAAAATGCAACATGGCTGCTATCGATGACGTCATTGCCGCCCGCCGCCCACGCGGTGGCGGTGGCCAAGCTTGCCCCGATCAGCAACTGCCCGCTGGTCACGGCATTGACCACAAACGAGCTGGCTGTGGTGTCGGAACTGCTCGTAAGCAGTTGCCTAAAGCCGATGCGTGTCCATTGGTCTTCGTTGCCGCTGGCGACCGGTGTGGTGAAATGATTATGGGTGTTTTGATCAATAAATATCAGCACATCGCTATGCCACTGCTGAAAATTCCATTGCGTGATCACTGCATCCAAGTCGCCGTCACCATCGAGGTCGGCAAAAGTATTGCCGCCAATCCAGCCCACATTCTGCAAACCAAACGGGTTGCTGGCCGGGGTGGCGAATGTCGGCTGAGTGGCAGTGCCGGTATTTTCAAAGTACACAATATTGCCAGCAGAATTATTACCAATGAAGGCATCAAGGTCGCCGTCGTTATCAAGGTCGGCAAATTCGGGGGTGGCAAATATACCGACATCTTTGAGGCCAAACGGGTTGATGATCGGTTTGGCAAATTGCGGGGCTGTGGCAGTGCCGGTGTTTTCAAAATACAGGGTGTTGCCGTTCTCATCGCCTATCAAGGCGTCAAGGTTACCGTCCCCATCAAGATCCGCAAAAGTCAATGAAACAGATCTGCCGGCATCCCTGAGGCCAAACGGGTTGGTGACCCGTTCGGCAAATTGCGGGGCTGTGGCAGTGCCGGTGTTTTCAAAATACAAGGTGTTGCCAGCGTTGTTGCCGACAAAGGCATCGAAGTCGCCGTCACCATCCAAATCGGCGAAGGTGGGCGCAGCAAAACCACCGACATTCCTGAGTCCAAACGGGTTAGTGACCCGTTCGGCAAATTGCGGGGCTGTGGCAGTGCCGGTGTTTTCAGAATAGAAAGTGTCTCCGTAATTGCCACCAAAAAAAGCATCGAAGTCGCCGTCACCATCCAAATCGGCAAAAGCCGGTCTGACAAAAAAATTCATCCTCTGCAATCCAAACGGGTTGGTCAGCGGTGCGTCAAATCGCGGAATATTACTGTGCGGGGCAAGTTCACCGTAGATACCGCCAATCAAGGCATCTATATTAATCGGCATCAAGTCGTCACTGCGCTCATCTAGGGTATCAGGGGCATTACGAGAGGTCATAAAAAACTCCAAAAGTGCAAAAGGTAAGGAATAAAGCGGGCTAGCCCGTAAACTTTAATACCCAACGATAGGCAACTCAAGCATTTTGCTATACACGTCATGCTTTGGTGTGCCAAGGCAATATGTCCCGCCCTGTCCATAGAATGGCGTGAGCGCTTACTACTGCGGACAAATATTAAACAACCCATTGATTAATAGCTATAATTTTTATCCATTTCACTTATTGTCGGGGGTATTTTTCGGCTTCGTTCCATACCAAAAAAACCGGATCATTTATTTTGCATTTTGTAAATATTAACATTTCACACGCCCCAGAAAAGCCTATAATCCGCCTGACCTTATCGTTTTAGAGCCGCTTTTTTCTAATCGTCATCAGGTCACAACCATATCCTTACACTAACTTAATTAAGAGGTGGTTTATGCGAGCCTTTAACCGAATAAGCTATTTGCCTGGCGCATTGCTTGCGTTAGGCCTATTTGCATCCAGCCAAACAACCCATGCAGACCAACCAGCGGCCATTACCTGGAAAATTTTAGAAGCCGCAAAAGAAGGCATTGTCCAACCGGGGGAAACCCCGGGCGGGGATGCTCGTTTTTTGGTGCAATTTAGCCCGTGGGACTTAAAACAGCGGACACCGTTATTGGTGCTATTGCGCAATTGTGGGGAAGATCCGGAAATTGTCGGCAAGCCCCTGTTAAACTTTGACGCCTACATGGCCGGCAAAGACACTTCCCCGCGTTATGATCCCGAATGGAAACCACTGGGCAAACGTTGGCGTATCTGCCCCCAAACAGATGCCCTGTTAGTAAGCCCTAATGACACGGCTCCCCAGCAAGTTGTATTTGAGGTCGATTTTTTACGTCCGGTCATCGAAAGGATGAGCCCACGCCTTGAAATAGATGTTTATAACCCGTCAGAAAGTGACTTAAAACTCTGGCCCACAGCCGAAGAGCTGGCCCGGCATTACAGAAACCGTCCGGCCGATGCGAAAGTGCCATTATCGGTACATTACCTTGAACGCAAGGGCAGCTGGGTGATGGGTTCTTACCCTGAAATTTATGGCAGCCCATCGCGCAGCCTATTAAAAGGCGGCAAAGGTACCGCTGATTATGCTGACGTGGCCAAAATAATGCCCGTCAACCTAGAATCATTCCGCCGTAAGGCGGCCATTCCGGCGGACACTAAATTTGATAACCTGGAAAGCATTAAGACTGCAATGGCAGAAGCCATAGAGCGCGGTTCTGCGGGTGAAGGCGAGCAAATCTGTTATCCGGAAAACCCTACCAAACCGACCAATGCACTAGTCGCCCCTCAAGCGGATGGTTTTAGCCATACTTTGACAGGCCGTTTTTCGACCAAGTGGACAACCGACCATAGCTTACATTCAGGATTCGGTTTCTGGGTGGACGTTTATCGGGTTAGCCCTTGGGCTTTTTTAGGTTCATCCTGGGTGGAAGCCAATGGTCAATGGACCGTTAATGTACCTAATGCCAAAGGCTTTGTGAATGGCCAAAAAATTAAGGTTTACTACCGTTCCTACAACAGTTACTACGCGCCGCAAAACGAAGCCGGCAACAAATACTGGTGGTACGATCCGGATTGGACAGTCACCGGCACCTCGTTTAATGTCGGTCACCGTTTTGCCGACACTGATGGGGGCGCTTATAACGGCGTGGGCGAACTGGTGGATAACGCCATGACCATGTGGTCACGGCTGTATTGGGACGCCAGCATCAATCCTGTGCCTTCTTCACCAATCCGTTTCTTCTTCCCTAATACCTGGAATAACTGCGGCGGTTCTAGTCCTTGGAGCTGTGCGTCAGGCAACGACCTTTGGCTGATTGCCGAACATGGCGTGCAGGGTGATGTGGTCAACCATGAAATGGGGCATGTCCTAAACAACAAATTCTGGGACAATAAAAGACCGGCAGGTTCCGGTGGTTCGCACAGTCTGAACTCTTGCTACCCAACCCGCTTGGGGATGGCGCTGCGTGAAGGTTTCGCCAACTTTGTGGCGGCGTGGGTGGGTTATCCCCTCCGCAATGTCGCTGAAGGGGGCTTTAATTCGGGCCGTTGGGCCTTGGGTTGGGACGCAGAGCAACGCAACACCCCGCCTAACTGTGCTAATGGCTGGGAAAACGAAGTTTGGGTGGCGCGTACCTTCTGGGACTTGCATGACACCCGCAGCGACGGCGACGACATTTTATGGTTTAACCATCCCGGCGCGGTGCTGTCCCTTTATCTTGGCAACGGCATAGCCAACAATGGCGATCCACGCGACATGCGCTTTTATGAGGACATTTATAGAGGCGCCGCCTCAGCAGGCCATGCCGGATTTATCACTGATATTTTCGAGCAAAACCATCATTAAATATTACTGTTAAGTAATTACGGATAAGTTTTTCGGCACAAAATGACTGCGCGTCCTTTGAGGACGGGCAGTCGTAGCAAATAGCAAGCCGCCCGTATTACGCAAGTTTCATACGGGCGGCTTGCTTTTGGGCAGCTACTTAAGCTTTTGTGCTTTGGAGATTCAATTTAAACAACGGGTCAAACTGAAGTGAGGATTGAATCCCCTTTTTAGATAGCGGTCAGGCGGGGGGCTTAACCCTACAGTTGTGGCCTGACCGCTTGTTTTTTTATACGTTCCGGCACAGTTTTTCTAGGTGCCGGAACAGTGTGTTGTCGGATGCGGGTTTAAGCCCGCTTTTTTACTGGCATTTTACTTGGGCAAGAACACCATTACTGTTCCGCTATGTCTTGTAACTCATAACCTTGTATCTCATGGCTTTTAACATCGCCGCGCTGAACTTGGGCGTAATCTTTCAACTGCCTTGCAGCTGCGTCAAACGCGTCCCGAATAGCCACATAAACATCTTCATAAGCCTGCTTGTCATGGTGTTCACGACTGACCACAAACTCTTTGCCGGGTGTGGTGATGTCTATACGGATATGGTATTGATTGCCCTGATGCTGGCTTTGGTGTTCGGCTTCCACAGCAACGCGGCAACTCATGATGTGCGAATGGAATTTTTCCAGCTTACTGACTTTTTCACGAATTCTAGCCTCCACCGCTTCGGAAGTCGGGATACCACGAAAAACTATTTGTAATGGGATTTGCATATCAATTTACCTTACTAAAATTAACGCATAAAAGTGCCAATATGTTGCCCATCAAACAAGCTGATGGGGCAAATATTGAGGAAGATGTTTGCGGATTTCATCGCTAGACAACGTAGCAACATTTTTATCCAGCTCGAAACTGATTTGTTTTTTTATTTGTTCCGACAAATGGTTACGTAGCAAACCAAGAAATGAAGGTTCAGCAACAATAAGCAAATTTTCAAACTTGTGGCCGTTACGTGCCGTTTCCAAATAATCTGCAATATAGTGGGCAAAATTATCGGCCTCGTGTTTTTTAGGGTCGGTGGGCTGTTCAAAAGCATGCCCCCCGCCATTGTCACTTTTTATTTTTCCCGGCAAGTCAGATGTCATTTCGCGGTCATGCAAACGCCCCGCCGTGTGTGCGAATCTGTCGATTTCATTTAAAGGGGACGAAGCCATGTCCGCAGTAAAAATGCGTGCACATGTGTTGTCGGCAACAACTACCCAAGCTAATTTCATAATCATTTCCTCTATGTGTCGTATTGTTTTTTTAACAACCCAGACAACTGGCCCGCCATAAAAAATACACGGGCACATGAAAAAAAACAGCTCGCCCGTAACCGGCTGCACTCAATTTAAACTTAAGAAGGCACTGACAACCTAAATTGGGTGAGCTATTGAAAACCTTATCACAGTCATCAAGCGGGTACAAGGTTGCTTATTTTTCAAGGTCTGGACGCTATCCTATCCCGTTAGGGCCCTTAAACGGCATGGCCAACCAAGCTTCATGGTCGCCTCTATTTAGGTGCTGTTCAAGCTGGAATAAGACAAACCTATCTATCCATAGTTCGACAAGGTTCTCTTAAGCGGGTGCGGGGCGGTTATGGCAGGAAACAACTTCGCTAAAAAATCCCAACCCGTTTTTTTGCTTCGATTACCGCACCTGCCACCCTCACCCCAACGCTACACAGAATATCCGCCGTCAAACGTGACCGACGCCCGAACCCCGCCTGATCGGCTAGCGCGTTCAAGCCTAAATCTTGCCTGGTGCAACTCGGCAATCTCTTTGACTATCGCCAAACCCAACCCGCAGCCGTTACCCGAACTGCCCGGAATCCGATAAAAACGTTCCGGCACTTTGTCCAGTTCCGTTTCGGCAATGCCCGGGCCATTATCGGTCACCGTCAGGCACAATTTTGGCTGCCGCTTAAGAGTTACCGTAACAGCACCCCGCTCATATCCATAGGCAATGGCATTATCCAGCAGGTTAGCCAGCAACTCCCTTAGCAAAATGTCGTTACCGTTGACATAAGCAGGATGTGTGCCGCTTTCAAAGCTGATCTCCATCCCCCGTTGCAACGCTTTAGGCACCCAGTCCATACAGGTTTGCCTAACCAATCCGCACAAGTCCACCGGATGCGATTCATGGTCACCGCTTAAGGGTTCCGAACGCGCCAGCACCAGTAATTGGCTAGTCAAATGCGACATCCGGTCCGCACTGTTTTGGATTTGCGCCAAGGCCGGCTGCATTGCCGTCACATCGGTTTCCCGCATAGCGCGTTCGGCCTGCAACTTTAACCCGGCCAAGGGTGTGCGCAACTGGTGCGCCGCATTGGCTATAAAGCGTTGCTGGGTGGCGATAGCCTGCGTGAGTTGGGTCAATAAGCCATTGATAGTGTCTGTCAGCGCCCGCACTTCCAAAAACACATGGGTGTCCGGGATTGGGCTTAAATCATTGGCGGAACGCTGGGCAATCTGCCTAGCCAGCAAATGCAAGGGCTGTAAGCCCCGTTTTAGGCCAGATAGCAGGTAAATACCGGTGACAAACACAAAAACAATTTGCGGCAGCAAATCAGCCAGCAAAATGTCGGTCATCATACCGCGGCGTTTGTTTAACGTTTCGGCGACATGGACAAAAAGCCGCTCCGTAGTGCCGTTAACCGCCACCAGCATGGATATGACCCTGACTGGCTCGCCGTACAAAGTGTCGTAAAAATACACCGGCTGTGACCAGTCGGTCGTAGGGGACAGCGGTTCGGGCACTTGGCTGTCGCCTGCCAATAGTTCCTGCTCGGTGGAGATGATTTTGAAATACGTCCGGTCTTGCTCATCCCAGTTAAAAATTGCCAACGCCGCCGGCGGCAGCTCAACGACAACCTTGCCTTGTTGCAGCTTGATGTCTTGCGTTAAGGAACGGGCCGAATCCTGCAACCAACGGTCATAGGCTTCATCGACATAATGCAAGGTGACAAAATAAGACAGCACGGCATCGACGATGACAAAAAAAATCAGCGGGATGACCAGCCGGAACAGGATTTCGTTTTTCAGGCTGTTGTTGTTAACCATCGGAATGCTCCAATAAATAGCCTAAACCACGCACAGTACGGATAACAATACCGTAAGGTTCCAGGCGTTTACGCAGGCGGTGCACATAAATTTCAATGGCATTATCGGTCAAACCTTCACCGTCGATAGCCAACCGCTGCGCCATGCGCTCTTTAGCGACCACTTTGCCCGCCTGCAACAATAAAATCTCCAACACGCCATATTCGCGTGCTGATAGCTGGAGCGGTTCGTTATCGACCTTAACCAAGTGCTGCTGGGTGTCCAATGTCAGCTTGCCGACCACCAAATCATTATTGAAGCCGCCGTAGCAACGCCGGATAAGCGCGTTTATCCGGGCCTCCAACTCACGAAGCTCAAAGGGTTTGGTCAAATAATCGTCCGCACCTTGTTCAATCCCGTCAATACGGTCATTGATACCGTCACGGGCGGTCAGGATGATGATCGGCAAGGCGATTTTATGTTGCCTCAACCAGCGTAACAGTTCCAAGCCATCCTTGTCCGGCAAGCCCAAATCAAGAATGATCAAATCAAAATCCTGGGCATCGATTAATTGTTGTGCATAATTTGCGGTGTTCGCCCAACTTAACAAATAACCGCCATTGCCAAGCGTATGGCTTAAGCCATCAGCCAACACCGCATCGTCTTCGACTAATAAAATATTCATACCTGAAAGGTTGGTGAAAGGTTAGCAGGATATAATGCCCGGATAAAAAACCGCAGAGCCCGCCGCGAGTGACGTGGCCTTAGGTTTCTAAACCCCATCATTGTGGAGCACAAACAATATGATACACAAGCACGCACAGTATTACTTAGAGCATATCAAAGATGATATACCCGCCGGTATCGTGGTGTTTTTAGTCGCCTTGCCGCTGTGCCTTGGGATAGCCATGGCATCCGGCGCACCGTTGTTTTCAGGGCTGATTGCCGGGCTGGTTGGCGGCTTGGTCGTGTCATGGTTAAGCGGGTCGCAGCTAAGCGTGTCAGGCCCCGCCGCTGGGCTTACCGTGATAGTCTTTGGCGCCATTGAAACGCTGGGCAGTTTTCAGGGCTTGCTGGTCGCCGGGATCCTAGCGGGCTGCATACAGCTGGTCTTAGGCTTCCTAAGGGCGGGGATTATCGGCGCTTTTTTTCCGGCGGCAGTGATTGAAGGCATGTTGGCGGCTATCGGTTTGATCCTGATTATCAAGCAGGTTCCCCATGCCACTGGCTACCATGCCAGCTATGAAGGTGATGAAAGCTATATGCGCGAAACTGCCGAATCCAGCTTTATTGACTTATTTGAGGCGTTTAATATGGTTTCGCCGGGCGCGATGGTTATCAGCGGAGTCGCGTTGCTGATTTTAATCATCTGGGGATTGCCGGTGTTTAAAAAACAGGCCGTGCTCAAACAGATTCCTGGGCCGTTAATCGTCGTCCTTTGGGGCGTTGGTTGCAACCTGTTGATGATGCAATTTTTTCCTGCCTGGGCGGTTGGCGGCGAACATTTGGTTAACCTGCCGGTATCGGAGCAACCCACTGATTTTTTTAATTATTTCATCTCCCCCGACTACAGCTACCTGACTAACCCAGAGACCTACAAAGTGGCGGTGACTATTGCCATTATCGCCAGTCTGGAAACGTTATTAAGTTTGGAAGCGACGGACAAGCTCGACCCGTTAAAACGCCTGGCGCCGACCAACCGCGAGCTGAAAGCGCAAGGCGTCGGCAATATTATCAGCGGTTTTCTGGGCGGCTTGCCGATGACTGCGGTGATTGTCCGCAGCGCCGCCAACATCAACGCCGGCGGCAGAACCCGGATAGCTTGTTTTATTCATGGCGTGTGTTTGCTGTTAAGCGTGGTGTTTTTTGCCCGCTATCTGAACGCTATCCCGCTGGCCTGTTTGGCGGCGATTCTGCTGCATACCGGCTATAAATTGGCCAACCCTTCTCTGTTCAAACACTTTTACCACAAAGGCATGAGCCAATTTTTGCCGTTCACCATCACCGTTGTGGCTATCCTAATGACCGACTTATTGGAGGGTATGGTTATTGGCATGGCAGTCGGCCTATTTTTTGTCATCAAGGCAAATTACCATGCGGCCATCACCTTGGTTCAGGACGGCATGCACTTTACCTTATTGCTGAATAAAGACGTGTCATTTTTAAATAAGGCGTTGGTCAGAAAATTTATCCTGCACATCCCCGAAGGCAGCACCGTTACTATTGACGCCAGCAACGCCAAGTTTATCGATCACGACATTGTCGAAGTTCTGGAGAATTTTCTGGCCGCCGCGCCAGATGACAATATCAGCATTGAAGTGATTGATTTATATGGGAAAGAAAAAATGCCCAAGCACGAAGCCATGGTTATCTTAAACCAATAACCGCAGGGGGCGTACTGTGCGCCCCTATCTCCGCAGGCCGGTGCTAGGTGCGCTACGGGTCACATAACAGAATTTTGCCAACATGATTAACCAAACTAATTTATTTGCAACGCTAAAAAATGATATTCCCGCCAGTATCGCCGTTTTTCTGATCGCCATCCCGTTATCGCTCGGTATTGCGTTAGCTTCCGGCGCACCGCTGTTTTCCGGCCTGATAACCGGCATTATCGGCGGCTTGGTGGTCGCCCCGCTAAGCGGCTCGGCGCTGGGCATCAGCGGCGCCTCCGCCGGGCTTGCCGTGCTGGTGATGACGGAAATCGGACAACTGGGCTTTAACGCCTTTTTATTGGCGGTGGTGTTGGCCGGTTTGCTGCAAATCTTGATGGGCTTAGCGAAAGCGGGCGTTATCGCCTATTATTTCCCGTCATCGGTGATTAACGGCATGTTGTCGGGTATCGGCGTCATTTTGCTGCTCAAGCAAATCCCCCATGCTATCGGCTATGACAGCGATTACGAAGGCGACATGACATTTTTGCAATTCGACCAATACTCGTCGTTTTCCGAATTGGCGCACATGCTGGATTTTATGTCCCCGACGGCGACCGTTATCAGCGTCGTGTCATTGGCATTGTTAATCACATGGGAATGGCTATCCGTTAAAAAACCGGACGTCACCCAACCAATCTACGGTGTTTTGCTGGCGGTTATGGTGGGTGTCGCCATTAATAAAATCATGCAGTCCCAGCTGCCTGAGCTGGCCTTACAGGAATCACATCTGGTGGCGTTACCAGTGTTGCGTAGCGTGGCTGATTTTTCGGCGCAGTTGCATTTTCCCGACTTCGGTGCGCTAAGCCAACCGGGCGTCTATTTAGCCGCTGTCACGCTCGCGCTGGTGGCCAGCTTAGAAACCTTATTGTCGGTGGACGCCGTTGATAAATTGGACGCTGATAAACGGACAACCCCCGCCAATCAGGAACTGATTGCCCAAGGTGTCGGCAATATCAGCGCCGGTTTAATCGGCGGCTTACCGCTGACCCAAGTTATTGTCCGCAGCTCTTTAAATAGCCAGTCAGGCGCCAAAACCAAGCGGTCGGCTATTATGCATGGCGCATTGCTGCTGTTTGCCGTACTTGCCATCCCCAACTGGCTAAACGAGATCCCGCTTGCCAGCCTTGCCGCTATCTTGTTGGTGGTCAGCTTTAAACTGATTAGGCCGGACATGATCCTCACGCTCTATCGTGCCGGTTGGAGCAATTTTTTGCCGTTTGTGGCAACCGTGTTCGGTCTGGTGTTCACCACCCTGTTAATTGGCATTGCCATCGGCCTGTTGACAGCCTTGGTGGCGATTTTGCTGGAAAATTACAAAAGCGCGGCTTATTTTCAAGAATCGACCATCAACAACAAAATTATTCTGCGCCTGGCAGAACACGTCTCCTTTTTAAACAAGGCTCATGTCAAACAAACCTTAGAAAGGCTACCGGTGGCGTCAGAGGTCGTGATTGATGCGACCCGTTCCAAATATATCGATTACGATATTTTTGAGATCATCACCGACTTCCAGCACGAGGCGAAGTTAAAGCGCATTAAGCTGACCTTAAACAACCTGCGCGGTTACGGCGAATTGCCACCCGTCAGCAATGCCCGGCCACCCAGCTACGATGCGCAAAACTCCCTCACCCCAGCGGACGTGCTGGCCTTGCTGAAAGAAGGCAACGAACGTTTTGTCAACAACCTAAAATCCAACCGCAACCTGCTCGAACAAGTCAACGACACAGGGCAAGGACAGTTTCCTATCGCCATTATTTTAAGCTGTATGGACTCGCGCACCTCGGTGGAACTGATTTTTGACCAAGGCTTAGGTGACGTGTTTAGTGTGCGGGTTGCCGGCAATATCAGCAATGACGACATTCTTGGCAGCATGGAATATGCCTGTAACATAGCCGGCTCTAAATTGATTGTGGTGTTAGGCCACTCGCATTGCGGGGCGATTAAAGGCGCGTGCGCCCATGCCAAGCTCGATCATTTGACCGGCTTGCTAGACAAAATCCAGCCTGCCGTTGAAGCCGTCAGCCTCGAGGAAGGTGTGCCGGTCAGTGTTGACAGTCCCGAACTGGTGCAAAAAGTCGCCGATAAAAACGTGTTGTTGACCGTCGGGCAAATCAAACGCCAAAGCCCCTCGCTGAACGCCCTGCTCGAACAAGGCAAGATAGCCCTCGTCGGCGCCATGTACGACATTGAAACAGGTAAGGTGCGGTTTTATTAGCGGCGATCAAAGCGGCCAAGGTCAATATCGCTGCAAACTTTGCAATGTCCCGTAGGCTGTTTCAAAGTCGAACTGCCTGATCTGCAAAGCTATTTTATCGAACTCCACACCCCAGGCCGCGCGTAGCAATCCGGCGTTATCCTCCAACAAGGTAAGCGCGGTGGTGTCACTTTGCGCCAGCAAGGTAGCCAAGGCATCAAGCACTTTTTGTAACGTTTCCTGGTCAGGGGGCGAGATGTCCGCCTGAACAGGCACGACTATAGGCGTTGGCAAAGCAGCCGCCAAAGTTATCAACGCGTAGCTGACAGCGTCCATTTCGGGGCGGATGTCGTCGGCGCTAATGGGCATGCCGTGACTGCCGTGCAATTTTTCTTGCACAATCGCCGCCAATTTCGCCAACCGTTCAGCCCCCAGTGTTCCCGCTGTTCCGATCAGGGTATGAACTACGCGTCGGGCGGTCACGTCATCGCCTGCATCCAAACTCGCCGCCACCCGCGCCATATCATCGGCATGGGCGTCAACAAAACGGTTCAGCAAATCCAGATATTTGGCGGTGTCCCCACGCACCACAGACAACCCTTGGGCAGTGTTAAGGCCGACAACACCCGCCAGATTTGCCAGCGCTTTTACGGACTTTTTATCCTGCGGCACACTGGCCACATCCGGTGCTTGATCGTACTCTCCCGCCGTCCGGTCCGGCAACCATTTCATCAGCGTGGCATAAAGTATGTCGGTATCAACGGGCTTGGTGATAAAGTCATCCATGCCCGCCTTTTGGTAAGCGCGGCGGTCGGCATCAAAAGCATTCGCCGTCATTGCCAAGATAGGGATATTGGCCCAGCCCGGCAAGGCGCGGATGGCGCGGGTGGCCGCGAGACCGTCCATATTGGGCATTTGCATATCCATTAACACCAGGTCATAGGCTTGCGCCTGCGCCTTAGCCAATGCTTCGCCGCCATCATTAGCCACGTCCACCACTAGCCCCACACCGTGCAATAGCTCTAACGCCACTTCACTGTTAATAGGGTTATCTTCCGCCAGCAGTATCTTTGCACCGCTGTGGCGACTGCGCAATTGCCGTTCGGCTCCGGTAATGTCCACTTCAGACACTGGGCATCGCTCACCCTGCGCCCGTTGCAGACGCACGGTGAACCAAAAAGTGCTACCCACCCCGGGTATGCTGTCAACTCCGGTCTCGCCGCCCATCAGTTGCACCAGGCGCTGGGTAATGGCCAGCCCAAGACCTGTACCGCCATATTTGCGCGTAATCGAATTGTCGGCCTGCTCAAAGACCTTGAACAGCCGCTCTTGGACTTCAGGTGCAATGCCAATGCCGGTATCGGTAACTTCAAAACGCACCAGCACATCCGCCTCGGTATCCTCCAGTAACCGGGCACGCAGCGCGATAGTGCCCGTCTCCGTAAATTTGACGGCATTACTGGCATAGTTGAGCAGCGCTTGACGCAACCGCAGCGCATCACCACGCAGCCATAGCGGCACGCTGTCACACTCCACCACCACACGCAAGCCTTTGGCCAGCACCGACTCAGAAATTAGCGAACGGACATGATCAAGCACGACATCCAACGCAAAATCGCCCTGTTCCAACTGCAACTTATCGGCTTCTATCTTGGCAAGATCGAGGATGTCGTTAATAATCGACAACAGATGGTGCGCGGCTTGATTGATCTTATCCAGCCAGCCCACTTGTTGCAGCGTGGCGTTGCTGCGCAGCAAATGGCTGAGGCCAAGAATCGCATTCATGGGGGTGCGGATTTCATGGCTCATATTCGCGAGAAAAACGCTTTTGGCATGATTGGCCGCCTCCGCCTGTTGCTTTGCGGCAATCAGTTGGGCAGTGCGCAGCGTGACCAGCTCTTCCAGATGGTTACGGTGGAGCTCAAGTTCATCAACCATGCGCTTCATTTCCGTGACATCCTTTTTCACGGCGACATAATGCGTCATACCGCCATTTGGCTGCCGCAACGGGCTAATGATGGCGGATTCTATATACTCGCTGCCATCCTTACGTCTATTGATAAACTCACCCGCCCACACCTCGCCCTGCGCCAATGCCGTCCATAGGGAAGCATAAGTTTCGGGCGACGTTTGGCCTGAATGCAAAACACGCGGGTTCTGGCCAATGATTTCTTCGCGGCAGTAACCGGTGATTGCCAGAAAGCTGTCATTGACATATTCGATTTCGGGAATCAGATTGGTGATAACGATACTTTCCGGACTTTGCTCCACGGCCAAAACCAACTTGCGCAGCTGTTCTTCAAGGTGCTTGCGCTCGGTGATGTCTTGAACCGTGCCATGTATTTGCACAGCCTGGCCTTGGCTATCAAGCCGCAATTTGCCTAAGCCATGAACCCAACGCTCGGCTTGGTCGATAGGCCGGATAATGCGGTATTCTTTATCAAACGTATTGCCTAGCCCCAGAACGTCGTCCTTTAGATAATGGCCTATCATCGCTTGGTCATCAGGATGGACCAAAGACAGCCATCCGGCTACGGAACGTTCGAAAGCCTCGTCTATGCCAAACAACTCATCAAGCATGTCAGAACTTTGCCACGAATCTTCCGGAATATTTAAAAGATAAGTGCCCAAACCCGCAATGTTCTGGGCTTCCCTAAGATAGTCTTCGCTATCGCGTAGGGCATCCTCGATTTGCTTGCGCCTATTTTCGACGGCATTCAGCTTGAACAGCGCGGCAAAAAAAACAACCAATGCGGCAAGTGTGCCAAACGCGGTGACCAGATAATTGTGCCGGACCACGGGCTCTGAAGCCTGCTGCAATTTTTTAATGAGTTGGTGATGCTCGTTGTCAATTTGGGCGAATACCCGACGGCGATCCGTCAGCATAATTTCGCCACGATTGAGCAAGTTGTCACGGGCCGCCTCAGATAAGCCAGCGGGGGTGGCGGCAAACAGTTGCCCATGCCATTGCCATAGGTTCTTAAGCCATTCTTCGGCCAGGGCAAAATGCCGCTGGTGGAATGGTTGGGCGGCATCGGATTCAATTTTGCGCAAGCGGTCAAGTTCGGCGTCCAGCTCAGCCCTAACCAAAAAATAGCGGGTCGCATGACGTTGGTCGCCCGTAATAAAATAGGCCAGCGCATGGGTTTGAGCGTCCATTGCGTCGTTCTCAATACTATCAATAGCGGTCTGCACCGCCTCATTGAAGGCCATTTTACCCAGCACGTCTTGCAGCCAAGCATCAGTCCGGCTAGCGTTAAGGCCCATAATCGCCAACAACAGCAAACAGACGATCAGCGAGGCTGTGATTTTTTTACTGAGCCGCCACGGCAAAACCTCTGGCTGTATGTTTATCCTAACAACCGCCACGCTTAATATTACAAATAAAGCGGCGGTATCCGCCGCCATAATGGTGAAGCCAAACCATCCAAACACCCCCAGCATTGACGCAACATAGGTTAGTAAAGACGCCAACGCGATGGCCAGCACCGACAAGGCAAAGCTTAGCGATAGGATGCCGCGCCAGCTTTCCCGCTTGGCCGCACAACCATCCCACAGAGCCAATGCCAGCAACACAAAACACAAAGCCGGTTCGGAGGGCATCCGTCCCGAATGCGCCGTACTTACCGA
Organism: Methylococcaceae bacterium UBA6146; assembly: GCA_002422395.1. Lineage (GTDB taxonomy): Bacteria > Pseudomonadota > Gammaproteobacteria > Methylococcales > Methylomonadaceae > Methylovulum. The sequence goes on along the minus strand of DIUY01000011.1, from coordinate 390,997 downwards.
ATCGGCCCCCGCAAAAAACAGTATGTGGTCAATACCGATATTCCAGCCAAACCAATATTCAGACAGCGTCAACAAGCCGACCAGGCCAACCAGCGCCACGCCAAGCCGGGACACACCAAACACCCCCAGACACTTAGGGGACATTTCTGCGGGAAGCCAGGCAGAAGGCAGTAAGGCCAGGCCGACCAGCACAAAGCAGATTGCCGAGTCCGCCTTCATGGCAACTCCAAAGGGCAAAACACGCTGGAAAACGGCAATATCGAACAGCCAGCCGAGCAACACCATTGAGCCGGTCACTATCGCCAGCACCGCTGCCAGCAAGACAACTTTATTCACCGATTTAGAGGGGTGGGGTTGAACAGTCATTCAGCACATCCTTGATCGCAGCGGGTAGCGGTTGGGCCAGTGCTGTTTTTAAATCGCCCACTGCCTTGTAAACTGGACTCCGGCAGCCCGCTTGTGCCGCAAACAGTTACGCCACAACCAACCGTTTTACAGGCTATTGGACAGACGCCAATCACAGCCTTCGGTTATCCACTAACGTGCCCATAGTTTTCGGCAATGGCAACAAACTCATCAAAATTGGCAAGGAAAACATCGACCACATCAGGGTCGAAGTGTTTGCCACGCTCAGTGGCGATAATCTCGCAGGCTTCGCCATAAGGTATCGGATCTTTATAAACACGTTTTGAAATCAGTGCATCGAACACGTCGGCAATTGCCATAATGCGGGCGGAAATAGGAATGGCGTCACCCACCAAGCCATCTGGATAGCCGCTGCCATCCCATTTTTCATGATGCCAATGGGTGATTTCCTTAGTCAGTTCGAGAAACGCCAAGGGTGATTTGATGTCGGACTCGGTCTGCTCAATCGCTTCGCTGCCCAACTTAGCATGGGTTTCCATGATAACCCACTCATCCGGTGTGAGCGGTCCCGGCTTAAGCAAAATGTAATCGGGAACCCCGACTTTGCCAATGTCATGCAGGGGTGCCGAACGGGTCAGCCGGTCTATGTAAGGTTCGGTGAGCGTGGCGGCAAAACGCGGGTGGCGCTGTAATTTAACTGCCAACAGTTGCACATAGGCTTGGGTGCGGGCAATATGATGGCCGGTTTCCGGATCACGCGTTTCGGCAAGATGCGCCAACGCCCGAATACTTGCCTGCTGGATAAGGTCATTTTCCGCCATACGCCGGGCTATTTCAGCTTCGAGAAAACCATTTTGATTCTTAAGCCAATCATGCGCACGCTTAAGTTCCAGTTGGTTGCGTACTCTAGCCAACACCACAGTCGGCTTAATCGGCTTGGTGATATAATCGGCAGCGCCCAATTGCAAGCCTCGCTCCTCGTCTTCGGCATCTGCCAAAGCCGTAAGGAAAATAACGGGGATGGCGCTGGTGGCCGGGTTTTTGCGCAGTTGCGCCAACACTTCATACCCATCCATGACGGGCATCATCACATCCAGCAATATCAAGTCCGGCTTAGCCTGTCCGTTAGCCACCCGCAAGCCGCTCTGCCCGGAAACCGCCGCCAAAACGCGGTAATATGGGCGCAGCAATTCGCTTAGCACACTCAGGTTTTCGGCAGAGTCGTCAATGATAAGCAGGGTGGCCTGGGTTTGAGCGGTCATTTAGAGGGGAAACTGGGGTGGCAAACGATAACACGGTATTCTACCTTAAAAAAATCAGTGGTATTCGCTATTTCAGATACTGCGCTTAATTAAAGCCTTTTAATATAGGAAGCCATAGTGGCGGCATGGATATGTTGTAAACTTTCCTTTTAAAGGCAACAGCATGACCGGCCACCACCAAACACACCATTTTATTTAAACAAACTACAAATAAAGCTAAAACCAATTGGCGCCATGCCAATCAACATGAGGATTGAAATGACTAAACGTTTGCTACCAGACTTACCTAAAACCGGCTTGGCGGGTTTAAAAGAACATTGGCGCAGTGATTTGCAATCCGGCTTTCTGGTTTTTCTGATCGCCTTACCCTTGTGTTTAGGCATATCGGTGGCCTCTGGTTTCCCACCGTCCGCAGGCATTATCACGGCGGTTATCGGCGGCATATTGGTGTCGCGGATTAGCGGCACCCATTTGACCATCAATGGCCCCGCCGCCGGTTTGATAGTCGTGGTGTTGGCGGCGGTGCAAGCACTCGGTGAAGGTGACGCGCTGGCGGGTTACCGGTATACCCTGGCGGCGATAGTGGTGGCTAGCCTGTTGCAGGTTTTGATGGGTTTTTTTAAGCTGGGACGCTTGAGCGCTTTTTTCCCCGCTTCGGTCATCCACGGCATGTTGGCGGCGATTGGGCTGATTATCATCATTACCCAAACCCATGTGATGTTAGGCGTAACCCCAGAACCCGGCGGCCTGCTCACAACCGTTGCGCAAATTCCGCATAGTTTGTTGAACATGAACACCCAAACCGTCTTGATTAGTTTTTTAGGGCTGGAAATACTGATGGTCTGGCCGCTAATCAACACCAAAATCCCAGCATCGGTCATTGTTGTCCTGATAGGAATGCTCTTTGCGTGGCATTTCGGCCTTGACCAGCAAACGGCCACTAACGGCACACGTTATTTGGTGGCTATCCCTGATGATTTCTTGGCCACTTTCTGTTTCCCCGATTTTTCTAAAATAGCCACCCTCGCTTTTTGGGAAGCGGTGCTGAGCATCAGCTTGGTCGGCAGCCTTGAAAGCTTGCTGAGTGCGGCGGCGGTTGACAAGCTTGACCCTTATAAGCGCACGGCTGATCTTGACCGCGACTTGACGGCCATCGGGATAGGGAATTTCGTCTGCGGTTTGCTCGGTGGCTTGCCGATGATTGCGGAGATTGTCCGCAGCTCAGCGAACATCAACAATGGCGCCAAAACGGCTTGGGCAAACTTTTTCCATGGCATGTGGTTATTGCTGTTTGTCGTGCTGTTCACGCGTCTGATACAAAATATCCCGTTGGCCTCACTGGCAACCCTGCTGGTTTATACCGGATATACCTTAGCCTCGCCCAAAGCATTCGCTAGAGCCAGGGATATTGGCAAAGAACAGTTGCTGATGTTTATCGTCACCATTATCGGGGTGCTGGCGTTAGATTTGCTCAGCGGTGTCGTTTTGGGCATCGCCGTAAAGCTGGCGATTAATTTGCTGCGCGGGGTGTGGTTTAGCAATTTGTTCAAAATCCATTTTACTATCGGACAACAAGCGGACGGTGCGCTGGTGGTCAAACTGCTGGGGTCCGCACTTTTTTCTAATTTTTTACCGTTAAAACAAGCCATAACGAAATTCGAACAAGGCAAAACGATTGTTTTCGATTTCTCGGACGGCTATCTGATAGATCATACCGTTATGGAATTTATCCATGATTTTATGCGGGATTATGAAACACAAGGCGGCCATTGCCAAACGCTAGGCCAGCCTTTGTCAACCTTTTCCGACCATACCCTGGCGGCACGGTTAATGACTGCCGATGATCGGAAATGAGGGGCCGGACACCAGCCAGCCATGCAGCGCCCGCTTGCCGCAGCGGTTAAAGATACCAAGCCTTAGGGAATTCAGCCGACGGCAATGGCGGAACAGTGATAACCCGCTCCAGCCCCGCTTTGTCCACAATCGCCACGTCAACGTGTTCCGCCTCACGCCCCTGGCCAAACCGGGCGGTGATCCTTGCCGCCAGATATAAGTCCTCTGCCGACGCTTCGCCATCGAGCAACACTAACGGCCCGTTATGGCTGACCGACGCCAAACTGAGATAATCTTTCTTGTAGCCTTGCAAAAACCGCCCCTCGCCTTCTTCGCGGGCGACTATCAATTTAAAGTTAGCCGCCGGCCTGATATGGCGGCCAACTTTTAGCAGCATCACATCATCAAGTTCATAGTCTTTACTGCCTTGTGACTGCCATAAATCAACGAGTTTCGCCGAATAGTTCTTATCCACCAAAAAACAGCAACCCCCGGCGGGTTGCGAATAATCATCAATGCCGAATTGCTCCGCCATGGCCATTTGCGGTTTGCGCGAGCGGCCTGTGATGTCGTGCAATTTTTCGCGGTCTACCCAGCCTTCACGCTCCGGCAAGGTTTGGGGCAGGTTTTTGGCGCATAACGGGCGCAGTAACAAATCATCGGCGCCCGATTGTTTGGCCACAATCGGCATGGTGCTTTTGCGTTGCGACATAGGCCGTTGGCCGATGACTTCGCCAGTGATAATAAAGTCAAAATTATTTTCGGCCAGCCATTGCTTGGCTTTATTGACCATAAAAATCTTGCAATCCAAACAGGGGTTTAAGTGTGCACCGTAACCATGCTTAGGGTTAATCAGGACATTTTTGTATTCTTCGATGACATCGACAATGTGCAGCTTGATGCCCAGCTGTTCGGCGACCCACAGCGCGTTGTTGCGCTTCGGTTTGCTTTGGTCTTTGGCACGGATGGCGTGGGTGTGGCCTTCCACGCAAAAACCGGTGAAAAAATTGATGCCCTCGACATGGATGCCCTGTTCCATAACGGTTTTGGCCGCTAACATGGAATCCAACCCACCGGAAATTAATGCCACTGCTTTTCTTTGCTGACTCATAGCTTTTTAAAAATGAAAAATTTTGCAATTATACCCGCTAAGCAATGTTATCTATAAGGCTTAGGATTTGGCTAAAAATAACTTTTCGAAATATTACTGCTGAAACCACGAGACCTGCCAGGTCTTAAAATCAGGAAGTTAATAGTGACCAAACCCTTAAGGTTGCCAAAAAAGTAATGCTATTGTCCAGTTAAGGAAGTGCTGAACTAATTGATTCCGTTCGGCCTGAGCTTGTCAAAGGCTTTATTCAGCACTTCCCTAAGAAATTAGGTGGCGGGTTAAATCTGTAGCTGCACGTTGATAAGCTGGAGTGCAAACCTTGGTTTGCCTCAGTACAAGCCTTGGCTTGTGTTCCAAACACCACATTTTTAGCGAATAGGGCTTGCTGGCAAGGCGGGTGTTCTTCTCCAGCCAGAAAGACAGACGCCCAAGAGAAGACTGGCGGTCCAGCGCATCTTCAACTTGGGTGATGAATTCTTCATATAACTGGAGCATTATTTGAGCCGCTCCCTTAGCAGCGTCATGAAGCGGTTTTGTAATACGGGGTCGGTTTCTTTGAGGGCTTCTATCAGGGTCTGTTGCAAGGTGCGCACTTTGTCCTGGTTGTATATCTTCTCAAGGGTGGTCGTCAGGGCCTTTATCAGGGAGGTGGAGGCGGTCAGTGCTTCCTTGGCGTCGCGCATGTTTTCGGAAGCCACGGTCTTCTGGCCTTCGGGGAATGCCGAACTCCTGAGGATTTTGGCAACCCGTATCTGTTCCATGATTTCTTCATGCAAGTCAAAGTCAGAGTTCCCGCCAATCTTGCCGTCGTCCTGGGCAAAACTGTTTTGCAGGAACACCCTGACCTCTTTGGGCAGGAATGATTTGCGTTTTACCAGATACTCCGCCAACTCCATAGGCGGGATACCGGATTCGTTGTCGTTGAAGGCCATATTAGGTGGTGTATATCCTTATCCCCAGCATCCGAGCGGGTCGTTTCAGGCATCTAGCCCTATCCATTGGCGGCTAAGTTAGCACGGGTGGTGGTGGGTGGATAGTGCTAAACAGCGGTTTTTGCAGGAGTGTGTTGTATTTCGGAATAACGTGGGTGTTTGGGGTCCAGCAGGTGCGTGGGGAACAGGTGTGGGGATTCCTGGAAACGGCGCTGGAGTTCCTGGAGGGATGTGATCTTTCGGCGTTTGGCGGACCGGTACATTGCGCTGGTGGATATGCCGATGTAGTGGCACCACTCTTCGGCGGTGAGGTCGATGCCGTTGATGGGGAAGCTGTGTGTTATGGCTTTTACGTCGTTCAGCGCCCCAGTTATAGAGCCTTTCCGGTGTACCCTACGCTTTAAGGTTTCATAGGGAATGCCGTTTTCTTCCGCAATTTGCCGTATGGATGGAGATATTGGTGTAGATGGCATTGACTCTTCACTTGTCTATTTTTACTTAACATTAGTTTACTTATATTTAGGGGACAAGGTCAACCTTTGGCTGGAAAATTGGAAAAAATTGTGGGGGGCATCTACTGCACCTCCCCAAACCCTCAATAAAATCGGCATGGCCGGGGCTGGCGGCATGGCAAGCTAAGGCCGCTAACCCACCACCAGAAATTACGCGCAGAGTGACGCCCAACAAATGCATAAATGTTTCATTATTGTTTCACTAAAACAAACAAATGGTTCAATGAAACAAAGCGAATGAACCAATCCCAGTAAGGTGTTTCTTAATAAAACAGATTGCCACAACCCAAAGCACTGCTAACATAGCTTCTCGGCAGATTATCAAGGAACCACCATTTGTGGCACGCCGATTGCTTTAATGACGTACTGCCTTTTAATTTCCAACCCACACGGAGACACACAATGATTTTTAAACAACTGTTCGATCAAGAAACCTGGACTTACACTTATTTGATTGCCGACCCTGCCAACAAAGAGGCGGTCTTTATCGATCCGGTCAACACTCATATTGATGATTATATTGCCCTGCTGGAAAGCCACGGTTTACAGCTAAAATACACGCTCGAGACCCATGTCCATGCTGACCACATCACCGCCGGTGGCCTATTGCGCCAGCGTCTAGGTGCGCAAACCGGCGTCAGCCATTTATGCGGCGCTGAAACTGCCGACATCCAAATTCAAGACGGCGATATTTTTACCTTCGGCAACGGCGAAAAGATCAAAGTTATCGCCACGCCTGGCCACACCCGTGGCAGCATCTCGTTTTTATGGCGTGACCACCTGTTTACCGGCGATTCGCTGTTTATCGGCGGTTGCGGACGTACAGACTTTCAGGGCGGCGATGCGGGCGCATTGTACGATTGCATCACCCAACGCCTGTTCACCCTACCGGATGAAACATTGGTTTATCCAGGGCATGATTACCAAGGCCGCTGGGTCAGCAGCATCATTCAAGAACGCACCAGCAATCCGCGCCTAGCGGGCAAATCACGCGAGCAGTTTATTGAGATCATGGCCAATCTAAACTTGCCTAAACCCCGTTTGATAGATGAGGCTGTGCCCGCCAACCGCTACTGCGGCCTGGATGAAAATGAGCGGCAAGACGCCGTTGCCGCACGTGAAATTGCCCGGCCCGTGCGCAACGTGACGACCACCGAAGCAATGGTTGCTGAAGCCAAACAATTCATCACTGAAGTTAATGTGGCGACCTCGCAGCAATTGATTGCCGAAGGCAATATCGTCATTGTCGATACCCGCGAAGAAAGCGAATATGCCGCCGGCCATCTCGACGCCGCCGTGTTGCTACCGCGTGGTGTGCTGGAATTTAAAATAGGCGCAATGCCGCAATTGGCGGACAAATCCAAAGCAGTGCTTATTTATTGCCGTAGCGGCAACCGTTCGGCACTGGCGGCATTAACTATGCAGCAACTTGGCTATACCAACGTGCTATCAATGGCCGGTGGCTATGAAGCGTGGCAAAAAGGTTAGGAGCACAAGAAAGCCTTGCGTTACACTGCAAACCGTGTAATGCAAGGCGCTTTGCACCGCAAACTTCACTAAAAAAATAACACGCTATCTGGGAGGATTTCATGCCAAACCAACATCATGCCTTATTAATCATCGGCGGCGGTGCCGCCGGTGTCTCGGTTGCCAACACATTGCGCAGACAAAACAGCGCGATTGACATTGCCATTGTCGAGCCATCCGAAAAACATTATTACCAGCCCGGCTTCACGATTATTGGCGGCGGCGCTTATACCTTAAAACAGACCACCAGAAATGAGGCGGATTTGATCCATCCAACGGTCACATGGCTTAAGGATTACGCCGAAACGTTCCAACCCGACGAAAACACGGTCACCTTACGTTCCGGCGACACCATCAGTTACGACTATCTGGTGGTCTGCCCCGGTTTGCAATTGGATTGGGACAAGATTGAGGGCTTGCGCGAAACGCTAGGCAAAAACAATGTGTGCAGCAATTATTCGCCGGACACCGTTGAATATACTTGGGAATGTATCAAAAACATCGAATCGGGCACGGCCTTGTTCACGCAACCACCGATGCCCATAAAATGCGCCGGTGCGCCACAAAAAATCATGTACCTGGCCGCCGACCGGTTCCGCAAAAAAGGCATTTTGGACAAATTCACCCTTGAATTTTGTAACGCCGGCCCTGGGATCTTCGGTGTGCCGTTTTTTGCCAAAGCATTGAGTAAGGTCGTTGCCGACTATGGGATAAAAACCAATTTTAACTGCAATTTGATTGCTATTGACGGCCCGGCAAAAATGGCGACATTTGAAGTGACTGATGGCGACGGCAACAAGGAACGGGTCACCAAAGCCTTTGATATGATTCATGTGACACCGCCGCAAAGTGCGCCGGATTTTATCAAGCAAAGCCCTTTGGCGAATGCGGGGGGCTGGGTTGATGTCAATGAAAAAACCCTTCAGCACAACAAATACAGCAATGTTTTTGGCCTGGGTGACGCAGGTTCGACACCAAATGCCAAAACCGCTGCGGCGGTGCGCAAACAAGTGCCGGTCGTGGTCGATAATATTTTGGGCTTGATTAACGGCACACCGTTACGGGAAGGTTACGACGGCTATGGTTCTTGCCCGCTCACCACCTCGTTAAGTAAAGTTATGCTGGCGGAGTTTTCCTACGGCGGCAAAGTCACGCCCTCATTCCCTTTATTAGACCCCAGAAAAAACCGCTTTATCTGGTGGATTGGTAAAACCACGGGGTTTCCGTGGTTGTACTGGCAAATTATGCTGAAAGGCTACCGTATTGACATCCCACATCTGGAGTCTTATGCCAAGCGGTTTATGGACGAAGAACAAGCGTCCTAGACTTATTTGGCGCCAAGCGGCGTTCCCCGCTTGGCGCCAAATATCGCCAAAAAAGTGGCCAAAACGTATTTCCGGCCTATCCACCCACGCCTTACTTGCCACTATCCTTACCAAGGAAACAAGGGTCATTCCGCAATGCCTAACACCGCAATTAAAACTTCATACTTAGCATCGTTTTTTCCTATTATCGGCTGGTTAAAAACCTATAACCGCCAGGATATTAACGGTGATCTGTTGGCTGGCGTCATCACGGCAATCCTGCTAGTCCCACAAGGCATCGCGTATGCGATCTTAGCGGGTTTGCCGCCGCAATTAGGCCTGTACGCCAGTATTTTGCCGCCGATAGCTTACGCGTTGCTGGGCACGAGCCGGACCTTATCGGTCGGGCCAGTCTCTATCGCCGCCATTATGATTGCCGGCGCACTGGCCGCACCCGAAATCAACGCGCTAGGAAACCCGTTGCAAAGCGCGTTGATTTTGTCGGCGGAGTGCGGCGTTATGATGTTAGTAATGGCTCTGTTGCGCCTAGGCGGGTTGGTGAACTTTATCAGCCATCCGGTGTTGGCCGGCTTTACCAGCGGCGCGGCATTGCTGATTATCGGTAGCCAGTTGCCGCAACTGGTCGGCCTAAAAGCGCCGTCCTGCGGGGCTGATCTAGCTTGTTACAACGCGTACCTATCCGGCATTAACACCCCAACCTCGTTAATAAGCGCCGCCGCACTGGGTTTATTGCTATTTTTCGGCAAACCGCTCACCGGACTCCTTAAAAAAATCGGCGTCAAACTGGCCATAGTCACGGCGATTAGCAAATGCGGGCCGTTACTGGTCGTGATAGCGGCAACGCTGGCGGTCAGCCGTTTTAATCTGACCGAACAACACGTTGCGGTGATCGGCGACATACCCGCAGGGCTTCCTAAGCTGAGCATGGATCTTGTCAACCCAGAAAAATGGCGGCTGCTCGTACCCTATTCGGCTTTCATCGCCTTAATCGCGTATGTCGAAAGCGTGGCGATTGCCAAAGTGACCGCTAATTTACGCGGCCAAAAAATCATCCCGAACCAAGAACTGATTGCCTTGGGCGTAGCCAACATCGCCGCCGCCATTTCCGGCGGTATGCCGGTGGCCGGTGGTTTCAGCCGGACAATGGTGAATTTTTCCGCCGGGGCGCGCACCCAAATGGCAATGCTGATTGCGGCGGGTTTTTTGAGCTTGGCCGTCATTTTCTTCAGCCCTTGGTTTGCAGGCATCCCCAAATCGGCATTGGCGGTAATCATTCTAGTGGCAGTCTTTCGCCTGGTGCGCATCAAACATATTTTCCATACGTGGGATTATGACCGCTCTGACGGCATTGCCGAACTTGTCACGTTGCTGGGGGTTTTGATATTAGGCATCGAAGAAGGCATCGCGCTGGGCATTGTCCTGACTATCGCCAGCAATTTGCGCAAAACTAGCCAGCCGCATATCGCAATCGTTGGCCGTGTGCCCGAAACCGAGCATTTCCGCAATATCAAACGCCATAGCGTGGAAACTTGGCATCATCTGCTCTTGGTGCGCATTGATGAAAGCATCACTTTTGCCAATATCAGCTTTATTGAAGATTACCTGGACTCTGAACTAAGACGGCAACCTAACACCAAGCATGTCATCCTGATTTTCACGTCAGTCAGCGACATTGACACGACGGCGCTGGAAGCGTTGGAGCTTTTCAACCAAGCTTTACAGGCGACTGGGAAAACACTTAATGTAGCGGAAGCCAAAGGGCCGCTGCTTGATAAACTGGAAAAAACGGATTTTATTGAACAACTAAAACCGGGCAAGCTTTTTTTCAGTACCGAAGATGCCGTTAAGGCACTGGGTTAAAGATTTCGCCAACAATAACGCCCCCACAATTAAGCCCCAGCAGGTTTTGCAATCTGCCGGGGCTTAAAGGCATTGCCCACAGCCCAAGCTATTGGGGGGTGATAAACGGCTTAGCCGAATTTTATTCTGCGGACCCGCCACACCGACTATCACTATCCCATCACTTTCCTCATCCGTGCCTATCCCGCAGGATTCTTGCACCCTCAACGCCACATTTTGGCATCACAAAGCCAAATATTGGCGTGACTGGGCAGGGAGGACATACAGCCTTCTCCTATACGCTCACTCTTTATCTTTACTTTTTTCTTCTTCTTCAGATTTCGACACAACCGTCGTGTAACATTCAAGCAAGCTTTCCGTATAGTTGGCGTGCGCATCCGCGAGCGCTTGTCCCGAACCAAATGCCGTCCGCAACTCATCCATAGACTTTTTAAGGTCTTCGGTTTTAGACATGTTGAGCATTTTTGCGTAATTGCGGTAAGCGGTCATACGCTCCGGATCCAGTGCAAACACCCCCGGCATTTTTTGCGAGGTTAATGCAACGACACAATCCGCCATTGTTTCAGGGGCTATTTTATAGTCCTTAACATCCTGTTCTTTCTCCACTTGTTCGAGCACCGCCTGGTGGTATTCGTTTTTATCGGCACATGCCGGAAGCAATGAGGCGGCCAAGCAAATGAGCAGTAATTTTTTCATAGTCAGTGTTACCGTTGTTGATGAATGATGGTTTTTATCGCGCGGATGGGCAATCTGTTCAAGCCTATCACAATGTCTTCATAGCCTGCGCTATCCATGCCGCCGCTTCGGCATTAATATCAGCCGCTTTGCGCCCTTTGGAGTCAATAACAGGGCCTATTTTTACCTTGATGGTGCCAGGATATTTTAAGAAACTGTAACGCGCCCAGCAGAGGCCGGCATTATGCGCGACTGGAATGACCGGATGACCGGATTTTTCTGCTAGTATTGCGCCGCCTGCATTGAATTTTTTCTCCTCGCCGGGCGCAGTCCGGGTGCCTTCAGGAAAGACGACAACCCACAGCCCTTCGTTTAAATACGCTTTGCCTTGTTTAAGCAATACCTTAAGGGACTCGCGCTTTTTTTTCCGGTCGATGGCAATAGGTTTTAAGGTTGCCAGTGCCCAACCCCAAACAGGAATCCATAGTAACGAACGTTTTAACAATGCGGTCTGGGGCGGCAATATCAGTCTCAAAGCAATAGTTTCCCAAGCCGACTGATGCTTGCTAAGCACAATAGCTGACCGGATGCCTGCAATATGCTCCAGACCCTCAACTTCATGGCGGATACCGCAGAAAATCCGGGCGATAAACAAGGCAAACTTAACCCAATAATTGGCTATGTTGTAGCGCACTGCAAAGGGAAACACACTGCATAGCAGCACCAAGGGCGCAAACACCAGCGTGGAGAGCGTCATGCAAGCGAACAATACACTTGATCCCAGATAAACTTTGATTTTATTGCCCTGATACGATGTGGTTGGCTGCGTCATAAAGAGTGTCAAAAACAGGAATGTTAAGGTTAGGAAGTTGTGTTAAGGTTTTTTTGCCCTTACCGGTCTTGACCAGCATCGGCTTTGCATTGACCGCAAGTGCGGCCTGTAAATCCCGTAGCGAATCACCAATAAAGAAAGTGTCGGTTAACGTGACCTGATGTTCGGCGGCACATTGTTCCAGCAGGCCAGGTTGGGGTTTACGGCAATGGCAAGCGCTGTCTGCACCGTGCGGACAATAATAAATGGCGTCTATTTTGCCACCTTTAGCACTCACCAGACGGCACATTTTGGCATGGATTTTTTCCAGCATGGCGACATCGAACAGCCCACGCGCCAGTCCTGACTGGTTAGTGATGACGGCAATTTTATAGCCGTGGGCATTGAGCAAGGCTATCGCTTCCAGACTGCCTACTATCGGCTGCCATTCTTCCGGCGACTTGATGAAGTCGTCGGAATCTTCGTTAATCACGCCGTCGCGGTCGAGCAAAACAAAGCGGCTCATTGGCTGTAGGGCATGCTTTTATGCCCCAGAGGGTAACGCATACTTTTTTTAAAATATCCGGTACGCATAAATGCGCACCTTACATTTAAAGCGATCACGACTGTAATTTCGCCAGGTCTGCACAAGTCAAAAATTGTTCGGACAACAAATTAAGCAGCGCCAAGCGGTTCGCCCGCAAGTCCAGATCATCAGTCATCACCATAACATGGTCGAAAAACGCATCGACCGTTTCACGCAATGCTGCCAAACGGTTCAACGTCGCCTGATAATCGTGTTGCGCCAACAGCGGCTGGATGTCTTGCGCCGATTGTTGGGCGGCGGCTAGCAAAGCGATTTCTTGTGGTTCGGCCAACACGCCGACCATAGCCGCAGGGACGGTTTCAGATTTTCTCAAGATGTTGCGGATACGTTTGTTCGCCGCCGCCAAACTTTCCGCTTCCGGTAATTGGCGGAAAGCTTTTACTGCGGCGATGCGCTGCATAAAATCCAGCGGTTCGGCAGGCGCTAAGGCCATCACGGCATCAAACTCGTCCGCGCTATAGCCTTTGTCCAAACAATAGCCTTTTAAACGGTCAAAAATAAACTCGACCACGGCTGTGTGTGTGGCGGCTTTGTCAAAACTGTGCGGGAATTGCTCCAAGGCAAACGCGCACAATTCGGGAATATTCAGGCTCAGATTATTTTCAATCATCGTCCGCAACGTGCCTAAGGCCGCGCGGCGTAAGGCATACGGGTCTTTGTCGCCGGTCGGGATCAAGCCCGCACTGAAAATACCGGTGAGTGTGTCCAATTTTTCGGCAATCGCCAAGATTTGCCCTGTCGTGCTAGGTGCGGTTTCACTGCCGGATTGTTTGGGGAAATATTGTTCTTCCAAGGCCCACGCGACTTCTGGTGCTTCGCCTTCTGCTAATGCGTAATAGCGTCCCATCAAACCTTGCAAGTTGCCGAATTCGCCGACCATATTGGTCATCAAATCGGTTTTTGCCAGCAAGGCGGCGCGGGTGGCGTGAGCTACATCTGCGTTTAACTGGGTGGCGATACGCTCGGCGAGTTGGCTGACGCGTATGGATTTTTCGTAAACCGTGCCGAGTTTTTCTTGGAAAACAATCGTTTTTAAGCTATCCACACGATCCGCCAAGGTTTGTTTGCGGTCTTGGTTCCAGAAAAATTCCGCATCCGCCAACCGTGGCGTAACGACGCGCTCGTTGCCGTGTTGGATGGATTCAGGCCGTTTGCTTTCGATATTGCTAAACGTGATGAAATGCGCCAACAAACCACCGTCGGCATTTTTCACCGGAAAATATTTCTGGTTGGTTTGCATGGTGGTAATCAGCACTTCAGCGGGCAAAGCCAAAAAGCGAGGGTCGAAGTTGCCGGTAACCGGCACAGGCCATTCGTTCAACGCGGCGATTTCTTCCAACAAATCCTCTTCAATATGCGCGATACCGCCGACTTTGGCGGCGGCTTGTTCGGCTTTTTCGCGGATGATGGCTTTGCGCTGTTCAATATTGGCAATCACTTTGCCTTGGTTGAACAAAGCGGCTTCATAAGCGTCCGGTTTGCCTAACGTGATGGCTTGTGGGGCGTGGAAGCGGTGGCCTAGCGTGTTGTTGCCTGTGGTAAGGCCAAGGATTTCGGTTTCGATGACCTTATCGCCAAACAACAACACCGCCCAATGCACAGGCCGGACAAATTCGGTGGCGAAACTGCCCCAACGCATCCGTTTGGCAATCGGCAACGCGGCGATGGCGGCGCGGATAATGTCAGGGATAATTTCTGCGGTGGCTTGGCCTTTGACGGCTTGCGTGTAGCTCAACCACTCGCCTTTGTCGGTTTTCAAACGTTCCAATTGGTCGAAACTCGTGCCGCAGCTAGTGGCAAAACCCAACGCCGCTTTGCTAGGCGAACCATCGGGCGCAAACGCCGCCTGAATCGCCGGGCCGCGTTTTTCGACCGTTTTGTCGGGCTGCGCGGTTTGCAAGTTTTCAATCAACACCGCTAAACGGCGCGGCGTGGCTAAGGCTTTGCTGGCGGTAAAGTGTAAATCAGCCGCTTTTAAACCTGCGACGATACCATCTAGCAAAGCGTTGCTAAGTTTTAGTAAGGTTTTAGGCGGCAATTCTTCGGAGCCTAATTCGAAAAGTAAGTGTTGTGTTTCTGTCACAGGGCGACCTTTTTAATTAATTGTTGCTACAGGTTTTGTAACGTGGTTTTGTCGGCGTTATAGGGGTTTGCTTTCAGATGCTCAATCCATTTGGCTAATAGATTGATACCCATTGCATTTTGTGTTTTTAAATCTCGAAACAAGCGGGTAAACCGAGGGTCATGTTTACTAAATTCACTTTTTTCGTCAACTAAACCTTTCAATGAGATCGGCAGATTATATCGGTCATCATTTAAGGCAATGCCAACTTGTTTGGCTTCATTCAGAATCCATTGCTCAATCGGCGGATGGAAGATCAAATAGTGGTGTTTTTGTTGATGTTTATGAAGTTTTAAACCCTGACTTTCAGCGAGTAAGGCAAAATCGGCAGTACGGGATAATGGCCTTTTGTCTTTGTCAACAATCCCCAAAGCGAAATCATCTTTCAACTTACCAAGCATTTCATCAATAACTTTATTGCAATTTTTTTTGTGATTGTATCCCTGAGTACCGCTAATTCTTTGAGGAGGGGCAATAGCTTCTACTAAGTTTGTATCCAGATAGCACTCAGGCATGACACAGAAGTTGATATTAGATTTCATCCGTGAATAACTCAGCGTTAAAAAATAGGTCTAATCCATATTCAAAAACATCATTTAATTCAGCATCCGTTAGACGTTTAATTACTGTTTGACCATCTTTAAAGTCCGCCATATAAATGGCCAAATCGTCACGCTCGTATTCTAAAAATGTATCGAGAATGTAAGGGCTATGCGTAGCAATAAAAAACTGGTTGCTTTCTGAGTCGATTATTTCTCTGGCGATGTGAGTGATGTAAGGTGGGAAGCAGTGGGCTTCCGGCTCTTCAAAAAGCAGAATTGAATTTTTGTTAGATGTAATTGCCGCTTTGTAAAAAATGATTCGCTGTATCGTGTCTGCTATCGAGCTGTAAGGAAATGAAATAATGTTATCTTCTTCTAAAGTCTTCATTAATCTTAACGCATAGGTTGCATTATCGAATAAAAGCTTAAGGCCATATCCAGAGAAAATACGTGATAAATCAGTTTTTAGTTCTTTGTGGGATTGGATAACATCAAATAAATTCGTACCAAAGGGAGGCAGTAAATGCGGAATAAAATACTTTTGTTTTTTGAATATAAACGGTTGAGCAAATTTGTATAATTTGACTTTAGGTAGTTGAGTATCGGATTCAATACTTGGGTATGTATATGTCCAATCGAGAAAGTTATCTACTTCAATTACTGAGCGTTGATTTGCTTTACCTGCGGGATAAAGTGGCATCTGATAATTAGAATCAGGGATTGTGTCTATTTGGTTTACTATGAAATCGACTGATCCACCTCTATAAATAACTTTGCAGCTGTTATTTCTATTTGTGTCCTCGCTTACACAAACCGTTATATCTTCATTAATTCTGCCATCAAAAAATAATTCTGGGATATTTTCTAACCTTACAAACTGAGTAATTTTTTCGCTTTCGTCATATTTGATATAAGGCAAACTAAACAACCCAATCGCCTCCAAAATATTAGACTTCCCCACATTCGGCTTACCAATCAGCAAATTAATACGCTTGCAATCGCTTAAGGTCACATCCTTAAGCGATTTGAAATTAGTAATCCGAACTGAGTTGAAGAAGTTTGCCATGTTATTTTGCTACCTATACGTTAAGCGCAGAAAACCAGCAGCTTTGAATAAAATTGCTGTAGTTATGGACTTGATGGCAAATTAATAATGGTGTTATCAACATAATCACGTCAGTTATTCAGGCGTTTCAATTCGTTGCAAGCATGACGCAACGAAGCAGGGGTGTTGTCAGGCAAGCGATTAAGGCAAATTTCTTCTTTTAATTTTTTTACCAACTCGCTGATGTCTTGGTTTTTATATTGATTTTTATAGCTAATGATTTTGCCAGAGCTATCTGTTTTAGTTTCAATATCATCAGCATTTGTTTGAATGTAATGAAACCACGATTCAATATTTCGGATCGGTGCAAACAGCAAAATTTTCTCGTTACTTAATCGTGTGGATTGATTTAATCTGGCTTTTTCAATATCCAATTTTTCATCAAATTCTTTTAGTCTTTCTAGGATAGTTTTTTCATCGGCATCTATCATTACCATCAACACAATGTTTTCATTAGAGAAACGCCGATAATCTTTAACAGCATTTGGATAATATTTTAAAACGGTGGCGTTGTTATAAGCTGGTAACTTAAAGATTTTTCTATTTTCCGCACCTAATGCTTTTGCATAAGAGCTGAGAAAGTCAAATTGAGCCATATCTTCACACAACACCGTAATGCGATAACCTTTAAGATTAATCGCCATAAATCCAGCCCATTTCAATTAACTGGGCAAGCGATAAACCATCCTCTTCTTGTTCAGTGATCTTTTCGAAAGTAGTGTGATTTTCTTGCCTTGAAAACCAATAACCAGAATCTGGAGCTAAGAAATTGATTAGGCTTGGATGATGGGAAATTATCAAAGCTTGTAAAAATCTTCTTTTGCATCGTTCTCGCAATACGTTCAACCATGGCTGAATTTCAGGTAATGCTAAAAAGTTCTCCGGTTCGTCAATGCAAATTAAAGAGTATTCGGGAGCGCAATAAATTAATGCATAAAGCGAAATTAATACCTTTTGACCTTCTGATAGTTCGTTAAAGTAATAAGTGATAATGTCTTTTTTGTTGGATTTATTTTCAAACTCTACTTGCAGAACCTTAGCCTGTCCCGCCTGTTCAATCTTAAAATAATCGAATCCAGGTAGAATATCGCGCATTTCATCTTCAAAAATTGATACATCTCTTCTGTTATTTTCATTTAAGTGTGCAAACCATTCAGCGAAATTTGAAAAGTCAGTTCGAATCTTAGAATCAGCTTTGTTAATAGTTGATGTCATTTCATAAGGTTTGATACGAACAATGAAAAACGTATTCAGTGCATTTATAAAGCTTTTATACTGAAAAAATCGCATACAAGAACGAGAGTTGTCGAATGGAAGTTCCTCATTGTTTTTTGCAACTAGTGTTGTTTTTCCGTTTTTAGACAGAATAAATAATTCATCATCAAAACCAAAGGACTCTTCTTCAATACTGAGTTCTTTAGTCCGATTGACAAACTCAATAACTAAAAGATATTTGTAAAGCACACCTTTAATTTCAAGATCAAGTTCAAACCGAACTTTTGATTTTTCAATTGGGTCTGGAGTTACCCAACGAGGAGTATCTTCAAAATCGAATATATTTGCTAATTTTTCTTCATCAACAATTACTCTTCGAAGCTTCGCCAAAACCTCAAAAACCGTAGATTTCCCCGACCCATTTGCCCCCAAAAAAAGACTAATATCCTGATCAAAGTTAATCTCAAAATTAACTAAGCATTTGTAATTATGGACATACAATCTTTTTAACATGGCAAATAACCTTTAGCTGGTTTGGCACATCGGAAAACCCAACGACTCACGCCGCGCATAATAAGCCTCAGCCACGGCACGCGATAATGTCCGCACGCGCAAGATGTAACGTTGGCGTTCGGTGACGGAAATGGCGTGGCGGGCATCGAGCAGGTTGAAGGTGTGCGAGGCTTTCAAGACCATTTCGTAGGCTGGCAACGGCAGACCTAACTCAATCAACTTGACGCATTCTTGTTCGTAAGTGTCGAAACATTGGAACAAAAACGGCACATTGGCGTGGTCGAAGTTGAACGATGACATTTCCACTTCGTTTTGGTGGAACACGTCGCCGTAAGTGACGACACCGTGCGGGGTGCGCGTCCAAATCAAGTCGTAAACGCTTTTCACGCCTTGCAAGTACATCGCCAAACGTTCTAAGCCGTAAGTGATTTCACCGGTGACGGGGCGGCATTCCAAACCGCCGACTTGTTGGAAGTAAGTAAATTGCGTGACTTCCATGCCGTTCAGCCAGACTTCCCAGCCCAAGCCCCATGCGCCTAACGTGGGTGATTCCCAGTTGTCTTCGACGAAACGGATGTCATGTTCGAGCAAATCAAAACCCAGTGCGGTCAACGAACCTAAATACAGTTCTTGGATGTTGTCAGGCGAAGGTTTGAGCATCACTTGGTATTGGTAGTAATGCTGCAAGCGGTTGGGGTTTTCGCCAAAACGCCCGTCGGTGGGGCGGCGTGATGGCTGTACGTAGGCGGCGTTCCAAGGCTCAGGGCCGATGGCGCGTAAGAACGTGGCGGGATGGAAGGTGCCTGCGCCGACTTCTTGGTCTAAAGGTTGCAATAAAATGCAGCCTTGGTTTGACCAGTAAGCTTGTAGCGCAAGAATAAGTCCCTGAAAAGTTGATAAATCGTTGGTTATGCTAGACACGGCGGCTTAGTTGGGTTGGTAAAAAGTGGCAAATTATAGCTTAAAAGCCCGCAGGTCGTGTGGCAATGGCGCGGGCCATTATCATTCATGGATCACTTTTCCATGATTGTTTGGCACCGTGCCCGCTTCCTTTATGGCGTTTTCATCCCCCTCTTCTTCTTTTTTTACAATGGCTTGCAGGGATAATCCGGCGTCCTTTTTCACTGCCCGGCTCTCTTTAGCTCCTGGGCTAATGCAGCCTAGCCCGCCGCTTAAACTGATTTTTAATTTAAGGTTATTCGGCGAATCGGAATTTTTTAATGCCTCATCTAAAGAAATGACGCCTTCTTTGTAAAGCCGCATCAAATGGCTGTCAAATGTCTGCATACCGATATTTTCAGACTTTTCCATCGCTTCTTTGATGTTATGGACTTCCCACTTAAGAATTAAATCGCGCACCAACTGTGAGGTCAGCAGAATTTCAATCGCGGCCACACGCTTGCCCTCTATCGTAGGCACTAGCCGTTGCGAAACAAAGGCTTTTAAATTAAGCGACAAATCCAGCAGTAACTGGTTATGGCGTTCTTCAGGGAAAAAATTGATGATCCGGTCCAGCGCTTGGTTAGAGTTGTTGGCATGGAGGGTGGAAAGGCATAGATGACCGGTTTCGGCGAAAGCCAACGCATGCTCCATAGTCTCGCGGCTGCGGATTTCACCAATCAGGATCACGTCGGGCGCCTGGCGCAAGGTGTTTTTTAACGCATCTTCATAACTTAAGGTATCAACCCCGACTTCCCGCTGGTTGACCAGCGATTTTTTATGCGGATGAAGATATTCAATGGGGTCTTCGATAGTGATGATATGACCGGACGAATTGCTGTTACGGTAATCAATTAGCGCCGCCAACGACGTTGACTTACCGGAGCCGGTGCCACCAATAAACAGGATCAACCCGCGCTTTTCCATAATCGATTCTTTGAGGATAGATGGCAAACCCAACTTATCCGCATTGGGAATTTCCACTTTGATATTGCGGATAACCAGTGCATGGCAATTGCGTTGCATGAAAATATTGACCCTAAACCGGCCAATGCCTGGTTCGGAAATGGCCAGGTTCATTTCGGGCACATGCTCAAACGCCAAACGCTGTTCTTCATCCATCACGCTGTAGGCGATTTCTTTTAGCCGGTCTTTGCTCAATCTAACATTTTCAAGTGGCTTAAGGATGCCCTGAAACTTAGCGACTGGCGGCGCCTCAACCGTTAAATAGAGATCAGAGCCATCATTACTGACAAGCATTTTTAGGTAATCTTTTAGATCCATAGCGAACTTGGCCTATTAGTTAGGGTGGAATAAAAAAGGTGTTAGCGCCCGGCATGCGCTTCGTACTGCATGATTAAAGCCTGCAACTGTTGCGTATCTAAGCGTTGGTTATCCACTTTAAGGTAGGCGACAGCATCTTCGTAGTTTAAGGTCACTTCTTCCACGCCCGCGACATCCAACATGTCGGCGGCAAATTTATCGGCATCCTGCCTGTCAAGATTATTTAGGGAAATCAGTAAATTGGCCAAATAACGGGGCGGTTTCATCGTCAATGCCACTAACAGCCAACTGCTTAACAGCGCGGCGCAAAATACAAACACTGCGGCCTCGCCGTATTCGCCTTTAAACACACCACCTAACAACCCTCCAATAAAAAGCCCCATAAACTGGGAACTGGAATACGCACCCATCGCGGTGCCTTTTAAATCAGCCGGCGCGGTTTTTGACACCAGCGAAGGCAAGGTGGCTTCAAGCAGGTTAAAGCCACAAAAAAACAACCCCAAAAAACCAATGATTTCGACTAAGCTTTGATGGAACTGGGCTAGGCCAAGCATGGCGGCTATCAGGACGGCAATCGCACCGATAAAAACCGGTTTCATTTTGCGTTTTTTTTCTGCCAGGATAATAAAGGGTACGGCGATTCCCATAGACACCACAAACACCGGCAAATAAACCTGCCATTGTAGGCCCGTCGCCAGACCCGCATCACGCATCAGGGTAGGCACAACCACAAACGTCGCCATTAAAATCAAGTGCAGGGTAAAAATCCCATAATCCAGCCGTAGCAAATCAGGATTTTTTAAGGCATCGGCCATTTGTCCGGGCACAAAATTGGTATCGCGGTGTACTTTTGATTGGGGCGGGTTCGGGACAAAATACACCAGTGCAAATATCGCCAGAGCAGTCAATAGTGCCGTCATCCAAAACACGCCTTGGACGCCACCGAAACTGGCAATAATAGGCCCTAAAACTATGCCCAAACCAAATGACCCGCCAATACTGACACCGATCAGGGCCATTGCCTTAGTGCGGTGCACTTCCTGCGTCAAATCCGCCACCAGCGCCATAATTGCCGCCGAAATAGCGCCTGCGCCCTGAAACGCCCTGCCGACCAAAATGCCATAAATGCTAGTGGATAATGCGGCAATCACACTCCCCACAAAAAACAGCAGCAAACCGATAATGATTATTTTCTTGCGTCCAAACCGGTCTGACAACAACCCAAAAGGAATTTGTAACAACACCTGCGGCAAACCGTAAATGCTCATCGCCAGACCAATCAGTGCCGGCGTTGCCCCCTCAAGCTGCTCGGCAAATAGCGACAACACCGGCAAAATCATGAACAACCCCAGCATCCGCAAGGCATAAATACCGGCTAGCGATAACGTTGCACGTCGCTCCGGTGCGGTCATCGGACTGGTTATATCCTGTACGTTATTCAAAACGGCTTGCTCCTGTGTGAACTGTTTAAAAAAATCAGGTGTGATTAAAATAATTGCCTAGCTACTCTAGCTACTAAGGAAGTGCTGATTAAATCCTCTTAATCCACTGGATAATGGCAAATAGTATAAAACAAGTGGTAGTCCTGCAATTGGAATGATTTGTAAAAAGTCAACCTTGCCGTTTTATGGCTACGACTGCGCGTCCTTTAAGGACGCGCAGTCGTCTCAGTGAATAGCTTGACAAAGCGCTTATCATTCCAATTGCAGGACTATCAAAGAAGTATGTGGATTTTTTCGCGCCAGCCCAACTGCATTGCCCAAATCAAATGCTCACTGACACGTCAAAGCCCAGTGACCGAACCGCATCGGCCAACTCATTTAGCGTCTCTGCCGATGCTTTTTCCAGCTGGTCAGCTTCCGGCTGCGCAGAAGTGCGCGCCAGGGTGTAAAGCATGACCTGCCGGACCGGCGTACCGGCCCGGATAGTTTCCAGGGCATCCAGATACGCCTGCCGTTCCCCCGCCGTCCACCCTTGCCCTTGATAGCTGAACACGCAAGTTTGCAGCTTGGTCGTGCACAATTGTGCGGAGAGGCTAAGATTGGTCAAGGCCGCTTGCACGCTTTGGCTTGAACGGTTGATTAGTTTTCTGCCCGCATCCGTCGCGCTATCAAACTTAAACCAGACCTCGCCGCCGTATCCGCTTAAGTTGCGTAGGCCCTCCTGAACTCGGCTTTGGTGTATCAGGCTACCATTGGTGATCAAAATATATTTGCTCGCAGGAAATATGCCCAATTCAGTGGCGATCCGGCCTATCAGCGCCACCGCCGCAGCAAATTCTTGCAGGCTAGTGGGTTCGCCGTTACCGGCAATCGCTATGTCCTTAATGACGCGTTTATCCATATCGACTTGAAAGCGCTGGTAAAAATCGCCGTTTAAGACCTCATCAAGGAAGCCGCGCAGCTCCTGCTCCAATAATGGGAAATCTATAGGCGGGGCGCTGCCAATCGTCAGATTCGGCACCTGGCAATAGATACATCGCCAGTTACAGGCGTTGTTGGTATTAAAATTGATGCCTATGGACAATCCGCCCGCGCGTCTGGACAACACGGGATAGACATAAGTTAAGCCGACAATATCAGATCGGTGGTTGGTTGTTGATAACGTTGTGGTCATGAACCCTGGTTAGAAGTGACTTTCAAACATGGTATTCTACGGCGTTATAGTGCTTTTTTTTAGTTTTTTGGGTGGGATGAGATGACACAAACCGAAATCATTGCGGACGTGGCCGCCTTTCTGGCGGAAGACTTGGGCACAGGCGACCTGACCGCCGCGATTATTCCTGAAACCATGACCGCCAGCGCCGAAGTCATGACCCGCGAAGCGATGGTTGTCTGCGGGCAAGCCTGGTTTGAGGCAGTGTTCAAAACGCTGGACGCCAATGTGGCCATCACTTGGCTGGTCGCAGAAGGCGCAAGCGTTAGTGGAAACACCGTGCTTTGCCAACTCAGCGGCCCGGCACGGCAGTTGCTGACGGGGGAGCGCACCGCCTTAAACCTGTTGCAAACCCTGTCCGCCACCGCCACCGTCGCCCGCACCTATGCCGAGGCAGTAACGGGCACGGGCTGTAAGGTGCTGGACACCCGCAAAACCATCCCCGGCCTTAGGAAGGCGCAAAAGTATGCGGTTGCCTGCGGCGGCTGCCATAACCACCGCATGGGGCTTTATGATGGCGTGTTAATCAAAGAAAACCATATCATTGCCGCCGGCTCCATTGCCAATGCCGTCACTATCGCCCGTCGGCAAAGCACGGTAGCCATAGAGGTCGAAGTTGAGTCTCTAGCGGAACTGCGCGAAGCCCTCGCCGCCAAACCTGACCGTATTATGCTGGACAATTTCAGCCTCGAAGACCTGGCCGCCGCCGTCAAATTAAGCGCCGGACAGGTGGAACTGGAAGCCTCCGGCAACATCACGCTGGACAACATCAAAACCATTGCCCAAACCGGCGTCGATTTCATATCTATCGGGGCGTTGACCAAAAACATCAGGGCGATTGATTTGTCCATGCGCATCCAATTGGTGAATTGACATGCCAAACAACCCTGAACGGCTATTTAACCATCTAAGCCATGGCGTCTATGTGATTGGCGTTTGCGCGGGCGAGCGGCGCAACGCGTTCACCGCCGCCTGGGTCATGCAAGCCTCTTTCCAGCCGCCCTTGCTGGCCATCAGCATCAACCCCGTACATTATTCTTACCAGCTCATGCAGGCGGGCGGCGTTTGTTCGGTGAATGTGTTGGGCCATCACCAACACGCCCTCGCCGAACATTTTGGCCGTGCTGGGTTAACCGACAAAATGGCGGGGTTTGCTTGGCAGACCGACACGACGGGCGCCCCGATCCTCTCTGAAAGTTTGGCGTATTTTGACTGCCAAGTGAGCCACTACGCCGATGCGGGCGACCATAAAATTGCTGTCTGTAAGGTTATCACCGGCGCAAAGCTCAATCAGGGCAGGCCGTTGCTATATGGCGAGACAGGGAATATGGACGGCAGCGCTGAACTTTATAAGTGAAATTTCCAGCTTGCTGGGGCGCATGCCCGCAACGGTGGGCTACCAACCCACCTTGACCACCGAAGTCGCCGAACTGGAAGACCGCATCCTGTCCACCCGCGACGGCGCGATACTCAACCATCTGGACACCACCGTCATCCTGTCCCGCGACCAGGCCAGCAGTTGCAGCGCCACCTCACCCAGCCGTTTTCCGTCCTTGCCGAACACACCCGCCAAACCGGCGTTTCCGTCCCGCTGGAAAAAAACCTGACCGATTGCGAAGTCTTTTTGGCCGGGCAGTCGTAGCCCTAAAACTTTTGAGTAAACAGTTAAAGCTTATGGGACGATTAATATCAAATACAAGAGTAGGCTCTAAGTTAAAAAAAACCGAAAACCTGCCCGCTCGGGACATAGAATGGTTTTGTTTTGTAAAAAGCCTAATCCACCCTCACTAAAACGGTAGAATTGCCGGTTTTTGTACTACAGCCCCTTGTAATAACCTAAACATGCTCAACAAAGAAAAGCTCAATAACCTAGCCCAAGAAATTTGGAAATCCGCCGAAAGTTTACGTGGCAAATTTAAAGCCTACGACTATCAAAACATCGTCTTGCCGATGATTACCATCCGCCGGATTGAATGCGTATTGGAAACTTGGCGCGAGCAAGAAAAAGCCAATATCGAGCAAAAATTCCCCAATGACACTAAAGAACAAATTCAAGAACGCCTGAAAAAAGCCGAAAAACGCTTCCGGTTTTGGAATGCCAGCGACTGGACATTAGACAAGCTATACAAAGAAGCCCCGCAACTGTTAGAAGACAACTTCCGCGACTACTTAAAAGCCTTCTCGCCCAACATAGAAAGCATCATCGACCACTTCAATTTTCGGGAAACCTTGGGCAAACTGAAAAAAAGCGGGCGGCTGAACACCATCGTCGAACAATACGCCAGCCAAGACTTAAGCCTGGAGCGGCTGTCCAATTTGGAAATGGGTTATGTTTACGAAGAACTGCTACGGCGGTTTTCAGAGCAAAGCGGCGAAGAGGCCGGGGAGCATTTCACCCCGCGTGAAGTCATCCGCCTGATGGTCGAATTGCTGGACATCAAATTTAGCCAAGATTTACAAAGCCTTGCCATTTATGACCCCGCTTGTGGAACGGGCGGCATGTTGTCGGTCGCCAAAACCCACTTGCTCGGCCAGATCAACGACCCGCAAAAAAGGCTTGCCGCCGAAAATCTCATCACCTTGTACGGCCAAGAACTGCAACCGCACAACTTCGCCATTTGCCAGGCGGAAATGCTGTTAAAAGATGACCGCAGCTTTATTTATCTGGGCAATTCCTTAATTCCGTTCAATGAAAACCGCGACGACAAAGGCGACCAACTGAGTAAAGACGAAGACCACTTTGATTACATGCTCAGCAATCCGCCGTTCGGCGTAACCTGGAGCGATTACAAAAGCCAAGCCGAAAAATTCAGCAGCACCCGCTACCAAGCCGGAATGCCGCGCAGCAATGACGGCGCGTTATTGTTCCTGCAAACCATGCTCGCCAAAATGAAGCCCGTTGACCAAGGCGGCAGTAAAATAGCTATCGTCTTTAACGGTTCACCGTTAAGCAACGGCGATTGCGGCTCAGGGGAAAGCGAGATCAGACGCTGGATCATCGAAAACGACTGGCTGGATGCCATCGTTATGCTGCCCGACCAGCTTTTTTACAACACCGGCATTTACACCTACATCTGGCTATTGAGCAACAACAAACCCGACAGCCATAAAAACCAGGTCAAAATCATTGACGCCCGCGAACAATACGAAAAAGAACCCAAATCTTTCGGCAACAAACGCAACCGCATGACTGACAGCCACCGCCAGTGGGTAAAAGATGCTTACCAAAACCACTGGCAAAGCGTAGACGATGCCAAAATCAAACTGTTCAAACCCTCGGATTTTGCCTATCACAAAGTCAGCGTGGTGTTCTGGCAAACCGACGAAAACGACCAACCCGCGTTTATCACCGAGCCTTACGAAAAAGCTTTAACCCCCGCTGTTATCAAAAAAGAACAAGCTTTTTACGACAGCGAGTTAGTGTTTAACCTGACGGTAAGCGACGGCAAACAGCAAAAGCCGCTCACCTTGAACTTACAGGCCAGCGACATTTTCGACACCGTTTACCGCAAGGCCGTTAAAGCTTTGTTTAAGGATGAACTCAACCTAGCCCTGGCCGGACTTAACGGCAAAGACCAAGCCGCCGCTGAAAAAACCTTTATCAATGGCTTGAGCGTGTCCGATGTGCAATACCGCCACCGCCATTACGTGCAGGATAACGAATACATCCCGCACGGCGAGGATATTCAAGCCTTTTTGGAACGCGAAATCGCCAAGCCTATCATCCGCTGGCAAGACAGCCCGCAACTGGGCTATGAAATATTGCCCAACAAATATTTTTATCGCTACCAAGCCCCCAAAACCACCGCCGACTTATTAGCCGACTTTTGGGCATTGGAACAGGAAGCGGTGAGTTTGTTGAAAAGTTTGGAGGATTGACCAACAATGTTGCTATATCTTGATAATTGCTGCTTTAACCGGCCTTATGACGAACAATCGCATTCCCTTATTTATCTGGAAACCCAAGCCAAACTCTACATTCAAGAGCAAATTTTAGATGGGAAGCATCAATTGGTTTGGTCGTACATTTTGCAGTTTGAAAATGACCAAAATCCGTATATTGCCCACAAACAGGAAATAGCCAAATGGAAAAGCCTGTCCAGGCATTGGATTTCGCCAACGGACGACATTATAGTGAACGCCAAACGTTATCAAGCATTCGGTTTGCATGTTAAAGACGCACTGCATTGTGCTTGCGCGGTGAAAGCAAACGCCGATTTTTTCCTGACCACGGATAAACAGTTAATTAAAAAAGCCGCCGAGATTGGCGAACTTAAAGTCATCAATCCTTTAAGATTTATAGAAGAGGACTGCTAAGCATGAAAACCGATAGCGAAATTATCAACACCGGCTTTAAATCCATTTTTTCCACCTTGGGCATGGTTGATGCCGAGCGATTTATCATGCTGATTAAACGCGATAAATTCGATTATACCGAATGGCAAAAAAACCTCTGGACGGATGAAACGGTTGAATCCTTATCTGAAAAAGCGCGGAAAGCCTGGGAGAACTCCTAGGCATGACATTGATGGATAAGGAAAAAATGCAAGATAGCGGGGTTGAGTGGATTGGGGTGATTCCGCAGGGTTGGCGGCTTGATCGTCTAAAAGACATTGTTAGCTTGCGCGATGAAAAATCGACAGAAAAAAGCGAAATTGAAGACTATTTAGAGCTTGAAGATTTAGAACAAGGAACGGGGCGTTTATTATCGATACGAAGCACCGCAAATGTTGAAAGCGCTGTAATGAAATTTTACAAAGGTGATGTGCTTTTCGGCAAACTTAGACCGTACTTAAGGAAATATCATTTAGCCACTTTCGACGGTAAATGCACGGGCGAGATATTGGCTTTTCAGCCTGAAAAAATTGAGCCTAAATTTTTGCTTTATTTCATAGCTTCTGACGGGTTTATAAAAGTTTGTACCGCTATGAGTTATGGGGCAAAAATGCCCCGCGTCAATTATCCCAAGCAATTAGCGTTATTGCCTGTTTGTTTGCCGTGTACCCAAGAACAACAAGCCATTACCGAATATTTAGATCAGCAATGCGGCAAGCTGGATGCGATTATCGCTATCAAACAGCAACAAATAAAAACCCTTGATGCCTTGCGCCAGTCAGTTATTTATCACGCGGTGACTAAAGGCTTGGATGCTTCCGCGCCGTTGGTTGATTCAGGCGTGGAATGGTTGGGAGAGATTCCGCAAGGGTGGCGGTTGGATAGGCTAAAGGACATAGTTAGTTTGCGGGATGAAAAATCTACAGAAAAAAGTGAAATTGAAGACTATTTGGAACTTGAAGATTTAGAACAAGGAACAGGGCGTTTGTTATCGGTACGGAATACTACAAACGTTGGAAGTGCCGTTATAAAGTTTTTCAAAGAGGATGTGCTTTTTGGCAAACTTAGGCCGTACTTACAAAAATATCATTTGGCGACTTTTGACGGCAAATGCACAGGCGAGATACTGGCATTTAAACCAGAAAAAATTGAGTCTAAATTTTTGCTTTATTTCATAGCTTCTGACGGGTTTATAAAAGTTTGTACCGCTATGAGTTATGGGGCAAAAATGCCCCGCGTCAATTATCCCAAGCAATTAGCGTTATTGCCTGTTTGTTTGCCGTCCAGCAAAGAACAACAACGCATCATTGACCACCTAGACCAAGAAACCCAACGCCTAACCGCCCTAAAAGCCAACCTAAACCAACAAATCAGCACCTTGGAAGCCTATAAAAAATCACTCATTTATGAATGCGTGACAGGCAAAAAAAGAATCAATATGTTGTAGGTTGGGTTAGGCGATAGCCGTAACCCAACGAAGCCAGGCAACATGTTGGGTTACGCTAACGCTAACCCAACCTACTGCTTTAAAGCTGGTTTAAAGGTCAAAAAAGGTTTACATTAATCTAATATAATTTTAATTTTGTAAACCTAACAGGGCTTTTTTTATGATTGGCGAACGCTTACTACGCGCACGGAAGGCGGCGGGTTTGGCATTGCGGACAGTCGCTGAACAGGCGGAGTTAAGCCACACCACAGTCAGCAAGTTTGAAAAAGAACTGCAAAAGCCGTCATCCGCGCAATTGATTAAATTGGCAAAAATTTTAGGCGTGCGCACGGAGTATTTTTTCCGCCCGCAAACCCTAAAAATTGACGGCATTGAATACCGCAAAAAAAGCACCTTGCCGCAAAAAAGCCTAGCTAAAATTCAGGCGGATATTTTCGACCAGGCCGAACGCTGGCATGAGTTGTTAAGCTTATATCCGCAATCGCCTATCCAGCCCTTTGCTTTACCTGACGGCTTGCCTGAGCACATCAGTGATTCCGAACAAATTGAAGCCGTGGCGGAAACCGTCCGCGCCTCTTGGCAACTGGGCTTAAGCTGTATTCCCGAACTGATTGATACCTTGGAATCACAAGGCATTATGGTGATTAGCAGCACCGTGGACAGCGGACAAAAATTTGATGGCTTGGCGGGTAAGATTAACGACATGCCTTTGATTGTGGTTGGCGCAAACTGGATCGGCGACCGCCAGCGTTTTACTTTAGCGCATGAGTTGGGGCATTTGCTGTTAAAAGGCCGTTTGGCTGAATCGTTGTTGGACGATGAAGAAAAACTTTGCAACCGCTTTGCCGGCGCGTTTTTATTGCCGAAACAAACACTCATTGAACATTTAGGTAAAAACCGTCATCGGCTTGAAATAAACGAGCTGTACATGCTGAAACATGAGTTTGGCTTAAGTATGCAGGGCGTTTTATTTCGTGCTTTGCAGGCTGGCATTATTGCCCAGGCAACGTTTCAAAGTATTTATAAGCTGTTTAGCATCAAGGGCTGGCGGACACGGGAACCTAATCAGCAATACCCTTCCGAGCAAACCCTTTTATTCAAGCAATTGGTTTTTCGGGCATTGGCGGAAGATTATTTCACCGAATCCAAGGCGGCTGAATTATTGGGCTTGCCCGTGGCTAAGTTTCACCAACAACGGATGTTAGAAAGTCTTGAGCCAGTTACTCATTAGCGACGCCAATATCCTGATTGATTTGGAAGACGGCGGTTTAATCACCGAGCTGTTTAACTTGCCGTTTGAAACAAAATGAAAGCAAAAGGGCGGCGTTTGCCTTGGGATAAAATTAAACAACAATTGCATGAATTTGAGGCCAATTGATGACTGAAGCCATTGTAAAAACCATGCCTTTACAGGCAGATTCGGAGCATACGGACAATATCCCCAATCCAGTAATCCGCTTAGAAGACCTCTTGGCGGGTAGCCCTAAAGTGGCCTTAGTGTTGGATGAAGAAGATAAACAGTGGCTAAACCATTAATGAAATCAACAACCCCATTAAGCCTATGAGCTATCGCCCCGAAGCGCAATTTCAAAACCATCTGGTCAATTATCTGCAATCCCGGCACGGTTACACGCTACTGGAGTCCGAGGACATTTCAGATAAGGAATTCTATATCGCCGAAGATTTGTTGTTGGCATTCATTAAAGCCACTCAGACTGAAACTTTGGCGCGATTACAAATCAATTACGGTTCGGACAGCTCTGACGAAATCATTAAGGCGTTAAAAGCCGCATTAGCTTATCAGCCGTTGTGGTTGATTATCCGCAATGGCTTGAAGGTGCGCGGCGAGCATTTCCAGTTGTTTTATCCCAAGCCGCGTTCCAGCGAGAGTATCGCCAATCAACACTGGTTGCAAAACCGGATTCAGCTTAAACCGGAATTGGTTAATGAAGATCGTAAACGCCCTGATTTGGTATTGTTCCTAAACGGTTTGCCCATCATCGTTATTGAACTTAAACACGAAAAAAATCAAACCGTGCATGATGCCGTCAAGCAGTTTAATGACCGTAATCATGACGATAACATTTTCCGCCTGCCGTTTTTATATGTGGCGATGGACACCGCCGATATTAAAGTGGCGACCAGCCCGCGCCTGGAAAATAATTTCCGCTGGTATAACGTCGGGCTAACCAATGAGCCGCAAACCGAAGGCGAATATCCGGTTGAGTTTTTTTACCGGGATGTGCTGGCTAAGGAAAACTTATTAAAAGCCCTGAGCTTTTATTTGATTCATGTTCCAGAAAAAGACGACAAGCCCAGTTACAGCTTATTTCCGCGTTATCATCAATCGCGTTTGGTGGATAAGCTCAGTGCTGATATTCAAGGTTATTTTGCCGATACCGGGCAAATCGGCAAAAAGTATTTGGTGAACCATTCGGCGGGTTCCGGCAAGACCTTGACGATAAGCTGGCTGGCCGAACGCTTGCACAGCCTATATAAAGCCGATAGTTCTATCAAGTTGGTGGATATGGTGTTTATCCTGACGGATCGTACCAATTTGGATAAGAATGTCCGTGATGAACTGGATTGTTTTAATCATCTAGCCGCACAAATGGCTTATGCGGATAAATCCAGTGAGCTAAAAACGCTGATCCAGCAACGCAAGCCAATTATTGTCACTACGATTCAGAAATTCCAACGGATATTTGAGTTATTACGCGACGATGAAACATTAAAAGCCGTGCGCGTGGCTTTTTTGATTGATGAAGCGCACCGCTCTCAGGAAGGCAAGAATGCCCGTGCTATCCGTCAGCCGTTTCAAGAAGGCTCGCAAGAACTGATTGAACAAGCCCAAGACAGTTTGGAAAAAATCAAAAAAGTGTTGCAGGTACACGCGCCTAATCAGTTATTTGTTGCCTTTACCGCCACGCCGACATCAGGCACGGTTAAGCTGTTTGGCGAAGCTTTCGACACTTACAGCGAAGCGGAAGCGATTGCCGAAGGTTATATCGTCGATGTTGCCGCACAGATAATTTCCTACGAAACGCTTTATAACTTACATATTCCGTTAGTGCCAAATGCCGAAGAAGAGCAGCTCTACCCTAAAGGCATTATTAGCAAATTACTGAAGCAAGTGGCTTTTGAAGATGATGGCTTGATTCGATATAAAGCCGAAGTGATGTTACGCGCTTTTGAAGAGCAGGTTAAACCGTTAATTGATGGCAAAGCCAAAGCGATGATTGTCGCGTCATCACGGCTTGCCGGCTTAAAGTATTACCAGTTGTTGAAAGCCAAAATTGCCGAAAAGCAGGAAGCGTATCCTGGTCAATACAACTATAAGGTGTTGTATGCTTTTTCGGATTTTACACATAGGGAAACCAACGAGGAAATTAGGGAACATCAGCTTAATGGCCTAAATAACGGTGAGCGGATTGAAGACCGCTTTAAGCAAGACGATTACCGCATTATGGTGGTGGCGAGCAAGTTTCAAACGGGATTTGATGAACCGTTATTGGCGGGCATGTTTTTAGATAAGCCGGTGATGGATAAAAATGCCGTACAGACCTTATCACGCCTGAACCGTTGTTATGAAGGTAAAAGCAAAGTGATTGTCATTGACTTTACCAACAATACAGCAAATATCCTGAAAGCCTTTAATAAATACCGTAAAGGTTCACCTTATGAGGCGACCCCGCCCGATCAGCAAAAAGTCATTACGCTTTATCAAGGCATTATCGAACGCGGTTTATTTACCGATGACGATGCAAGCCAGTTTGTTGAGCTGTTAAAACAAGGGCAGGATGCAGTCATACAAACGGAAGTGAACCGTTGCCGTCAGCGGTTTTTATTTCAGTATGATGATTTAAACCAACGTAAAGCCTATGTCTATGAGTTGGCTAAATTGGTTAAAGCTTTTTATTTTCTGAGCAGTTTTTATCATTATGAGGAAGCAATTGAACAATTTGTCTTGTTTGCTGAATTTATCCAGCCGCAATTGATAAAAGAAGGTGCTGTATCGGAATTGATGAAGGCTATCAGCAAGGTTAAGTTGATTAAAGCTAATGTGACCTATAAAGGTGTTACTGAGAATAAGCCAGGAACTATAAAGGAACCTCGCGGAGGAGGTGGAGGCAATTCTACACCTAGCCCCGTGGGTAAAACTTCAATACAAGCCACTATCGATGATATTAAAGAAAAATATCCGATCAGTGATGAAGAGGCGTTGATTATTCGGGAAGTTTGCGAGGAAAAACAAAGCGATGAAACTATTTTGTTGACCATTCAACGCAATAAAGACAGAAATCATTTCCTGAATGAAGTGTACAAAACGCAAATTCGTCAATCCATTGAGCAAGCCTATAGTCAACGTGGACACGACGATGAAATCTATGATGATAAATACGCCGATGACGGCGCTATTTTCGACATGATGGCGCATAGTGTTTTGAACTATGGGCTTGGCTTGTAAGTAATTATGAATAAGTTTTTCGGCACAACACGACTGCGCGTCCTTTGAGGACGGGCAGTCGTCAATGAACCGCTACGACCCAATGTCGGCTTACCCTTCCGCCTCTTTATCATCGACCGCCATATCGGAAATTTCTTTTAACCGCAAAATCGCCTTGTAATTAATGCTGCCTTCAGGGTAATTGCCCTCGCTGTCGGCAGTGCCTGCACACTGGCCCGTGAGCAACTCCAAGGTTTCATTCACATTACTGACGGCATAAACAGCGAACAGCCCTGCGGCGACCGCATCAATCACATCTTGTTTTAGCATTAGATTGCGCTTGTTGGCGGCAGGGATGATGACGGCGTGTTGGCCATTAAGACCACGCGCCTTGCATAACCTGAAAAAGCCTTCAATCTTTTCATTAACGCCACCGATTGCCTGCACTTCGCCGTATTGGTTTATTGACCCGGTTATCGCAAAAGCTTGTTTGACTGGTGTGCGGGTGAGTGCGGAAATAAGGCAGCAAAGCTCGGCCAAAGACGCGCTATCGCCATCAATCGCACTGTAGGATTGTTCAATCGCAATACTGGCTGAAATTGCCAAAGGAAATTGCTGGGCGTAAAAATGCCCCAGATAACCGGTTAAGATCAGCACGCCTTTTGAGTGTATCGCCTGCCCCAGCTCGGCTTCGCGCTCAATATCAACAATCCCCCGGGAACCGGGATAAACGGTGGTGGTGATGCGTGCTGGCGCCCCAAAACTGCTGCCGCCGATTTCCAACACGGTCAAGCCATTGATTTTGCCAATCGCTGCGCCGTCAGTGTCAATCAGTATCGTCCCGTCAAGCATATCTTCAAGGATAACTTGGGACAGGCGGCCATTGCGGTATTCCCTAGCGGCCAAGGCTTGCCCGATATGCGTGCGGTCAATGTTGTCGCCGCGACTTTGCTTACAAAACAAGTTGGCTTCACCAATAATTTCCAACACATCGTTAATACGCGCAGAAAATTGGTCTTGGTTTTCCGCAAGCCGGCAACTGTATTCAATCAAACCCTCAATGGCCGCGTGGGTCAATGGTTTGGCACCCGCATCGGCGGCATGTTTTAGCATGAGCGCGGCGAACTGCTGTATGGACTCATCGGTGCGCGGGATGTAACTGTCAAAATCAGCGAGGATTTTGAACATTTCATTAAACTCGCTATCCAACTCCTCCAGCAAATAATAAATCTCATGGGAGCCGACCAGAATGACTTTGACGTTGAGCGGGATCACTTCAGGCTTTAGCGTGATCGTGTTAATGCCCAGCTCGGAATAAGGCGATTCGATTTCAATGCAACCGGACTTTAATGCCCGTTTAAGCCCTTCCCAGACAAACGGATAGGTCAACAGCTTTTCGGCATCAAGGATTAAATAGCCGCCATTGGCCTTATGCAATGAACCGGCGCAAATCTTGCGGTAATTGGTTATCAGCATCCCTTGGTCGCTGACATATTCAATACGGCCAAACAGATTTTGATAAATGGGGTGTGGCTCATAAATCACCGGTGCGCCATTTTCTTCTTTATTGTCAACCAAGACATTGGGCGCATATTGCTCGGCCAACATCGACCGCTTGCTGCTGTTACCCGCTTGGTTTTCCAGCGCCCGGACGGGCATCAGATAATCGCTGATGGTGTTATAAAGGGAGTGCTTTAACTCGGTCAAATAAGTGATGACATCATCAATTTCCTGATAATCGTCCTCCAGTTCGGCAAACAGCGGCTCTATTGCCTGGCTGATGGTGTCGTTATCCAGCTGGCGGGTTTTGTCTGCCATAACTCTGCGCCACTGCGGCAATTCTAATAACACCTCGCTCAAATAATCTTCCAGTTCTTCAACATGCTTGTGGAAAGCATCCCGTTCAATTTGCGGCAAGTGGGCAAATTGCTCTTCGGTGAGCGATTTATTTCCATGCAATGGCACGAAAGTGATGCTTTCGTTTTCTTTGAACAACGCGACATTAAGCGTTTGTGCCTTATTGTCAACCAAATCAAGCGCATTGTTATAGGCTTGGTTAAACTGGCGCTCAATTGCCGTCTTTTTTTGCTGATACATTGGGCTTTCGAACGCCGCCGGAAAGGTCGCCAGTAAATTATCCAGCAGCTTGTCAATTGCCCGGCCGAACACTTGGCCTTGCCCGGCAGGCAATTGGATTGCCAGCGGTTCTCTAGGATTCGTGAAGTTATCGACATAGGCATAAGATGGCGGTGCCGGTAAGGTTTGCGCCAAGGCGTCCAAGTGACTGGAAATCATCGACAATCGGCCTAACCCTGGTTCACCCATGACAAAAATATTGTACCCTGAACTCGGCATGGCAACCCCGAACTCCAATGCTGACTGGGCCCTAGGCTGTCCTAAAATAGCATTTTGTGAGCGCGGTAACTCAGGAAATTTAAGCTCAGCGAGATTAATATTAAGCTTTAATGAGGCAAGAGGAAGTTTTAGGATAGTGGACGTGGACAAAATAACAACCGGATAATAATAAAACCGTTAATATTACCACCATTAGCACCGTGTTTCGATAATACAGTGGCAGAAGGAACAGCAACCGTTATCGGAAGTTTGTTCACAAGCCCGGCCACATAAAAACTAATGCCAAAACGGCGTTACCGAAAGAGAAAACCCGCAAGTGATTATGAATAAGTTTTTCGGTACAAATCGACCGTGCGTCCTTCACCTTCTAGGCATAGGTATCTACACAAGTTTTATGGGGCGCAAGTAAGGACGGGCAGCCGCAGCCCTAAAACTTTGGAGTATGCACTTAATTTTACTTATTTATTTGCGGGTCTCGCTTCATTATTAATGCCACTGACGCTTTTTAGACTACCCATGACCACACAAAAAACACCTTGCACCCAGCAAAAACCCTTACAAGTTGCTGTTGGGGTAGTAAAAAACTCTGCGGATCAAGTGCTTATTTCGTTGCGTGATGAAGCCGCGCATCAGGGCGGATTATGGGAATTTCCAGGCGGTAAAATTGAAGAGGGGGAAACCGCTGGACAGGCTCTTCAGCGTGAACTCAGGGAGGAACTCGACATCACGGTTATGGCGTCAACACCGCTGATAACCATCAATCATCAATACCCCGGCCTGGCGGTGGAGCTGAAGGTTTTTCTAGTGGACCAGTTTGCCGGCCACGCCAAAAGCTGCGAAGGACAGGCGTTCAAGTGGGTTGCGGCAAATGAATTGGCACATTATGCCTTCCCAAAAGCCAACCGGCCAATTATAGCGGCCGCGCAACTGCCTTCTTGTTATGCCATTCTTGATATGGCTGACGAGCCAATGCTATTGATAAATTTGCAAAAAATTTTGGCTAAAGGCATTACGCTGGTACAGGCGCGACTAAAAAATTTATCGGGGGAAGCGGTTGGCCGCTTTATAGAAGCCGCCTATCCATTGTGCCGCCAATACGGCGCCTTGCTGTTAATGAATTCGGCGGTTGCTTGCGTCGATGCGCATGTTGATGGCATCCATTTAACCAGCCGGGATTTATTGGCCACCCATAAACGTCCGGAAAACTGCCGATGGCTTGCCGCCTCTTGCCATAATCTGGCTGACTTGCAGCATGCGGAAAAAATCGGGGCCGATTTTGCGGTGCTGGCGCCGGTATTGGCAACGCAAACACACCCTGGGGTAACGGGATTAGGCTGGCAGCAATTCACCGAACTGGTTGCCCAGGCCAACCTGCCGGTTTATGCGCTAGGGGGAATGCAATTGGCGCATTTAAAAACGGCCCGGTTTGCTGGCGGACAAGGAATTGCTGCAATCAGGGCTTTTCTTGATTAAGAAAAGGTAGTGCTAAACATTCAAATGCTTAAGTGACAGCGGAGTCAAAAAAACATGTTTTTTGATTCCAAAATATCATTACCATTTTTACCACCACCTAAGAAAATTAACGGACTATTGCCAAAACGGTTCATTGTCCTCATTTTCGATAAGCGGCTCGCCCGGAATCTTTTTTTCTTCCATCACCCATTCGCCCAGATCAATCAGTTTGCAACGCTCTGAGCAAAACGGTTTAAACAATTGTTCTGGTGTCCAGGGCACTATGCGTTTACAGGTAGGGCATTTTACTAATGTGGGCGGATTAGCTGACAACATCAAAAAGTGCAACAGGTCAATGCAAACGGAATGTCATCAGGGCTTTGTATGGATCGGTTTCCCGCCGTGGCCGGCGTCATAAAGCGGATAGTGCAGCGGTGCTTGCCGCCGCTAATTTCTGCAAAACAGGAAATACTTTTATCGACACTGACTTTAAGCAGTTGGTAGGGCTGGCTGCGGTCCAAGGAAAATTGGTAGAAGCCTGCGTCAGCCAGCTCTTCGGTTGGCGCAGTGCTGTTGCGGATCAAATTAAGGATAAGATCAATGGCGGTACGTATGTCTTTAAATGGACTGCTCCATAACTCCAAGTCCTTAATGCGCACCGCCTCGTCTTGCTCTAGCCAATAATGGTATTCCGGCAAATCAAACGAACAGGTGCCGCCTGGGATAGAACTGCGCTGGGCTATGCTTTGGAACAAATCACTTTCCATAACATTAATGCCGACTTTGCCGGTCAGCGCATAAAGCTTTTTACTTATCAAGGC
This sequence comes from Methylococcaceae bacterium UBA6146, assembly GCA_002422395.1. Classification (GTDB taxonomy): domain Bacteria; phylum Pseudomonadota; class Gammaproteobacteria; order Methylococcales; family Methylomonadaceae; genus Methylovulum. Next base: position 352,944 of record DIUY01000011.1, on the reverse strand, counting down.
TAATTCCACAAGGAGGTCTTGCAGCTTATCGCCATCAACATCCTGGTTTTTGGCGATTTTATTAAGTGTTTTTGCATTACGGTCAAGTTCTTTTAAAATTTCTGATTTTAGATCATTACGTCTAAAAATGGACATAATGTCCAGCAAGACGATAATCGCCGCACGTTTGTCGGCAACAGTGCCACCTGTTGAGAAATGGCTAAATTGTTGAAACAATTGTTCGAGCCTTATGAAAACTCGGATGCGTTCATTGAGCGGGAATTCATAAGTAATGGCGGCAGTGGTCACAGACAAGTTAATCCTGATAATAGTGATGGCTTAATGAAATGTATAAATTGTGCAGTTTTTTAACCTGTTCTGCAAGGTTGTCCGTTATTTGCATGTTTGCGATAACATCATCAGCGTCGGCCAATCTTACGCTACGCGGCACTTGACTATTGATGATAGCCTGCACCTGCTCCACTGTCAGCTTGTCCCGCCCTACCACGCGGGCTATCTGTTGCTCAACGGGGCAGTCAACCACCAGTATCCGGTCAACCCAATGGGTCATGTTAGTTTCAAATAGCAACGGGATAACAATTAGGCAATAAGCGCTATGGAGTTGTTCAAGCTGTGTTTGTATGGCCTGATAAATCAGCGGATGCAAAATGGCTTCGAGGTTTTTTTTAGCTTGGGGATCAGCAAAAACAATTCCCCTAAGTTTTGCCCTGTCCAATGTGCCATCTGATGTTATGACATCCGCGCCAAAAACGTCTTGTATCAAGACTAATGCGGGGCGTCCAGGGGCAACGAGATCATGGCTGATAGTATCGGCATCAATAACGGGCACGGCAAGCTCCGCAAAAATAGCAGACACTGTGCTTTTACCGCAACCTATACCGCCCGTCAGGCCAATTTTAAGCACAAATCTAAAGGCCTGCCGTGCTTAAATACAGTTGGTTAATTTCTTTTCCCCATAACAGGGCGATCCAGCCAGCCGCAGCCAAATAAGGGCCGAACGGAATCGGCTTGTTACGGTCCTGTCTGCTTAGCACAATCATCAGCGTGCCAAATACTGCCCCCACCAATGAAGACAATAAAATAATCATCGGCAAATACTGCCAGCCTAACCAAGCGCCCAGCAAGGCAAGCAGTTTAAAATCACCATAGCCCATGCCTTCTTTGCCGGTCAGCAACTTGAACAGGTGATAAACACTCCAAAGCACCAGATAACCGGCAGCCGCACCGATAATACTCGCATGGGCATCGGTAAATAATCCTGACAAACTTAACAATAAACCCAGCCACATCAGCGGCAGGATTATCGAGTCAGGTAACAGCTGATGGTCTATATCAATAAAGCTTAACGCTATCAACGACCAGGTCAGCAACAATGCGAACGCCGTTAGCGCACTATAGCCAAAATGCCATGCGACTAGCGCCGATGCCAAACCAGTAAAGGCTTCTACCAGCGGATAACGTAAAGGAATAGGCGCTTGGCAAGCGGCACACTGGCCTTTAAGCAAAACATAACTTACCACCGGAATATTTTGATAGGGCTTGATCGGGGCACGGCAATTTGGGCAACGGGACAATGGCAAAACGAGGTTAAAAACCCCATCTTGCCCAGACAAACCATACGTCTGTGCATCCAGCCCCAGATACTCAATACAGTCCCTACGCCAACCGCGCTGCATCATGACCGGCAACCTATAAATCACCACATTAAGGAAGCTGCCCACCAGCAAACCGACAAACCCTGCAAATATTGTGCAGAGCGCAGGTGAATAAAGAAAAATATCAAACTGTTGCATGGGTTATCTAAGTAAAAAGTTTATGGCCTACTTGCTCTACAAAGAGGCGGGAAATGCTTAAAAAACCGTGAGTAAATCCGCACCATTTAGATGGCCGAACCCATCTTAAAGATAGGCAAGTACATTGCGACAACCAAACCGCCCACTAATGACCCTAATATCACCATAATCATAGGCTCCATTAAGCTGCTTAGGTTATCGACCAAGTTATCCACTTCTTCTTCAAAAAAGTCGGCGACTTTAGACAGCATGGCATCCATGGAACCGGCTTCTTCGCCGATAGCAACCATTTGTTGCACCATATGCGGCCACAGATTGACCTGCTGCATGGCAAACTGCAACCGTTGCCCGTTCGCCACGTCTTCACGCATTTTTAATACCGCTTCTTCATAAATGATGTTGCCGCAAGCGCCGGCCACAGAACGCAGCGCTTCAACCAATGGGACACCAGCTGCGGACATGGTTGACAGCGTCCGGGCAAAACGGGCAATGGCGGATTTGTTAACAATGAGGCCCACTATAGGCAATCGAAGCAACATTTTATCAAGAAAATGGTTAAATGCTTTTGAACGTTTTTTGAAATAACTGAACGTATACACAAACGCCACCACACCACCAATAACCATCCACCAATACACCTGCACCCATTCGGACATCGCAATAACCATTTTTGTGAAGGACGGCAAATCGGCGCCAAAACTTTTGAACAAATCCTCAAACACCGGCACCACAAAAATCAACAGGATTGCTGTAACAATCACCGCAACTGCAACAACCGCAATCGGATACGTCAACGCCTTTTTGATTTTCTTCTTCATCGACTCAGTTTTTTCTTTATAGGTGGCGATCTTGTCCAGCAGCGTTTCTAATACCCCTGCCTGTTCGCCCGCCTCGACCAAGTTGCAGAATAAGTCATCAAAATATACAGGATTTTTTTTGAGCGCTTCCGAAAACGTTTCACCGCCTTCAATATCAGTTTTAATGCTCATCAACAATTTTTGCATGCTGGGATTCTCATGGCCTCTACCGACAATATCAACCGCCTGCACCAATGGGATACCGGAAGCCAGCATGGTCGCCAATTGTCTGGAAAAAACGGCAATATCCCCAGGGGTGATGGGTTTTACCCGTGCGCTAAACAAAGGCTTAGGTTTAGGTTTAATATTGGTGACGCGATAGCCTTGCTGCCTCAGCTCAACTTTTGCTATTGTTTCAGATCGGGAGGTGATTTCACCCTTGATTTTTTTCCTGCTTTTATCCGTCCCTGTCCAGATAAAATCAATTTTTTCAGCGTTATTTGCCATCGTTATTCCTTAGTTACCCTGTCAACTTCTTCCAGGCTAGTGACACCTATACGGACTTTATTTAACCCCGAGGCACGTAAATCATTAATGCCTTCAGCTTTAGCGAGATGCGTCAATTGCAAGGCATTGCCGCCTTCAAGTATCATTTGGCACATTTTTTCGCTCAACGTCATCACCTGATAGATCCCGACCCGCCCCTTGTAGCCGTTAGTGCACCGCTCACAACCGACCGCCCGGAATATTTCCAGAGATGCCAGTTCATCTTCTCTAAAGCCGGCGGAAATAAGCACCTTGTCCGGGTATTTTACCGGCACCTTACAATGTTCACACAAGCGCCGGGCCAACCGCTGCGCCATGATTAAGTTGACCGCCGAAACAATATTAAAGGGCGCCACCCCCATTTGCATCAGCCGGTTTAAGGTTTGCGGGGCGTCATTGGTATGTAAGGTTGATAACACTAAATGGCCTGTCTGCGCCGCTTTAACGGCAATATCTGCGGTTTCTAAATCACGGATCTCGCCCACCATGATGACATCGGGATCTTGGCGCAAAAAAGCCCGTAACGCGTTGGCGAATGTCAGGCCCGCTTTAACATTAACGTTGACCTGATTAATCCCTTCCACGGTGATTTCAACAGGGTCTTCAGCGGTGGAAATATTGCGTTCAATACTGTTAAGTATATTCAGCCCAGTATAGAGCGAAACCGTCTTACCGCTACCCGTAGGGCCTGTCACCAACACCAAGCCATAAGGCTTATTGATCGCCTTCAAGAAAAGCTCCTGCTGCTCAGGCTCAAACCCCAGCTTTTCAATGCCCATTTGCGCGGCGGTAGGGTCTAAAATACGCATTACGACTTTTTCGCCAAACAACGTAGGACAGGTGTTGACACGAAAATCAATCGCCCGGGTTTTAGAGAGCGCCAGTTTGATACGCCCGTCCTGCGGGATCCGGCGCTCGGCTATATCCATCCTGGACATCACCTTAACGCGGGAAATAATACGGGTCGCTATATTGGAAGGGGGACTGGCCACAGCATAAAGCATACCGTCTTGCCGATAACGGATACGGAAGTTTTTTTCATAAGGCTCCATGTGGATATCGGACACGCCTTTTTTGATCGCATCAAGCAAAATTTTATTGACAAAACGCACCACCGGCGCCTCATCGGTGCCGGCTTGGCCATCAACGACAACGCTGTCATCAGGGTTGGCAACACTCAGATTTTCCAGATCTTCATCCAGCAAATCCATCATGCTCGTGTCAGGCACTTCTAAAGCCGCCTCAATAGCTTTAGAAAGCTTGTCTTCTTCAACCAAAATAATTTCTGGCCGCAACAAACTCTGAAACTTAATATCCTCAACCACTTGATAACTGGTCGGGTCAGAGAGGGCGATAAACAGCGTTTTGCCACGGACGAACAGCGGCAACACATGGTGTTTACGCATCAACTGCTCTGTAACAAAGCTAATCGGCAAACTACGCCAATCGATAGCGTTAAGGTCAAAAACAGGCAGGCCAAATTCAATGGATGCCTTCACTGCAACGGCTTTACTATTGACAAGCTTGCTGTCAACAAGCTGCGTTATTAACGGTATTTTATTTTGCTTGGCTTCATTAATATGAATCTGAATATCGTTTTCACTGAGCCCGCCCTCTTCCATTAGTAGCTTAGTAAGACCACTTAATTTTAAATCCGTTGAAACAGTTGCCATTATTAATTGATTATCCGAGTCAGTTCCATTAACGAAATATAGATGAAATAAGAACTTTGTCCAATAAACTTAGACGCAAGACAACTCCCCCCACCGATTCATTTGTCTTGCGTCAGTGCTACAACGCACTGATTTTAGCGTGTTGTTGTTCAAGATTAGCCAGCATTGAACACATTTCCGCCAGTTTGGCCTGTTCTTTTTCAATGACTTCGGGGGGGGCCTTATCTACAAACGCCGGATTATTCAATTTCCCCTCAACTCTAGGCAAGTCATTATTAATTCTATTTATTTCCTTCTCCAACCGCACCAATTCCGCTTGCTTATCTATTAATCCTGCCATTGGAATCAGAATTTTCATGTCGCCGACCAAGGCAATGGCTGATTCTGGGGCAGAATCGGCATCAGCCAACCACGCCAATGTTGCCAACCGACCCAGTTTTTGTAAGTAAAGCCGATTGTTTTCGGCATAATGCCGATCAGTCAATGAGCCGTTTTGCAACAATACCGGCAACGGTTTTCCTGGAGCGATATTCATTTCGCCGCGAATTCTGCGCACACCTAAAATGAAACTCATAACCCAGTTGATTTCGTTAATTGCATCATCATCAAACTGCGCTTCATCAACCCCTGGGTAAGGCTGCAACATGATGGTGTCGCCCTCAATGCCCAAGAGTCCGGCAACCCGTTGCCAAATTTCTTCGGTGATGAATGGCATAACCGGATGCGCCAGACGTAATACAGTTTCCAGAACTGTCAATAATGTCCGGCGTGTGCCACGCTGCGCAGCCGCATTCGCTCCCGGCAAGTTTTCGGCAAACACACCATCCTTGGCGACATCGGCTTGCAATGAGATTTTTGCCAATTCCAGATACCAATCACAGTATTCGTTCCAAGTGAAGTCATACAATGCTTGTGCTGCCAGATCAAAGCGATAATTATCAATGGCATGGCAGGTCACTGCCGTGACTTGATGCAAACGGGCGGTAATCCAGCGGTCTGCTTGGGTGTAAGTGCAGTCCGCACCGGCCAAACCGTTATCTTGCCCCTCGGTGTTCATCAGCACGTAACGTGCGGCGTTCCAGAGCTTGTTGCAAAAATTACGGTAACCTTCGGTACGCGCCAGATCAAAACGGATATCACGCCCCGTAGACGCCAGCGAGGCAAAGGTAAAACGTAACGCATCGGTGCCGTAAGACTGGATACCATCGGGAAATTGTTTGCGGGTCGCCTGCTCGATTTTTTTCGCCAAATGGGGTTGCATCATGCCCGCCGTGCGTTTTTCAACTAACGCATCCAACTCGATGCCATCAATAATATCAATGGGGTCTAGCACGTTGCCTTTGGATTTGGACATTTTTTGCCCTTCGGCATCACGCACCAGTCCGTGGATATAAACTTCCTTAAACGGCACTTCGCCTTGGAACTTCAGCCCCATCATAATCATCCGCGCCACCCAGAAGAAAATGATGTCAAAGCCAGTGACCAGCACGCTCGTCGGATAATGTTTCGCCAGTTCCGGTGTTTGCTCCGGCCAGCCAAGGGTTGAAAATGGCCATAAAGCTGAAGAAAACCAAGTGTCCAAAACATCTTCATCCTGTTGCAGCGGATAGTCTTGCGGCAGCTTGTGCAACTCACGTATCGCCTGTTCGGAACGGCCGACATAAATGTTGCCCTTGTCGTCATACCATGCCGGAATCCGATGTCCCCACCAGATTTGCCGCGAGATACACCAGTCTTGGATATTGCGCATCCATTCAAAGTAAGTGTTTTTCCAATTGTCGGGCACAAATTTAATGTCACCGTTTTCAACGGCGGCAATCGCCGGTTCTGCCAGCGGTGCAATTTTTACATACCACTGATCGGTCAATAGCGGTTCGATAACTGCGCCGGTACGGTCACCGCGCGGCACCATCAGCTTATGGTCGGCGATTTTTTCCAGCAAGCCTTGCGCATCCAAGTCGGCAATCAGCTGCTTACGTGCCACGAAGCGGTCTAGCCCTTGATACTGTTGGGGAATTAACGCATCTGCGCCGACACTGGCATCCACGGTGAAAATATTAATCAAGCCGCCATGTGGCAAGTCTTGAATGACTGAGTTATGGCGGTGACGCGTCCAGACTTCATAATCATTAAAATCATGGGCGGGGGTGATTTTGACACAACCGGTGCCAAATTCGGGATCAACATATTCATCCGCAATAATCGGGATACGACGCCCTGTCAACGGCAAATCAACGAATTCACCCAGTAAATGTTTATAACGCTCATCGTTGGGATGTATCGCCACCGCCGCATCACCCAGCAAGGTTTCTGGACGGGTCGTTGCGACTATCAAATGACCTTGGCCATTCGACAATGGGTAACGGATATGCCACATCGAGCCGTTTTCCTCTTCAGACAACACTTCCAAATCGGATACGGCGGTATGCAAAACGGGGTCCCAATTGACCAACCGTTTGCCCCGGTAAATCAGGCCTTCTTCGTACAAACGGATAAACACTTCCTGCACGGCATCCGACATGCCTTCGTCCATCGTGAAGCGCTCACGCGACCAGTCAAGTGACGAACCCATGCGCCGCAATTGGCGGGTGATCGTCCCGCCCGACTCTTCTTTCCATTGCCAAACTTTTTCAATGAATTTTTCGCGGCCATAATCGTGGCGGGTTTTACCTTCGGCATTACATAACCGCTCAACGACCATTTGCGTGGCAATCCCTGCGTGGTCTGTTCCGGCTTGCCATAACGTGCTGCAACCTTTCATGCGGTGATAGCGGATCAACGCGTCCATAATGGTGTCCTGAAACGCATGCCCCATGTGCAGGCTGCCTGTGACATTGGGCGGCGGGATCATGATGCAATAGGATTCGCCTTCCGGATTGGCGGCAAAATAGCCGTTCTCTTCCCAAGTCTGATACCAGCGTTGTTCAATTGAATGAGGTGAGTAGGTTTTTTCCATGAATAGTTACTCTTTATATGAAATAGTGTTGTTTGCTTCCAAGTCCCTGCACTCCTTGGACACCCGTTTATAATTGGTCAATTTTATACGTGTCCATGTCAATTTTCGCCTGCTGATACTGGCGGTAGCGCTGTCGGCCAGCCGCTTTGGTTGCCTCGCTATCATCAAGTATCTCCAGAATGCGTCCGGCTTGCTGGAAATGCGCCGGGCATTGCGAAGACAGGTTGATGATGTTTTTTTGCCAATGCCCAGGCGGATTGATCGTGCCTATTAAAATGACGTTTTCAACAGCGGGCATTTCGCCCGTATATAGCTGATGCGGAATAAAGCTGCCCGCCCTGAATGTCCAGAGCAGGTCATCCATCAACCGGCTGTATTCTGCCGAATCAGTCAGCACATAACAAAAGCACCCGTTACGGTAAGATTTTTCTATTAGCTTGCAGGCAAACAGATAGCGTTCTTGCTCGGAATCTGACGGCAACAGGTAAAAGCTGACCCTTGTCATTTAGGCCTGTAACGCTGCCCGATTAATAAGGTATTGGCTCAATAGCGGCACGGGACGCCCCGTCGCGCCTTTGGTTTGCCCTGTGCGCCAAGCGGTGCCGGCAATATCCAAATGCGCCCAACGGAAATTCTCGGCAAAACGTGACAGAAAACAGGCCGCCGTTATCGTACCGGCATCTTTGCCACCAATATTGGCCATATCGGCAAAATTAGAGTTCAACAGCTCCTGATATTCTTCCCATAGCGGCAGACGCCAGAGACTATCGTTGGCGGTTTCGCTGGCCGCCAAAAGATCATTGCACAACTCGTCGTCATTACCCAACAGACCGCTAGGGATACGGCCTAATGCAACCAAACACGCGCCGGTCAATGTTGCCAGGTCAATTACAACGTCGGGATTGTAGCGCTCCGTATAAGTTAGCGTATCGCACAGAAGCAGGCGGCCTTCGGCATCGGTGTTCAGCACTTCGATAGTTTTACCGGACATGCTGGTGATTATATCGCCCGGTTTGTTGGCATCGCCGTCAGGCATGTTTTCCGATGATGGGATCAGGCCGATGATATTCAACGGCAACTGCATTTGTGCTGCGGCCTGCAAGACACCTAGCACAGCAGCGCCGCCACACATATCGTATTTCATTTCATCCATGCCCAGACCTGGCTTTAAAGAAATGCCGCCGGCATCGAAAGTGAGCCCTTTACCAATCAAGACAATGGGCTTGGCATTTTTTTCGCCGCCCTGATAGTTCAGGGTGATTAGCTTGGCGGATTGGCGGCTGCCTCTGGAAACAGACAGCAAGGCATTCATGCCCAGCGCCGCCATATCGGCCTCTTCCAAGCAATCGGCCAAAATACTGGCATACCGTTTACCCAACTCGATTGCCTGTTCAGCAATATGGGTGGGGGTGCAAATATTGCCCGGCAAATCGGCCAACCATTTTGCCAAAACCACACCATCCGCAATCGCCTTGCCTTGCAAAAGGCCGGCTTGCGCCGAAACTTGCTCTATTTCCGGCACTGTAATGGTGACTTTCTCAAGCTTGCTTTCTGTTTCCTTATCCGATTTTGTCTCAATAAACTGGTAGGCAGCATCGCTAAATGTCTCAACAATTTGCCGCACTTTCCATTGCCAGCCATTGTCTTCAACAATGCTTTCGGCAAGACAACAAACAACGGATTTTAGGTAAGGTTTTTTTAAGCTAATTATTGCCGCAGCCAGTGCCTTAATGTAATTTTTACCGGATAATGGCTTATTCTCCCCTAGCCCAACCAATAAAATACGCTCAATGGCACTATCAGGAATGGCATTAACCATCAAGGTCTCGCCGTTCTTCCCACTGATGTCACCCCGGCTGATAATTTTTTTTATGAGCCCTTGTGTGTTATTGTCGAGAACATTTGCCGAATAGCTGAGCTGTTGGTCCTGGTAGACACCGACAATGAGACAATCACATTGCAGTTTTTCTAATGGCGCGGTTTCTATAAAATAGTCCATAACATTTATTATCTGGTTGCGAGAGAAAAAGTTGTCCTGACCGGCTGAAACCACTCGGTCAGGACGTCTGTTTAGCGCGGGATTATACAACACTACACAGTTTGATTCAGGAGATAAGCTTGGCAGCATATTGCCCAAAGGCCAGAACATGACGCGACGCACTATTATTACTGTACTCGACAAAATGATCGCGCAAGATTTGCTGAAAACCCTAGGAGCGGTTTGGACAGTGCTTATTGTTGTGATTGTCAGCAGAAGCTTTATCAGAATCCTTGATAAGGCAATTGAAGGGCGTGTTTCTAGTGAAACCCTATTATCCATCCTGTCATTAAAAATCATAACGACCGGCACGGAGCTATTACCCGCCGCTTTGTTTATGGCGGTGCTAATGGTTTTAGGCCGGATGTTCCGTGATCAAGAAATGTCGGCAATATTTTCCGCAGGTGGCGGCACAGGAACAATTTATCGTGCGACATTTCTGCTTGTCTTGCCTCTTAGTGTTATGGCGGCCAATTTATCATTGTTCGCCGCACCTTGGGCCGAAACCGAAGCGGTCAAATTGTTGCAACAAGATGAAGACTCATCAGACCTTCGAGGCATAGCGGCCGGTAAATTTACCGAATACAGCCAAGGCGACTTAGTCTTTTACGTCGAAAGCATCAGCGCCGATAATGTTATGCACCAATTGTTTGTACAAACAAAACAGCAAGGTATGCCAGGAATTATTAGCGCCAAAACCGCACGTGTGCTTGATTTGCCGGAGGGCCGTTACATAAACTTCGAACAAGGCGAACGTACAATGGGGAAGCCTGGGGACTTAGATTATGTCTTTGAGACATTTACGGAATATGCCGTGAGAATAGAAGAAAAAACCTCAGCCATTAATCTTAAAATAAAAGCGGAAAGCGCCAAAACCTTATGGCTATCCACCACACTTGCCGATAAGGCAGAGCTGCAACGCCGTATTTTTATCCCTTTAAGCCTTGTGCTACTAACATTTCTGGGCGTACCTCTAGCCCAAACCGCACCGCGTGGCGGTGTCTATGGTAACATCCTAATTGGCTTTTTAATTTACTTCAGTTATGGCAATCTCGCCCGCCTCAGCCAACTTTGGGTAAGCAATCAAACCATCCCTGCCTGGCTGGGCGGCTTGGGTGTGAACACATTCTTGTTGGTTGCGGGCTTGGTTTTATTAGCAAAATTGCATGGCTGGCGGTGGCTGATGATAACTTTCAAGACTAAAGCATCATTATGAACGTATTAACCCGTTATATCGTCAGGGAAATCTTAAAAAGCGCCTTTGTTTCGCAGCTCTTATTGCTGGCCTTGTTCAATTTATTCACGTTAAGCGACGAACTAGATGACATAGGTAAAGGCGACTATGGCCTAACAGAGGTCTTTTATTTTTTAGCGCTGACATCACCCACCGTGTTTTATGAACTGATGCCCGCATCCGCTTTATTAGGCAGCTTGTTTGCATTAGGCAATATGGGCAATTTTCGTGAGCTGATCGCCATGCGGGCGGCGGGTTTGTCGGTATTTGGCATCATCAGATCGGTTATGATAGGTGGCATATTGCTAGCTACGGTTGCCGTGCTAGTTGGCGAATTTATAGCCCCCAGCGCCGAAGAAAAGGCACAGCTTATCAAAGTGACCAGCCAAAACCGGCAGGTTATGCTAAAAACCCGTTATGGCTTATGGTTGCGCGAAGAAAGGAAGTTCATTAATGTCCGCCAAGTTGAAGAGAACGGCGACTTAGCTGACATCAGTATTTATGAAATTGACGGGGAACAACATTTGCGCCGCTCAACCCATGCAGGACGGGCGGAATTTTTGGGTGGTCAGCAATGGCGGTTGCACGACGTAAAGCAATCTGACATTTCACCGGAAAACATGCACAGCCGCACCGATAATGAACGGATATGGGCGTCATCTATCGAACCTGATTTGCTCAAAATTGTAGTTGTTAACCCAGATAATCTATCGATTTACGATCTGGCCATGTACGTTAATTTTTTAAAAGAAAACCAACAAAAATCACACAATTTTGAAATGGCTTTTTGGGGCCGTGTAGTTAACCCATTAGTCATATTTGTCATGCTACTGGTATCAACTCCGCTTGTCATTGGTGTCAGGCGCGGGATTAGTGTGGGTGCAAGAATACTAATAGGTGCCATTATTGGGATGGGTTTTAATGTTTTCGACATCACCATAGGGCATATTGGCCTAATTTATAACCTTAATCCGCCCCTGATGGCATTTATACCTAGCCTGACCGTATTAACCATCACCCTGATTGCTATAAAACGTACGCAATAAAGACACCGGTGTCATGCCTTGACGCCGCATCCTTTCTTTACAGCGCCTCAACGCTTCATTGAATCAAAAAATTCTGCGTTGGTTTTAAAATCTTTTAGCTTGCCTATCAAAAACTCTGAGGCTGCCGTCTCATCCATGGGCTGTAAAATTTTGCGTAAAATCCATGTCTTTTGCAAACTTTCAGGATCGACTAAATATTCTTCCCTGCGGGTGCCGGAACGGTTAATGTTAATGGCCGGATAAATTCGTTTTTCAGCAATTTTCCTATCCAGATGCAATTCCATATTGCCAGTGCCTTTGAATTCCTCATAAATCACTTCGTCCATTCGGGAACCCGTGTCAACTAGAGCTGTGGCAATAATCGTCAAACTGCCACCCTCTTCAATATTCCGAGCCGCCCCAAAAAAACGCTTGGGCTTTTCCAACGCATTAGCATCAACCCCGCCCGTCAATATCTTGCCTGAAGATGGAACTACGGTGTTATAAGCCCTAGCAAGCCGAGTAATGGAGTCTAACAAAATTACCACATCGTGTTTATGCTCAACCAACCGCCGTGCTTTTTCAATAACCATTTCGGCCACTTGCACATGACGCGTGGCAGGTTCATCAAAGGTGCTGGAAATGACTTCCCCACGGACACAACGCTCCATTTCGGTAACCTCTTCCGGACGTTCATCAATTAGTAAAACAATCAGATAACATTCAGGATTTTTGTCCGCAATAGACTGGGCAAGACTTTGCATAATCATGGTCTTACCCGCTTTAGGCGGCGATACGATTAATCCCCGCTGGCCTTTACCAATAGGCGCAATCAGATCAATAATTCGGCAGGTCAAGTCTTCGCTAGAGCCATTGCCCTGTTCTAGCACAAAACGCTGATTGGCAAAAAGTGGCGTTAAATTGGAAAAATGGATTTTGTTTTTAGTATTTTCAGGCGGCTCAAAATTAATCTGCTCGACCTTTAGCATCGCGAAATAACGTTCGTTATCTTTAGGCGGCCTAATTTTACCGCTAATAGTATCGCCGGTTTTTAATGAAAACCGGCGAATTTGACTGGGCGACACATAAATATCGTCAGGGCCAGCCAAATAAGAACACCCAGGCGTACGCAAAAAACCAAAACCATCTTGCAAAATTTCCAGGACACCATCGCCATAAATATCATCACCCGCTTTTGCCTGTTTTTTCAGAATGGCAAAAATAAGATCCTGTTTACGTGACCTTGCAACATTTTCAAGACCTAGGGATTCAGCGATTTCAATAACTTCGCTTATTTGTTTTAGCTTTAACTCGGTAAGATTCATAAAAAGACAACTCAAAGAAAGTGCCTACAGCATTAGGCCGCAACCACCATAACAGGACAGGATTAGAATTTTGGGGTGTAAATTGGATGACATGATTGAGTGCGTAGATTTTCGCACTCTTAAAGTATAACTGATGCACTCAGACCCGTCCAACTTTTTGTAACAAGTCTGAGTAAGGCGTGATGTTATATATTAGTATCGATAAACTTAGCTAGCTCTGCCTTGCTCAAAGCACCGACCTTAGTGGCTTCCACCTCGCCTTCCTTAAACAACATTAAAGTAGGAATGCCACGGACGCCATAATGCTGCGGCGTTTGTGGGTTGTCGTCTATGTTTAATTTAACAACAGTCAACTTACCCGCATATTCCTCGGCAATAGCATCAAGGACAGGAGCTATCATCTTGCAAGGCCCGCACCATTCAGCCCAATAGTCAACTAATACTGGGCCACCAGCCTTAATAACCATTTCATTAAATTCACTATCACTCACATGAAGAACTGAATCACTCACTCTATTTCTCCAACAATAAAAAGTCTAAAACTATAGGGGGGTTACAGCAACTAGTCAATCACTTTCTGGGCTATCTATTTTGGTAAACGTTAATATTTAACGAGAATAGGCTCATTCAATATCCCCTACAAGCCTTTAGAATAGAGGTATGAGAAAAACTTACCCTAGTGGCATAAGCCGTGAGCAGTTCGAACAAGTCAATGAGCTACTGGAAACGGCCTGCAAGAAAACCCGTCCGCGTCCCGTTGATTTGTATGACATATTCTTTGCCGTCCTGTATATACTAAAAAGCGGTTTGCCAGTACCCACAGGGCATAAATGGCGGATGTTGCCCAGCGATTTCCCCGAAATACCCCAATGGCATAAATGGGTACCAGTTCACCCTGAAAACGGTGCAGGTCTGCTGGAGCAAAAACCTGTAGTGGCTAACTTTAAATGATAACTTAAAGTGATGGCTTTACCCGAAGGACGATAACGAAGACAGTGAACTATAGATACCGAAACCGCCAAAGTAAAAACAGCCGCAACGCTTGCGGCGATCAACAATACCGGCGCAAAGACTCTATGGATGCCAGTGAGGTGCTAGCTCGCCGTCAGGAACAGTGAAACGCGCAAGGAAGAGTATAAAGTGGGGGCTATGAGGAACGTTCAAATCTATGGGCGTCGTGCGGGTAGGAACAGCAGCACCTTTGCGCCAGCGGCTTGGGCGTATGACACGAAAAACGTCCTCCTTTTTCTAAAGGATGGCACTTGTCATGACTGGGTCATTCATGGCGGGTTTATTCTTTCTTGCAATTTGCAGCTATCATTTAAAATTTAGCCACTACCAAACATTCTAATGCTCCGTCATGCTTTGTTTAATACTCAAACAAAATGGGGAACTGAAGAATGGCATGTTTCATTAACAATGCGATTTTGGCATATACTCAAGCGGTGACTTTTCATATAAAAAAACCCCCGTCACAATTAATGTAACGGGGGTTTTTAATCAATTAGCTTTACAGCCTGAGCTGTTCGCTAATCACTTCATTAGATGAAAGTTGGGATCAATGGAGCATCAATCGTAACCAATTGACGGTTTCCAGCTTCATCAAAGAAGAACAACAATCCAGCAAAACGGCTATCTGGATCATAGATCAAGTCAGCTAAACGATAAACTTCCCATGCAGCATCAGAAGCAGTTACTTGAACTGTTCTTGATTGACCTGGAGCAAGTGGGCTGTTATCGCTAACAGTCAAGCCTTCTTCAGCCAACAAGTCATCAGGATAACCTGTTTCATCTTGTGCAACATTGGAGTCCATAAAACGAACACCAGCAGTGTTGAACTCACCTAAACGAACAGCTGAATCGCCATTGTTAGTGATGGTCAGAGTCATCTGCATTGCACGACCTGGTACACGATAAGTTGCATCTTCAACTTTTACGCTAACAGTAGTTGCAGGCATTTCAATTGATTTGATACCGCGTAACAAACCAGCTTGTAAAGGAGTTGTTACTGGGAACTGTTCATTTGAATTGCCCATTGAGATGGCAACGATAGCGATAGTACCCGCAGCAAAACCCATTGCAACTTTTTTGTCAGTCGCTGAAATTAAAGAATCAGCTTTACCCGATTCAACAGCGATAGAACGTGGAACAAACATTGGCTTACGAGCCCAATAGAACAGCCATGCTAAGCCTAATGCATACCAGAAAGCATGCCAGAAGTAGATGTTTTCTAAGTTGTATGTTTCCAAGTTGATAGTTTCGCCAGTCAACGTAGTGACGTTGTTAACGAAATCACTCATAGAACCAGTTATAGTGACCCACTTACCTGGCCCGATGATAGGGCCGCCACCTTTTACGTTCAACATTGTGTGAACGTGCCAGTCACCAGGACGACGTGCTTTTAACAATACCTTAAAGTCATAAGTTTCACCCAGCTCCAAAGAAACTGAACGTGGGACTAATTGACCACCGATCCAAGATCCGGCACGAATAAATACAGGACCAGGAATACCGATGTTCAAGAATGAAATTTCTGGTTTATCAACAGTTTCTGGCCATCCGCTAAATACGAAAAATTTACCGGAAATAGTCATTGTATCGTTAACCGCAACTTCTTCTTTTGACCAGTTTAAGTCAAACCAGTGAATGGTACGCATACGCATGAAAGCGGCTTGCGATTTTTCACCATGAGCTGATGCAGTTGGTGTGTAAAGCATCGCTGCTGAAACAGTAGCCAGCAGTGCGACAAAGGACAATTTAGCAACCTTGTCTTTAATTAATTTCATATATCCTCCTCTATAATAGAGAATCTATAGTTTTCAGAGTATCTAGCGGTTTTGACATCTTAAAGACAAACAAACCGCCAGTATTTTTTTCATTTAACAATCGTACTTAATTATGCAGCTTTTACGAAGTCAGTTTTTGCAAACCATTGACCGAAGAAATGCCACAAGAAGTAGATTAAGATACTCACGAAAGCAGAGAAGAACGCTGATACTGGAGCAACGTCTTTACCGAAAGTTCTTAGTGTACCTTTTTCAACCATTCTGATGTACTCAGGTGTACCAGTCCTTACGTAGTGGTAACCTTGTAAATCGGCTAAAGTCATCATCATGCCATTATATTCAACAGGAACATGTAATGGAGCAATGATTGGCCAGTTGCCTGGGTAGAATAATAAGCCCCAAGCCATACCACCAATAACGGCAGTTGCAGTCATACTTCCAGTCATCATTAAGACAACATCAAGAACGATAGCACCTGGCATCAGGTTTGAAGGGAAGCAAAAGTTAACTGGGAAATAAGTCCATCCCCAGAAGTTCAAGTATCTGTTGACCCACTCACCTAACAGAAGACCCAATACACAAACAACAGCGCCGAAAGGCAGGCGATAACGCCACCA